>JAEMSX010000003.1 GCA_016462645.1 Thermoleophilaceae bacterium
GGGGGAGCGGCTGGGGTGGCGGTACCGTTGGGGGAGATGGCAGAGCTTCCTGTGATCTATCTCGCAGCCGGCCGCGGTTCGCGGCTCGGCGACCTTACGGCCGATCAACCCAAGGCATTCGTGGAGGTCGGCGGCCGCCCGCTCGCCGAGCGCGCCTTCGAGTACCTGCGCGCGGCGGGGTTTGATCGCATCATCGCGCTCACCGGTCACAAAGCCGAAGCCTTCGACGAGTACGACGTGGAAACCGTCTTCAACGACCGCTGGGCCACCGAGAACAACATCACCTCGCTCTGGCAGGCGCGCGAGATCGTCGCCGGCGGCTGCGCGATCGTCAACTGCGACCTCCTATTCGAGCCGGTGCTCGCGCAGCGCCTCGCCGACGCCGAGGGCACCGCGATTCTCGTCGACGATCATCTCGCCGTGGACGACGAGTCGATGAAGGCCTCAGAGACGGGCAACGGACTCGACCGCCTGCACAAGTCGCTCGAGCACGACACGTCGGTCGGCGAATACATCGGACTCACCCGCATCGATCCCGCCGACGGCCCGCGCCTGGCCGAGATCCTCGACGAGTTCATCGCCGCCGGCAACACGCAGGTCTATTACGAGGACGCGATCGAAGCGCTCGCCAAGGAGCGCCGCGTCCGGATCGAGCGCATCGGCGGCACCAAATGGGTGGAGATCGACGATCACGACGATCTCGCCCGCGCCCGCGACGAAATTGCGCCCGCGATTGACGGGAAGGCAACCGTCAGTGGCTGACGAGATCAATCAACTCGTCGCGGCAATCGCCTCGAAGCGCCAGATCGAACTTCCGCGGTTCCTGCGCAGCGTTGAGGGCAGCGACGCGCTCGCCGCCGAGCTCGCTGAGGTCATGACCGCGATCGACTCGGGCTCGCCGCTGATGGTCTCCGGTGCGTCTCAGTCGGCGGCCGTCTGCAATGACCTCGCCGTCGCCGGCGCCGCGCGCGAGATCGTCCGCGACAACACCCGCGCCGAAGTCGAACGCATCGCCGCCGTCGCCGCGCGCGACCATGACGCGGTGATCGCAGTCGGCGGCGGTCGCCCGATCGACGTTGCGAAATCCGCGGCGATGCTCACCGAGCTGCCGGTTGTGGTGGTCCCGACCCAGCTTTCCGCAGACGGACTCGCCTCGCCGATCTCCGTGATCATCAACGCCGACGGCGAGGTCGTGAGCGAGCGCTCTGCGCTGCCGGTCGCCGTGATCGCGGACCTCGAGACTGTCGCGGCCGCACCGATCGGCTTCGCACGCGCCGGCGTCGGCGACCTGCTCGGCAACCGCAGCGCCCTGATCGACTGGCGGATCGCGGCCGACGCGGGGGAGGACGCCGTTGACGACTTCGCCGCCTTGCTCTCCAGCTGCGCGCTGCTGCTGATCGAGGGTCTTGACCTCACGCCGCTCGGACGCGGCGAGCTGACGATCGAACTCGCCCGGCGCCTGCTTGACGGACTCGTGCTCAGCGGCCTGGCGATGGAGATTGCCGGGTCCTCGCGCCCCTGCTCCGGTTCTGAACACCTGATCAGCCACGCGCTCGACCGCTTTGAGCCCGGCACCGCCACACACGGCGAGCAGGTTGCCTTCGGCACACTCATCTCAACGCAGCTTCAGGGCGGCGACGTCGCGGCAGTCCGCGAGATGATCGCGGCGGTCGGAATGAAGGGCGCGCTCAGCGGATTTGACCTCGGCGCCGACCGGCTCGCAGAAATCGTTGGATTCGCACCGGCCACTCGTCCGGGCCGCTTCACCGTGCTCGATCGCGATCGCCCGTCGGTCACCGCGCTGCGCGGACTTATCGCCCAGCTGCTCTAGTCCGATCGACTCATACGTTCGGCCATGCGGGGCAGGGGGGCGTGATCGAGACCGAATCGACGCTCATTGGCAGGGTTTATCGTTGTGGTACTCGTTTCTTACTCAAGGGTCAGGCGCGATACGCCGACAGAAGACTGTTAGTCAGATTGTCTTTGAATCTGCGGCAGACGGGTCCATCGACCGGACCGGGCATCAAAGGAAACCAACAAGGGGATGCAGGGAATGCACGAGCGTGCGTGGAGCTGGAGTGGCTCCCAGGGCTGTCACGAGACAGTTCGATCTAATCGATCAGCTGGAGCTGTTCTTCAGACTGGCGTGTCACGGATGTCACGAATCGCCCTTCTGACGCTGACTGCCCTGGTCGCGGCGTGCCTTTTTTCGGTTGCTTTGTTTGCGCAGACGGCGAACGCGGACATCACGCCGTCACTGACCGCCTCCTTCCTTCAGAACGGAACCACCACTGGCGTTGCCAACCCTGCTCCGGGCTCGCACTACGACTACCGGCAGCTGACAAACATCACGACCAGTAACGGTGATGACATTCAACGTCTCACTATCGACTACCCATCCGGAATGATCGGCGATCCGAACGCGATCACCTCGGCCAACCGGTGCAACGTCGACTACACGACGGTGACGTCTAGCAGTGGCAGCCCGAGTTACGCCGGATGCCCCGCAAGCAGCAAGGTCGGAACGATCCGCGCCGTTGCGAGCAGCGGACTCACCTGTTCCGACATCACCCTGAACGGATCGATCTACCTGCTGCGCAATCGTCCGACTGCGAACCCCGAGGTCCCGACCTACCTCGGCATCAACCTCTCGGGAACCGCGAACATCTGGCTGCTCTTCTGCGCCGGTGCCGGCGTGAACCTGAACATGACGGCGAAGATCACGCTGCGCCCGACCGACCAGGGATTGCGCATCCAGATCATCGACGACATCACCAAGACCGACCCGATCATCGGTGGTGCGATCCAGATCAAGTCGATCGACCAGACGATCAGCGGTATGGCGCCGGCTCCGAGCACGAAGCCTTTCCTGACGGCGCCAACACGGTGCACCACCTGGGACACGAAGGTGTATGGCCGCGCGTACAGCTCGAACGGAAACGTCGACACCGACATCGACCCGGGCATCGCGGGCAATGATCACAAAGTCTCGACCTCGACCACCACGCCGTCCTGCGTCGCTCCCGCGACGTACAACCCGACTTTCACGCTGACGCAGACCAACACGCAGGCCGGCCGTCCGGTCGGACTGCTTGCCGTGCTTGACAACCCGGTGGTGACGACAAACACGCTTCAGCCGTCCTACGCAAAGCAATTCGACCTCACGCTTCCGGTGGGCATGAAGATCAACCCGGCGATCGCAAATCGCCTTGGCTCAGCAGGCTGCACGGAGGCAGAGTTCCTCATGCCCGGAAACGGTCTGCCGGTCCAGGACACAACTCCAACCTGTCCGGCCGGAAGCCAGGTCGGAACCGTCGCGGTGAAGGCGCCTGAGGTCACGGGCGACCTTGTCGGAAAGATCTATCTCGGCGATCCGCGACCGGGCGATGAAGCCGCCGGCATTTATCGCCTCTACATCTTCGCCGCGCGTGGCGGGCTGGCCGTCAAGTTCCAGGGCACCGCCACCGCGAATGCCGGGACCGGACAGGTCGTCGTGTCGATCACCAATGCGTCGAGCTACGGCAGCGGGCTTCCGCAGTTCAACTACAGCAAGTTCACCATGGACTTCAACACCAACTCTGCCGGAGTCGGGTTTGACGACCTGGGCAACCCGGTCAGCAACCCGGTATCGAGCCCGAGCGACGCCCAGCAGATGTTGATCAACCCGCAGGTCTGCGGCAGCTACAACGCCAGTGTCGCGATGACGCCGTGGACTTCGCCGAACGAAGCGGTCGTGAACACGAACAAGACGCTCACGGTCACGTCGGGGACCAACGGCAGCTGTTCCTTCAACTCGTTCGCTCCGACCTTCAGCGCGAACCTGAGCAACACGCAGGCGGGGCGTCACCCGGACCTGAACCTCACGGTCACGCGCGGCGACCGCCAGGACAACATCAAGAATCTTCTCTTCAAGCTTCCGAGCGGCTTCGCGGGATCGGCGTCAGCGGTTCCCACCTGCAGCGGTCTGAGCCAGAGCAGCCTCGGCACGTGTACTGCGGCCAACGCTCTCGGTACCGCAGCCGTGACCGTGGGTCTCGGACCCGACACGCTCGTGATGCCGACGAGCACCATCTACAACGTCGCGACCGTGGACAGCTCTCAGACGGCGCGTCTCGGAATCGTGACCCCGGCAGTCGTCGGGCCATTTGACCTCGGTTACGTGATCAGCTACTCGGTTCTGCGACTCGACAACACCTCAACCTTCCGCCTCACTTCTTCGACTGACCTGACGCAGTCGATCAACGGCATTCCGGTCGCTTATCGCAGCATCTCGCTGACCCTCAGCGGCATGGCCGGTGCTGTGCCGTTCCTGCAGAATCCGTCTGCGACGTGCGCTTCCCCGCTCGCGTTCGACGCCACGATCACTTCCAACGGGGACCTGTCGGGTCCCACGCTTCCGGGCAGCGGCTCGGCCTCCGCCGTCGTGCTGAGCGACACCAATCAGAACCTCGACTGCACCACAACGCCGCAGCCCTTCACGCCGGCGATGAGCGTCACTCCGACGACGCTGGCGACCGCGCAGCCGACAGGCCTGACGCTGACGATGACCCAGTCCCAGGCTGCTGCGACCACTCAGCAGTCGACGATCAAGAACATCACCGTGACGATGCCGAACGGCCTTGAGATCAACCCGGGCTTCGCCTCCGCGGTCACCGCATGCCCAACCGCGACGATCAACACCGACATCACCAATGCCACTGACAGCTGTGCGGGTCCGGCGACGAAGATCGCCGATGTGACGGTCACGACGCCGTTGCTGGGCAGCGCGGTCACCGGAAAGGTGTACCTCGAGGCATCCGGCTCGACGCCGGCTACGCGCTACCGCGTTGTGATGTACCTCGACATGCCCGGCGGAAAATTGATCATTCGCGGATCGGTGACGTTGAACGGTTCCACGACCGGTGGCGTCGCTGGCAGCACGGGTGCGGTCAACAGCGGCACGGGCCAGCTCATCGCGACGTTCAACAACCTGCCGGATGTGCCGTACTCATCCATGGCCCTGGCGTTCAACAGCGCCACGCCGATGTTCGTCAACTCCGACACGATCGGGAGCCAGACCTTCGGCGCGAGTTTCGTCCCGTACTCGACCAGTTCCACCAACCCGGTGACATCGAGTCCCAGCTACCTGACCAACTACAACGGCACGGTCGGCTCCACCGGTACGGATCCATGGGCTCCGACCTTCTCGCAGACGCTCTCCTCCACCGCACCGAACGCGCATCCGGACCTGACGCTTACGGTCAACCGTCCTGAGAAGAACCAGCAGCTCAGCAGCATCGCCTTTGCATTGCCGTCCGGCCTGACCGGCGCCCCGGCAGCGGTCCCGACATGCACGCAGGTCCTCGCGGACGCCGCTAACTGTCCGGCGAACTCTCGCGTCGGTTCGGTGACAGCGACCGTTGGTTCAGCCTTGGTCGCGACACCTGCCGCCGGGCTCGCAACGCTCTCCGGAAGCCTCTACAACACCGTCGCTCCGGCGACTGCGCCGGCGAAGCTCACCGCGGTCGTTCCGATCGTGCTCGGGCCGTTCAACCTCGGATCGATGACGCTGCCCGTCGATGTCGCGCTGCGCCCCGGGTCTGACGCAGATCCATATGGTTTGACAGCGAGCGTCACCCTTCCCAATCGCTACGAAGGCGTGAAGATCCGCTACCGCAGCCTTCAGGTTCTGATCAACGGAGTTGCGCCGGGCAACGGAGCGAACTTCCTCACGAACCCGAGCAACTGTGGTGCCAGCAAGACGACCACCGCGACGATGACGTCGGCGCTCTCGAACGTTGCGACCGCAACCCAGAACTTCACCGTAGGTGCGTGCGCCGGCGGCTTCGCCGTTGCACCGACGACGACGGTCGCGACCAACCCGGCCACGCCCGCGACCCAGACGCCGGTCGGCCTCGGCGTCACCGTCACCAACGCGACCGGCAACTCGACGATGAAGCAGCTCAAGCTGACCTTCCCGAGCGGCATGTCCGTCAACCCGGCCGTCGGCAACTACCCCGCGGGCTTCACCTGCCCCACCGCGACGATCAACAGCAGCGCCGGTGGCGCGGACGCGTGTTCTGCGGCCGGCAAGCAGGTCGTCGGAACCGTCTCGATGACGACTCCGCTGATCTCCGGAACCTTCACCGGCAACGTCTACCTCGAGACTCCGGACCCGAGCGGCTCGCCTGACACGCGTTTCCGCCTGGCGATGATCGTTGCGCTGCCCGGCCAGAGCCTGATCATCCGCGGCAAGGTGCGCATCAACGGCGACACGACCGTCCCGGTCGGCGCTACCGGCAACGTCGACTCCGGAACCGGAATCATCACTGCCGACTTCGACAACCTGCCCGACCTCTCGTTCAACAACCTGACCGTCAACCTCGCCACCGGCAGCAAGGCGCTGCTCGTCACGCCGACCGCGTGCTCGGCGACGAACACGATCACGGCGCAGATGTACCCGTACAACAATCCGACCAGCGCCACCAGCAACAACTCGAACTTCAACACCAACAGCCCGTGTGTTGCGACGAGCTTCAACCCGACGTTCTCCGCGACCGTCAGCGACACGAACGCCAACGCCAACCCGAACCTGACCATGACGGTCACGAACCCGGGCGCCACGGTGGATTTCCTGCGCTCGGTCACGTACCACCTGCCGACCGGCTTCGTCGCGAACACGAACAACGTCGCGCGCTGCAGCCAGGCCAACGCCACCGCAGGAACGTGCGCCACGCCGGCGGTCGGTACCGCGTCCGCCGCGGTCGGCACCAACGCCGAGCAGTACACGCTCAACGGCTCGGTCTACAACGTCACCCCGAACGCCTCTGAGCCGGCGCGCCTGCAGGCGATCATCCCGGTCACGGTCGGTCCGTTCAACCTCGGAAATCTTTCGGTCCCGGTGACGACCAGCCTGCGCGCTGACTACGGCATCGACGCCACGGCGCAGCTGCCGCAGAGGTACGAGGGCATCGACATCCGTGCGCGCTCCCTGACGGTCACGCTCTCAGGCACCGTCAGCGGCCAGCCGTTCTTCGAGAACCCGAGCGTCTGCCAGACCGTGAGCAACTTCAACGCCGACATCAGCAATGGCGTGACGCCGCAGAACAAGGTCGCCACGTCGTTCGCGATCAACGGCTGCCCGAAGGTCTTCGGAACCGACCCGACACTGACCGTCACGCCGAGCACCACGCAGGCAGCGGACCCGGTCGGACTCACGTTCAACATCGGATCTGCCGCGAGCAACCCGACGATGAAGCGCGTCCAGCTCGACTTCCCGACCGGCATGGAGATCAACCCGGCATTCGCCAACGGCCTCACGCCGTGCACGACGCCGACCGTCGCCGGCTGCGCTTCGGCCAACTCGATCGCGACCGTCTCGCTGACGACGCCGCTGCTCTCGACCAGCCCGCTCAGCGGCAACGTCTACATCGTCGCCCCGGGCACAACCGCTGCCACGCGCTACAAGGTCGTGATGATCGTCGATCTGCCGGGCTCCAACGAGCTGATCGTTCAGGGCGCCGTCACCGTCAACGGCTCGACCGATGTCACCAGCGGTGGCACCGGTTCGATCGACACCGGAACCGGCAAGATCTACGCCGACTTCAACAACATCCCGGACCTTGGCTTCACTGCCCTGACGATGACCTTCAACAGCGGCACCCGCGCGATGGTCGTCAACCGGGAGACCAACGCCACTCAGACGTTCACCGGAACCTTCACCAACAACGCGAACGGCGCCGACAAGGTCGCCAACGCCAGCTACGCCACAACCGGCGCGAGCACCGCGTTCAATCCGTCGTTCACCGCTTCGGCCTCGAGCTACGTCGCCAACGCGCACCCGACGCTGACGATGAACATCGCCCGCGCCGACAAGTCCAAGCAGCTGAAGAACCTCGCGATCCATCTGCCGGCCGGTCTGACGGCGAACACCGGATCAGTCCCGCAGTGCACGCAGGCCAGCGCGACGGCGGCAACCTGTGCGACCACGCAGCCGACCTCACAGGTCGGAACGATCCCGAGCACGACGATCGGCTCGGGCACCGAGACCTACAACGTCACCGGCGGCAAGATCTTCGCCGTGGTGCCGAACGCGACTGAGCCCGCCCGCTTCCAGGCGATCATTCCGGTCGTCGTCGGTCCGTACAACCTGGGCAACCTCAGCGTGCCGATCAGCGGATCGCTGCGCAGCTCGGACTACGGCATCGACCTCGCCACGACGCTGCCGACGCGCTACGAGGGCATCGCCGTGCGCATCCAGACGATGCAGATGATCATCAACGGCACGGTCAACAGCCAGAACTACATGAACAACCCGAGCAAGTGCACGGCGGGAACGATCAGCGCTGACTTCACTGCCGCCGACGCGACCCCGGACAGCTCGACGGCCAACAACTCTTCCGCCTACACGGCGACTGGTTGCCCGGTCGCCTTCGGCACCAGCCCGACCGTCACGGTGTCGGGCATGAGCACGACGACCCAGACCCCGACGGGAATGACCGTCGCGATCAACTCTGCAGTCGGCAACCCGTCGATCGGCGCGGTCCAGCTGACGATGCCGTCCGGCATGTCACTGAACCCGGCCGTCGGCAACAACGGCAACAACACCACCTGCGCCACGGCCGTGATCGACGCGATCACGCCGAGCACGGACGCCTGCCCGGCGGCGGCGCAGCAGGGAACCGTTTCGCTCACCAGCCCGTTGCTGAACGGCACCTTCACCGGCAAGCTCTACCTCGAGTCCCCGGGCACCACTGCTTCCACGCGCTACAAGTTGGCGATCGTCGTCTCCCTCCCGGGCCAGATGCTGATCGTCCACGGCGGCGCGACCGTCAACGGATCGACCACGATTCCGACCGGTGGCACTGGCGCGAAGGACTCTGGAACCGGTGACATCGTCGCGACCTTCCCGACGATCCCGGATCTCGCATTCAGCAACCTCACGCTGACCCTGGCCACGAGCAACCGCTCGATGCTGATCACGCCGTCGACCTGCGCAGGCAACTGGACTGTCGGCACGAGCGTCTCGCCCAACGGCGGCGGCGCAGCGGTGAACGGCACCCAGAACACCACGCCGACCAGCCCGTGCCCGCAGGCCTTCAACCCGACCTTCTCGGGAACGGTCACCAGCTACGCGGCGGGAGCGCACCCTGACCTGAACATCGCAATCACCAACGGCGGCAGCTCCGTCAACACGATCCGCAACCTCAACGTGAAGCTGCCGGTCGGCCTCGTCGCCAACACCACTGCGGTGGCGCGCTGCTCGCAGGCCGACGCAACCGCCGGCACCTGCGGCACGACCACGCCGAGCAGCGCGGTCGGAACGATCACGACGACGATGGGCGCAAGCGCTGAGCAGCTCTCGCTCACCGGCACCGTCTACAACGTCGTCCCGAGCGCGGCCGAGCCGGCGCACCTGGCCGCACTGATTCCGGTCGTCGTCGGACCGTTCGACCTCGGCAACCTGCCGGTTGACATCTCGACCGCCCTGAACGACGGCGTCGCCGACTCCACGCGTACCTACGGCGTTGACACCTTCTCCACGCTCCCGACCAAGTACGAGGGCATCGACGTCCGCGTCCGTTCGATCAACCTGACCGTAAATGGCACCGTCAGCGGCCAGCCGTTCATGATCAACCCGAGCGCGTGCTCGACGGGCACGATCGGCGCCGACATCATCTCGCCGGACCCGACCACCGTTTCCCGCACCACGCCCGCGACCTTCACGGGCTGCAACCGCGCCTACGCCACGGACCCGACCCTGACCGTCACCCCGTCCACGATGGCCGCCGGCCAGCCGGTCGGTCTGCAGTTCGACCTCGGCACGACGCTGCTGAACCCGACGACGCAGGGGATCAAGATCAACTTCCCGACCGGCTTCGAGCTGAACCCGGCCGCGGGCACGGGCCTCGACTACTGCTCGGCCGCAAACCTCGCCACGACCCCGGGTCAGACGATCTGTGACGGCAACGGCTCGCGCATCGGAACGGTCACGCTGACCACGCCGCTGCTGTCGAACCCGCAGACCGGCGCCGTGTATCTCGAGCAGCCGGGCACCACCGCGACCACGCGCTACAAGGCCGCGATCGTCGTGAAGCTTCCGAGCAAGGACCTGATCCTGCACGGCTCGATCACGCTCAACGGCTCAACCACGATCCCGTCCGGCGGAACCGGCGCGGTCGACTCCGGCACCGGCCAGATCACCGCGGACTTCCCGGGAATCCCGGACCTCGGATTCTCGAACATGCGTGTCGCCTTCAACAGCGGCAGCAACGCGCTGTTCGTCAACCCCGAGGCCTGCTCGCTGGCAACCTTCAGCGCTGACTGGACGCCGCACGGCACCGGCGCGGTGAAGACCGTGACCGGCGGCTACACGCCCGACACCAACTGCGCTGCGCAGCCGTTCGCCCCGACCTTCAACGGCAGCGTCGCCCCGACCACTTCGGCCGGAAACCCGAACGTGACGCTGAACTTCGTCCGTCCGGACAACAACCGCGACCTGCGCAACATCACGGTCGGTCTGCCGACCGGTCTCGTTGCCGCGACCAGCGCCACCTCGCTCTGCTCGCAGGCCACTGCCGCTGCCGGCAACTGCGCCGCCAACCAGGCGGTCGGTACCGTCGCCACCTCGATCGGCTCGGGCGCCTCGACCTTCTCCCTCAGCGGTTCGCTCTACAACGTCGCAGCCAACGCAACGGAGCCCGCGCGCTTCGCCGCCGTGCTGCCGGTCGTCGTCGGCCCGTTCGACCTCGGCAAGCTGAGCATCCCGGTCCCGACCACGCTGCGCAGCGACCTCGGCGTTGACGCCACGGCCCAGCTGCCGACGCGTTACGAGGGCATCGCGGTCCGCATCCGCACGATGCAGCTGGTGCTCTCGAGCACCGCCAACGGCAACCCCTTCATGATCAACCCGAGCAAGTGCCAGAGCAACCCGATCAACGCATCGATGGTCTCTGACGGTGGCTCACCGGCAACCGTTGCCAGCTCCTTCAGCTACACGACGACCGGCTGCACCGGTTTCGGAACGGCGCCGAGCCTCTCCGTCTCTTCAAGCTCGTCCGTCCCGGCCGACCCCGCGGGCCTGACCTTCACGATCAACTCTGCGGCGAGCAACCCGACGATGAAGCGTGTCCAGATCACCTTCCCGAGCGGCATGGAGATCAACCCTGCCTTCGGCACCGGCCTCACCGCCTGCGCCACGGCAACGATCGATGCCGGTGGTTCGGGCTGCGCCGCCAGCTCGCAGCTGGCGACCGTCTCGATGGTCACCCCGCTGCTGAACTCGAACCCGACCGGCAAGGTCTACCTCGAGACTCCGGGCACCACGTCGACCACGCGCTACAAGGTCGCGATGGTCATCGACCTGCCCGGCCAGAAGCTGATCGTGCGCGGCGCGATCCAGATCAACGGCTCGAGCACGATCCCGTCCGGCGCCACCGGAGCCGTCGACACCGGCACCGGCCAGATCAGCGCCGACTTCGACAACATCCCGGACCTCGGCTTCACCAGCCTCTCGATGGCGTTCGCTTCCGGCCCGAACGCGTTGGTCGTCAACCCCGAGACCTGCGCCAACAGCTTCAGCGCGACCTTCACGCCGAACTCCAACACGGGTGCCACCAGCAACACCTCGCCGTCGTACCCGCTGACCGGATGCGGCACATTCGGCTTCGACCCGGGCTTCACCGCCACGGTCGACAACACCACGCCGGGCGGCCACCCGAACCTTGGCCTGAACGTCACGCGCAGCGACAAGCAGAAGACGCTGAAGACGATGGCGATCCACCTGCCGACCGGCCTTGTGGCCAACACGTCGGCGGTCGCCAGCCCGTGCTCGCAGGCCAGCGCCGCGGCGGGCACTTGCGCGACCACGGCAGCGGCCGCACAGGTCGGAACCTTCAGCACGAGCATCGGCTCGGGCTCATCGACCTACTCGCTCACCGGCGGTCAGATCTTCCAGGTCACCCCGAACAGCAATGAGCCGGTTCGCTTCGCGGCGATCGTGCCGGTCGTGGTCGGTCCGTTCGACCTCGGCAAGCTGACGATCCCGGTCACCTCGAGCATTCGCGCCGACTACGGAATCGACGCGAACGCGACGCTGCCGCAGCGCTACGAGGGCATTGCGGTCCGTATCCGCACGCTGAACATGACCCTGAACAGCACGGTCGGCGGCAACAACTACGTCACCAACCCGAGCAAGTGCCAGAGCAACACGATCAGCGCCGACTTCACTGCCGGTGACAGCAGCACGGACAGCTCGAGCGCCAACAACAGCTCCAGCTTCACGACCGCCGGATGCTCGGCGACCGTGCCGGCCTACAACCCGACGATGAGCGCAGCCGTCAACCCGACCACCGCCGGCGCGCCGACCGCGCTGACCCTCGGCGTTCAAGTTCCGGCGGGCAACGCAACGACCAGCCGCGTGCAGGTCGCACTGCCGCAGGGCATGGAGATCAACCCGGGCGTCGGCAACGGTCTCGTCGCCTGCTCGACGATCGACTCAGATCCTTCAAGCAGCAACCCGTGCAAGCTGACCACTTCCAACCTGGCAACAGTCACGCTCAACACGCCGCTGCTGCCGAGCCCCGTCACCGGCGAGGTCTACCTCGAGACTCCGGGCAGCACGGCGACAACGCGTTACAAGCTCGCGCTGGTCCTGCACCTGCCGGGCAAGGACATCGTCATCCACGGCGGCACGCTCGTCAACGGCTCCACCACGATCGCCCCCGGCGGCCTCGGCTCGACCGACGCAGCCGGCACCGCGACCGGTCAGGTCACCGCAGACTTCCCGGGCATCCCGGACCTCGGATTCACGAACATGTCGCTCGCCTTCAACAGCGGCTCCAAGCTCTTCGTCAACCCGAAGAATGCGGCGACGCACACGGTCCAGGGCACGCTGACTCCGCACTCGGTCGCCACGACGAAGTCCGCGAACGCGACCTTCACGACCGCTGGCGGAACGAGCGCGATCACCGGTTGGAACCCGACCTTCAGCGCCTCGATCAGCCCGAGCACTTCGGCAGCCAACCCGAACCTGACCCTGAACGTCGGCAACCCGCTCGGCACGCAGGAGCTCAAGAGCTTCGGAATCCAGCTGCCGGTCGGTCTTGTCGCCAACACGACCGCCGTCCCGCGCTGCTCGCAGGCAAACGCAGACGCAGCGACCTGCCTCGCGAGCCAGCTGGTCGGAACCGTCTCGACGACGTTCGGCTCGAGCGACACCGTCGGCGAGGACTACACCGTCAACGGCACGATCTACAACGTCATCCCGAATGCCGATCAGCCGGCCCGCCTGCAAGCAATCGTCCCAGTCCAGGTCGGTCCGTTTGACCTCGGCAAGCTGAGCATCCCGGTCCCGACCACCCTGAACTCCGACCTCACGGTCACGGCCAGCGCATCGCTGCCGTCGCGCTACGAGGGCATCGCAGTGCGCGTGCGCGCAATGCAGATGGTCATCCAGGGTCAGCCGAACGGCAACAAGTTCATGGTCGCGCCGACCAAGTGTGGCTCGAGCAACATCACGGGCACGCTGGTCTCGGACACGAGCAACAGCTCCACGCTGAGCTCCGCGATCAACATCACGGGCTGCCCGACGAACTTCAGTGCATCGCCGACGCTCGCCGTCACTCCTGACACCACGACTCGCACGTCTCCGGTCAACCTGACGTTCGGCCTCACCTCCAGCGCCAACAACCCGACCATCGGTCGAGTTCAGGTCGCCATGCCGGTCGGCATGGAGATCAATCCCGGCTTCGCCAACAACCTGACGGCCTGCGCCTCTGCCTCGATTGACGCGGGCGGATCAAGCTGCCCGGTCGCGTCGCAGATCGGCACCGTCAGCCTGAAGACCCAGTTGCTCGACCCGACCACCGCCTACACCGGCAAGGTCTACCTCGAGACGCCGGGCACCACGGCCGCCACGCGCTACAAGATCGCGATGGTCGTCGACCTGCCGGGCGCCAAGCTGATCGTCCGCGGCAAGGTCGCGATCAACGGTTCGTCTGACATCACGGGCGGCACCGGAGCAACCGATTCCGGCACCGGCCAGATCACGGCTGACTTCGACACGATTCCGGACCTCGGATTCACAGAACTGAACATGGCGTTCAGCTCGACGAACCCGATGCTGATCAACCCGCAGACCTGCTCGAGCAACACGTTCACCGCCACGGTGACGCCGAGTTCGAACGGCACCAACGCCACCCCGACGGCCGCGTACTCAACGACGCCGGCTGGATGCGGCGACGCGTTCGGCCCGAATTTCAGCGTCAACGTTGACGGAAGCGGCTCCACCTCTGCCGGCGGACACCCGAACCTGAACATCCACGTCGACCGCCCGAACGGCACCCCGGGAAGCAACCAGCGCTACCTGCGCCAGCTGAACCTCGACCTGCCGATCGGTCTTGTCGCCGCGACCACCGCAACCACGCACTGCACGCAGGCCAACGCGCTCGCGGGCAACTGCACCAGCGACAACCAGGTCGGATCGTTCGACACCTTCATCGGTAACGGCGCAGCCGACGCGAACAACCTCGAGCTGGCCGGTCAGATCTACAACGTTGACCCGAACCCGGGCGAGCCCGCGCGTCTCGCGGCGATCACCGACGTCCAGGTTGGTCCGTACAACCTCGGCAAGCTCATGATCCCGATCGGCACGCAGCTCAACTCCGACCTTTCGGTCAGCACGACCACCACGATCCCGCGTCGCTACGAGGGCATCGCCGTGCGCATCAAGAAGCTCGACATCGCGCTCGACGGCGTCGCCCAGTCCACGGGCAAGCCGTTCATCAGCGTGCCGAGCAAGTGCCAGAACAACACCGTCACGGCCAACATGACCTCTGACACCGGTACGACAGCGAGCCGCACTTCGAGCTTCACCACGACGGGCTGCCCGCGCAACTTCGTGGTCGCGCCGACCGTCGGCGTCACCTCCACTCCGAACGACACGACGGTCCCGACGGGCCTCGGCGTGACGATCGGATCGGACCCGCAGAACTCCACGATCAGCCGCTTCCAGCTGGCGCTGCCGAACGACATGTCGATCAACGCAGACGCCGGCAACGGTCTTGCGACCTGCTCGACTGCGCAGATCAACGCCGGCGGCTCAGGCTGCCCGGCGAGCTCCAACCAGGGCACGGTCACGTTGACCACGCCGCTGCTGGGCGCCAACCAGACCGGCAACGTCTACCTCGAGGACCCGGGCTCAACCGGCGCGACGCGCTACAAGCTGGCGATCGTCGTCCACCTCCCGGGCACGGACATGATCCTGCGCGGCAAGGTGCTGGTCAACGGCTCCTCCGACATCACCGGCGGTCTCGGCGCGACCGACACCGGAACCGGCCGCATCACGACCGACTTCGACACGATCCCCGACCTGCAGTTCACGCAGATGGTGATCAACTTCAACACCGGCAACCGCGCGTTGCTGACCAACCCGGACAGCTGCGGAACGCAGACCACCAACTCGACGATCACGCCGAGCTCCGGTGGATCCGACGCGCTGGTCGACTCCACGTTCAACCTGACGAACACGCTGGGTTGCTCGGCGAGCAAGCCGTTCGACCCGACGTTCTCGATCACGCAGGGAAGCACCACCAGCGGTGGCAACACCGACCTCACGCTGAAGGTCACTGCCGGCGCCAAGAACGAGTACCTGCGCAACTTCAACGTGAAGCTGCCGGTCGGCCTCGTCGCGGACACCACCGCAACCGACACGACCTGCTCGCAGGCACAGGCTGCAGCAGCGACCTGCACCGCTGCAAGCCAGGTGGGAACGGTCACGACGAAGCTGGGCACCGGCGCTGAGACGCTGGACATCGACGGTGGCATCTACAACGTGGTCCCGAACTCCGACGAACCGGCACGCCTTGCCGCAATCGTCCCGGTCGTGGTTGGTCCGTACAACCTCGGCAAGCTGACGATCCCGGTCCCGACGAGCCTGCGCGGAAGCGATTACGGCGTCGACGCCAGCGCGCAGCTGCCCACGAAGTACGAGGGCATCAACGTGCGCCTCGCCGAGATGTCGATGACGCTCAACGGTGTCGCCGACCAGGGCAACGGCCCAGGAGCCGACGACAAGGGCTTCATCAAGAACCCGAGCAAGTGCGACCTCGTCGGTGACACCAACCCGATGAAGGCGGACCTCGTGCCGCTGAGCGGTTCGACCGTCACCCGCACGGTCAACTACATCGTCGACGGCTGCCCGCGCGACTTCTCGCCCAACCCGACGCTGACCGTCAGCAACACCACGGGCCAGACCGCCGTCCCGACGGGCATGACCCTGCAGTTCGACTCTGCGGCGAGCAACCCGACGATCGGCTCTGTGGTCACGACGATGCCGCTGGGCATGACGCTCAACCCGGCCGTCGCCAACCTCAACGGCGGTATCAACGTCTGCTCGACGGACGCGATCAACGCGATCAAGGCGAACCCGAACGCACCGGCCTGCCCGGCCGCGAGCAAGGTCGGCGACGTCTCGCTGATCACGCCGCTGCTGCCCGGCACGAAGACCGGCTCGATCTACCTCGAAGAGCCCGGCAACACGGCCTCCACGCGCTACCGCCTGGTGATGATCGTTGACCTGCCCGGCACCAAGCTGGTCGTCCGCGGATCGACCACTGTTGACGGCTCCTCCGACATCCCGACCAACTCAACCAGCGCAACGGGCGCAACCAACTCCGGCACCGGCCAGATCGTCGCAACCTTCGCCGAAATCCCGGACCTCGGATTCACGCAGCTGAAGATCGAGTTCAGCTCCGGCCCCGACGCACTGTTCACCAACTCCGAGACCGAAGGCACGCAGACGGTGTCCGCCGAGATCACGCCGCAGTCCGGAGGATCGACGATCACCTCTGACGGCACCTACAACGCGGTGTACGGCGGCAGCGGCTCGCAGGCATCTGAGCCGTTCAACCCGACCTTCGGCGCAACGTTCAGCACGCTCGACGCGGCCGCCAACCCGGACGTCACGATCACCGTCGACCGCGCTGACTACACGCAGCAGATCGAGGAGTTCGACCTCCACCTCCCGCCGGGACTTGTGGCCAACACGGTCCTGACCCCCCGCTGCTCGCAGACGGACGCGGTCAACGGCGCGTGCCAGGACGACAGCGTGGTCGGTGCAGTCACCACCAAGATCGGCACAGGCGCAGACACGCTGACGATGACCGGCAAGCTCTACAACGTCATTCCTGACGCGAACGAGCCGGCGCGCCTCGCGGTCGTCATCCCGGTCCAGGTCGGTCCGTACAACCTCGGCAAGCTGAGCCTGCCGGTGACGACGCAGATCGTCAGCGGAGCGCAGGCGAGCGACCTCTCGATTGACACCCACACCGTGCTGCCCAAGACCTACGAGGGTGTTCCGGTCCGCGTGCGCCAGCTGCAGATCCAGCTCAAGGGCATGGCCGATCAGGGCACGCCGTCAACTGCTGACGACAAGCCGTTCATGATCAACCCGTCGCAGTGCACGAGTCACACGCTGACCTCGACGATGAAGTCCACGATCGGCAACTCGGTCACGGTCGGCTCGCCCGGCGGCGACTTCACGACGGTCAACTGCGCCAACGCGCCGTACAACCCCGCGATCACCGCTTCCCTGAGCACCACGCAGCGCGGCAAGCCGGTCGGACTCGACCTCGGCTTCCAGTTCAGCGGTAACTCGTCCTCGACCAAGAAGATCGTCACGACCTTCCCGAGCGGCATGAGCATCAACCCGGGCGTGGGCAACTACGGCGCGGGCATGACCTGCGCCGACGCAGACGTCGAAGCGGGCGGAACGCTCTGCCCCAGCAGCTCCAAGCTCGGCACCGTCGAGCTCGACACGCCGCTCCTGCCGACCACCCAGACCGGCGCGCTCTACCTGCTGCCGCCAGTCGGCAATCAGGCCGCGACGCGCTACCGCCTCGGTCTCTTCGTGGACCTTCCGGGCGCCGGCGACCTCTACACGACCGGCAGCGTCACCGTCGCTGGCTCGTCTGATGTCACGGGTGGCGGAACCGGCGCGGTCGACACGGGCGACGGCCAGGTCGTCGCGACCTTCGACAACCTGCCGGACCTGCAGTTCAACAACCTGACGCTGCACTTCAAGACGACCGGTGCCGGCGAGCACGCGCTGCTGACCAACCCGAACACCTGCGGCACATTCAACATCACCGCGGACATGTCGCCGTGGGCCCGCCCGCTGACCTCCGAGCAGGCCAGCACGAGCTTCACCACGACCGACTCCGTTGCGAGCTGCATCCAGACTGAGTCCGCAGATCAGCTCGGCTACATCGCGGCCGAGATCGGCGAAGGCCCGGACTTCAACAACCCGGCAGGCCCCGCCTACTACGCAGGCTCAAGCCAGCCGGTCACGCTGACCGTCAACCGTCCCGACTCGGACAAGTCGATCAAGCGCGTGAAGATCCTGCTGCCGCCGGGCCTCGTCGGCTCAGCCGACGCCGCACCGACCTGCGCCCAGGCTTCGGCCGACGCCGGCACCTGCGACACGACGGTCTCCAACAACGCCAGCCAGATCGGAACCGTCACGCTGCAGATCGGCGACTCCTCAGACACCTACGAGATCACCGGTGGTCTGTACAACACCGTTGCCCCGGGCAACCGTCCGGCCAAGTTCACGTTCATCGCTGACGTCACCGTCGGACCGTTCGCGTTCGGCAAGGTGATCGTGCCGATCGACGTCAACATGGACAACAACGACTACAGCCTCTTCGCGGAGACCGGCGACATGCCGCAGGTCTTCGAAGGCATCCCGGTGCGCATCAGCCAGATGAAGATCGCGCTCGTCGGCACCGCCGACCAGGGAACGGTCTCCACGGCTGACGACAAGATCTTCATGAGCAACCCGCGCTCGTGCGCAAGCACGCTGCACGTCCGCGCGGTCGTCACGTCGGCACCGGGCAACACCACGAAGGACGCCGACGCGCCGCTCGCAGGACCGTTCACCAACTGCGGAAACCTCAACCTCAACGCCAACACGGTGACGATCGAGAATGAGCCGGTCGCTCCGGAGACCGGTCACGGTGCCGAGCACCCGACCGGCCTGAACGTTGAGGTCCACCAGAACGAAGCGCTGCCGACGCAGGCAACGCTCAAGGCGATGACGCTGGACCTGCCCGGATTCCGCCTCAGTGCTCCGGCGGCAAACGGTCTCAGCGCGTGCTCGAAGACTGATCTCGACAATCAGGCCTGCCCGGGTGTCTGGAACGAGGACCCGGACGGCGACGACCAGGTCGCACCGAACGAGGGTGACGAGTGCACGGCCCAGCACGACCCGCGCTGCTCGATCAGCTCGATGGTCGGTAACGCCTGGATCGACACCTCACTGCTGCCGAAGGATCAGGTTGACCCGGGTTACCTCGCGACAAACAACGGCAACCCGGCCGGCTACACCGGCGACCTGCACTCGCTGTGGGGCAAGGTCTACCTTGAGACGCCGGGTACGGCAGCTGACGGTTCCGACCGCTACAAGCTGGCGATCCAGCTCTCGGGCAAGACGCTGATCACGATCCGCGGCACCGCAATCGTCAACGAGTCCGACAACACGCCGATCCCCGGCAAGGTTGCCGGCGAGATCACGACGACCTTTGAGGATCTGCCGGACATCCCGTTCACGGACTTCCGCGTTGATCTGACGGGCTACAGGAACGTCACCGGCCCGGTCGGCAACAAGACGACCACGTACTTCCCGTTGCTGCTGAACCCGGAGGGCACCGTCGGTTCGGCCAGCACTTCGGTCGGCAACGCGAACCTCACGCCGCACTCGGGTACGCCCGCCGTCGACCGCACGTCGAACCTCCCGGTCGACCCCGCGCCGACCAAGACGTTCGCTCCGACCGCGACCTCGAG
Organism: Thermoleophilaceae bacterium; assembly: GCA_016462645.1. Classification (GTDB taxonomy): domain Bacteria; phylum Actinomycetota; class Thermoleophilia; order Solirubrobacterales; family JACPNS01; genus JACPNS01. The sequence continues at coordinate 19,822 of JAEMSX010000003.1, forward strand.
CATCAGCCCGCTTACCAGTGGCGGCCACCCGAATGCGAACTTCGTGATCGCGCGCGGTGACGCCCAGGAAGACATCAAGAACGTCGCGATGCAGCTCCCGGCCGGCTTCCTCGGAAGCGCCGCCGCGGTGCCGCTCTGCCCGGTCGCAACCGCGACTGCGGGTAACTGCAACGACCAGAGCAAGGTCGGAACCGTGACCGCCAAGATCGGTCAGTACGGTCAGACGCTGACGCTGCCCGGCAAGGTCTACCTGACCGAGGGCGTCGGCGGCGACATCGCCGGTATGTCGATCAAGGTCCCGGCGAAGGCCGGTCCGTACGACCTCGGTGACTACATCACCCAGGGTCGTATCCAGATCCGCCCGAGCGACCACGGAATCACCGTGAACTTCGTTGACGTGCCGAAGATGTTCAAGGGCGTCCCGACGCACATCCAGAACATGGACATCACGCTCCCGGGCAGGGCCCAGAGCACCGACAAGCCGTTCCTCTACAACGCGTCCGACTGCTCGGCGTTCAACATCGTTACGAGCCTCACGCCTTACTCCGGCTCGGTCGTGTCCGACAGCGACGGCTACCAGGCGACCGGATGCGCAGCGCGCGCATTCAGCCCGACGATCGCGTTCGCCGCAACCAGCGGCGGCGACGACCGCACGGCCCCGTCATGGCAGATCAAGATGCACAGCGAGGCCGGCGACTCGACGCTGAAGTCGACCACCGTGGTCCTGCCGTCGGTGATGACAGTGAATGTCCAGGGAATCGGCGACGCGTGCCCGGCCGACCAGGTCACCGCACGCACGTGCCCGGCGACCTCCAAGATCGGAACGGTCTCGGTTGACACGCCGCTGCTGTCAACGCCGGTCACCGGAACGATCTACATGGCCAAGAGCGTCACCGGACAGTCGCTGCCGGACATGCTGATCGACATTCCGGCCCCGATCGACATGCAGATCCGCGGCGCCAACAGCTTCGTCACCGCGGGCAACGCGGCCAGCCAGATCAAGAGCACGTTCACCAACCTGCCGGACCTGATCTGGACCGACATGACGATGAACATCACCGGTGGCACGAAGGGCATCCTCGGACTGCGCACCAACGGACTCTGCGGCGCCGCGGCCTCGACGTTCGCCAGCCACTCCGGTCAGTCGATGAGCACAAGCAGCCCGGTCACCGGCATCTCCGGCTTCTGCAACGGCATCGGCGAGACCTGCGCCAACCCGACGGTCAAGGTCTCGACCAAGGGCGCCAAGAAGAAGGGCTACAAGAAGGCCAGCACCAGCCTGTCACTGAGCACGGCCTCCAACTGCAAGGCGATCAAGGCCGTTCGCGTCACGTACCCGAAGGGCACGAAGCTGAACAAGAAGCTGATCGTCTTCAACAAGAAGAAGAAGGCGACCAAGAAGAACCTGAAGAACGTCACCGGAAAGGTCGGCTCGAAGTCACTCACCTCGAAGGACTTCGCGGTCTCCGGCAGCAACGGTCTGAAGTTCAACACGGTCTTCCCGACTGGAACGCGCAGCTTCTCGATCAACACGAAGAACAGTGCGCTGGTGCCGTCCTTCAAGACCTTCTGCGGCGACATCACCAAGAAGAAGTACAAGGTCGCCAAGAAGTACAAGGCTGCCCTGAAGAAGTGCCAGAGCAAGAAGGTCACCTTCACCTTCGAGATCACGAACGATGACGGCAGCGCCTTCCGTTACAACTACACGGTGCCGGCGGGGAGCAAGTTCTTCAAGTAGACGGCCGCGGTTAGCGGGATTGCTTCCAAGGACCGGCCCGAGTGGGCCGGTCTTTGGCATTTAAGGCACATTGACGCCGTCGTTTCCCCCTCTGTTCAGTCCATGTTGATCGTTGTACATCGTCAAAATGAGACAACGAATGGAGCGAACCGATGGCAAAGAAGCGATACACGGCCGAGCAAATCGTCGTCAGGCTGAGAGAAGGGGACCAGGAATGGGAATCGGAAAGATCGACGACGTCGGAAGACCACCCGGCACAGCAATACAGCCGAGAGTGCTGAAGACGGTTTTGGGATCTGAGGGCGAAAAGAGGCGATGAATAGGTGGGTACTTCGATTCGCTGGAGTTGCTGCCCTGGTGTGTGTCGTCGGGATTGCGCTTGCAGTTTTTGGCTTGACAGTCGGTGGACCGCTCGCCATCGCGGGGCTTGCCGGACTCATATGGCTGGGCTGGATTGCTGACGAGTCCGCTCGCGACTGACTACACCACCCCGGCTCCCTCAGCCCCGCTACCGAGGTCGACGCGGGCGGCAACCCAGAGCAAGCTTCATCTACGCCACCCGCTCAAACGTCCCCGACTACATGGTGCGCTCTGGACACAAGTACCGCTTGATCACCGACCAGGTCGGTAGCGTGCGAATGGTGGTTGACGCAGAGACGGGCAGCGTGGAGCAGGCGATCGACTACGACGCCTTCGGCCGCGTGCTCTCTGATTCAAACCCGGGCTTTCAGCCCTTCGGCTTTGCCGGCGGGATCTATGACCGCGATACCAAGCTGACGCACTTTGGGGCGCGGGAGTATGACGCGGAGCTTGGGCGGTGGACCAGTTCTGATCCGATTGGGTTTGCTGGTGGGGACAGCAATCTTTATGGGTATGTGCTGGGGGATCCGGTCAATCTCATTGACCCGAGCGGTTTGTACGGGCTCGACAACGCGTGGAATGATCTCAAAGGCACCGTGCAAGAAATACCTGGCGTAGCGTGGGACCATCGTGGGTCGATAGTTGCTGCGGCCGGAATCGGGGCCTGTGCCCTTGCTACCGGAGGCGCATGCGCAGCTCTGGCTGTCGCCGGGATGCTGAATGCCATTGGCACGGGCAGTTGGCAGGCGGCACACGGCTGTTGGAAGTCCGCAAGGTCCTCGTATCTTGGCGGCCTCATTCCGCCTGGGGGCCGAACCGCCCTCTGGGCCGTGAACGAGGGACATGCGCTACTAGACGGCACGCGGCTTGCACTTTCGGAGGGTGCGATGCAAGCGCAGCGGTTTGGGGTGGCGCTCCCGGCGGGAGCAGGGTCTGGAGTGTTTGACGAGATGACATCAGCTGTCGGAAGCGAGTGCGGCTGTTGAGGCGGCGAAAATCGAGTCAATCTCGTATTCGACTCCGTGAGCCGACGGATGACTTCATGCTCAAAACGCTCGTACCGTTTGTGTTGCTTGTTTTCGCCTCGGGTCCTATCGGCGGATGGGGAAAAGTGCCTGTTTGGGTCACTGTGCTCGCCTGGCTGGGAGTTGCCGCCCTCGCGGCGATGATCGCGCGGAGCTGGAAAGTCGGCGTCTATGTTGAGCCCGGCGGCATCGACGTCGTTGGATTTGCGTCCCGTACGTACCTGGAATGGTCAGAAATATCCGACTTCGCGTTCGGCAACCCTGACGCGAGATTTTGGAAGTGGGCACCGGTCGTAGTTCGGGCAGATGGCTTACGAATCCCGATGAACGCAATTCAGGCTCCGCAGCCTTGGACGCGCCCCACAAACAAGTTTGACCAACGCGCCGTCGCAAAGCTCGAGGAACTTCTTGAGCGGTCCAGGGAGAGCGGCGGAACAGTTTCGCCGGATGAGTTGGTGTTCGAGCGGAGGTTCGGATACTGAAACTCCGGTGGGCGTCGCACTTGCGTGCGTTGCGGATAGTTGACACACCCAAGAAGGAAGACGGCGCAGCAGCCCAGGGCTTCCTCTACGCCCCAGGCCTCCTCGGCCCGGTCACAGAGCTGAACGCAGACGGCAATCCAGAGGCAAACTTCATCTACGCCACCCGCTCAACCGTCCCCGACTACATGGTGCGCTCTGGACACGAGTACCGCTTGATCACCGACCAGGTCGGTAGCGTGCGAATGGTGGTTGACGCAGAGACGGGCAGCGTGGAGCAGGCGATCGACTACGACGCCTTCGGCCGCGTGCTCTCTGATTCAAACCCGGGCTTTCAGCCCTTCGGCTTTGCCGGCGGGATCTATGACCGCGATACCAAGCTGACGCACTTTGGGGCGCGGGAGTATGACGCGGAGCTTGGGCGGTGGACCAGTTCTGATCCGATTGGGTTTGCTGGTGGGGACAGCAATCTTTATCGGTATGTGCTGGGGGATCCGGTGAATATCTCGGATCCAAATGGACTCTACGTCGTTCCATTTCCCGGCAGGCATCTCATCGAGGACGCGGGGCGTTGGCTGAGTGGTGCTGCCAAACGTGCGATTCCCAATTTTGGAACCATGTGTGGCCAGTCGTATCTTGAGCGAGTCGGTCGCAACACTCTTACCACCAACGAGCGCGTCGTGGGGCTGCTTGCCCCGCCGGGCTTTTCCATGGCCACCGCTGGCGGCGTCGCCGAACTACTCGGTACGACCACACTTTTCAAGTGGGCGTTCACTTACCCTAAGCGACCGCCTATTTGGGGTCCGGCGGGCGGTGCTGTCGCTAGCTACTTGGCGGCCGGAGGGGCCTTCGTGGTCGGCACCGGCATCGGTTCGCTGGCGACATCGGCATACATGTGTGGTTGCTCATGACGGTCGGTCCGGGGGGGGGTGTTGCGAGCGCGTGCATTCGCTATCGGCTCACGGCGAGATTTACCCCGACTCCGACCTCAAAGTCTGCAGGACCATCTCGAAATCGATACCAAGGGACTAGGCCGCAATGAATGACTTTGATGCGTCGCGTGAGCGACGCGACTACCGAATCCTCGCGATATTCATTTGGGTCGTGGGTACGCTCGGTGCGCTCATTTCCGGAGCCCTTTTTCTATTCGGGGGGCTGTGGTGGGGCGTGCTCCTTCCGATTGCTTTCATAGTTGCGCTTCCTCAACTCGTCACGCATCTCACCGGGTACGAACGCCATCAGCGGGCGCTAAAAAAAAGGGAATAAGTTGTTGTCATTTCCCACTCTGTTCGGTCCATTTGATCACCGACCAGGTCGGTAGCGTGCGAATGGTGGTTGACGCAGAGACGGGCAGCGTGGAGCAGGCGATCGACTACGACGCCTTCGGCGCTTGCTTCGCGCGCTCAGTGACTACCGCGAGCCGTTCCGACGCATGCCACTGACGACGCTATGCGAGAGACCAGTCGCGAGCAACATCAAAACCGCCGGCACCACCATGAACGGCCCCAGCGTGACAATCCCGATCACGCTGACCAGCGCGACGAATCCGCTGAAGGCCCAAGCCATCCACAGCGGCGCGGTGTCGGCATCCTTGCGCGCCAGGTAGAGCAAGAGCGCGACGAAAGCGCCTGTCAGAAGCGGAGCCAAGGCCAGGAACACGCCCGCCGCTCCGCCGGATTCAACGATCGTTTCGTTCAGAAGCATTTCGCCCTGGGGGCTGAGCTGCGTTGTGGTGACCGAACCAACCTGGAACGCGTAGTAGGCGAAGGCGATGCCGAAAAGAATTGGCGCGAGTGAGGCGAACGCGGCGTACTTGGTTCGCCGTTCGAGCGGAAGCGACTTGAACATCAGACCCCGTGAGCCCGATTCCAGGCAGCCGCCGCTTCGCGCAGCCCATCGCCATGCGACGGCTGGATCGCGGCGCGCGCGTGCCAGAGGAATCGCTTCGGTTCATGCTTGCGGGCGATCGCTGACGCGAACGCGCGTTCCAGATATGTGATCGCCACGAGCACGCGGACGATCGCCGCCTGCGCTGCGCCGTGGTGCTTGCGCATGTACAGATCCCGGCCGCGATGGAACTCCACGATGCGGCGCTTCGCCGAGTCGCCGTGGGATAGGCCCTCGCGGTGGAAGACCTTGGAGTTCGGGACGTAGAGCGTGTGGCCGCCGGCGTCTGCAAGGCGCTTGCACAGATCAACCTCGTCGCCGTAAACGAAGAAGTCCTCATCGAGATTCCCGATCGCATTCGACTTCTCGGTGCGCAGCAGCAACGCTGCCGACTGCGCCCAGTCAACACGCCGCGTCTCCGCGCCGCCGCTCTGAACAGTGAAGACGCGGTGCAGCCACAGGGCCCCCGCAAGCGCCGTCCCGACGCTCGTGAACTTCCAGGCGCAAGGCTGAGCAACCCCATCGCCGTTCATCAAGAGCGCGCCGGCCGCCGCGGCCTCCGGGTCAGCCCGCAGCGCGTCGATCAAAGCCCCGACAGCACCTTCAGTGATCTCCGAATCTTCATTCAGCAGCAGTGCAAATTCGCCGGCCGCCTCCCGCAGCAACTGCGAGTCATTCGCCGCCTTGCCCGTCCGCCGCGTCAGCTGAATCAGCCGCACGTGCTCGCGCCCCTCGGCGTACTTCGGCGATCCGTCGTCGGACGCGTTATCAAGCAGCAGCGTCTCGTAGGACACGCCCTCGGGCGTCCACCGCTCGATCGCGTCGAGGCACTTCTCCAGCAGCTCGCCGCCGTTGGTGTTGACGATGCAATACGACAGATCCACGGCCGCGAGCGTACCGGCCGCCTGCGCTGCCAGCGATAATCCCCCGATGCGCGTCCGAGTCGTCGATCCGCCCGCCTACACGCCGCCCTACGACCACGCCCTGTGCGCGGCGCTCGCGGCTGCCGGGGCAGAGGTGGAACTGGTCACTTCAGAGTTCCGCCACGGGCCGCGGCCGGAGCCGATCGGCTACGCGCTGAACGACCACTTCTACCGCGTCGGCGGACCGCTCCCGGTCAAGCTGGCCCAGCACCCGCTCGACATGCTGCGCCTGCGCCGACTCCCGAAGACGGACGTCACGCACTTCCAGTGGCTGCCGATTCAAGCGATCGATCGTCACCTGCTTCCCAAGGGCCCGACCGTCCTCACCGCACACGACGTGATCCCGCGCGAACCGCGCCCCGGCCAGCTCGGCGCGCTCGGCAAGACCTACAACTCGGTCGATGCCGTCGTCGTGCACAGCCGCCACGGCCGCGACGTCCTGATCGAGGCGCTCGACGTCGAGGCGAGCAAGGTCCACGTGATCCCGCACGGCGTATTCGAGCACCTGACCAAGGTCCCGAACCCCAAGCCGCTACCGCCCGAGTTTGCAGCAGTCGAGAAGCCCGTCGTCCTGCAGTTCGGACTGATGCGCCCATACAAAGGCATCGACCTCATGCTCGAAGGCTTCGCCGCCGCAGACCCCGACGCAGAGCTCTGGCTCGCCGGCGCCGCGCGCATGGACACCGAGGTGCTCAAGAAGCTCACGCGCGACCTCGGCATCGAGGACCGCGTGCGCTGGGTCGAACGCTTCATCGGCGACGACGAGCTCGGCGCGTACTTCGAGCGCGCAGACGTGGTCGCCCTGCCGTACCGCCAGATCGATCAGTCGGGAGTGCTCTTCACCGCGCTCGCGTTCGGCAAGCCGCTGCTGCTCACGCGCGTTGGGGGATTCAGCGAGATTGCGGATGACCACGGAGCGGCGCTCGCCGTTGCGCCAGATGATCTGACCGCGATCGCCCGCGGCCTGACCGAGCTGCTCGGCAACCCCGACGAGCGGGCGAAGCTTGCCGCCGCCGCTGGCGCGCTCGCACAGGGCGAGTTCGCCTGGTCGTCGATCGCTCGCCGCACGCTCGGTCTCTACAGCAGCCTCGCCTGACCCGCGATAATCCCGCCGCGATGCGCACCGCCCTTGAGATCCTCTTCTGGCTGTCCGCCGGCCTGCTCATCTACGCGCAGTTCGGGTATCCGTTGCTGCTCGCGATCCTCTCCAAGCCCGCGCCGCAGGCGCCGTTCCTGAAGGACGACGCGTACCCGGCCGCCACGCTGATCATCGCCGCCTACGCCGAAGCCACCGTGATCGAGGCCAAGGTCAAGAACGCGCTCGCGCTCGACTACCCGCGTGAGCGCCTGCAGATCGTCGTCGCCTGTGACGGCTCGCCCGACGACACGCCCGCGATCGCCCGCGCCGCCGGTGCCGACCTCGTCCTCGACCTCCCGCACGGCGGCAAGATGGCCGCGCAGAACGCCGCAGTCGAGCAGGCGACCGGAGAGATTCTCGCCTTCTCCGATGCCAACACGATGTGGGAGCCGGGCGCCCTGAAACGCCTGATCGACGCCGCAAGCGCGCCGGGCACCGACTACGTCTGCGGCCGCGTCAACTTCGTCAACGAGTCCGGCGACAACCAGGAAGGCCTCTACTGGCGCTACGAGATGTGGCTGCGCGCCCGCGAGTCGTCGCTGAAATCTGTGACCGCCGGGAACGGCGCGATCTACGCCGTGAACCCGACCGCCTACAAGGAGATCGCCCCCGTCACCGGCCACGACCTCACGCTGCCGTTCCGCACCGTGAAACTCGGCGGCCGCGCAATCTATGCGCCGGCGGCGCGTGCATCCGAGGTGATGGTCCCGAACATCAGCGGCGAGTTCAAACGCAAGCGCCGCATGATGAGCTTCGCCTGGCCGATCATCCTCGGCGGCGGGATGCTCAATCCGAAGGGCTACGGCGCCACCTACACCTGGATGATCTTCTCGCACCGCGTGCTCAGATACAAGGCTCCGTTCCTGCACCTGGTCGCGCTGATTACGAGTGCGATCCTCGCACCGGAGTCAACGCTCTACCTCGTGCTCCTGATCCTCCAGCTCGCGCTGCTCGCCGCCGCGCTGATCGCCCCGATCGTCAAGTTCAAGCCGTTCCTGATTGCCCGGTATTACGTGCTCACCACGGCCTCGGTCGCGCTTGGACTTGTGGACTACATGAAGAAGGGAACCGAGCAGATTCTCGACGAGGGCTGGACGCCGCCCGAGGGCACCCGCTAGCCCGACTGAAGCTGAGCCTGCAGCTCGAGCAGTGAGGCTCGAAACTTCGGGACTTCGAGTTCAACGCTCTCGCCCACCATCGCGGAATCGACAAAGGCGTAGTCGTGTGCGATCGAGTTACGCATCGCCTTGATCAGCGGCCAGTCAGAGCCGAAGAGTGCCTCCCTGCGATCCGGAGATATTCCATTGGCCGACTCGATCGCAGAACTCAGCTGCATGCAGACGGCGTCAAAGAGCAGATCGTCGTCGACTGTGCCCTTGCGGGCCATGTGACTGTTGAGAATTCGGATGTGCTCGAGTGAAATCTCAACTCTCTCTGCGTCTGAACGTGTCACAGGGCGACTGCCTCGTCAAGTGCGGACGATCGGATCCTTCCTTTCAGGCCTCGCGACGGAATCACATCGACGTCGTGGTCGAGGATCCCGTGGATCTCGCGCTGAAGTCGAGCGAGGTCCACAAGAGTGAAGGGGGATTCGATGTCGATCAACAGGTCTATGTCACTGGTCGGACCGTCTTCTCCGCGCGCCACTGATCCGAAGACGCGAACGTTTGATGCACCGGCGTGGGCCACCTCATCGAGCACCTGCCGGCGGTGGCGCACCAGTTTGCGACCCAGGTCAGACTTTGGCCGGAACCGCGGCCCGGCAAGCTTCAGAAGTCGTGAGACCTCAGGCTGGCTACGGTCGAGCGCACTCGCGATTTCGCGCTGAGTCATGCCTGCCTGATTGGCGTCCGCCGCCGCTTCGATCAGCAGCTTTCGTGCTTCTTCGCGCAATCGACCAGCCTTTGCTGCGGCCTCGGCGAGCTCGGCGGACATCTCGGCGTGAAAGTGCATGCACCAATGATAGCAATTGCTATCAAAGTAAGTGAGCGATAATCCCGCCCAGGATGCGCCGCGCCTTCGACATCGTCACCTCCGCCCTGGCGCTGCTCGTCGCCAGTCCGATTCTGCTGGGCGCGATCCTCTGGATCGTGATCGAGTCGCCGGGTTCGCCGTTCTTCCGCCAGAAGCGCGTCGGCAAGGACAATCAGGACTTCCAGTTGATCAAGCTGCGCACGATGGTCAAGAACGCCGAGTCAAAAGGCGCGGGCCTCGCGGTCGATGAGAACGACGACCGCATCCTCAAATCAGGCGCCTTCTTACGCCGCTTCTCGATCGACGAGATTCCCAACCTGATCAACGTGCTGAAGGGCGAGATGAGCATCATCGGCCCCCGCCCGACAGTCCGCGCGCAGGTCGACAAGTACAACGAGCATCAGCTGCGCCGTCTTGAGGTCAAGCCCGGCATCACGGGCTGGGCCCAGGTCAACGGTCGCGCCGCACTCCCCTGGAGCGAGCGCATCGATCTCGACGTCTGGTACGTCGATCACCGCAGTGCGACGCTCGACCTCCAGATTCTGCTCCGGACCGTGAAGCTCCTCTTCACCGGCGACGACCTCTACCGCGGAGAAACCGGCGGCTGGAAATAGCGCATCCCCCTCGCGCCCGTAGCTCTACTGCCGCCCATCTTGCATGCCTGAGGCATGCAAGGAAAAACCGCGGCCAAAGGCCGCTTGCCTATCGGGGATCCGTTGCATGCCTCAGGCATGCAAAAAGAAAGGCTTGGCAATGGGGTCGTTCTGACGGCCACGGACTTGCATGCCTGAGGCATGCAAAAAAGGCGACGGTGCGAAACGAGCGGGCGGGAGAACGCTAGGCCCGGCGCTTCTTGCGCGCGGTGCCGTTCTTGCCGACAGCCTTGGGCGACCAGCAGTCGTCCACGAAGTCGATCACTTCGCCGGTGATGCGCGCCGGCGTGAGGCGCAGCTCGGCGATCGAGTTGGCGTCGATCAGCGTCGCGTCAGGCATCAGGGCCGCGAGGTCCTTGGCGTCGTTGTACGGGTGGATCGGGTCGTGGTGATGGCCGATCACAAGCGCCGGCTGCGTGATGTTGCGGCGCTGCTCCTGCGTCGGGGCGATCTGTCCGTAGAAGAGGCCCTTCAAGATGTCCACCGTGGACTTCGGATCGCGCTTGACCAGGTCCAGCAGGATGTTCGCGCCGAACGGCATCGGCCGCTCGGGGATCAGGCGCGCCGTCCCGGAGATCACCTGCGCGACCGGCTCGGCCCACTCGGCCAGAGCGGCGAACGGAGTGAAGAACAGCGGTCCGCCGATCATCGCGTTCTCGAGCGCGGGCATCTCGATCACGAGGCCGCGGACGCGCTTCGGGTTGTCAGTCGCGAGCTGCAGCGCGATGTTCGCGCCCAGCGAGGTGCCGATCACCACGGCCTGCGTGATCTCAAGATCTTCGAGCACGGAATCGACCGCCGCGGCGTAGCGCGGGATGTCCCAGTTGTAGAGGTGATCGCGGTGACCGTCGGACTTGCCGTGGCCGGCGAGGTCGATCGTGATCGTCATGTTGCCGTCCTCGGCGAGCGCCAGCGCGAGCGGCTCCTGCATGCGCGCGCTCATCATCAGACCGTGGATCAACACCACTGCGCGCTTGCCGCGGCCATAGGTCTCGTAAGCGAGACGGTGTCCTTCAAAGGTTGCGTAGCCGGGCGCCATCAGGTCAATCTACAGCCTCAGCGCAGAGCTCGAAGGTGTTTTCGCTCACAGAGGCCAGCTGAATCCGCGGCGCTCGTCCGGTGGCGGGACGGGAAGCGGCGATGCCGGCGCGTTCTCGACCGGGTCATTCCCGTGGTAATCCGCCGGCGCCGCGTCATTGGGCGTGTCCGGATAGAACACGCTGGCGATCGCGTGCAACTGCGCCCGACCGACCGACAACTCGAACTGCCCGCCCGAATACATCTCGATCTCGCGCTCCTCGCAGTACTCGATCACGGCCAGCAGTTCGCTCAGCGGCCCGAAGCGCGAAGGCTTGATGTTCATGCCGCGCGGCGGGAACTCAAGTGCCTCGATGTCTGCCACGCCATGCATCGGCGCGTCCCACGTCAGCCGCTCCACTACGCCGGGCGCCTCAAGCAGCGGCCGGGTCTCATCGGTGAACGCCGCGTCCTCGATCCACGCGTCCGGGAAGCACTCGATCGAGTCGCGGTACATCCGCTCGGTCGGCGGATTATCGACCGGGCTGTCGGTGTAGAAGCCCTTCAGGTCGACCTGGCGCACGAGGCCCGTCGCGCCCAGCTGCTCGAACAGTTCACGCGACCACGAGTTCTCGGCGTCGAGCTTGAACTCGAGCCACGGCGCCACCTTGAGCCAGTTCTCAACGCGCGAAATCTCTGGCGGCTCGCCGAGCCGGAGAGAAAGAATGAAGCGCACCGGCAGTGGCTCACGGCCGAGCACGGTCGCAAAATCGGTTCCGTTCTGACGCAGCGCGAGGTCCAGAGCCGCGCTCTCGAATCCCCACGTCCGGTAGTTCTCAGAGACCTCGCGCACGGGCGGCGCCGCCCACAGCGGCAGCGTCTTCAGGTGCTTTGAGAACTCATCGAACGAGCCCTCGAAAGTGAGGTCGATCTTCGCGTCCAGCTGCAGAACGTCGTGATCGAGCGTGTCGTAGGTGACGTCCTCACCACGTCCGGTCTCGCCGAGTCCGTGCAGCACGATCTCCGTCGTCACGCGGTCGAAACCGCTTGACACCGCGAGCTCGTGGCGGACAAATTCCGAGGATTCGATCTTCAGTGGGAGATCCGCGAACGCGGCGTAGTAGCTCATCGCCAAATGTAATCAGGCAACGTCCACCGGATCTCCCACCGGGACCTCTCAGGCGGCTACTTGACCTCGAGCGACGTGTACATGCCCTGCTCGTAGTGACCGGGCAGGTTGCAGACCAGCACGTACTTGCCGGCCTTCAGGTCAATTGAGTCCTTGCCGGATTTCCCGGGACCCAGGTCTGGGATCTCGCCGACGCTGTCGTCCTCGCTGACTTCGCCGTCCTTGACGGGGAGGTCAGCTGCGGGCGTGTCGGTCTTGAGCACGACCAGCTCGTGCGGGACCTTGCCGACGTTGTCGGCGGTGAAGGCCACGCTCCCGGTCTTCGCGACCGGTGCATCCGACTTGATCGACCACTCATCGAGGGTCGTGTTGACGGTGCTCACCGGGGTGCTCGAGTCGCTTGAGTCGGTCGCTCCGGCTGTGTCCGTGACGGCGGGTTTGGTGGTCGTGTTCGGCGAATCGTCAGACCCGCATCCGGCGATCGCGACCGCGATCACGAGCGACACGAGCGCAAGCACGGCAAAGCGTGCATTGAGTTTCTTCATGGTTTGGTGCCTCCTGGGGTGAACGAAAACCGGTTGGCTGTCAACCGGTTGATGTGATTGCTTTCTGGATCTTCTCATTCATGTAGCTTTCAGGCGATGAGACTCGAGGGCATTCATCACATCACGGCGATCACGGGCGATGCGCGCAAGAACGTTGAGTTCTACGTCGGCACGCTCGGTCTGCGCCTCGTGAAGAAGACCGTCAACCAGGACGACCCGACGGTCTACCACCTCTTCTACGGCGACGAGCGCGGTGATCCGGGCATGGATCTGACCTTCTTCGAGTACCCCGGTGCCGTCCAGGGTCGCGCGGGCGCGGGCAGCGCCCACACGATCGGCTGGCGCGTCGGTTCTGATTCGACGCTCGACTTCTGGGAGCAGCGCCTCGCCAAAGAAGGCTTCGAAACCGCGCGCGAGGACGGCGGACTCACCTTCCGTGACCCCGAAGGACTGCGCCACCTGCTGACGGTCTACTCCGGCGATCAGCCCGCGCTCTCCGCAATCGCGCCGGACATCCCGGCCGAGCACGCGCTCCAGGGCTTTGACGGCGTGCGCGTGTACGCGGCCGATCCCCAGCGCAGCGCAGCGATGCTCGAGGAAGTGCTCGGCTTCAAACAGGGCGAGCCCGGCGAGTGGCAGGTCGGCGGAGACCTGCGCTCCTCCTACTACGAGTACGACCCGGCCCCGGACGCCCCGGCGATCCAGGGTGCCGGCAGCGTGCACCACGTCGCCTTCGCCACCTACCCGGAGGATCAGGATCGCTGGCAGAAGCACATGACCACCGCGCATGCCCACGCGACGCCGGTGATCGATCGTTTCTACTTCAAGTCGATCTACTTCCGTGAGCCGTCCGGCGTGCTCTTCGAGCTCGCCACCATGGGCCCGGGCTTCACGGCTGACGAGCCGCTTGAGGAGCTCGGCCAGAATCTCTCGCTGCCGCCCGACTTCGAGCACCTGCGCGAGCGCCTCGCGGGAGTGCTCACGCCGCTGCCGGACCCGCGCGGCGAGCGCAGCGGTGTTTGAACCAACTGGCACGCTGAACGCCTGAGAGCGACTGCATGCGGGCAAGACCCGACGGGCGCTCCGCGACATTCGCCGCCGACATCGAGTCACTGGATGTTGGCTGCTGAAGCGATCCGATGGGGTTTGAACTCGTAGAATCGGGCGGGTGACAACACCCCACCTGCCGACCGGCTCCCGAGCCCTGCACGAGCGCGAGCGCGAGATCGCTCTGCTCGACCAAGCCCTGCTCGATGCGAAGGCCGATGAGTCACGACTTGTTCTGATCGAAGGGCAGGCCGGGATCGGCAAATCGCGACTGCTGCTCGAGATGCGTCGCATGGCCGAGGCGGCCGGCTTTGCGGTTGTGATCGCGCGCGGCTACGAGTTCGAGCGCGATTACGCCTTCGGGATGCTGCGCCAGCTGATCAGTAACGCGCAGCGCGATGTCAGCGAGAGCGAGATCCTCAACAATGCGAATGCCGCCGACGAGCTGATGGCGGCCTTCGGCGCCGACGAGGGTGAAGCGGCGAACACCTTCACGATCTTCGAGGGTTGTTACTGGGCGACGATTCGCGCTGCTGAGACGATCCCGATTCTGATCGCGATCGACGACCTGCAGTGGTGCGATCGCCCGTCGCTCGAGTACCTCGCGTATCTGGCGCGCCGTATCGAGTCGCAGCCGATCGTGATCGCCGCAACCGTGCGCCCAGCCGACAGCAGCGCCGGCGCCGCAGCGGTGCGCGAGCTGATGAGCGATCCGAACCGTCTGTCGATCTCGCCGCATCCGCTGGGCTCGGCCGCGGCCGGTGCGATGACGGCCGAGCGGCTTGGTCACGAATCTCCGGACAACGCCTTCGTCGACGAGATGGTCACGATCACCGGCGGCAATCCGCTGCTGATCGATGAGCTGCTCAAGGAGCTTGCGGCCGAGGGCGTCGAACCGACCGCTGACAATGTCGCAAAGCTGCGCGAGCTCGGCCCGCGCGCCGCCTCACGCTCGGTTCTGCTGCGGCTGGCTCGTCTGGACCAGCCGTGTACTGACATCGCCCGCGCTCTGACGATCTTCGGCGAAGGCGCGTCCGATGCGCTGCTCTCTGAGTTCACCGGCCTCGACGAGCAGGCGATCGCCGACGCGATCGCCAAGAACGTTCAGGCCGAGATTCTGCGCGACGATCAGCCGCTCGGGTTCGTCCACCCACTCGTGCGTGAAGCGATCTATGCGGACATTCCCGCCGGCGAGCGCGAGCTGATGCACCTGCGCGCGGCCCGCCAGCTCGATGCCGGCGGCGAGAGCTCACAGCGGATTGCGGCGCAGCTGATCAACGTGCCGCCGCGCGGCGACGAATGGGTCGCGGACAAGTTGCGTCACGCCGGCTCGATCGCGATGAGCCGTGGCATCGTCTCGGCGGCCGTCAGCTACTACTCGCGCGCATACGCCGAACCCGTTCCCAAGTCCGAGCGCGCCGACCTCCTGCGCGACCTCGGCATCGCCGAGGCGCTGGCCAACAAGCTCGAGGGCGCAGACCACCTGATCGAGGCTTGGAATCAGCTTGATGATCCGGTTCAGCGCGGGTTCATCGCGGTCATACTGCTGCGGCTCCTGAGCCTTGCGCAACGCAATCAGGAGGGTGTTGAAATCGCCGAACGCACGCTCGAACAGCTCGGCCCCGAGCAGGATGCGCTGCGTCAGCGCATTCAGAACGGACTCGTTTCGATCTCCTTGATGGACCCTGCTGTGCGCCCGTTCGAATTGATCGCAGATCTGCTCGACGACGCACGCAATCACGGCGACAGCGTCGAGGCGCGGATGTACGACGGCGCGATGTGTTACGGCAAGATGCTGCGCAACGACCCGGCCGAAGAATGTGTCGAGCTCGCCCTTCGTGCGGTCTCGGACGACTCGCTCCACCAGTTTGACAACGCAGGGTTTCCGTGGATCGGCGCGGTCGTTACGTTGGCGGTCGCCGACGACCCGCGGGCCCTCGACGTCTGCGACCGCTCTCTGGCCGCGGCCGGTCAGGGCGGCGCGGTCTACGTGCCGGCGGTCGCGCGTGGTTTCAAGGGCTGGGCACTGATGCTGCGCGGCGACCTCCAGGGCGCCTTTGAGGTGCTTGAGCTGGCAAAGGCCGATGTCGAGCTGTTTGATCTGCGCCTCGGCTACACGCAGGTCGCCGCGATGCTCACGCTTGCTTGCGTGGAGCAGGGCGACCTTGCCCGCGCCGAGCGCGAACTCGAATTCGGCGAGGCTCACGTCACGCCCGGCACGCAGCGCATCATCTGGCTCGGCGCGAAGCTGCATCTCCTGGTCGAGCAGGGCAAGAACGAAGAGGCTGTCGCCGTCTGCGAGCTGATCGAAGCGGCCGGCATGGATCAGATGATCGAAAACCCGGCGTGGCTCCCCTGGCGCTCGCTCAAGGCAGAAGCGCTGGACGGCCTCGATCGCACCGACGAGGCGCTCGTGCTCGCCGCGGCAGAGGTTGAGGCCGCGCGCAGGTGGGGCGCGCCCAAGGCGCTCGGCCGCGCGCTGCGCATCCACGGTCAGCTCAAACGTCGCAAGGGCATGGCCGAGATCGAGGAGTCGGTCGCGATCCTCAAGGACTCGCCGGCGATTCTCGAATACGGATGGTCGCTGGCGGCGCTCGGCACGGCGCTGCGTCACGAGCGCAAGAGCGTCGAGGCCCGCGAGCCGCTCGGCGAGGCGCTGGAGATCGCCGCTCGCGCCGGGGCCGTCGGCCTCGAGCGCCACGTCAAGGATGAGATCGCCGCAACCGGCGCAGCACCGCGCGTGACCGACTTCCAGGGCATGGACGCGCTCACGCCGAGCGAGAAGCGCGTCGCCGGGCTTGCTGTTGAGGGCATGACCAACCGCGAGATCGCCCAGAGCCTTTTTGTCACCCCGAAGACGATCGAGGTCCACCTCTCGAACGTCTACCGCAAGCTCGACGTCAAGTCACGTCGCGAATTGCCCGGGGTTTTCGTCGCTGAAGCCGCTTAGGGACCTGACGAAAACTTAGGGGGTCAGTTTGGGGGTGACCCCCTATGAACGCGCATTGCTGCGCGCGGATACTGCCTGCGTAATCAAGTTTCGCTCGCCTTTGCGACATCGCTCATCACACAGGAGTCCATCCCCATGTTTCTCTCAGAAGCCCGCATCACAGACATCGCCCAGCTCCGCGACCGCATCTGGGGTGAAGTCATCACCCCGTACGACAGCAACTGGGATGAGGCCCGCCAGGTCTTCAACCTCAGCACCGACCAGCAGCCCGCAGCCATCGTCTACGCCGAATCGGCCGAAGACGTCGCGGCCGCGGTGCGCTTCGCCCGCAAGCACGACATGCGCGTCGCCCCGCAGACGACCGGCCACAACGCCGGGCCGCTCACCCCAAACCTCGAGAACACCCTGATCGTCAAGACGACCCGCATGAAGGGCGTCGAGATCAACACCGAGACCCGCATCGCTCGCGTCCAGGCCGGCACGGTCTGGGGCGAGGTCACGTCCCGCCTCGAAGGCACCGGGCTGGCGGCGCTCCACGGATCCTCCCCCACCGTGGGCGTCGTCGGCTACTCCCTCACCGGCGGCGTCGGCTGGCAGGCCAGAAAGCACGGAATGCAGGTCAACCAGATCACCGTGATCGAACTCGTCAATGAGTTCGGCGAGACGATCCGCGCGTCAGAGGACGTCCACCCGGACCTCTTCTGGGCACTGCGCGGAGGCGGAGGAAACTTCGGCGTCGTCACGGCGATGGAGTTCCGCCTCGTGCCGACCCCGCAGGCCCACGCCGGCATGTTGATCTGGCCGTGGGAAGAAGCCGAGGACGTCTTCACGACCTGGCTTGAAATGCTCCCGCAGCTTCCCGAGGAGTTCACGACCACCTGCCGCCTGGTGCAGATGCCGCCGTTCGAGGAGATCCCGGCGTTCCTGCGCGGCCGTCAGCTCGTGATCTTCAACGGCGCCCATCTCGGTGACCGCGAGGAGGCGGCGAAACTGCTCGCTCCGCTGCGCGCGCTGAACCCCGAGATCGACACGTTTGAGGACGTCGACCCGTCGGCACTCTCGCTCCTGCACATGGACCCCGAGGACCCGATTCCGTACGCCGCCGACCACATGCTGCTCGACATGGTTGACGCGCAGACGGTCAAGGAACTCGTGGCCGCAGCCGGTGCCGGCAGCGATTCCCCGATGGGGGTCGTCGAGCTGCGTCACACCGGCGGAGCGCTCTCGCGCTGCGAGCCGGGAAGCGGCGCACGCACGAACCTCCCGGGCGAGATGCTGTATTTCACGGTCGGAGCGCTGATGCCCGGACTGCCGCCGGAGGCGCTCGATGCGCAGGCCGGGAAGGTCCGCGCAATCCTTGAGCCGCACAAGGCCGAGCAGGACTACCTGAACTTCAGCGAGGAAGCCGGAAAGCTGGGCGATTTCTTCGACCCGCACACGCTCAGCCGCCTCGCGAAGATC
Source organism: Thermoleophilaceae bacterium (assembly GCA_016462645.1). GTDB lineage: Bacteria > Actinomycetota > Thermoleophilia > Solirubrobacterales > JACPNS01 > JACPNS01. The sequence continues at coordinate 38,148 of JAEMSX010000003.1, forward strand.
AAGGCCGAGTACGACCAGTCCAATCGGTTCCAGGGCAACTTCGAGCTCTGATCCTCTCCCCAGAACCCCCCGCGCACGAAATGGACGGACCTTGCAGCATTCGACTGCGAGATCCGTCCATTTTTGCGTATCCGGTTGCTGTACATTGAAACCACCAAACCCACTTCCCAAAGGAATCCAATCATGGGCATGTTCAAGCAGATGAAAGACATGAAAAACATGGTCGAGCAGGCGCCCGACATGATCAACCAGGCGCAGCAGCTCGGCGCGCAGGCGCAGGAGATGCAGGCAGCCCAGCAGGCCGCCGCGATGCAGGCGCAGCAGCAGGCGATGGCCAACGCCAACGCCGCGGCAGCAGCCGGCGGAACGACCGCCGACGGAGCGGATTTCTCGCCGATCAACGGCGTCACGCTTGAGCAGTACGCATCGATCTGCAAGAGCCTCGGCGCGGGTGCCGCAGACCCGGCTCAGGCTCACGCTGCTGCTGGCGCAGCCGGCATCAGCCCCGAGGACTGGGACGCCGCAACCGCCGGCTGGGGCCAGCGCATGCAGGGCGGCACCGCCGTGGGCCAGAAGTTCAACGCCCTCTACCAGGCAGGCTGACGTATGGGTTTCTTCAAAAGCATGAACGAACTGCAGAAGCAGTCCAAGGAGATCCAGAAGAACTGGGATCCCGGGCAGCAGATGGCAGACGGCATGGAGAAGATGAAAGAAGCCAATGCGATGATGGCCGCCCAGACACAGGCGGCCAACCTCGCGGTCTCCGGCAAGGACGCCACGGCGTCGATCGTCGGCGTCGCCCAGACCGGTGCGATGGTCAACTTCCAGCCCACGATGCAGATCGACATGACCGTCTTCCCCGAGGGCGGCGTGCCGTACCCGGTGTCGGTCACGCAGGTCGTCGAGACGCCGTACCTCTCCAAGGCCGTTCCCGGCGCGCAGATCAAGCTCAAGGTTGACCAGACGGATCCGAACGTCGTCTGGATCGACTGGGCTTCGTCGCTCGCGCTGTAATGGCAGCTGATTCGAACGATCGCGGCGGCGGGCCTCTGGCGCTCGCCGCCGTCTTCGTCGGCGCTGCGGGCTTTGCCGCGTGCCTCACCGCCGTCTACAGCGCGATGCGCGACCTGATGATCAATCAGGGAGGATCGTGCGCGTCCGGCGGTCCGTACGCGATCAATCCCGATCAGGTCTGCGCCGCAGGTCAGACCTGGCTGCTGATGGGCGGGATCATCCTCGGGCTCGTCTTCGGCGGGATTCTCGTCGGCGCCTCGAGTTGGTACGGCGGCGTCAAGCTCTCCGGAGTGGGCCTGCTGATGTGGGCGGCCCTGTTCGGCGCGCTCGGGTTCAACTTTCTGCAGCTCGGGTTCGACCCGCCGCCGAAGATGAGCAGCGGCACGGGCTGGATCGTCTGCGGCGTGGTCTTCTGGCTGATGGCGCTGGGCGGATTGATCCCCGGACTCATGGCGCTCGGCAGCTACTTCAAGGACAGCGCCAATCCCGAAGCGGCCGAGCCCATCTTCGATGCGCCGATCGTGCGGGCCAACGTTTCGTTCGAGCGGAACATGCCCGGCGACCCGATGTTCGGCATGACCGACCCGAGCCAGATGAATACGCCGCCGACGGCCGAGCAGGCGCCGGAGCGCAAGATCGAATCGACCAACGACTTCATCGACCCGGTGACCGGCGAGCGAACGGGAGGCGACGATGGGTAACGCATGGGGATGGCTGATCACAGTGATTGCCGGCTCCGCGGCGGGCATCTATGCAGGTGTCCAGATTGCTGATGCAGCACTGAAATAAACCGTTACACTGATTGGTGTCATGGTTCCCCCTCAGACACTCACACCTCCCGATCACGAGTTGATCGGCTCATATCCAGAATCCCCGGCCGGGCCGATCGACGCGTCTGAGCTCGCGGAGCTCAAGCAGGTCCCGGAATTCGGCCTCCCGCGCATGCTGCAGGTACTGCGCTTCGGCCAGCGCCAGGCGGAGTTCATGCTCAAAGGCCGGAAGGACTTCGGCGATGTGTTCCGCTTCCACGGAATCATCCCGGGCCATCCCGTTGTGTCGGGTCATCCCGACCACGCGCGCTCGCTTTTCACGGCCAAACCTGAGCTTGTACCGACGCTCACATCCGAGTCGCCGCTGCGTCCGATCGTCGGCCCGAACTCGGTGCTGACATCTCAGGGGGATGTCCACCTGCGCCAGCGCCGCCTTCTGCTTCCAGCCTTTCACGGTCCCGCGCTGGACAACTACCAAGCGGTGATCGAACGCGCGATCGACGCCGAGATCGACCGTTGGCAGGTCGGCGAGACGATTCCGATCGCCGGGCCGATGCAGGACGTCACACTCGAGGTGATCCTCTCGGGCATCTTCGGTATCGAGCGGCTCGACGAGGCCTCGCGTGTCGAGCGCAAACTGGCCAAGGTGATCCGTCGGATCACCGAACTGTCGACGACCCCGATCGCAAAGATCTCGGAATACGTCAACGTAGGACGCACGGAGCCGGTCGGCGTCCAGGCTGCGGCGCTCAAGGTGATCGACAACGCGATCTACGACGTGATCGCCGAACGCCGCGCCGACAGCGGTCTCGCGGACCGCAGCGACATCATGTCGGCGCTGATCAAGGCCCGTGACGAGGACGGCAGCGAACTCTCAGACAGTGAGCTGCGCGATCAGCTCCTGACCCTCCTGCTCGCCGGACACGAGACAACCGCGAACTCGATGGCCTGGGCATGGGAGCGCCTCACCCGCACACCCGACGCCTACGAAGAGCTTCACGACGCGGTCCGCAACGACCGCGAGGACCGCGCCGATCAGGTCGAGTACGTGATTCAGGAAGCGATGCGCGCGAGGCCCGTGGTCCCGATCGTCGGTCGACGCGTGCAGGCGCCGTGGCGCCTCGGCGAGTACGGCGTTCCCGCCGGCACGCCGGTTTCCGCGAGCATCTTCCTGATCCATCACCGCGAGGACCTCTACCCCCAGCCCTGGGAGTTCAAGCCCGAGCGCTGGGTCGGCCACAAGCCGGGGACGTACGAATGGCTGCCCTTCGGCGGCGGCATGCGGCGTTGTGCGGGTGCGGCTCTGGCGATGGTCGAGATGCGCGTCGTGATCGACCGGATGGCTGAGCGACTTCAGCTTGAGGCCGATCGACCCGAAGCTGAACACGTCCAGCATCGAAACGTCACGATGATTCCCAAGCGCGGCGCGCGGGTGATCATCCGCGACAAGCGTTAGCCGCAAGCAAGCCGGATCTATGCCGTCGGTGCGTCCTCCGGACAGGCCGATGGAGGATTCACCGCTTGTCCAAACGGTCCGCCAGGTCCTGCCAGGGACCGATGTCCCAGAAGCGCGTGGCCAGCCCTGAGGTCGACGGGAGCACAAACAACCTTGTCTCCTCGATGCGATCCGTGAGCGCCCCGTACCCGGTGGGCCGTCCGAGGGCCTCCGCCGCCGCCCGCTTACTGGTGAACGCCAACCACCGGGGCGCGAATTCCACGATCTTCGATCTCAGCGCGTCGGGATCGAAGTCGCTGCTCGACAAATCCGCATCCTGCCCCCAGCCGGTCTTGCTCACATCCGTGAGCCCAATGCCATATTCGCTCACAGCCCGAAACTCCTCAGGTCGCAGCAACCGCGGAGTCAACCCCACCGCGAACAGTGTCGGCCAGAACCGATTCCCCGGCCGCGCGTAATAGGCGCCACGTTCCTTGGAAGTCGCACTCGGTGCCGTGCCGCAGAACACGACGTCCAACTCGAACTCGAGGACATCCGGGATGACATGTGCTGCCATCGAGGTCAAGCCGTGGCAACCGCGATCGGAGGCGGATTGAGCAACGTCTGCAGCACCACGCAGTAGCGCTCGGTCGTCTCGATCAGCGCTGCACGATCCTCATCACTGATGTCCCCCTCCAGCTCGAAGTTCAGCCGGATGTCGCGAAACCCCACCGGCGCAGCGGGATCCACGCCCATCGTCCCGCGGAAGTCAAGGTCGCCTTCTGCGCGAACCGATCCACCCGTGAGCTCAACTCCGCGATTGGTCGCCACTGATTGCAGCGTGACTCCGGCACATGCGACGAGTGCCTGCAGCAGCATGTCGCCCGAACAGGCAAACGTCCCGCTGCCGCCGGAGGCCGGATGCAGTCCTGCTTCAACGATCGCGCGGCCGGTCGCGACCGAGCAGGTCACGTTCTGGTCATCGATCTCGCCGTGCGCTTCGAGCGTCACGAGCGCGCTGGCTGCGTCCTCCCGGTAGCTCTGCTTGAGCGGCCGCTGGATTGACTTGAGTTCTTCTGAGTCCATCTCGGGATTCTCTCACGCTGACTGCTGGGTGCCCTGCACCCACGCGACGAATGCGTCATAGGCCGACTTGATCTGCCCCCGCGCCTCCGGCGCGTGATCCTTGAACAGCTCGCCGCTTCCGTCGAGAACGCTGAGCTCGAAATACGCGCCGTCAGTTGTCCTCACCACAAGCTTCGAACCCACGCACAGCTGACCGCCTTCAGGCGCGATGGCGTCGATCGGCGAGCTGGAGATGCTTTCAACGCGCTCGCGCGTCAGCTCAAACAGCGCGCCGTCAGGAGTGAGTTCGACGGCATCCACACGCTGCAGCCGAAGGACGTCTTCGCCGAGCGCGGCGACCACGGTCCGGTTCTTCCTGCGCAGGCCGAACAACCCCGACTTGAACGAGAGCATCGCCGGGGCGACCGCAGCATCGGGACCGGAGATCCGTTCCCCGATCTCCATCGCCCGCGCGTGGTTTCTTGCGACCTCCTGCTCAAAGGTGTTCATGCACGGAACATACAGTTCGTGCCCAAGCCAACCAAGTGGTCGAATCAACGACGATGCTTGATCTCGTCTCTGCGCTGCTTTCTGACCCGGTGCGCCGCGAGCTCGTCCAGCGGGTGGCGGTTGCAGAGTTGTCGGTGAGCAAAGTCACCGATCTTCACGCGATGTCTCCGGGCGCCGTCTCCCGGAACTCGTGCAGATCAGCTGACCGGCGTTCGCCACGGCGTCGATATCGTCGGCGCCATGAGCGAACAACCGCAGGCAACCTCGGTCGCGATCCTCGGAGCCGGGATCATCGGCGCGGCGATGGCGCGCAACACCGTCAAGGCCGGACTGAAGACCGCGGTCTGGAACCGCAGCCCCGAGAAGGCGCGCCCACTCGCAGACGACGGCGCGGAGGTCTTCGACGACGCGGCCGACGCCGTTCGCGGCCGCGATGTGGTGATCAGCGTGCTCTCCGACGCCGCCACCACTCAGGCGGTGGTCGAGCCGCTGCTTCCGGAGTTTGCCGCGGGCGCAGTCTGGCTGCAGTGCGCGACGATCGGTATTGACGGAACCGAGCGCCTGGAGTGGATCGCGGGCGAAGCGGGCATCCCGTTCGTGGACGTTCCGGTCTCGGGCACAAAGGCGCCTGCCGAGGCAGGTCAACTCGTGATGCTCGCCTCGGGCGACAAGGCCGCGGCGGACTTTGCCGCGCCGGTGCTCGACGCAGTCGGCGCCAAGACCGTGTGGCTCGGTGCGGCCGGCAACGGCTCGCGGATGAAGCTTGTGACCAACGACTGGGTTCTGGGTCAGACGGCGTTGGTCGCCGAGGCACTGCGCCTGTGCGCCGCTCTGGAGCTGGAACCGTCTGCGTTTCTCGACGCAATCGACGGCGCGCCAGTCGGGTCGGCGTACGCCCAGATCAAGGGCCACATGATGCTGAGCGGCGAGTACTCCCCGAACTTCCCGCTTGAGCACGGCACCAAGGATTCCCGCCTGATCGTCGCCGCGGCGCGTGAGGCCGGGCTCAATCTACCGATCGCCGAGAGCTTCAACGAGTACTTCATCGCGGCGCTGGATGCCGGCCGCGGCAAGGAAGACATGTCCGTGATCTTCGACTACGTCGGCACCGAGGACCACTCTGAGGAATAATGCAGTCATGAGGCGTCTCTACCTGCTCCGCCACGCAAAGTCCAGCTGGCAATTGGCCGGCCAGCTCGATTACGAGCGCGGACTGACCGAACGCGGCTTGAACGACTGCGAGTTGATTTCGGAACTGATCCTTGAACGCGGGATCGCCCCGGACTTCATCTACTGCTCAGGCGCTCGGCGTGCCCGCGACACCCTCCAGGCGGTCGCGCACGCCCTCCCTCGCGACGCCAAGGTGGAGTTCGAGGACGCGATCTACCAGGCCTCGACGAAGGACCTGCTCGACGTGCTGCGCGGCGTGCCCAAGAAACGCCAGTCTGTTTTGCTGGTCGGCCACAACCCGTCAATTCATGACCTTTCGGTCGAGATCGCGCGCGAGAGCGAGGACCTCGCACGTCTCGCTGCGAAGTTCCCGACCGCCGCGCTCGCAGAGTTCGAATACGACGGCGACTGGGCCGATCTCGGCACTGACACCGTTGACCTCACGCAGTTCACGACGCCAAAGCAGTTGCGCGTCGGCGAGCGCGAGACGCTCTAGAACTCAGCTCGCGACGATGTCGCGGCAGTGTCGCGGCGGTGCACGCCGATCGACACCAGCAGGATCGCCAGCCCCGCGAGCGCAAGTCCCACGCCGACCCAGCTCGGTGCGGTCCACCCCCAACCCGCCGAGATCACAATCCCGCCGAGCAGCGCGCCGAGGGCGTTGCCCGTGTTGAACGACGAGTGGTTGAGTGCGGCGGCCATCGTCTGCGCCTTTCCGGCCACGTCCATCAGGCGCGTCTGCGTGGCCGAGGCCAGCGCCGTCGCGCTGCCCACCAGAAAGAGCGGAACGAGCGCGAGATACCCGTGCCGTGAGGCGATCGCGAACCCCGCGAGGAAGATCCCCATCAGCACGAGCAGGATCACCATCGACCCGATCACGTCGCGATCGATCCAGCGCCCCCAGAAGAGGTTTCCGGCGACCATCCCCGACCCGAACACAACAAGCGCTATCGGAACGAACGAGGCCTCAAGGCCCGCCTCGTTCGTGAGCACCGGCGAGATGTAGCTGTAGAGCGCGAACACGCCGCCGAATCCGATCGCACCGATGCCAAGCGTCAACCAGACCTGCAACGACTTCAGAGCGGCAAGCTCGCCGCGCGGACTCGTGCGGTCCCCGTCCGGCACCGGACCGAGCACGCTCATCAGGGCAGCGACGTTCAGCGCGTTGACGACGACGATGCTGAGAAACGCCGCGCGCCAGCCGTAGTTCTGACCGAGCCAGGCCGCAAACGGCACGCCGATCACGTTGGCGACGCTCAGCCCGAGCATCATCCGCGTGACCGCCCACGCCCGCCGCCCCTCTCCGGCGATCGATGCGCCGACCAGCGAGGCGACGCCGAAGTAAGCACCGTGCGGCAGACCTGCCAGGAATCGCGCGCCCATCAGAGTCCAGTAGCCGGGCGCGATCGCGCTGAGCAGGTTGCCGGCCAGCAGGGCCAGCGCAAGTCCGACGAGAAAGCGCCTGCGCGGCAGATGCGCTCCGAACACCGCGAGCAGAGGAGCACCGATCACGACCCCGATTGCGTAGGCACTGATCAAATGCCCGGCCTCCGGGATCGACACCTGCACGCTCTCGGCGATCTCCGGAAGCAGTCCCATCGGGACGAACTCGCCGGTACCGATGGCAAACCCGCCGATTGCCAGCGCGAGGATTCTCCACTTCAAATCCATAGTCGCGGGCTCCTTGCGGGTGACATGCGCGGAACGATGGAGCTAGCCGGGTTCGAACCGGCGACCTTTCGATTGCGAACCGAACGCTCTACCAACTGAGCTATAGCCCCGTGAGGAGAGAATCTTATCTGCGTTGTTGCACGAGCTTCCGACCGCCTCCGTAAGATGGCCCCCAATGGCAGATGACATTCACAACGCTGAAGCTGGTGCCGAGGACATTCCCGGCGGCTCACTCGCCGACGCGATCGCGGCTCACCTTGCGCTGAAGAAGGAGCACGGGGCCGATCCCAACGAGGTCGAGCACGAGCTCGAAGACGCTCTCAGCCCTCCGATCCGTGAGGAAGAGCCTGCGCCAGCCCCGGCCGCCGCCACGCCTGAGCCCGAGCCCACTCCTGAACCCACACCGGAGCCCGAGCCGGAGCCCGCGCCCGCGCCTGAGCCAGAACCCGCGCCCGCGGCCACAGCCCCGGAGCCCGCGCCTGAGCCCGCCCCGGTCGTGGAGGACGGCTCAGAGGCCGACCCCGAGCCGATCACGGAAGCAGCCGTCGCCTCAAGCGTCGAGGAGCCCAAGCCCGGAGAGATCACCGGCACGATCGAGTTCGAGTTCGGCGAGGAAGAGAAGGAAGCGTCGGCCGAGGAGAAGCCCGTGGCCGATCACGACCTGCTCGAGGACACCCCGGACTTCTTCGAAGAAACGCCCGAGCACGACAAGCTCTGGTTCGACGAAGCGCCGCCGCGCAAGTTCGACTTCTAGTGCTTCGTCCTACTCAGCGCGCGGCGAAATCCGCGTCAGCGCAAAACCGCTGAGCAGTCCCGCGAGCGCTCCGCCGAGCAGCACCCACACGCTTGCCGCGTCGGTCGCAATCGGCAGCGCGCAGACGACGAGTGCGATCGCGGCGAGGCCGAGCGCGTCGTAGTCGCGCAGGTCTTCGCGGTTGACGACGTAGATCGTCCAGGCGAACAGCGCTCCGGCCACGCAGCCCATCGCGCCGAGCGCGAAGTGCGAAGGATCGATCAGCATCTTCAGGCCGATGCCGGCACCGCCGCAGATGAACCAGAGTGCGACCACCACCCACGGACCGAAGCGCCTTTCGAGCCCGGCCCCGAAGATCGCGAAGCCGAACAGGCAGACGAACGCGTAGCCGGCCGTCAGGTGGATGAACGGCGCGGTCAGGAGCACGGCCGGCGAACTGGTCAGCTCTCCGCGGTAGACGAGGTTCGTGAGCATCCAGTCGCTGACGTCCGGGATGTCGCTCGCCGCGATCACCGACGCGACGATCGCGATCGCCACCAGAATCCCGGTGGCAACTGGCCGGCTCGCGGTCTCGAGCCACGCGCCCGGGCTTGAACCGCCGCCTTCGTACTGCGATCGCAGGCGCTCGCGGCGCTTCTCGGCCTTGCGTTCTTCCTTCTCCTCGAGCTTCTTCTGCTTTTTCAGATCAGGTGCGCGTTTGCGCAGACGCGTGCCGCAGTAAGGGCATTCCGTGACGTACGGACTGACCTCGCTGCCGCAGTTGTTGCAGACGACGAAGAGTTCTGGACCGGCCATGACTGATCCGCAGCGTACCGATCGCACCGCCCGGCCCAATCGGCTTGATTATGCTCTGGCCCTCAAGTTTCCCGCATCCACGCGGCTGAACCGATCAGGAGTCAACCCCACCATGGCCAAGCAGTCATCGCCCCAGAAATCGTTGCTCGACGTAGTCTCGCCCGGCAAGAAGGCGCGCCTCTACGACATGCTCTACAACCACGGTCCCGGAAACGGCACCCTGATGTTCCTTCCGATCGACCAGGGCATCGAGCACGGTCCGCGCGACTTCTTCCCGAACCCCGCCTCCAAGGACCCCGACTACGAGTTCGCTCTGGCCGCCGCCTCGAACTACAGCGGCATCGCCTGTCAGATCGGCTTCGCCACGAAGTACTGGCCCGACTGGGCCGGTCAGGTGCCGCTGCTCCTGAAGGTCAACGGCAAGACCGACATTCCGCCGAGCGGCGAGGCCTTCAGCGCCGTCAACGCCAGCGTTGAAGACGGCGTGCGCCTCGGCGCCACCGCGATCGGCTACACGCTCTACGTCGGCTCACCGCGCCAGGACGAGGACCTCAAGCAGCTCGGCGAAGTCCGCGCCGACTGCGAGAAGTACGGCCTCCCGCTGGTCGTCTGGTCCTACCCGCGTGGCTCCGCCGTCGCCGCCAAGGGCGGACAGGACAGCTTCTACGCGATCGACTACGCGTCGCGCATGGCCATGGAGATGGGCGCCGACATCGTCAAGATCAACATGCCGAAGGTCGGTCTCGACTCCGACGCCGACTCCCCGGCCCCGTACAACAAGCTGAAGGTCGACCAGCAGGAAGCGATCCGTCAGTGCGTCGAGAGCGCCGGCCGTTCGCTGGTCGTGCTCTCGGGCGGCAGCAAGGCCTCCGACGCCGAAGTCCTCGACATGACCAAGATGGTCGTCAAGGCCGGCGGCTCGGGCGTGATCTACGGTCGCAACATCTGGCAGCGCAAGCCTGCCGCGGCGAAGAAGATCGTCAACGCGATCAGCGAGACGCTCGTCAAGAACGTCATCCGCACGCCGTAGTCGGCGGCCACGGAGTTTCACGATGAGTTGGCGCGGAGCGGCGGCATGGGTCGCCGCTTTCGCGGCCCTCGTCGCGATCGCAAACGTGGTTCTGGCTGACGGCCTCAAACCCGACTCCGGACCGATCAAGGCGACCCCGGAAGCCGCCCAGCAGGGGCCGCGCGACGCGAAGGTGGTGCGCGTGGTCGACGGCGACACGATCCTCGTGCGCGACATCGACGGAAGCACCGAGCGCGTGCGGTACATCGGCGTCGACACGCCAGAGTCGGTCAAGCCCGACGCCCCGGTCGAGTGCTTCGGCCACGAGGCCAGCGACTTCAACAAGCAGCTCGTGCAGGGGCGCAGGGTTCGCCTCGTGCCCGACCAGGAGGCCCAGGACAAGTACGGAAGGTCGCTTGCCTTCGTGTACGTGGGCGGCACCTTCGTCAACGCCGAACTGCTCAGGAACGGTTACGCGCGGACGATCGAGATCGAGCCCAACACGTCCAAGGCCGAGTATTTCGCCGGTTTGGAGCGCGTAGCAATCCGCACAAGAAAAGGCCTTTGGCGGACCTGCGATCGCTAGAGTGAAAGACGTTATGAAGATGCGGCAATCAGTGGCCGAGTTCGAGCGTGCGTTCCATGAGCACACTCACACCGACCGCAAGCGGCGCCATGAAGTGCGCCAGGACGCGATCAAGCGCACTCAGAAGCGCTACGCGGTGCAGCACGAGCAGCACCAGTTCCGTCGCTTCGTGACGGTCATGGTTGTGTTCGTCCTGACCGTCATCCTCACGAGCTGGGGCATGTTCCAGGTCCTCAGCTCAATCATGAGCTAGTACTTCGGCCTGAAGGACGCGATCCCGCGCGGGATCGCCGCTTCGCCGTACATGGTTCACGAGCTGAGAGCCCGCGAACGATCAGAAAGCGTTAGCTGCCGTTGGCGATTTCGCCGAGGGCGGCGTCTACTGCTTCAGGGGTCGCGTCAGGCGAATCCGCTGATTCCTCGGCCTGTTCGCGCTGGATCTGCAGGTAGACCTCTTTGCGAAAGATCGGGATGTTCTTGGGCGCTTCGATGCCGATTCGCACTTTGTCACCAACGATCGAGAGCACAGAGATCTCCACGTCGTCCGCGATCATGATGCTCTGATTCGATTTCCGGGTGAGTACGAGCATGCAGCGCCTCCAAGCACTTGCGTCGTTCGAGCGGCGGTGATGAGGCACCTGCGCTCGTAGGTGAGCGGTGATGGTACCTAATATCCGCTAGGTGCGGGCTGTCCTTCTCCCGCAGTGCATTTACCATACTGGATACCTGGCCAGTTTGTCTACCCCTGTGGGCACAGAAATGCAGCGATTTGCGCCAGAACCCCGCTGATAGTGTCCCCAACATGGCAACTAGACAGCTGAGACCACACCTGAACCAGATTCGCGTATGGGTCCGTCAGGGCCGCACAGACGCCTGGATCGCGCATCAGCTTGACGCTACGGCAGATGAAATCGCCGCGTTCAAGCGTGAGCAGTCGCTCGATGTTGACGGTGCCGCTGCAGCCGAAAACCCCGCCACCACACCAGGGGTCGAAGAAGAACTTGATTTGCGAGCCGAAGACGACGCGTTGATCGCCTCAGAGCTGGAAGCAGCTCTCGCGAAGCGCGAAGCAGAGGCGGCCAAGGATGACGAGGACGAAGAGGGCGCTGCCCCCGGACGTCGCCGTCGTCGTGGACGTCGTGGCGGCCGAGGCCGTCGCCGGCCCGCATTTGAAGCGACCTTCGACCACGGTGAAGAAGGCTACGGGCTTTGGCTGGATCCGGCGATCGTTGACGATCCGGTATACGCCGAACACTGGGCGGGTCATCGTCCGATCACCGTGACGATTTCGTCCGATCAGATTGTGATCAATCGATTCACTGAATCTGAAGAACCGGCCGCTGAGGAAGAGGAAACTTCCAACGCTGCATGACTTGGCCGCGGTAAGACCTTCTCTCCTCGACTAGCAACGTCTGCGGGGAGAAGGTCTTACCCCGTCCGTACCGCAGCGATGTGGTTATCTCAGAATGACGAACGGGCGCTCGTCGGGAGAGACCATGCCGAGCTTGCGTGCTTCAAGCTCGATTGTTGACTCCTTTTTCAAGCTCTTCGCGCGTGCCCTGAGCGCTCGGTTTTCTTTGCCGAGCTGCTGGAGGTGTGACTTTGCTGCGCTTGTCGCCTTGCGCTGCTCGTAGTAGCCCTTGAGCGGCGGGATGTAGAGGACGCCCATGATCAGGAGGATCACTACGAGCCAGTTGCCGGGCATGCGGTCCCAGCGGATGCCCCGGGATACTGGGGCTCCTTTGGATTTGTGGGCTACGCGTACGCGCTGGCGACGTCCTGTTGCCTTTGCGGGCATGGGGGATTAGTTCGCGCGCGTGCGCGCGTCCCCTTCTGTCTGCGCGGTCAGGAGAGCGCGCGGAAAGAACTCTTGCCGGGGTACTTCGCGACGTCGCCGAGTGCCTCTTCGATGCGAAGCAGCTGGTTGTACTTGGCGACGCGGTCCGAGCGGCTCGGGGCGCCGGTCTTGATCTGGCCGCAGCCGGTGGCCACCGCGAGGTCCGCGATCGTCGTGTCCTCGGTCTCGCCCGAGCGGTGGCTCATGACGGCGGTGTAGTTTGCCTGGCTGGCGATGCCGACTGCTTCGAGCGTCTCAGAGAGCGTGCCGATCTGGTTGACCTTCACCAGGATCGAGTTGCCGACGCCGCGCTCGATGCCCTCGGTCAGGCGCGCGGGGTTGGTCACGAAGAGGTCGTCACCGACGAGCTGGGTCTTCGAGCCGATCGTGTCGGTCAGCAGCTTCCAGCCGTCCCAGTCATTCTCGTCAAGGCCGTCCTCGATCGAGACCACCGGGTACTTGTCGACGATCTCGGCCCAGTAGGAGACCATTTCCTCTGAGCTCAGCTTGCGACCCTCGTGCTTGAGGTCGTAGACGCCGTCGGAGTAGATCTCCGAGGTGGCCGGGTCGAGCGCGATCGCCACGTCTTCGCCGGGGCGGTAGCCCGCAGCTTCGATGCCGGCCATCAGCTCCTGCAGCGCAGCCTCGTTGCTGGAGAGGTTCGGGGCGAATCCACCCTCGTCGCCGACCGTGGTGGAGAGTCCCTTGGCTTTCAGGCTCTTGGCGAGCGCGTGAAACACTTCGGTGCCGATCTGCATGGCGTGGGCGAAGGTCTGGGCGCCGACCGGGACGATCATGAACTCCTGGAAGTCCACAGAGTTGTCCGCGTGCGATCCGCCGTTGAGCACGTTCATCATCGGCGTCGGAAGGATGTGTGCGTTGGGGCCGCCGAGGTACTTCCAGAGCGGCAGGTCGCGCTCGGCCGCGGCGGCTTTCGCGCCGGCCAGCGAAACGCCGAGCAGCGCGTTGGCCCCGAGGCGTCCTTTGTTGGGCGTTCCGTCGAGGTCCAGCAGGCGGGCGTCGAACTCCTCCTGCTCGCCCGGGTCGATGCCGAGGATCGCGGTGGCGATCTCACCGTTGACGTTGGCGACGGCCCGAGTCACGCCCCTGCCGCCCCACTCGGGGCCGCCGTCGCGAAGCTCAACGGCCTCGTACTCGCCGGTGGACGCGCCACTCGGGACGGCGGCGCGGCCGGTCGCGCCAGACTCAAGTGTGATCTCGACCTCGACGGTCGGGTTTCCGCGGCTGTCGAGGATCTGCCTGGCGTGAGTCTTGGCTACGGCGGTCATGAGAAGTCTCCGAGGTGGGGTGGGAAAAGGGGTTTCTTTGCGGCGCCAAGCCTAGTGCGTCACAAACGGCCCCGGAACGAAAAACGCCCGGCGCAGAGGCCGGGCGAAGTTCGAGAAACTATGAAGCTGGAGCTTCGGATTACTGAGCGGCAGCGCCTGCCTCTGCCGTTGCGCCCTTCTTCGGCTCCGGTGCGTTTCCGCAGACCGCATCAACCTTGAAGTCCTCGGCGCACTTGGTCTTCTTGCGCCACTTGTCGGTGAACTCAGTCTGGAAGTTCGTCTGAGCCTTCTGCTGCGCCTCCTGCTGGAGCGCAGACTTGATCTGCGGCGAAGCCTTGGCCAGCGACTGCTGTGAGGCCTCGGTGGTCTTGGTCACCTCGAAGAGGTAGTAGCCGTACTGGGTCTTGATCGGACCGACGACCTCGCCCTTCTTGGCCTCGAAGACCGCCGTGTCAAGTGCCTTCGGGAACTGACCCTTGGTCACGCCCGGGAACTTTCCGCCGTTCCCCTTGCTGACGCTGTCCTCGGAGTACTTCTTGGCCACTGCCGCCCAGGAGTCGCCGCTCTCGAGCGCCGCCTTGGCGTCCTCGGCCTTGGCCTTGTCGGCGTTGAACACGAGGTTGATGTCACGCGTCGCCGGCGTGGCGTACTTCTTCTTGTTCTTCTCGTACTCCTCCTTGACCTGACCGGTGCTGGGAGTCGGGATCGTCGTGACTTCCTGCTGGACCTTCTCCTGGATCATGCTTGCGCGAACAAGCTTGAGCAGGTCGGCCTCGGTCTGGTTGTACTGCTTGAGGAACTTCTGGTAGTCAGCGTCCTTCGGGAAGGACTGTTGCTTGAGCTGGGAGAAGCGGGCCTTCACCTCGGCGTCAGAGATGTTGATGCCGCGGTCCTCGGCTTCGAGCTCGAACCACTTCTGCTGGATCAGCGAAGTCATGATCGTGTCCTTGGACGTGGTCCAGTCCTTCTCACACTGCTTCTTCAGCGCGGAGTTGCTCAGCTTCGGGGACGTCTTCTTCTTCGAAGCGATGCACTTTGTGTAGTCCGGCGGGTCGGGGACCACGCCGCCGCTCTGCGCGGCATTGACCTTGAGGGTCTTGTTGAACTGGGTGATCGGGATGGCGTTGCCGTCAACCGACGCGACCGCGTCGTCGGGAACGCCGCCACGGAAGACGACAAGGACAAGTGCGACGAAGAGAAACACGACGACCGCAAAGCCCGGAATGAAATATTTGTTCGAAGTGATGTTTTTCACAGCTCGATGCTCGTTGCTTGTTTGTATTGACTAGCGCTCAAAAGCGCTGGGAACATATCAAGAGGAACCGCCCGCAAACTTGCATGTTGCGGCGCATAAGAAACGCTTAACGGACCCCAATAAGTGGATTTGACTACACCGGCTCGGGTACAGATCCCGTGGCACCAACCAAGGCGTCCGCGAGTCCCGACAGAACAGCGAACTGTTCCTCCGGCTCCCCATCTACGCGCATGGCAATCGTGCGCTGGCCACGATCGTAGATGGCCGTGGGCAGATCTTCACGAATAACTGCAACTTGTTCTGCGTTCAGGGTCAGTGGCGCGACCACCAGACGGCCCTGCGTGAAGCCCACGGTGCGGGCTCCGCAGCGCCCGAACTTCAGTCTCGCCTCCTGCAACTGCATCAGTCGCTCGAGCGGTTCGGGCACCGGACCGAAGCGGTCCTTCAGCTCCTCACGCAGCGATCCGATGTCCGCGAGCTCGCGCGCACCGGCGATCCGGCGATGCAGTTCGATCTTCGCCTGCTCGTACATCACGTACTCGCTCGGCACGTAAGCGTCCACCGTCACATCCAGCCTGACCGGCTCGTGCTCGCCAGAATCATCGCGGCCCTCGAGCTCGGCGACGGCAGCGTCGATCATCGACACATAGAGGTCGAATCCGACCGCGGCGATGTGGCCCGACTGCTCCTCGCCGAGCAGGTTGCCGGCGCCGCGAATCTCGAGGTCGCGCATCGCGACCTTGAATCCGCTGCCCAGCTCGGTGTGGTCGGCGAGCGTCGACAATCGGCTTGCGGCGACCTGGGACAGCGCTTCGGCGCCGGGATAGAGGAAGTAGGCGAACGCGCGCTCGCGGCCGCGGCCGACGCGACCACGGATCTGGTACGCCTGCGACAGGCCCAGCTTGTCGGCGCGCTCGACGATCAAGGTGTTGGCAGACGGGATGTCGAGACCGGACTCGACGATCGTCGTGCAGACGAGGCATTCGTACTCACCACGGATGAAACCCATCATCCGTTCTTCGAGTGTGTGCTCATCGAGCTGGCCGTGGACGACATCGACTTTGAGTTCCGGCATCAGCGCGCGAATGCGATCGGCCGTCTCGTCGATCGTGCCCACCAGGTCGTGCATGTAGAGGGACTGCCCACCGCGTTCGTGCTCGCGCGTGAGCGCCTGCTTGACGACTTCCTCGTCCCATTCACCGACGTGCGTGCGCACCGGCCGGCGACCTTCCGGCGGCGTGGCGATGACGGCGATCTCGCGCATCCCCGCCATCGACATCTGAAGTGTGCGCGGGATCGGCGTCGCCGACAGGCTGATCACGTCGGTCTGCACCCGCAGCTGGCGCAGCAGCTCCTTCTGCTTGACACCGAAGCGCTGCTCCTCGTCCACGACGATCAGCCCGAGATCCTTCGGCCGCACGTCGGCCGAGAGCAGGCGGTGCGTGCCGATCAGGATGTCGACGGCGCCTTCCTCGAACTGCTTCAGCGTCTCCTTCTGCTCGGCCTTGCTGCGGAAGCGGCTGACGAAATCGACCGTGATCGGGAAATCGCGCATGCGCTCGCTGAAAGTGCCGAAGTGCTGCTGCGTGAGGATCGTGGTCGGCGCCAGCACCATCACCTGCTTGCTGTCCTGAACGGCTTTGAACGCGGCGCGCAGCGCGACCTCGGTCTTGCCGAATCCCACGTCACCGCAGATCAGTATGTCCATCGGCTGCGGCGATTCCATGCCTTCCTTGACGCGCTCGATCGCGTCGAGCTGATCGCGCGTCTCCTGGTAGGGGAATGCGCCCTCGAACTGCATCTGCATCTCATTGTCGGGCGAGAAGCGGAAGCCGATCGCGCGGCGGCGCGCGGCGTAAAGGTTGATCAGTTCGCCCGCGAGCTCGTGCGCGGCCTTGCGCGCGCGGGTCTTGAGGTTCTCCCACGCCTTGCCACCGAGCTTGCTGAGGTTCACGCCTTCCGGTCCGGCGGCCCCGAAGTAGCGGCTGATCTTGTGCAGCTGGTCTGCCGGCAGGAAGACCTTGTCGTCACCGCGGTAGAGCAGCGTGAGGTAGTCACGGGTGATACCGGCCACAGACTTCGTGTCAAATCCGTCGAAGCGGGCGATGCCGTGGTCCTCGTGCACGACGATGTCGCCGACGGCGAGGTCGGCGAAGTTCGCGATCCGGCCGCGCGTACTCGTCTGCGCTGCCGCGCTGCGGCCCGCGGTGCGCATCAGCAGGCGGTCGGGAATGACGGCGAGCTTCAGGGCCGGTGAAACAAAGCCCTCGCGCAACGACTGCTGCGTGAAGAAGACGCCGGACCACTCGCGAACCTCGTCTGATTCG
Organism: Thermoleophilaceae bacterium; assembly: GCA_016462645.1. Classification (GTDB taxonomy): domain Bacteria; phylum Actinomycetota; class Thermoleophilia; order Solirubrobacterales; family JACPNS01; genus JACPNS01. The sequence continues at coordinate 55,635 of JAEMSX010000003.1, forward strand.
GCGAGGTTCTGCGGCTTGACGCGCGCGAGGTTGTACTGCGCCCGCTCGCGCTCGGACTTGCGCGTCCAGGCGATGATCGTGCGGTAGCCGCTGCGCTGGAGCTTCTCGATCTCGATCTCGGCGGCCTCGAAGCTGCGTGCCATGCTCGCCGGGCGCTCGGCGCGCAGCTCCGGCGTGCCGGCCTCGACACTCAGATTGCTGATCGTGAGATCGGCGTCCTTCTCGACCTGTTCGAGCAACTCCTCAGGCGGGACATACAGGCCGTGGCCGGAAGCGTCGCGGTAGGTCGCCTCGACGTCGGCCCACAGTTCGCCCAGCGCGGCCTCGACATCCTCGCGCCCCGCGACCGCCAGCCACGCGTCGTCGGGTGCGAGATCCAGCAGCGCGTGAAAGCGGTCGATCGGAAGCAGTTCGGCGATGTCGGCCGGGTGGGTCTCGTCGTCCTCGTCCCGGTCGGCGAGCGCCTGACTGGCGTCCTCGCGGTACTCGGCGGCGAGCTCCGTGGCGGGCTCGATCTCGACGTGCTCGACGCTCTCGAGCGAGCGCTGCGTGAATGTGGAGAAACGGCGCAGTGACTCGATCTCGATGTCGAAGAACTCGACGCGAACGGCGTTGTCGCCCGTGGCCGGAAAGACGTCGAGGATGTCGCCGCGCGTCGCGAACTGTCCGCGGTCCTCGACGCGGTCCACGCGCTCGTATCCGCTGGCGACGAGGTCGCGCGCGAGCTCATCGAGGTCGGCGACGCCGCCTTGCTCAAGTTCGAATCCGTGAGGACGCAGGGCCGGGTCCGGAACGCGTTCGGCGAGCGCGCCGGCGCTGACCACGATGATCGCGTCAGAGCCCGCAGCGGTGATCGAGTCGAGCGCCGCGATGCGCAGACCGACGAGGTGCGGCGGTGGCTCGAGATGGGACTCGTAGAGCACGCCGCGGGCCGGGTAAGGGCGCACGGAGCGGTCCGGAAGGTAGACCTGGAGATCCGCGGCGAGATCGCGCGCTGCGGTGTCGTCAGAGGCGACGATCAGGGCCGTGCGGCCGGCGGCATAGCGCTGCGCCGCCACGGCCAGTGCGAACGGCGTGAAGGCCTGTGAGACAAAAACGCGTGCGGAAGCCTCGCCGAGCGCGTTGAAGAGCTCGTCGTCCTGGGCCTGACGTACTGGGAGAGCCAGATCGCTCACTTGAAGCCGAGACTCTAGGCGGTGCGATGTTCACAGAATCGCAGCAACAAAAGGGTGGGTTTGGTGTTTACATAAGTAAGCGCTGAGGCAGGATTTCTGTAGAAAGCGACGACGGGCAGACACGAACATATGTTCGTCCGGCCCGAAGAATAGGTTGGTGAGTATGAGAAAAGTCACCAGACAACAGGCCAGGACAGGTAGGCCTTGGACCGGCGCGGACCGCATGCGCCTCGAACTCATGGCGGAACACCAGATTCCCGCCGAGCGGATCGCTCAGAAGCTGCGTCGCACCGAGGCAGCAGTGCGTACCGAGGCCCGAAAGCAGCGCGTGATGCTTGCTCCTTCAGAGAAGCAGCTCTCGCTCACAAACAAGCGCCCGTATGGCGGAATGGCAGTGGCCCCGCGCCGCAGCCTCGCGAAGGCGACTGCTCCCGGCAGGCCGTCACGATCCCGGCCGTCGCGCCCGGAGCCGTCAGAACAGGCGGAGACGCTCTTCTAGGCGTCGATCTGACGCAGCGTCTCTCGCACCGCGTCATCAATCAGCGCATCGACCTCGCCCTTGGGCTCGTCGAAGCGACCCAGGACCCAGGCTGAAACGATCTCCGGATCGGTTGAGTCCGGACGGCCCACCCCGACGCGTATGCGGCTGAAGTCGGCGGTCCCGAGATTCGCCTTGATCGACTTCAAACCGTTGTGGCCACCGTGGCCGCCACCGAGCTTGTACTCGACGCGGCCGAACGGGAAATCGATCTCGTCGTGGATCACGAGCACGTGATCAGGATCGACACGCAGCTCGCCGCGGGCGGGCCCGACCGACTGGCCGCTCTCGTTCATGTAGGTCTCGGGGATCAGGATCCCCACGCGCGGACCGCCGGGACCGAGACGGCCTTCAGTGAAGGCGCCGCGGTAACGCGACTTGGGCTTGCCCAGGTCGAACTGCGCGATCAGCCGTTCGGCCGCCATCTCGCCGATGTTGTGACGGGTGTTCGCGTAGCGCTTGCCGGGGTTTCCGAGCCCGACGATCAGCCAGTCAACCGGGACGGGCTTGCCGCCACGCTTGAAGATGCTCATTTGAGTAAGGCTAGGGAGAGGTCAGGCGGGGGACGATTACTCGTCCGAGGAGTCGGCGTCTTCGCCTTCGCCCTCTGCGGCTTCTTCGCCTTCGCCAACCAGCTCGGTCTCTTCTTCGACCGTCTCCGGAGCCTCTGCCTTGGACGGCGGAGTGACGGTCGCGATGACCGTTTCCTCTGCGTCATCGAGCACGGTGAGCTCTGACGGGATCGTCGTCACCTCGGAGAGCATGAACGTCTGGTTCAGCTCAAGGTGCGCGACGTCGATCACGATCGAGTCCGGAATGTCGGTCGGCAGTGCCTCAACGCTGAGTTCACGCGTGACCTGGTCGAGCACACCGCCCTGAACCACACCGGGAGCGTCTTCGACGCCGGTCAGTTCAACCTGGACGAGCGACTCGATGGCCTGCTTGAGGTCCACCTCGAGAAGATCGATGTGCGTGAAGTCACCGCGCACCGGGTGGTGCTGCTGGTCCTTGACGATCACGGGGACGGAGTCGCCCTCGAGCTGCGCGTCGAAGAGCGCGTGCCCGGCCTTCAGGGTGGCGCGAAGGTCGTGCTCGTTGACGCTGAAAGCTTGCGGGTCGCGGCCGCGTCCGTAGAGGATGCCGGGGACATTCCCGGTCTTACGGAGGCGGCGGCCTTCGCGGCTGCCGAATGCGGAGCGCGCGGAAAGTTCGATTGTTTGACGTTCGTCTGACATGCGGCGCGCGATTCTAGCGGGTTTGACGGGGGAATCGCGCTTCGCCAGAGCACCTGGCGTCTAGTCTGACTGCGTGGCCGACAAGGATGACCGTGCGATTTCCAAGAGCCGCTTCGGCCGTGCTGCGCGTGTGGGAAAGGCGCTCGGCGGGCAGGGGATAAAGCTCGCCGGGACGGCGTCGGCCAACGTGCTGCGCGGCAGTGAGGGCGGACAGGCTGCGCTCGAGAAGCGCCACACGCAGTCTGCCGAGGAGATGGTCAAGACGCTCGGCTCGCTGAAGGGCGCTGCGGTGAAGGTCGCGCAGATGGCTTCGATCATCGACGTGGACATGCTTCCGGAGGAGTACCGCGAGATCTACCAGCGGGAGCTCGGGACGCTGCGTCAGAACGCTCCTTCGATGTCCTGGAAGAAGGTCAAGTCGGTTCTGGATGACCAGTGGGATCTTCCGGTGAACCGGTTGTTTCAGGACTTCGATCAGGAGGCGACTGCGGCCGCTTCGATCGGGCAGGTTCATCGGGCGACGCTGAAGGACGGCCGCGATGTCGCGGTGAAGATCCAGTATCCGGATGTGGCCGACGCGCTGCGTGCGGACGTCGAGAACGCCGCATTGTTCCTGCGCTTTGGCCGCATGGTCGCGCCCGGACTCGATGCGCGCGCGGTTGCCAAGGAGCTGAAGGCCCGTGTGCTCGAAGAGCTGGACTACGAACTTGAGGCGCAGAATCAACGCCGCTTTGCTCGCGCCTATCGCGATCATCCGTTCATCAAGGTGCCCGAGGTTGTGACCGAGCTTTCGCGCGAACGCGTGCTGGTCACCGAGTGGGTCGACGGAATCGGCTTTGACGACGTGATGAATCTGGCCCAGGCCGATCGCGATCGCTTCGGCGAGATCATCTACCGCTTCGCCTTCGGGTCGATCTACCACCTGCACCAGCTCAACGCCGACGCGCATCCGGGCAACTACCTGTGGATGGACGACGGGCGCGTCGCGTTCATCGACTTCGGGATGACCAAGCGACTCGGCGAGCGGCAGATGGCGCTGCAGGTGGCCGTGATCTCCGCAGTGTTCGACGACGACCCCGATGCGTTCGCCGAGAACATGGAAGAACTCGGCTTCATCAAGGATCGCGACAACTTCAACGTGGAGCTCCTGATGGACCACATGAAGCTCGTCGGTGGTTGGTACCTCTCGGGCAAGAAGCAGAAGATCACGCGCGCGTACGTGATGAAGGCGATCAGCGCGCTCAGCGATCCGCGCGGTCAGTACTTCGAACTGGTGCGGACCGCATCGCTGCCGGCAGATGAACTGATGGGCCGACGCATGGAGACGGGCGTGCTCGCCGTGCTCGGACGCCTGGGCGCGAGCGCCAACTGGACGCGCATCGGCCGCGAGTGGTGGTTTGCCGAGAAGCCCTCGACCCCGCTCGGCAAAGAGGAATGGGCCTTCTTCGAGGAGCGCGGGCACTCACGTTCGCCGATGTATCGGCCGGCCTGAATCGATGGAGTTCCGTCGTCGCGGGATCCGGACCTTCGTCTCGGACGACGGTGGATTCTCGGTCCGGCGACCGTCCGGCCCGTCGGTCAACCGCAACGGTCTGTGGCTGAAGGCGCCCGGGCACAACTACGAGATTCGAATGCGGAGTCGCGAGCTCTGGCTACTCGACGGCGAGCGCGAAGTGGGCTACGCGGACGGCATGCAGAGCGGCTGGACGGTGCTTTTCGATGAGCGCGCGTTGGAGCTCGTACAGCCGAAGACGGGCGTGCCCCATACGTTGGTCCACGAAGCGGGAGCGGCGATCGGTCAGTTCGCCGGCACCGGCTTTCCGATGCGGTCGTTTCGTGGCGAAGGCGAACTTGGCACGACCGCAGAGCAGACAGCGTTCCTCGCGATGATCGTTCTCACCGGCTGGCGAGAGAGCGATCGCGCAATGCTCGTGGCCACCGGTGGCGGTTAGAGGGCCACACGCAGCCGCACGTCCGCGACGAACCATCCGCGATCCGTCCGCGTTGAGCCGTCGTGTCTGAAGCCTCGCGACGCATAGAGCGGCAGCGAGCGGAAGTTGTCCTCAAGCGTCCAGACCGTCACCGCTTTCCAGTCGGCCGCGCGCAAGTGCTCGATCGCGTCATCGAGCAGCGCCCGCCCGTAGCCGCGGCGGTGCATTTCGGGATCCACATACAGCGCCACGATCTCGGCGACACCCTGCGCTTCGTCTCGATCGCGAGAAGGTGCGGCAACTGCACAGAAGCCGCAGATCTCACCGGCGTCCTCGACCACGCGTATCGATGTGATCCCGTGCCCACCCTCGATCATCTCGCGCCAGACCTGAATGCCGCCGTCAGGGTCACGCGTCAGCGCGTCGAAGACGTCGCGCTCGGCCTTTCCGGCGTAAGCGGCGAGCCACGCGGCAATTCGGATTTCCTCCAACCGCGCCGCATCGTCAAGTGCGGCATCCCGGAGGTTCAATATCCACCGCCGAGCTTGCGGTGATCCCAGCTCATCGTGCGCTTCGGAATGAACTTCAGGGCGGTGCGCTTGGGTGCCTGCGCCTCGATCATCTGCACCACCGCGTCAACCGGGTAGTTGCCGTCGCCGTAGCGCGTGAAGAGGTCGATCCCGACCGCCTTGACGACTTCGTAGTTGTCGTCGAGCTCGACGTCGCATTCAAAGGAGACGCCGCGCAGTTGGTCGTAGGTCTCGCCGGCTTCCACGAGCAGCGTCGCGCGTGGGTCGCGTTCAAGGTTCTTGATCTTCTGGGCCTTCGTGAACGTCCAACCCCAGATCTCGGTGCCGCGCACGATGTACCAGAGCGGCATCATGTGCGGAACGCCGCGCGGGCCGTTGGTGCCGACGATGACTGTGCGCTGTTCCTCGAGGAACGCATCGATTTCGTCCGGCGTGAGGACGATCTGGTCGCGCTTGCTGGCCACGGTCGCCAGCCTACTGGGACCGGGTGGATTAAGCCGTGGCGACGGGCTTCTTGTGGGCGTCGCCGGACGGGCGGGGGCGCGCGGATGCGGCCTTGACGCCGCCACCGTCGATCTCAGTGCTGAGCGCCTTGGCGGCGTCGCGCACTGCTTCACGCGCGTCGGCCGGCTCGAGCACGACTGCGTCGGCGCCGAACTTGAAAATCTCCGAGACGAGCCAGTTGACACCGCCGTAGGGGAGGTCGATCAGGATCGCTCCGTCCTTCAGCTCGAGCGAGGGCTCGTACTCCTCTTTGGCGCGCGGCGCGCGATCGGGGCTGATCCAGATCTTCGCGCTCGTACCCGTTGAGAGCGTTCCCGAGCGTGCCCAGCCGTCGAGGTCGGGCATCATGCCGTCACGCACCACGAAGGTCTCGTTGGTGACATCGGCCGTCTTGATGCGGTCGAGTCGGAAGTCGCGCGGCGCTTCGCGTTCGCGGTCCCACGTGTGCACGTACCAACCTTCGCGACCGTTCATCAGCGAGTAAGGCTCGATCGTGCGCTTGGTGAAGGTGTCCTGGTCTTCTTTGTAGTGCTCGATCTCGACCAACAGGTGGCCCTGGATCGCCTGCGAGATCAGCGTGGAGATCTCGGAGTCGTCGGCCTGCGTCGCGGCGATCTGCAGGCCGCTGGTTGCCGGGTCCTCGCCGAGCGCCGTGACGACCTTCTTGCGCGCAGTCAGCAGCGAGTCGTTCGGGAAGTACTCGCCCAGCAGGTCGATCGCGGCGATCAGAGCCTTGGCTTCGAGCGGGAGCAGACGGGCCGGGCGGGCGAAGTTGTCGGAGTAGGGCTCGCTGTCGACCGAGATCTCGTCGTCCTCGATCTGCGCGAAGAGCACGTAGCTGCCGCCGCCGAAGTTCACGACGTTGAGCACCTCAATGTCTTCCTCGATCTCTTCGCGGGAGACATTGAGGTCCACCACGAGCTGGCTCATCGAGACCGTCGCGCCGGTGTGCGTCGCGCCGATCAGGATTCCGGCAAGTGTGATCAGGCGGGCAAAGCGTTCCGGGCGGATCGAGTTCTCGGCGTCGGCTGCGGCGCCGCTGCCGGCCGCCGGTCCGCGGCGACGGGCGATCTTCGGCGCGATCGCGAACTCGCCGTCGTGCTCGGCGGCGATCCGGGCGACGCGCTCCTGCACGTCTTCGGCGAGATTGGCCGGCTCGAGCACGCGGGCGCGCGGCCCGAGACCCAGCACCCAGGCGATCAGCGGGGCGGACTCCGTGAACTCGGTCTCGAAGATGACGCCCTTCCCGGGCACGGCCTCGCCGCGACGCGGCGCGCGGATCGTTCCGGCGCGCGAGAAGTGACGCTCGACGAGCCAGGCGACGCGTTCGGAAATCCAGATCGACGCGCTTTGCGAGGTCTGGCCGAACTGCCACTCGGCCATCGTCGCGTACTTGCGGGGGTCGAAGTCCTCTGGCGGCGGGAAGTCGTGCTCGGCCTTGGACGCGTAGCTGATCTTGCCCTCGATGCGCGAGAGCTTGAACATGCGCTGCTCGTCGCGCTCGTGGCTGTGGCCGATCATGTAGAACTGGCCGCCGCGGTAGAGCAAGTGGTACGGGTCGACCTTGCGCTTCTCTTTGGCGCCGGTGCTGATCGTCTTGTACTCGAAGAGGATCGTCTTGCGACGGAAGATCGCGTTCTCGATCTTGGACAGGCGCTGCGAGAGTTCGCGCCCCTCAACGTCGGGACCGACGGCGATGTGGATCGAGGTCTCATCCGGAGCAGACAGCGGGGAGGGGCGACCCCACGTGAGCTGCTGCAGGGCGAGGCGCAGCGGCTCCGCGTAGGCGAACTGACCGTCGAGCATCTTCAGGGCGGTGGTGAGCGAAGCGAGTTCGCGATCGGTGAACTGCACGCTCGGGAGATAGAAGTTCTCCGGCGGGAGCGAGTAGTTCTCGGCCTCGTAGAAACCGTCGACGGCGCGGTCGACGCGCAGCTCGATTCCGAGGGCCTCGAGCTCAGCGCGGTCGGCGTAGAAGCGACGCGCGAACGCGTCGTCGTTCATCTCGCTGTATCCCTCGACGTCGCGCTTTATTTCGAGTGCCGTGACCGGACGGCGCTTTGCCATCAAGAACGAGATCAACGACAGCTGCCGAATGAGTTTTTCCGTGTCCTTGGCCACTCACTTGCACCTTAGTTGAGCGGGTTGCGCGATTCGACCCCTATTTGAGCGGGCTTTCGCAAATTGCAACAAAAGAAGGGCAAACAAAAGAAAAGCCAGGTGGCCGACTGAGCAACGGCCACCTGGCGGGATCGACTCTCTCTGTGCGGAGACGAACGAGTCGGGGTGTTTGGGACAGATCTTGTTTTTAGGAGGAAACGCGATCTGCAGGGACCAGCGGGCATTGGCTGGCTGTTCAGCCAATATACACGAAATGATGTCACCAGGCCATCGGGAGGCCAAAAAAACCCGCAAAATCCGTATTTAGTCCAGTGCCCGCTACGCGGGAGTAGGTACGAGTTCGATCAGCCGCGCTGGGCCGAGGCCATGGCGAGGACCAGTTCGGTCGCCGCCAGTCGCGCCTCGTCGATGGTGATGCGCGGGTCGTCGTCAGTCGCCATCTGGATCAACTGGTAGATCGCACCGACAACCGCGGCGGCGCTTGCGTAGGAGATGTCGCGGATCGAATCGTCGGTCTCGCGAGCGCGGGCGGCAAGCGCGAGCAACTGTTCGGTGAACTTCTCGTGCGTCTCGCGATGTCCGGCGATCCCGCGGTCACCGAGCGCGTACACCTCGAAAAGCATCGCTCGAGTGAGCAGCGGCTCGACGGTCATGAAGGCGAAATATGCGTCCACGGCCTGCTTGGACTGGTCTTCCCAGGAGAGTTCCGGGTCCGCGGCCTGGTTGATGACCACGCGCGCCACGTCGGTGGCGCGGTCGCAGAGCGCGAGGAAGCACTCGCCGCGATCGGCGAACTCCTCGTAGAAGGTGCGGCGTGAAACGCGCGCGCGTTTGACGATGTCGGCGACGACGGTGCCGGCGAAACCCTTCTCCATCAGCGACTCGCCCATCCCGCGCATCAGGCGGTCTCGCGTGACGCTCTCGTCGAAGAGTGCGGCGAGCGCTGGAGAGGTGGAGGTGTCGGGAGTTGAAGTTGCCATACAAAGAATTTGCGATTGGGCCTTGAAATCTATGGTACATCGGTGTACCATCCTCGTCAAGCGGTACACGCGTGTACCAGCGGCGGATTCCTCGTACACCCCCCAACGAGGAATCCGCCACCCACCTTCCAGCAGTGTGAGTACGAAAGTCGAGCAGAACGATGGCCGTTGAAACTCCGACTAAGCAAGCGGCAGGTGCCGCGCCCAGCGCGCCAGTGACCGAGGGGCTCCCTCCGGGAGTGCGCATGCCGCAGTCAATCCAGTCCATTGGATTCCTCGTGCGCAACATCCCGATGATGCGCCGCGCGCACGCCAAGTACGGGGATATGTTCTCGATGAAGTTGCTCGGCTTCCCCGACTTCGTGATCATCTCCGATCCGGACCTGATCAAGCAGACGCTCACCGCGGACCCGAAGCGTCTCCACGCCGGCACCGGCAGCCCGCTCGGTGCGGTGCTCGGAGCGAACTCATTGCTCGCGATCGACGAGGACATCCACCTGCGGCAGCGCCGCATTCTGCTGCCGCCGTTTCACGGCGAGCGCATGCAGTCCTACGCGGGCGCATTCGCCCAGATTGCCGACGAAGAGATGGACACCTGGACCACCGGCGAGCCGATGCGCACGATCGAACCGATGCAGCGCATCACCCTGCGCGCGATCCTGCAGACGATCTTCGGTGCGCACGATGAGTCGCTCGAGCAGCTTGAGGATCTCGTCCCGAAAGTCGTTGACGTCGCGACGAAGGTCGTGCTCCTGCGCTTTGCGCAGAAGGACCTCGGACCGCGCAGTCCGTGGGGCAGGTTCCTGCGTCTGCGCGATCAGATCGACGCGATCCTCTACGGCCTGATGGACGAGGCCCGGCGCGACCCGGACCTCGCGGACCGCACCGACGTGATGTCGCTGCTTGTGCAGGCGACCCACGAGGACGGCACAGCGATGAGCGACGTCGAGATCCGCGACCAGCTGATGACGATGATGATCGCCGGCCATGAGACCACGGCCGGCACGCTCTCGTGGGCGGTCGAGCGGCTCTCCCGCAATCCGGAAGTCCTCGCCAAGCTGACCGATTCTGTGCGCGCCGGCGAGACCGACTACCTGAACGCGGTCTTTGACGAGACCCTGCGCATTCGCCCGACCGTTTCGCTCGCGGTGCGCAGCGTGCAGAAGGAGCCGTACGAACTGGGCGGCTACCGCCTGCCCGTCGAGACGCGGATCGGTTCAAACCCTGCGCTCACGCACTTCGACCCCAACCTCTTCGACAACCCGACCGAGTTCCGGCCCGAGCGGTTCCTCGAGTCGCGACCCTCGAACTACGCGTACATCCCGTTCGGGGGCGGCGTGCGCCGTTGCATCGGCGCGGCGTTCGCGCGCATGGAGTTCAATGCCGTGATGGAGCGCATGCTCGATCGCTTCGACCTTCAGCCCACCGACGCCAGGTTCGAACCGTGGGGCTTCCGCAGCATCACGTTCGCCCCGGGCAACGGCGGCATCGGGACCTTCATCCCGCGGAGTTAGAACTCGCGGTCGGCCGCGCCGGTCTCGTTGCGGTTGGCCGTGGTCATCGCGTTTCCCGCGAGATCCGTCGCTGTGGCCGACGGCGTCCAACGCATCGTCACGTTGGCGGCGCTGGTCGCGACGGTGCCGCTCAGCTGCGTTCCGAGCGTGATCACGATCGTGTTTCCACTCATGGTCATTGTCGCGCTGAACCTGGCCGATGCGGTGACGTGTCCGGTGCCGATCCGCACGCTTCCGAACGGGAGCTGCGTGGTGTTCGCCGCATTGAACACGGTCATCGTGTCGTTGCCTCCCTGGTTGAGGCGGAGCGTGACGGCCTGGCTCGCGCCCGTCCAGCCGGCGAGGAATGAAGTCGGCAGCATCGCTTCGGAGAACGTGTAGGTCACGGCGTCGCCGGCGTCCGGCCGGCCGAGGATTCCGACGCCGTTGGCCGTCTGGATGTCAGTGGCTGTCGGCCTGGTGTTGTCGAGCACAATGTTCGTCGCCACTGACGTCCCCTGATTGCCCACGACGTCGGTCGCCAGCGCACGGATGTCATACGTGCCGTTCAGCGCGGTGGTGTTGAAGTTGGCCGTGTAGGGGCTGGTGGTGTCGGTCGAGATTGTCGTCCAGACCGCGCCGGCGCTGAGCTTGTACTGGAACGCGACGCTGACCATGCCGGACCCGCCGTCGGTCGCCGTCGCGGTGAGCGCGACTGTTGCGCGGCGTGGCGTGCCCGGGTTCGTCAGGTTGACGGTCGGAGCGGTGTTGTCGATCAGGCGATTCGTCTGGATTGTCGAGGCGGTCTGGTTTCCGGCGCCGTCACTCGCCAGCGCACGGAAGTCGTAGAGGCCGTCGGCGATCGTCGTGGTGTCGAAGTTGCACGAGTACGGCGTGGTCGGATCGGAGCATCCCGTCGACCAGGTGCCGCCGGAGCTGAGCCTGTACTGGAACGCGATGTTGTTCACACCCGAGATCGTGTCGGTCGCCGTCCCGCTGAGCGTGATCGTTCCGCGCATCGGCGTCGCGACGGCGTTCAAGGTCACGCCGGTCGGGACGGTGTTGTCGGAGGTCACGGCGGCCGGCTCATTGCTGTTGGCGCTCTCAATCTGCAGTCCGGAGCTGTCAATCGCGACGCTGCGCACCACGTAGTTGTAAGCAGTGCCAGGCACGGCTGTGGTGTCGTTGTAGGTCGTCGAGCCGACCGGCGTTGCGCCGTTGAGCGGCGCGGAGAAGTTGTAGGCGCCGGCGGCGGTGCGTCGGTAGACGTTGTAGCCAGTCGCTCCGCCACCCGCCGTCCAGTTGAGGTCGATCGCGCCGGCCGGGGCGGCAGACGCGGTCAGAGCTGTCGCAGGATCGGGGATCACGATCACCGTCGCGCTCGCGGCGCTTTCGGCCGACGTCCACTGGTAGAGCGTGGGTGAGACGGTGTACTTCCAATCGCCGCCCGGCGTGCCGGTCTCCGTGCACGTGAGCGTTGCTGCCGCTCCGGTGACGCTTGTTCCGCAACCGCCTCCCGGAGTCACCGGGGCACCGCCGTTTGCCGGATACCGCTTGATCGTGTATCCGCCGCCCAGCGCTCCCACAAACTGGCCCGCAACGCTGATCTGCGTGACATCCACGGTGACCGTTCTTCCTGCGACCGAGACATTCGGCGTGATGCCGCCGGGCATGGTCGCCGTCGACGAACCGAAGCTCCCGAGCCCGTTGTTGGTCCAGTGCGCCGAAGCGGCCGGGGCAGCGATCACGGTGCACGCCAGCCCGAGCAGGCCCACGACGAAGATGCGTCTGAACAGATTCATCCGCCGGACGAGGCCTTCCAGGTCTTGATACTTCTCGGCCGTTTGTCGATCGACCTGCTTGCGAAGTTCAGCGTCAGGGTGGCGCCCTTGCAGGCGTTCTGATTGACATTCGCAAGGTTGTGCATCATCAGGATCGGTCGGCCGCGGGTGCGCCGATCGCGCAGTGTCCGCCAGCGCAGCGTCGCCGGTTGACTCCCGCTCGCGCGGTTGTAGCTTGCGACCTTGATCGGAAACGCGGCCTTCGGCAGTTGAACCACGTGGTAGTCGCGATCGGCTTTGCAGCCGGCGCGGACGTGCTTCTCATCGACGGCAACTCGTACAGAGAGACGAAGGAGCCAGATCGGCTTCAACCGGTTGTTGGCAACGGAGACCCTGATCGGGACGTTCTTGCCCGGATTCAGCTCCGAAGTCACCTGCGCTCGGATCATGAACGCCGGCCAGGCCGGCGTGCGCGTCTTCTTCTTTGCCACCTGAGCCGATGTCGCTGCGTGCACGACGATGGCGCCCGCAGCGAATGCGGCGAGTCCACACACCAGCAGGATCGCTGTGCGGGAGGCCAATCGAGTGCCAGAAGTGGACATGGGTTGCGCGGCTCAGTCCGTCATGAGGGCTGGAACGGCGTTGGAGCAGCCGGACCATGCGGTCCGGCTGCTCGTCGCCAACAATCCCTCTATTTCTCTACGCGAGCCCGCTACGAGACCGTGTAGGTGATCGTGACGGTTGCGCCCTTGCAGTCGTCCTGGTTGGTCGCCTTGTTGTTGAAGGCGATCGAGCCGCTGCTGAACGGCATGCTCGCGCTTGCCGCGAGTGCACCAGAGACGCCTGACGGCTGGACGAGCGTGTAGTCGGTCGAGTCACATCCGGGTCCTGCGCCACCGGCCACCGAGGTGATGGCTGCGCTGAGTCCGGTCACCTGGAACGAGTTGGCGCCGTTGTTGGTGATGGTTCCCGTGAGGGTCTGGGCCGCAACTCCCGGAGCGAGGCCGCTGATCGCGTCGCCGCTCACGCTGAGCTGGCCGGCGGCCGGGCTTGCGGTGCTGGCTGAGCCGGTGCCGGTGCCGTTGCTCGTCCAGTATGCGTACGCGCCACCAGCTGCGAGGGCGAACACGACGAACAGGCTGAGACCAACGCTCAGGCGCTTTGACTTCTTACTCATTTGAATCTCCTTGAGGGATTGTTTGAAAGGCGCGCGGGTGTCTGCTCCCACGTGCCTTGCATGTGATTCGTCCAATTCGGCGCGACGCTTGAGCGTTTTGACCAGACGATTGTTGCTTTCCGTCCAACTCGCGAGCGACTCTGCAGGGGTGGATCGCGAGCAATACGAGGAACAATTCCGTCGTGCGGGCCTCCCGCTGCTGATCGTCGATCGCGATGCCTCAAAGGACATCTGGACCCGTGCCGCCGGATTGCTCGCCCTGATCTTCTGGGTTGAGTTCCTGGGCGCGGTCGATCTGACCTGGCCGTGGTGGGCGAACGTGCTGACGCTGATCGGCGGCCTGAGCCTGCTGGCGGCCGCCTGGGTGATCGCGAATCGCGCACGCGGACGCACCGCGTTTGAGCGGCCGAAAGACATCGGCACGCTCGAGCTGGCCGGATTCGTCGTGATTCCGGGCCTGATTCCACTGATCTTCAACCAGCAGTGGGTGAGCGCCCTGGTGACGATGGCCGGGAATCTCATCGTGCTCGCGCTGATTTACGCGGTGACGGTCCTCGGACTCGTTTCGATCCTGCGCTGGGCCGGCCGGCGACTGTTCGGCCAGCTTGCCGGGTCACTCGCGCTGATCGCCCGCGCGCTCCCGCTGCTGATGCTGTTCTCGGTCGTCCTCTTCATGACCGCCGAGGTCTGGCAGGTGTTCGCCGACATGGGACGCGGGAACCTCACCTCGATCGCGGTGCTGCTCGTGCTCGTCGGAGCGTTGTTCCTGTTCGTCCGCCTGCCGCGTGAGGTCGATCGGATCGCGGCTTCCGTCGGCGATGACGCGCCGCCACTGAGCAGCGCGCAGCGTTTCAACGTCGGGCTCGTGCTGTTCGTCTCCCAGTCTCTGCAGGTGCTCCTGGTGACGATCTCCGTCGGGCTGTTCTTTGCGCTGTTCGGGATGATCACCGTCACCGCCAGGCTGACCGAGACCTGGACCGGCGCCTCTGCGGAGGTCATCGCCGACACGCGGGTGTTCGGCGTGGACGTCACGATCACGGATCAGTTGATCGTCGTGAGCGGCGCGGTGGCGGTGCTGAGCGGTCTGTACTACGCGATCGCCGTGTTCACGGACGGCACCTACCGCGAGGAGTTCCTCGGCGAGGTGACTGGAGAGATGCGCCAGACGTTCGCGGCCCGCGCGGAGTACCTAACGCTGATCCGCGCCCCGGTGTCCATCAACGGCTGATGGCGAGACCCGGATTCGAACCGGGGACACCACGATTTTCAGTCGTGTGCTCTACCAACTGAGCTATCTCGCCGAGCGCAGGTGATGGTACAGGCCATCGGCCGCTGAAGCCGGGCTCAAACGGCGAATCGCAGAATCGCGGCCGCGTCAGCCCCGGCCGGCACCTGTTCCTTGCGTACAGCAAGCACGCGGCCGCCAGAGTCGATCACGCGCCTCGCGATCTCGTCGACCACGCCGTAGTTGCTGACCGTGTCGGACTCATCGATCCGCAGCTGGCCGGTCTCTTCGTCGACGGTTCCGTCGATCGAGACGTCGATGTCCACGAGCAGCGTGTCGACGGCACCGAAGGTGGCCGCGCGGGCGATACGGGTGAGGTCGGTGGTCGCGCGGTCGTGACCGGCGCGCGCTTCGTAGGTCTCCTTGAGTTGGTCGATCTTCTCTGCGTAGACAACATCGAGCACCTTGCGTGCTGCCGCGGCCAACTGCGCGTCGCTGCGCTCATCCGGGTTGCCCTCGATGTTCACGGGGGCCAGGCGCGGGTAGTGCGTGGTGGCGCGGAAGATCGACTCGAGCGGTTCGGTGGAAGCCAGGATCAACGGCAGGTCGCTGGCGCTGATCACGGGCTTGAGCGCCCGGTCGACCTGATGCGCGTACTGGCGTAGTCGCAGTTTGCGACCGGCGCTCCCCTGGGTACGCGAGGTCGGATTGTTGTCCTTGAGGGAGTCGAGTCCGACGGCGCTCACCGCGTCGGCGGGCATGCCGGGAACCTCAATCGCGACGGGGTCATCGTCGGGAGAGATCGCGAGCAGGCGGGTCGAGTTGACCGACAGCGCCAGCACATACGCCGCCTGCGGGAAGGTGATGGTGCGCAGCAGTGGCTTGACCAGCAATCGGTCCGAAACCTCCACGAGTTCGGTCAGATTGTTCGGCAGGCGGAACGTGCGCAACGAATCGGGCGTCGCAAAAACCGCGAGGCTGCGTGCCTGGCGGAGCCAGAACGCCTCGTCCTCGTCGAGCTCCTGGAGCGCCTCGTGGATCGCGGCGACATCGTGTTTGTCAGAGCCGGAGGCCTTCAGACGCTCGACTGCCGTCGAGGCCAGCGTCTTGAATTCGATGCGGTTGGCCTCGGACTCGGTGGGTAGCTGAGACGTGGGGAGATAGATCGAAGCGCAGGCATCGGCGCGAACTCCCATCAGCTGTTTTATGTCGTTCTCGGACGGGACGTCGATGTGTTTGGGCATTCCGCGATCCTATGCCGCGGCGCGTTCCGCTGCTTCAGCAAAAAGCCGTGGATCGTTGCTGACGATCCCGTCGATTCCCAGCTCGATCAGACGATCGATCGTGTCGGGGTCGTCCACGGTCCAGGCGTAGAGCTCTCCGCCGGCGTCGTGCACTGTCTTGACCAGGCGCGTGGAGACAAGTGAGTGGAACGCCATCACGGCTTGGATCTCGCCTGACTCGATCAGCTTGGCAACGCGCGCGGGCTGACGCAGGCGGTGTTCAATCACTCCGGCGACGATGATCGGCTTCACGACCGAGGGCATGTTCAACCAGTCCTTCGTGACCTTCGGGATCGTCAGGCCGAGCTTGACCTCCCCCGGTCGGACGTGCTCGCGGATCAGCTTCAGGCTCTCGGCGTGCATCGTCGTGATCATCGTGCGGGCGAGCAGCTCGCGCTCGCGCAGCGCGTCGATCACCTGCATCTCGAAGCCGCGGTGCTTCATGTCGACGTCAAGACCGATCGCCGAGAACTCCGGCGAGGCGAGCAGATCGAGACCCTGCTCCATCGTGAGCAACGTGCCGTCTTCGCGCGCTGCGGCGTCCGAAGGGTCGTGAGCGAAGACGAGTTTGCCGTTCTGACGGTCCTCGTACGGGTGGCGCATGATGTCGAACTCGATCATGTCCACATCGAGCTCACGCGCCGCGTGGAAGCTCGCCACGGTGTTGCCGTGCTCGATCGTGTGGGCGCCCTTGTGGCCGATGCGCTTCATTGCGAGTCAGCTTAGGCGCGGGTCCAGTCAGCCAGTGCGCTTGAAGGTGAGCGTGTACTTCAGCTCGCCTTTGAGCACCAGGGGATTGGAGTAGACCGAAGCGGGCTTGCAGTCGACCGTCGTCTTTCCGGTGATCGTCTTCTTCTTGCCCTTCCTGACCTTGAGCAGCGACTTCATCGAGATGTTGAGCTTCGAGGCGAAGAGTCCGATCCCGCCGTAGGCGAGGCCGAAGCTGCGCTTGTACTGAGTGTTGCTGTCGCCGCAGCTCGTCAGGTCAGTGGAAAGCAGCTGATCGGTGTAGCTCGGGCAGGACCCGAGCGGGAGCGGCTGGGCGGGGCCGATCACCCAGGTCACGCCCTTCTTGGTGGCGAAGTCCATCCGCACATCAAACTTGCGGGCGCCGCAGCCTGAAGCGTCCTGCGTGTAGGGCGGCACGACCTCGAACGGCGGACACGCCGTGTGGGTTTCGACGAAACTGCCTGACTGGCTGCCCTTGGCGGACGTGGTGAGGCTTCCGAGCATGCCGGACCTGCTCACCGAAAGCAAGCCCGCTTTCGCGGTCTTGAACGAGAAATTGGTTGAGCCCGATCCCGTGCCGGTCTGAATCTCGCAGCTCCCGCGCGTGCCGTTCAGTGACCAGGTGATCGACTGCTTGCCGCTGGCTGAGACCTTGAACACGCCGCTGCTTGCGGCGCCGGCCGTGGAAGCGAGCGCGAGGACAGTGAGGATCGATACGGCGAAAGCGATCAGGTGACGAGGCTTCATTCCGACCATTCTTGCGGAAACAGCACCGGCCCGGGAGTCACGCCCATCGGCGCGAGTTCAGCGACGCAGAAATTTGCGTCGGGTACATCCATCTCAATCGTCAGGCCGCGTCCGCGAGCGGGCCGGAAACCGCATGCGGCGAGGAAGTCTCCGGGGCCGATCGCAATCACGCATTCGTACTTCAGCGCGCGTGCGCGCTCGAGGCCCATGCGCACCAGCGCCGTGCCGAGGCCCCCACGCTGGTGGTCGGGCAGGATTGCGATCGGACCGAGCACCAACGCTTCAGACTCGCCGGCGACGACCTGGCTGAGCAGGGCGTGCGCGACGAGCTGCTCCTCCTGCTGAACGACGAGACTCAGCTCCGGAACCCAGACCTCGCTCATGCGCAGCCGCGCGACGAGCTCGGCTTCGGACGCGTCCTCAAAGGCCGCCACGTGAATGGCGGCGATCTCGGGTTCGTCGCCGGGTTGCTCAGGTCGGAGGATCGCCATCGACCGCAAGCCTAGGCAACGCCGGGTATCAGTCGAGTGGTCCGCCGGTCGGGTGGAAGGCGCTCGCCGCCGCGCTGGTGCGCACCGCGCCGCCCGGTCCGCTGGCGTACCAGGACTTCAGCAGCGGCAACGGGTCAACGGGATGGCCGCCGAACTGCCACGGCCCGCCGACCCAGATCTCGAAGTGCAGGTGCGGTCCGCTGGCGACGCCCGTCGTGCCGACCTTGCCGATCGCGCCGCCGGTCGCGACGCGGTCGCCGACCTTGACGACCGCAGACCCCTTGATCAGATGCATGAAGACGTAGTCGCGGCCGTCATCCGCGTGTTCGACCACGTAGTACCCGGCGGCGTCCTGGTAGGCGACGTAGCTGATCGTGCCCGAATACGGGGCGACGATCGGTGTGCCGGCGTCAGCGACGATGTCCTGGCCCTGGTGAATGTGGCCCGGCCGTCCGGCGCCGAAGCGTGCGCCGGTGCTGCCGAAGCTGAAGTTCCCGGTCAGCGGAAAGCGGTGATCGGTGAACGTGAATCCGCGCCAGGCCGGGATCTTCTTCGCGCGCTTGGCGGCGCGCTTTCTGCCGTCGCGCGCGGTGAGTCGGAGCTTGTAGGTGCCTGCCCGGCTGACGCTCAGCTCGCTGGCCGAGAGCGAAGTCTTCTGGGGAGTGTTCGTGCGGTGGACGCCGAGCTCGAGGGTCCTCACGTATTTGCCGCCCTTGGTGCGCACGACCGCCCGAACGCGCACGCGTCTGGCCGGCGCCGCGATGCGGTAGCGCAGGATCATCGCGCTGCCGTCCGCGAGCGCGGTGTTGGCCAGCGCAAAGACCTTGATGACGGGCGTGCGCTTCGCCTCGGCGCGCCTCCTGGCTGCTTCACGCTGGGCCTTGGTCGTCCCACCGATACCCGTGCCGCCGGAGGAGTTCCGGTTCCCGCTCGGCTTGTCCGCCGGCGAGGCGCCGCCGTTGGCGGCGAGCGCCTGCGGCACGCAGAAGGCGAGGGCCAGCACGCAGAGCGCAATCGATCTATGGAGCGTCGAGCTTCGAAACATCATGAATTTCCCCGCCGCGTCAAAGCGGCCATCCCTGACCTCTAAACCATCTATTCGCCGCGAGGTAGCGGTCGGACGGCCCGTGCCAGCGACTTTGCAGCGATCAGCTGGTCAGCGAGGAGAGCAGCTTGCGCGCGCCGGCCTTGTGCAGCGGCTCATTCAGGTTTCCACACTTCGGGCTCTGGATGCAGCTCGGGCATCCGCTCTCGCACTTGCACTCGGCGATCAGGCGAATGGCGTCGGCGGTCAGCCGCTCGAACTGCTCGTAGCCGCGGCGGGTGATTCCGACGCCCCCGGGATGTCCGTCGTAGATGAAGATCGTCGGCTTGCCGGTCTGGGGATGGAACGCCGTGGAGAGCCCTCCGATGTCCCAGCGATCGCACATCGCGATCAGCGGCAGCACGGCGATCTGGGAATGTTCGGCCGCGTGCAGTGAGCCCTGAAGCACGTCGAGCGGCAGCTCGCCGCCGGGCTCGATGTCGTCGAGCGTGTACCAGAGCGCCTGCGTCATGAAGTGCTGCGGCGGCAGGTCGAGCGTTTCAAGTGAGAGCGTCTCGTGTTCGCTGATCGACTTGCGCTGGTAGCCGATCACCGTCTCGGTCACGGCGACGTGGCCGAAATTCAAAGTGCCGGCAGCGAGTGGGCGCGATTCTTCGACCTGTTCGATGTAGGTGTCGGTCTCGAACTTCGGCTGGGTGTACCAGTCGCCCGAGAACGGCCGGGCGACGACAGTGCGCGAGTTCAGGTCGAGTTCGTCGATCTCGTACTGGCGACCGATGTGCAGATAGATCGCGCCGGGGTGGGTGGTGGTGAACGCGCGCTCGGCCTCGACCGTTCCCATCACCTCGCCGTTCTCCGAGTCCACGATGTGGAAGTTGTCAGCGCTGGCCGAACGCAGCGCGATGCGCGCGGCCGGAAAGTCCTCGCCGCGCGGCAGCCACCGACCGCCGTCCTCGCGCACCGCGCCGGCGGCAACGAGCTGTTGCGCGAACTGCTCGATCGAATCGCCGAAGAACTCGGCGTCGGCCTTGCGCAGGGGCAATTCGTAGACCGCGGCGTGCAGATGGCGCAGGTGCACGGACTCGTTCCAGGGATCGAGGATCGCCGCCTCGACCGGGCGCTCAAGGAACTCGTCGGGGTGGCGGCAGAAGAACTGGTCGAGCGCATCCTCGCCGGCGATGTACACGGCGAGCCCCTCGTGGTCGCGGCCCGCGCGTCCCCACATCTGTCGCAGCGACGCGACCGTCCCGGGGAACGTTGTGACGAGCGCGGCGTCGAGCGCACCGATGTCGATGCCGAGCTCCAGTGCGCTGGTGGCGACGACCGCCTTCAGCTGCCCACTCGAGAGCTTCTGCTCGATCTCGCGGCGTTGGGCGGCGGTGTAGCCGGCGCGGTACGGCATCACGGCTTCCGCGAGGTCAGGCCGATCTGCCAGCGCGTCGGTCGCGAAGCGGTGGATCAGCTCGACGCCGCGCCGCGACTTCATGAAGACGATCGTGCGGATGTCCGCGCGCACCAGTTTCACAAGCATCGAGGCCGCTTCGCTGAGCGCGCTGCCGCGCATGCCGGTCTTCTCATCGAGCAGCGGCGTGTTCCAGATCGCGATGCGGCGGTCGGGGTGCGGCCCGCTGTCGCGATCCACCAGCGCGAACTTCTCACCCGCGAGGCGCTCGGCGAGCTGCAACGGGTTGGCGATCGTCGCGCTGGTCATGATGATCCGCGGCTGCGTTCCGTAGGCCGCGGCGATCCTGCGCAGCCGTCTGAGCACGTTGGCCACATGCGAGCCGAAGACGCCGCGATAGACGTGCGCCTCATCCACGACGATCCAGGCGAGGTTGGCGAAGAAGTCGGCCCACTGGCGATGGTTGGGCAGCACGCCCTGGTTGAGCATGTCCGGGTTGCTGAGCACGAGATTGCTGCGCTCGCGGATCTGTCGTCGCTCGCCGCTGGGCGTGTCGCCGTCGTAGATCGCGTGGCGTAGCGCGGCGGTTCGCCCGCGTCCCTGAGCCTCGATCGCCGTGCCGAGCTGGCCGAGTTTTCTGGCCTGGTCCTGGGCGAGCGCCTTGGTCGGATACAGATAGAGCGCACGCGCCTTCGTGTCGGAGGCCAGCGTGTGCAGCACGGGCAGGTTGAAGCACAGCGACTTGCCGCTCGCGGTGCCGGTCGTGACGATCACGTTGCCTCCGGGCGAGTCGCCGACCCCCATCGCCTCGTCAAAGCACTGGAGCTGGTGGCCGTAGAGCTGTTTGATCCCGGTCTCGGCGAGCGCGGCGGCGACGCGCGGGTTGAGCTCGTCCGGAAGGTCGACGAGAAACGGGGACTGTCCCGGCTCGTGCGCGAGTTCGACGAGCTGCTCGTTCGGCTCGTCCTGCGGTGGTTCGAAGAGGTTGTCCCAACGGGTGCTCGGCACCCGCCCGATCTTAGGTCTGCGCGGGCTCCGGCGGGTTGCCGCCGTAGATCGCCTTCAGCCAGATGTCGATCAGCACGTCGACCACGTGGTCCTCGGCGATGGCCGGCTGCTCGCCGGCGAATGCGGAGAAGAGCACGCCCTCATTCATGTTGATCAGAGCGATCGCGAGATCACGCGCCGGCAGGCCCTCGGGAGCGGCGCCGCGTGCGCGCTCGGCTTCGATCCCCGCGGTCGCCGCAGCGACCCAGCGCTCGCGGACCTGGTTCCAGAGCGTGCGCACCTTCGGGTTGCCGGCGCCGGCCTCGGTCCCTGCGACCGAGACGGCGCGATGCGCGCCGAAATAGTGGAAGTAGGCGGTCAGCGCGTCGCGCAGGAAACGCGCGGGGTTCTGGTCGAGCGCCGCCTGGGCGGCGTCGCTCGCCGCGTCGGCCTGGCTGACGATTGTGTCGAGCAGCGAGAGCAGTACGGCCTCTTTGGACTCGAAGTAGAAGTAGAACGTGGGGCGGGAGATTCCGGCGCCCTTGGCGAGATCGTCGATCGAGATCTCATGAAAGCTCTTGGACTCGAGCAGCGATTCGAGCGTTTCGCGGATCAGTTGCTCGCGCTCGTCGCCGGTCGGGCGCTTGGCGCGGCGACCGCGTTCTGGAGCTTTGGTGGGGGGCGCCATGCGACAACTATACACCGTGTCGATTTTTTCAACTAGGGGTTGACAAACTCGACACTGTGTTGATAATATGGCCGCGCCAGTCAATCCTTCCGCCAGGAGCACGCACATGCCCGCCACGCCAGATGTAAACCACGTTGATGTCCTGATCGTCGGCGCCGGCCTTTCAGGGATCGGTGCGGCCCGTCATCTCCAGATGGAGCTCCCGAACAAGTCCTTCCTGATCGTCGAGATGCGCGAGAGCCTCGGCGGCACGTGGGACATCTTCCGTTACCCGGGTGTGCGTTCGGACTCGGACATGTACACGCTGGGCTACAAGTTCAAGCCGTGGACGAACGCCAAGTCGATCGCCGACGGCCCGGACATCCTCGCCTACCTCAAGGAAGCGGCTTCCGAGACGGGCGTCGACCAGCACATTCGTTACGGCAAGAAGGTTGTGTCGGCCGACTTCAACTCCGCCGTGGGTCAGTGGACGGTCACGCTCGAGGACGCGAAGTCCGGCGAGCGCAGTGAGGTCACCTGCAACTTCCTCTACGGCAACACCGGCTACTACAGCTACGACCATGGCTACCTGCCCGAGTTCCCCGGCATCGAGAACTTCAAGGGCCAGGTCGTCCAGCCGCAGTTCTGGCCCGAAGACCTCGACTACGCGGGCAAGCGCGTCGTGATCATCGGCAGTGGCGCGACCGCCGTGACGATCCTCCCGGCGATGACCGACAAGGCCGAGATGGTCACGATGCTCCAGCGCACTCCGACCTATCTGCTGTCGCTGCCGGAGAAGGACCCGATCGCCCGCCTGCTCTACCGCGTGCTCGGCGAGAAGCGCGGCTACACCGCGACGCGTTGGAAGAACGCCACGCAGACGCTCGCTTTCTACCACTTCTGCCAGCGCTTCCCGAAGGCCGCGCGCAAGCTTCTGATGGGCGGCATCCGCCGTCAGGTCCAGGGCTCATCGGTCGATGTGGACAAGGACTTCAACCCCCCGTATGACCCGTGGGACCAGCGCCTCTGCGTCGTCCCGAGCGGCGACCTCTTCCGCTCGCTGCGTCAGGGCACTTCGGAGATCGTCACCGATCACATCGAGACGTTCACCGAGGACGGCATCAAGCTGAAGTCGGGCAAGACGCTGCCGGCCGACATCGTGATCACGGCGACGGGCCTCGACCTGCTGCCGCTGGGCGGTATCGAAGTCTCGATCGACGGCGTCGTCGGAGACGCGTCAGACACGATCGTCTACCGCGGTTGCATGCTCACGGACGTGCCGAACTTCATCTTCACGGTTGGCTACACGAACGCTTCGTGGACGCTGAAGGCGGACCTCGTCGCCGAGTACGCCTGTCGCGTGCTCAAGCGCATGGACGAGACCGGACTCAACGTGGTCACCCCGCACAACGACGATCCGACGCTGAAGACCGAGCCGCTGCTCGACTTCCCGGCCGGTTACGTGCTGCGCGCGATCGAGAAGTTCCCGAAGGCCGGCTCCAAGGCGCCGTGGAAGCTGCGCATGACCTACCACCAGGACTACCTGGACTTCAGCCGCGCGGAACTCGACGACGGCAAGCTGAAGTTCACCAAGGCCGCCACGGATGCTCCGGCCGCGGAGCAGCCAGAGGCCGTAACCGTCTGATCTAGGCTCGCTCATGTGAGCGACGCCCCGACAACAACACGCGCGGTCGTGCGCGCCGAGCTTGCGCGCTCGGAGCGTTGGGCTGGGACCAACACGTTTGACGGCGCGGAATTCAGCGCCGCCCGCATCGCGGAACTGCGCGGCGACACGACGATCAGCGTCGTGATTCCGGTCAAGGAAGCCGCGATGACCGTTGGTCGCGTCGCGGCAAGCTGTCTGCGACTGCGCGACGCGGGGGCGATCGATCAGGTCATCGTGGTCGACGCCGATTCCGCCGACGGCAGCGCGCAGGCGGCGCGCAGTGTCGGCGCCGAAGTGCACCAGGAGTCCGAGCTGCTCGCCGAGTTCGGACCGCCGGCCGGCAAAGGCGATGCACTGTGGCGCGGCCTGAGCGTGGCGACGGGCGACATCACCGTCTTCGTCGATTCAGATTCCGAAGCCTTCGACGGTTCCTTCGTGACCGGACTGGCCGGCCCGCTGCTCGTTGACCCGGCCCTGCAGCTCGTCAAAGGCGCATTCGACCGGCCATTCACCTCCGCCGGTGTTCGTATCGAGGGCGGAGGCGGCCGGGTGAACGAATTGGTCGCGCGTCCGCTGCTCAACATGTACTTTCCCGAACTCGCGGCCGTGCGCCAGCCGCTCGCCGGCGAGATCGCCGCGCGTCGCTGCGCGCTCGCTGCGATGCCGTTCACGACGGGCTACGGAGTCGAGACTCAGTTGTTGATCGAGTTCTACAAGCGCTTCGGCCTTGAAGGGATCGCGCAGTCGGACATCGGCGAGCGCCTGAACCAGCACCAGCAGCTCGAGGAGCTCGCGCCGATGGCATACGCCGTGCTTTCAGCGCTGCTCGCGGGCAGCAACAATCCCCCGCCGGAACTTGAGGGCGCCGGTGAGTTCCTCGGCTACTTCGAAGGTGAGATCGCCTACCGCGACATCACCCCGCAGCTGCGACCACCGCTCGATTCGCTCGGGAGCCCAAGTGGCGCTTAGGTGCGTCTACGTCGACCTCGACGGCACGTTGCTCGGCTACGGCGCCTCGCTCTTCCACGACGGCGAGGGCAGGATCACGACCGACGGCGTGAAGGCCGTCGAGGCCTGCCTGCGCGCCGATGTCGAGATCTGCATCTTCAGCGGCCGCCGCCAGGGCCAGGTGCTTGAGGACGCGCGACTGATGGGACAGACGAGCTACATCTTCGAGGTGGGCAGCGGCCTGATGATCGACGGCGAGATCGAGTGGCTGACAGGTGGCCTCGAGCCGAACGAGACGGGCAACATCTTCGAACAGATCGAAGCCGCGGGCGTGCCCGCGCTGCTGCTTGACGAGTTCGAGGACAGGCTTGAGTACCACGCGCCCTGGCACACCAACCGCGACGTCTCGCACCTCTTCCGTGGAGTGGTCGACACCGCCGAGATCGATGTCTTTCTCGATGAGAACGGCCACGGGCATCTGCGCCTGATCGACAACGGCCGCATCCACCGCAAGTCCGAGAAGCTCAAGTTCGACCAGTTGAACGCCTACCACCTGATCCCCAGCGTCGCGGGCAAGGCGCAGGCTGTCGCCCGCCACATGCAGATCCGCGGCTACGACCGCGAAGACGTGATCGCCTGCGGCGACTCGCGCGAGGACCTCGAGGTGGCGCCGGTG
Organism: Thermoleophilaceae bacterium; assembly: GCA_016462645.1. Taxonomy (GTDB): domain Bacteria; phylum Actinomycetota; class Thermoleophilia; order Solirubrobacterales; family JACPNS01; genus JACPNS01. The sequence continues at coordinate 80,966 of JAEMSX010000003.1, forward strand.
GTCGGGGAGTTCTTCCTGATGCGCAACGCCGTGGACCTCAACCCCGATCTCCGGGAGGTGGCCGATGCCGCGCCAAACGTCACAGTCACAGAGGCCACCCACGGCTCCGGCGTATACGAGGCAATAGTCGGCCGCCTGATGCAGCGCCGCTGAGCCAGAATCCGCTGCAAGGTACGTCCTTGCAGCCGCGCACAGGACGTACCTTGCAGCAACAAATGGCTTGATGAAGCCCTACTCCAATTGCGGCGCCAAAGAAATTGTGGTCGAGGGGGTAAATGACTCCGGCCCAAACCCTTAACCGGTTGTAATCGCAACTCGGAAAGGGCCCTGATGGCGACTGGAATTCAACTCAAATCGCGCGTCGCCGCGAATCAAACGTTTCACGTCACATCGCACGGAATCGGCAACCTCGCACCGTTCAACCGAACGATCGACAAGCGCGAATTCCTTTCGCGATTCATGTGGTACCTCAGCCCCGACCCATGGTCCAATGCGAGTCGGCGTCCCTACGAAAAGCTCTTCGAAGAAGTGGCGGTGCTCGCTTACTGCGTGTTGGACAATCACTTCCATCTGGTCATCCACCAATTCGCGGCAGACGGGATGCGCCGATTGATGACCCGGGTGCTCACCAGCTACGGGATGTACTTCAACGCCGCGCAGTCGCCGCGTCGGCGTGGCCCGATATTTGATGGCCGCTACTCCGCGGACCCGATGCGGGACCCTGATCACATCAAGGAAATGATCGGCTACACGGTCCTGAACGACCCGATCAAACAGCACGGAAACCAGTTCTGCAGCAGCGCAGTCCACCTCGGTGATGTTGGATCTTCCTGGCTGGCGAACGATCTGACGTTGGGAGTGTTCGACGGAGTTGACGGATTTCGCAGCTACATGAATCGCACCGGCCCAAGGCGGATCGCATCGAAGCTGGAACGCTGGGGCATCGATCCGGAACTGCATCCGTATCGCCCGATCTAAGACGAATCCAAGCCCAAAAGTGCTGCGAGGTACGTCCTCTGCGCGCGTGCAAGGACGTACCTCGCAGCAGTATTTCGCTCAGTGCTGCGGGAGGACCGCGATCAGGCGCTCGGCGGCGTCGGAGACAGCTTGCGCTGAGCCGGCTTCGGTGACGGACTCGAAGTCGAGGATGCGGGCGTCGAACTCGGTCATCTCCATGCGGCCGACGATGGCGTGGCAGGGGACTCCGCCCTGACGGGCGCGTGTTGCCACCTCCCCGACCGCCTTGCCGAGCAGCGTCTGGCGATCGAGCGATCCCTCTCCGGTGATCACGGCGCGGGACGCGCGCATGCGCGCGGGGAAGTCCACCTGGTCCAGCACGAAGGCTGCGCCGCCCTTCAGCTGTGCGCCGCACGCTGACCACAGTCCGCCGGCGAGTCCGCCCCCGGCCCCGGTCATCAGCTTCCCGCGGGGATCCTGCGGGAGCTCGCCGGCAAGCTCGTCCAGCCGTGCGCTCAGAGCCGCCACCTCCGATTCGCCCGCACCCTTCTGCGGCGCGAACACGACCGGCGCCTGCTCCCAGGCCGCACGCACATCGCAGAGCACCGTGAGCTTCGGCAGCTCCACACCATGCAGCACTTCAAGCGCCCCGGCTCCACCATCGGTCGACGCAGTCCCTCCGACGGCGACCAGCACTTCACGCACGCCGGCCTCTCCCGCGGCAAGAATCAACTCCCCGACCCCACGCGAGCTCGCTGCCATCGCGTCGCGCTCGGCCTCGGGGATCAACTGCAGGCCGATCGCGTCGGCCGACTGCACGAGCGCGGTCTTCTCATTGAGCAACGCAAAACGCGCCGCCACTTCGCGCCCGAGCGCATCGCTGGCCATGCACTCGACCACGTCGCCGCCAACCGCATCGACGACGATTTCAAGCGTCCCTTCGCCGCCGTCGGCGATCCGGCAGACGTCGGATTCGATGCCGACGCGCGCCAGCCCGTCGGCAACCGCTGCCGCGACTTCGGCGGCCGTGAGCGAGCCCTTGAACTTGTCCGGAGCGACCAGCACCGGTCGATTTCGCATAGCCATCGCGAGCCAGCGTAACCGCGCTCCGCGCGCGGATTCGGCGTGTAGGATCTGGCCGATGTCGCACGACCAAGCCACAGTCGCCGAAGAGGAGTACCTGCAGACGATCTTCTGGCTGCAGGAGGTCGAACTTCCGATCACCGGCGCGAACATCGCTCGCGCGATGCAGCTCTCGGCGCCGACGGTCCACGAGATGGTCGCCCGCCTTGAGGCCGACGGATACGTCCACCGCAAGCCGGACAAATCCTGGGAGTTCACCCAGCACGGCGCCGAGCAGGCCGAGCAGATCGTTCGCCGTCACCGCTTGATCGAGCGCTTCCTCACCGACGTGCTCGACATCCCGTGGGATGACGTGCACGAGCAGGCCGAGCTGATGGAGCACGCGATGTCTCCCCTTATGGAGGAGAAGATGCTCGCCGCGATCGGCAACGCCAAGACCTGCCCGCACGGGCACCCGATCGACCCGGCAGATCGCATCACCGGAGTTCCGCTCTCGGACTGCGAGGTCGGCGCAAAGATCACGATCCTGCGCTTCGAGAACGAAGCAGAGGACCTGCTGCACTACCTCAAGGCCACCGGCGTCGAGCCTGGCCAGGAGGGCGAGATCGTCTCGGTGGATGATGAAGAAGTCACCTACCGGTCGCTCTCGGACACGCACACGCTCTCGCGCTCGTCCGGCGAGACCGTTTCGGTACTCGCGGACCCGTCGCCGCCGCCGCGCACCGCGCTTCCCGAGCAGCTCGTGCTCGCCAAAGAACGCTACGGCCGTTAGCCACCCTTGAGCAAGCGTCACCCGGACTTCGACTACGAGGACGCGGGGCTGCTCTCCGACGTGCTCGATGACGCAGGCCGCGACGCGCGGGTTCGGCTGCTCGACTACCTGATCGACGAAGAACTCGTCGAGCCGGAGGAGGTGCTGCTCGCGCACGAGGAGCAGCGGCTGTTTCTCCTGCCGGTCGAGCGGGCGCTCGGCGGCGTTCCCAGGTTCACGGCAGCCGAAGTCGCCGAGCAGGCGGGCGTCGATCTCGAGCTGTTCCTCGAACTCCGCCGCTCGCTCGGTCTGACCACCTCAGAAGGCGATCTGCCGAGCTACAGCGAGTTCGATGTCAAGACGATGAAGTCGGTCCGCGCGAACCTCGAGATGGGCATGTCGGTCGAGAGCGTGCGCGAGATCAACCGCGTGCTCGGCGGCGTGCTCTCTCAGTTGGCAGTCGTGGTCGAGCGTCAGTTCCTTGCCACCTATCTCGACTCAGAACTCGACGAGGCAGAAATGGCGAAGCGCTACGCCGCCATCACGCGCGCGACCACGCCCGAGTTCGCGTTCGTGCTCCAGCACCTCTTCAATCTCCACCTCCGCGACCAGATGCGCGCGGACATCCTCGGCGCGGAGGCCGCGATCGACTTCCTCTCGAACACACGCCCGATCGCGGTGTGTTTCGCGGATCTCGTCGGTTTTACTTCGCTCGGCGAGCAGATCCCCGCCGAGGAGCTGGGAGCGATCGCGGAGCGCTTGAGCTCGCTCGCCGCGGAGATCGTCGAGCCGCCGGTCCGGCTGATCAAGTCGATCGGCGACGCCGTGATGCTGATCGCCCCGGAGCCGCGCGTTCTGCTCGACACGGCGCTGCTCCTGATGGACGCCGTCGAGCGTGAGGCCGATGACTTCCCGCAGCTATCGGTCGGCCTTGCCTTCGGCGAAGCACTCGACCGCGCGGGAGACGTCTACGGGCCACCGGTCAACCTTGCGAGCCGCCTCAGCGACGTCGCCCGCCCGGGAGCGGTGCTCACGACCGCCGAGGTCAAAGAAGACCTCGCCGACGACTACGACTGGAGCAACGTCGGCCGCCGCCGCTTCAAGGGCATCTCCCAGCCGGTCTCGATCTACCGGGCCCGTGAGCTCGGCACGCGCGCTACCGCAAAACAGCGCAGCTAGCATCGTCCGCGCGATGAGGTTCTTCGCTCGACCGATCGTCATCTCGCTCGCCGTCCTGCTGCTGCTCACCAGCGCGCTCACCGCGTTCGCGAATGACTCCGACGCCCCGCCCGGGGCCAATGAACGCTGGCTGCCCTGCGAGAACTGGGTGATGTATCACTGGCTGCCGTTCCGCGAGGATCACTTCTACAAGCTCACGGGCATCAACCGCCGTGACCTGAAGACGCACCTGTACGAGAACGACACGAACACGATCGCGGAGCTTGTCGTCAAGCACAAGAAGGACCCGAACGCGATCGTCGAGAGGCTGATGAACCGCTGGGTCGGCAAGGTCAGCGACCGCCAGTTCACGGAGCTCACGCGTCGCAGCAACGCACTGATGACGCAGAGCCACCTCTCGCAGCACGTCTTTTTCCATCTCTTCCACGACCCGGCCATCGGCCTGAAGGCGAAGTGGATCTTCAACATCAGCCCGGGCGACTACCACCATGCGCGCATGACCGGCTGGTCGCCGCGGGAGATCGCCAGGCACGGGGGCGTTCCCGTGAAGCGGGCGGTGCGTCGGGCAATGTCAGTGCTGCGCCAGGAGCAGGAGAACGGCATCAAACGCCAGCAGACCACGCGCGCGGCGGCGCGCATCTTCCTGCATCGTCAGCAGGCGTGGACACACAAGTGGCTCTACCAGGACATCCACATCTACAAGAAGCGCAAGTTCCCGCACGGCCAGATGGACATGACGGGGACGCGCGCGCAGAAGTCTTGCGAAATGATGACGGGCGCAGGCCACGAGCGTGGCGCCCACGACGACACGTGACGATCAGCCGTTGATGATGCCTGCGAGGCGCTCGATGCCCTCGCGGATCTCGTCCGGGTGGACCGCGCTGTAGGCCAGGCGCATGGCGTTCTGGCCACCCTCGATCATGAAGTCGCTGCCCTTGGTGATCGGCACTCCGAGCTCGGCGGCGCGGACCGCGATCTCGTCGGTGTTGACGCCTTCGCCGAGGTCGACCCACATGAAGTATCCGCCCTGCGGCACGACCATCTGGGCCTGCGGCAGGTGCTCGCGGATCGCGTCGACCATCGCGGTGCGACGCTCGGCGAGCGCGGTGCGGACGACCTCGATCGACTCGTCGAGCTTGCCGGCACGGACGTAGTCGTTGAGGATCGCCTCAGAGGCCTGGCCCGGCGAGATGTAGGTGTTGGTGCCGGCCGTGACCATGTCCTTGATCAGTGACTTCGGTCCGATCGCGTAGCCGATGCGCAGACCGGGGCAGACCTGCTTGGTGAACGAGTTCATGAACGCGACGCGCTCGCCCGACTCATCGAGCGAGAGGATCGACGGCAGCGACGCGCCGTCGAAGACGATGTCGCGGTACGGGTCGTCCTCGACGATCAGGAAGTCGTACTCGTTGGCGAGGTCGAGCAGGCGCTGGCGCTTCTCGAGCGGCATCGTGCAACCGCCCGGGTTGTGGAAGTGCGGAATCGTGTAGACGAAGCGCAGCGACAGGCCACCCCGCAGGTCGGTCTCGAGTGCATCGAGGTCGAAGCCGTCGGGCTGCAACGGGTAACCGACGAGGTCGGCTCCGCGCTGGCGCAGCATCAGCAGCGAACGGTCGTAAAGCGGCTGTTCGATCGCGACCTTGTCGCTCGGAGCGACGAGCTGATCGAACATCAGCGCGCAGGCGTGCAGCGAGCCGTTGGTGACGATCACGCGATCGACCTCAACGCCCTCTTTGTCGGCGATCCACTCGCGCAGCGGCTGGTAGCCGACAGCCGTGCCGTAGCCGAATGCGCCGGCCGGGTCGTTGGTGAATGCGTTCTGCGCCGATTCCTTCAGACCCTCAACGGGGATCAGGTCGAGCGATGGCGCGCCGCGGGCAAACGAGATGGTTTTCACGTCAACAGTCATGCGCTTGAGCCTATCGAGATGACATTTTCGTCAGCCACTGCACGAGGCCCGCGCGCTCGAGCAATTCGGCAAGCTCCGCGTAGCCTCCCGCGCCCGGGTGAGAGCCGTCGCCGGCGTCGGCCTCGGCGCGCCAGATCGAACCCGCGCCGAGCGGAATCACGGTGTCGAAGAACGGAATGTCGCGGGCGGCGCAGATCCCCGCGTAGGCGTCGGCGAGGCCTGGCGCGTCGGGGGGGCCGACCACGTAAGCCGGAACCTGCAGCTCCGCGGCGCGATCGAGGCCCCGAACCAGCGCAGCCAGCGAGTTCTCGGTCGGTACCCCGTAGATCAGGTCATTCGTGCCGAAGGAGAAGACGACCGTCTCGTTGCGCTGCGGATCGATACCGGTGTTGAACCACTGCCGAACGCACGCCTCAGAGGTGGCGCCGGGCACCCCGTGATTCGCAAACGCGATTCCGTCGCAGTGCTCCGCGATCCGCCCGACCCAGCCAAGTCCGGTCGGATCCAGGTAGCCGGCGACGAAGCTATCGCCGAAGAAGTGCGCGCGGGGGTTCAATTGGAGACGGACGGCTCGACCGCGAATCCAGGAATCGTCCCGAGCAACTGACGATCAGTGGTCCAGATCTGGTCGCATCCACCGAGGCTCGCGGTCGCGACGTGGAGCGAGTCTGCGGTCTTAAGTCCGTGAAAGGCGCGAATATGCGACGCAAGCTGAAATGCGCGCGTAGCGATCTCCAGCCGACGAAAGCGGGCAAGCATTTCGTGCATGGCTGCGATTCGATTTTGATCTCCGCTCCGCAGGGGTCGCACCATGCATTCGAGGTCGACGAGGGGAGAGATGCAGACGGCGTCAGTTCCCTGAGCCACGATCGCGGCGCGAGCGAGTTCGCCGCGCGGGTCTGGGTTTACCACTGCATCGAGCAGCACGCAGCTGTCGATGTACGTCAGTCCCACGAGTCACGCTCTTCGCGAAGATATGCGTCGACCTCCTCCGAGGTCATCGCCCACTCCGGGTTGATCGGATTCTCCTTGAACCACTGGGCGATCCATGCGGGGTTGCCAGGGGTTTCGTCGATCTCGTCATCCTGCGGGATGCGCTGGAGCCGCACCGCCGGCTTCCCCCGCCGAGCAATCACAACCTCCTCGCCGTTGAGCGCGGCGTCGATCAGACGAGACAGTTGGTTCCTGGCTTCAAGCGTGTTTACTTGCATCCCGCGATTCTAGCCAACTTAGCCAGAACAGGTCGATTACGTGACCGTGAAATGCTTGAGGGTCGGCTGGGCCTGCGGCACGCCATCTTTCGTTGTCGCGCGAACGTGCAGGACGTAATTGCCCTTGGGCAGAGCCTTCATCAGCGAAAACGACCAGGTGTCTGTGCCGTTCACACGCAGCCAACGCGGGGACAGGCACTTTCCGCGCTGCGAGCGATTCTTCGTGAACTTCGCGCGCGAGCTACGCAGCCAGAGGCAGTGTCGCTCTCGCTTGAGCAGCCGCTTGTCGACGCGCTGCAGCGCGATTTCCACGCGAGCGATCTGGCCGGACGGACCGGCCGTCCCGCGGAACTTCTGCAGCTTCTTTGCCTTGATCGTGGAATTGAGCGGACTGGAGATCTTCGAAGTCGCCGCAGGCTTCGGACCGGTGGTGCCGGCGTCGGGGCCGAGAATTCGGCTGACGTAGGGGACCATCTTTCCTTCGCGCAGCGCAGTTCCGACGAAGATCGCCTTGCCGTTGGAAAGTAGTTCGATCGCGTCGGCTGTCGCGCTCGCGCCGAGGGCGGGGTAGGTGTTTGTTCCGTACGTGCCGTAATCAAGCAGCGGCGCACCGTTCGACTCGACGACCGATGTCGTGACAAACGGCGACGGTGCGCTCGACTCGCTGACGCCGAGTGCGATCACCCTCTTGCCCGGGTATGCGGCGAGCGCGGTGGCGGAGCTCGCGTTGCCGGGGGTGACATCCCTCGCGATCGGACCGTAGCTCTCGACTCCGAGCGTGTCGAGCTGCGCGAGTGTTAGTGCGGTGCTGCCGTTGAACTCGGTCGACCCGGCAAACGTGGCGAGGCCCGGTCGGACGATCGCGTCGTTGAAGGTCACATCAGTTCCGAAGGACGAGGTGATCCCCATTGTTGAACCCTCGCCCGTGAGAACGAGGTGAACAAACTGCTTGGCCTTCGAGGAGAATGCGACGCTGAAGTAGGTGCCATACGGGTCCACGCGGACGTTCCGGTCGAAATCTGCCAGCACGTGACTTGCCGTCGCTGCGGCAGCATTCGCGTTGAACGTGGTGTTCGGCGTGCCGCTGCCGTCGTATCCGCGGACGAGCAGGCGAGCGTTCCCGTCCTCATCCAGGTACCCGCCGATCGCGACGATGTCGCCGCTCGGTTGCAAAGCGACATCGCTGAACTGCGATTGGCCGCTCCCCAGCGACTCCTCGATTCGGCCAGAGCAAGCCGGTCCGAAGCAGCTCGACGGGGTGATGTCGGAGTCGGTGTCCAGCGTGCCGTTGGAGTTGAGGCGGAAGATCAAGCTTCCCTGGCCCCAGCCACCGAAGCCGTCGAAGCGTCCGACCGCGACGATCTTGCCGTCAGCCTGGAGCTTGATCGATTCAACTCCATCGATGTCTCCAGCGTGCGAGCTGCCGTAGAGGTAGATGCCGTCGCCGCCGAAGGATGTGTCGAGCACGCCGTTCGGGAGGAGTCGAAGCACGATGGCGTAGGGCGAACCGCCGCTGGAGTAACCGGCCGTGCCGCCGACGAGGATCTTGCCATCAGGCTGGACCGCGATTGATGTGAAGTTTCCAAAGTCGAAGCCGCGAGCGCTCGGTCGCGAGACGCCGTCGGTGCCAAAGCTCGGGTCGAGATCGCCCCAGTGTCCGGCGGCACCTGCCGTCGCGGTTGTGAGCGTGAGTGTCAGGCACGCGAAAATCGCGGCGCAGATGACGGACAGTCGGTTCATCGGTCCTACCTCCGGAACTTCGGGCCAGCAACCGAGTGATTGCCTTACCCGTTATGAGCGAATACAAATGGTGTAACCATCCTCGCTGCGGAGAGTTGCGCCATGTGACCGAGAATTCACGAAAAAGCCCCGCGGCCTTTGGGCACACGGGGCTTCTACACCACTTATCTGGCAGCGATCAGGCAGGCGCCCCAATCAGCTCCATCGCAATCTCAGCAGTCTGCGTCGGCGTGCGGCCAACACGGATGCCGGCAGCCTCAAGCGCCTCGGCCTTGGCCTTGGCGGTTCCCGCCGAACCTGAGACGATCGCGCCGGCGTGGCCCATCTGCTTGCCCTCGGGGGCGGTGAATCCGGCGATGTAGCCGACGACGGGCTTGCTCACGTGGTGCTTGACGTATTCGGCGGCCTCTTCCTCGGCCGATCCACCGATCTCACCGCTCATCACGATCAGCTCGGTCTGTTCGTCCTGCTCGAAGAGCTCGATGATGTCGACGAAGGAGCTGCCCGGAACCGGGTCGCCGCCGATGCCGACGATCGACGAGTTGCCGAAGCCCTTCTGGGCCAGCTCGTTGCCGATCTGGTAGGTCAGCGTGCCCGAGCGGGAGACCACTCCGACGTTGCCCGGCTTGAAGAACGACGCCGGGATGATTCCGACGTTGGCCTCGCCCGGCGAAAGGATTCCCGGGCAGTTCGGTCCGATGATCCGTGTGTTCGGGTGGTCGCGCTTGACCTGGTTGTAGAGCTTCAGCTCGTCGTGGGCGGGGATGCCCTCGGTGATGATGATCACGACCTCGACGCCGGCCTGGGCGGCCTCGAGTGCCGAAGCAGCAGCGAATGGCGGCGGCACGAAGATCATCGCGGTGTTGGCCTGGGTCTCGGCAACGGTGTCGGCCCAGTTGGCGAAGACGGGGATGCCCTCGACGTTCTCGCCGGCCTTCTTCGGGTTGATTCCGCCGACGACGTTGGTGCCGTACGCGCGGTTGTTCAGCGTGTGGAACGAGCCTTCGCGGCCGGTGATTCCGGCGACGGCGAGGCGCGTGTCCTTGTTTACGAGGATTGACATGTCTAGCTCTCCTTGTTGGCGAGCTCAGCGACCATCGCCGCCGCCTCGTCCATCGTCTTCGCTGCGTGCACGTTCGGCAGCGCTGCGGCTTCGAGAATCTCGCGACCCTTGATGTCGTTTGTGCCGTCGAGACGGACAACGAACGGGACGGAAGGCTTCAGGTCTTCGAACGCGGCAACCAGACCATTCGCCACTTCATCGCAGCGCGTGATGCCGCCGAAGATGTTGAACAGCACGGCCTTGACGTCCGGGTTGCTGAGGATCAGTTCGACTGCCTGCTTGACCTTTGCCGCGTCCGATCCGCCTCCCGCGTCGAGGAAGTTGGCCGGCTTGCCGCCGTGCTGGGCGACGACGTCCAGGGTGCTCATGACGAGTCCGGCGCCGTTGCCGAGGATGCCGATGTTGCCGTCGAGCTTGATGTAGACGACGCCCTGCTCCTTGGCCTTGACCTCGATCGGGTCGGCGTTGGCGGTGTCGCCGAGGCCTTCGCGTTCGGGGTGGCGGAAGTCAGCGTTTCCGTCGAGCGTGACCTTGGCGTCAAGCGCCTTGACCTCGCGGTCGGGGGTGATGATCAGCGGGTTGATCTCCGCGAGCGTCGCGTCTTCCTCGATCCACACGTTGTAGAGCGAAACGAGTGCTTCGGCGACGCCTTCGATCACGTCCGCGTCGGCGCCGCCGTCGGTGGCGACCCGGATCGCGTCCTCCTTGGTCAGGCCGATGAGCGGATCGACGTGATGCTTGATCAGTCTCTCGGGGGTCTTCTCCGCGACCTCCTCGATGTCGATGCCGCCCTCGGTCGAGAACATCACGAGCGGACGCTTTTCCGAGCGGTCGAGCAGGACCGACGCGTAGTACTCGGTCTCGATGTCCGAAGCGTGCTCGATCCAGACGGTGCGGGTGACGTGGCCCTTGATGTCGAGGCCGAGAATGTTGTTGGCGTGCTCGGTCGCGGCCTCGTGGTCAGGGGCGAACTTGACGCCGCCGGCCTTGCCGCGGCCTCCGATCAGAACCTGAGCCTTGACCATGACGGGGTAGCCGACTTCCTCGGCTGCTGCGAGCGCTTCCTCGACCGTTGTGACGGCTTTACCGTCAGAAACTGCGAGGCCGTGCTTGCCAAAGAGAATTTTGCCTTGATATTCGAGAAGATCCATCCGTTGGGTACTCCAATTAGGGGATACGCAAATGCGGTATGCCGAACGCGATTCGTAGACTGTCTTGCAGCGCTGGCGCGCGGCGAACGGTATCAGGGCAAAAACCCCGTAACGGTGCCGTTTTGCAGTGAACTAGACGAAAGAATCAATGGCCATTCCAAAAGACATCAAGTGGATCACGTTCGACGTGTACGGAACTCTCATCGACTGGGAGTCCGGCGTCTACGACGCATTCACGGCCGAGGCCGAACGCACCGGGTTTGACATCGGTGACAAGGCCACTCTGATCGACCTCTTCAACAAGCACCAGCAGGACATCATGAGCGGCTCCTACGAGCTCTACGCCGAGGTGCTCCGCCGCGTTGCGCTGAAGATCGCCGAGGACCTCGAGTGGGACCTCGAGCCCTCGCGCACCAACTTCCTGCCGGACTCGGTCGTCCGTTGGAAGCCGTTCCGCGAGGCGAACGCCGCGCTCGACAGGATTTCGAAGAAGTATCAAGTCGGCCTGGTGGTCAACATCGACGACAAACTCCTGGTCGCCAGCCGCCGCCACATCCGCAGTGACTTCGACATCGTCGTCACCGCGCAGCAGGTGCGCAGCTACAAGCCCGAGACCGCGCACTTCACCGAGACGGCTCGCCGCATCGGCGGCAAGAAGGGCTGGATGCACGTCGGCTCCTCCTACTACTTCGACGTCGGCCCCGCGGTCAAGGCCAAGCTGCCGACCGTCTGGGTCAACCGCAAGAAGGAAAAGCCCGACGACCCCAAGGCCAAGAAGCCTGACCTCGAAGTCAGGAACCTCCGCGAGCTCGCGGACAAGCTCAAGGCCTAGCTGTCAGCAGAGCGGCGCGGCACGCCACTTGCCAGCACGCTTCCATTTTGCAGTTCGACCGGTCACCTTCAGGGTTCTGGCTTCGTCGTAGCTCGCGAGTCGAGCGACAATCTTGTATCCGTCGGTCTTCATGTCTGCGCCGACGCAGCGGGTTTCAACTGCGTAGCGCTCGGGCATGCTGCGCGTGCTTTCGCCGACCCACACGAGCGTGTACGAGACCGCGTATGAGCTGCCTCGACCGGCAGCCATCTTCACGTAGGACCTGGTGCATGGCTTCTCGGGACACCCGGATTGGTCCAAGGGTTGGATCGGCTCATCCATTGTCGTACGGCCGGACTTCAAGTCGGCAACGTACGGCTGGCTGATGCTCGCCTGGGCTCCCCCGACGTACGAGTAAAAATAGTGCAGGAAGCGACCGTTCCAGATCGGGTCGCTGTGAATCAGAATGCACTCCGTTGGGAATTCGCAAGTCTGAAGAGCGATGTCGCGTCCGAACTTCCTGGTGCATGCATGCGAGCGGTTCTTGGCGTCGGCGTACATCTGGAGCGATCCGGAATAAAAGATCTTCGTGGAGTCCTTCGGCGCACACTGGACAGACCGCGTTTTTGCACCGGCGGGCTGCGTTTGTTGGGCGCCGCCGAGCAGAGCGATCGTGCAGATCGCGGCAGCGAGAACGAAAGACGAGCGACGGGCGAGATCGAATGACATGAGCAAGTGCCTCCTTGTAAGTGAAAGCACTTGGCTTACGCGAAAGTTGCGTGGATCCAACGAACTCGCCGAGCCCTGCGTCACCTGCTTTTCGCTGTATCGTGCGAAGCGTGGCTCGCCTTCGCATCTCGATCTCGATCCTGTTCGCCTGCGCCTTGTGCCTGAGTGTCGTCACCGGCGCAGAGGCGGCTCCGGGCGATCTCGATGCCGCCTTCGGCACCAACGGCGTCGCGACTGTCGCGTCCGGCCCCGACTTCGACGACGCCGAGCCGACCGACATGGCCGTCGCGCCAGACGGCAAGATCGTGATCGTCGGTCAGCTCGCGGGACCGACGAACGCATATGCGTTCATCCTCCGCCTGCTCCCGAGCGGCGCACGCGATCCCAGCTTCGGTACAGATGGCCTTCTGCTCACGCGCCTGGGCCCGGACTTCGCGCGGTTCACGTCGGTGGTGGTTCAGCCGAACCTCCGCATTGTCGTGGCGGGGGCCGTCCGCGACACCGGCTTCGAATATCCCGTGGTCGCAAGGTACACGCCGGATGGCGGACTCGATCCGACGTTCAATCCGCTCGGAACGTTGCCTGGCGTGAACGTGAACACGACGCTCAGCGTCAACTCCTCAGCGTTCACGAGCCTTGCGATGCGTCCGAACGGGTCCTTCGTCGGCACCGGGTCGGTCAACGGCGCATCGCAGTTCTGGTTCATGGAGTCGGTCACTGCGACCGGCGAGCTTGATTCCGGGTTCGCCGGGACAGGTGCCTACACGATCGCCTTTCCCACCTATTCGGCCGAGCCGTATGCCATTGTTGCCCGCCCCGACGGTCGCGCGGTCGCCTGCGGCTATGCGCCATCGGGCGGCGCCGATCAGGTCAACGAGGCATTCGTCGGCGTGACTGCCGCGGGGTCGCTGGACGGCCAGTTCAACGGAACCGGGGTGCTGCTCAAGGCAGACCCGGCGACCAACAATCAGTGTCGGGCGATGGCGATTCAGAGCGATGGAAAGCTCGTTTCTGCGGCGTACACGACCGACGGCAGCAGCAGCCATGCGATGGCACTCTCGCGGCTCAACGCGAACGGCACGCCAGACACAGGCTTTGCCAATGGCGGTACATACGTCAATGACCGTGGTGATCCGGTCAGCTCCCCGACAGCGCTGGAGATTCAGCCCAGCGGCCGGATCCTTGTGATTGGACGCGCCCGCATCGACACCGTCAACGGCGCCGGGATCTGGGCGCGGCTGCCCAGCGGCGCGCCCGATCTCTCGTTCGGAGATGCGGGCTTCGTGCATCAGACGGCGGTCGCCGGCTGGCCGGGGGCCACCGCTCTCCTCGGCGATCAGCGGCTCTACATGGTTGGCGGCGTGGACGAGTCACTGAAGGTGCGATCGGTGAAGCTGCAGCCGGACCCTCCGCCGCTGGTCGTGCCCACCGCCCACGCGAAGATCACGTCGCCCGCCAGGTCGACGCTCAGGCGATCGAAGCTCACCCGAGTGAGGGGGACGGCAACCGCGGTCAACGGAACGGTCAGACGCGTCGAGATCGCAGTCTTGAAGGTCGGGCCGAAGAAGTCAAAGAAATGCCTCTGGCTGAGGTCCAACAAGGCCCGGTTCAGCTCGGTCAAACGCTCAAGGAAGAACGGCTGCGCAAAGCAGAAGTGGCTGAAGGTCAGCGGCACCACGAAGTGGACCTACAAGTTGAAGAAGAGACTCCCGACCGGCAAGTACACGATCTACGCTCGTGCGACCGCGAGCGGCGGCGCGCCGGAGGCGGTCTTCAGCAAGTCGGCGAAGAACCGCGTCGCGCTCAAGCTCAAGCCGTAGAACTCAGCACAATGTCGCAATTCTCAGGCGCTGGCCCACCCGCCAGCGAAGCTGCGAGCCGTCGCGTCGCAGGGATCTGAGGCGGAGGTGGCGTTTCGATTTGTCGAGCACCTGCGTCCCGCCGCAGAAGTCGTGCTTGATCACCAGACGGCTGCTCCTCCAGGCGTGGCGCCAGTTGCCGTCAACCGTGAAAGCGACGCTGCCGTTCGGCTTGAGCACCATGTCAGGGATTGCATAGCCCTTGACGTCCTGATCGTCCGTGAGATGCATGTAACGCATGAAGACTGTGTGACCGGTCGCGGCGTTCTTGACGCCGACGAACGAATCGTCTCCGGTGCAGTTCTCGCACGAGAACACCCGTCCGCTGAAGCCGACGAAATGCCCGCTGATGCGGACGATCTCGTACTGGGGGTCGATGTTCGTGCGCGCCAGCACCCGCCAGGTGCCGACGGCGACGTCGCACATCATGCGGTCTCCCGGGTAGAACTTCCCGTGGCCGGGAGAATCGCCGGGCACCTCCGCGACCACGACATACGCATTCGCGTCAACGAGCTTCACGCCCTTCATCACGCAGGCACCCGCCGAAATGCTTCGGGCTTCGGCTGGAGCGGCCGTGGCTGCGAGGACCAGGGCACAGATCATCGCGGCACGCACTCGACGAGTCATCGGGACAGTATTGCCGTCGTCACGCCGGCACACGCCTGATCACGCGGTCGGTTCAGATTCGTCGCGCGCCGGGACGCCCGACATCACGAGCGCGCTCGCGGCCATTCCGATGACCATGAATGCGCCGAGCCCGCCGTAGCCGGAGGCGTCGACGATCAATCCCCCGACGGACGCGCCGATGAGGTAGCCGATCTGCACCGCGCCGGTGCGGGCGGCCATCATTGCGCCCGGCTTGTCAGGCAACTGGTCGAGCGCGAGCGTGGAAGATCCCGCAGCGCGCAAACCTGCCGCAATTCCCATCGCCACCGCAAGCACGAGCGTGAAGAGCAGAAACGGGTAGAAGTTGAACAGCGCCGCAGCGATGATGCCCATCGCCAGCGTCGAGCCGATCAACAACAGCCTGCGCGGCCACTTCTGACCGGCCCGTGCGGCGGTCGACGATCCGACCATGAACGCCAGCGATCCGAGCGGAAGCAGCAGACCGACCATCGCCTCGCTCAAGCCGAACTCTTCGCTGTAGAACGCGGCGATGTAGGTGATCTCGGCGGTCCAGACGGCGAATGCGAGCATCTCCCCGATCGTCCAACGGCGACCGCCACGATCGGTCAGCGCGGCGAGCAGACCGGTGCGCTCGTCCTGCGCCCGGATGTGCGGATCGAGCTTGGGCGCGAAGAGCATCGCTGAGCCGGCAGCGACGAGGCAGAAGAACATCGGCACCGCAAATCCGTACTGCCAGGAGAACGCCTCTGCAAGGAAGCCCACGATCGGAACACCGATGATCCAGGCGAGCGACTGCAGCGCCACGACCCAGCCGATCGCCCAGTCACGCGCCTCGGGGGCGAAGAACTCACCGGCACCGGCAAAGCCACTGGAGAGCAGAAAGCAGATCCCGATGCCTGTCACGGCCTGGCCGACGCCGAAGGTGGCGAGATCCGGAGACAGCGCAGAAAGCAACGCACCCAGCGCGCCGAGCAGTCCCCCGATCAGCATCACCGGCCGGGCCCCGCGCTTGTGGATCCAACCACCGACCGCAAGCGTCGCGAGCACCGCCGTCAGCGCGCTGATCGAGCGCACCTGGCCGACCTGACCGATCGTCACGTCGAAGTCCTTGCTCATCCCGACAAACAGCGGCGGGATGCTGGCCATGCTCGACTGCGAGGCGATCGTCGCCAGTGGCAACGGGAAAAGCAGTCTGATGTCGCGGTCGGGCGAGGGTGCCACGCGGGGCAGTCTCGCACGGTGCTTTCGGGTTACGCGCTTGAGGAATCCACCCAGCGGCCGACAATAGTGGGTAGTCGTGTTTCTGCCGCTCAAGGACAGCATCCCCAAGCTCACGTTTCCGGTCGTGACCTTCGTCCTGATCGCCCTCAACGTCGCGGTCTACTTCGTCGCGTCCAGCAACCCTCTGGCAGCTCAGGACGCGGCGATCTTCTACGGCGTGATTCCCTATGAGGTGGTCAACCCGGGCATGCAATGTGTGCCCTCGCCGGACTTCGCGCGGATGGTCTGCGGCACGCCCGCGGAGATTCAGGCGATGTACCCCGGGCTCGAACTTCCGACCACCTGGTTGACGGTGGCGACCTCGATGTTCCTGCACGGCGGTCTGCTGCACCTGATCAGCAACATGCTCTTCCTCTTTGTCTTCGGCGGCGCGCTCGAGAACGCTCTGGGCCGGCTGAGCTTCAGTCTCTTCTATCTGATCGGCGGAGTCGCCGCAATGCTGGTCCAGACGCTCTGGGACACCAATGGGATGTTGCCGATGGTCGGCGCATCAGGGGCGATCGCCTCGGTGCTGGCCGGCTATCTGGTGCTCTTCCCGAGTTCGAAGATCCTCTCGCTGTTCATTGTCTTTCCGGTGCGCGTACGCGCGGTGTGGGTGATCGGAACCTGGATCTTCTTCCAGTTTGTCTCCGCCTACGTTGCTGCGGGGGCGGGGGTATCGGGCGGCGTTGCGTACTGGGCGCACATCGGCGGCTTCCTGACCGGCGCAGGGTTGACCTACCTGCTGGTCGACGGCGATCAGATCTCCATGTTCAGACGCGAAGCGCGTGTTGCCAGCGGGCTGATGGTCGAGCCACTTGAGCCGTTTCAACCGGAAGTCAACCGGTACCAGCCACCACCACCACCCGTCGTACCTGCGGATCCGTTCTCAGTGCCGCAGCCGCAGCCACAGCCACAGCAGCCGCCGCCGGCGTGATTCTGGGGCTCAGCGGATCGGCGCCGATCTCCGCTTGCCGTGTCCGGTCCAGCTCATGCGGCCTTCGGAAAGCTTCAGGGTCGCGAGTTCTTTTCTCTTGACATGGTCAAGCGCCGTCTTCCGTATCTGCTTCAGCCCGGCGTTGAACTCAAGTCGGTAGATCACGTTGAAAGCTCCCCCGCCCCCGCACGTAACCTGCTCCTCAGGACAGTCACTCTCATCATCTTCAAGCGTCGCCCCGAAGGCGACGGATCCGTTGCGGGTCAGAAGTACGCGCGCGACGCTTGAGAAGTAACAGAACTCGCTTGTCCCACCGAAGTCGCAAAGGCGCAGCGGGGCGGGTGTCGAGTCGTGCTCACCCGCGCCACCGGAGTATCGGTGAGTGCGCAGGTTCACGACTTCGACGGCGAGTGCATTCGCCGAGTCGCCGGAGTTGAAGTAGGTGTGGCTGAAGGCGGCGAAGTCGCCGTTAACGGTCAGCTTCTCGAACGAGTCCTGGTCGCCGTTGTCGAGCACACCGGTGCGCCCTTTGAACTTGCGCGAGCAGATGAACGTCGTGTAGCCGCCCTTCGAGCCACGGGCAGGCTGGTAGATGAACGCGTCGCCGCTTCTCGCAACGATTGAGCTCGGGCCGGGGTCACAGTTCCCGTATGACGCCTCGGCAGCGGCAGGGAGCGCGAAGATGGCGAGCAACAGCGCGACGGGGGCGAGCGCCCGGACGGCGAGCCGACTTAAAACATTCACACGCACATGTACTTATACCCGCGCGCGCCGCGGAGTTGCGACCGCGATCAGGCAGCAGGCTTGCGCAGGACGTACACGTCCTGATTGTCCTCGTTGCGCGCGGTCGCGTACTCGGCGACCTCCCACTTCGGCGTGAGCTTGTCGAGCACCCACTCCTGCGAAACGAAAGACGTGCCCCACTCGTCGTTGACCACGCCCCAGTCGCCGTCCTTGCCGAACTCGGCGGCGTACCAGTAGCCGGTGTCGTAGAGCGCGGCCTTGATGTCCGTGAGTTGCTGCGCTGAACGCAGGCCGAGCTTGCCGTAGAAGGCAACCGACTGCGCGCCGTGGGTGGTGGAGATCAGATGACCGCCGGGCCTCAGGATGCGCCACATCTCGTCGTACCAGGCAAGCGCGAGGCGCTCGTTGTAGTGCGACCAGATAGAGATCCCGAAGGCGGCCGCAAAGAAGTTGTCCTCGTAGCTGGTCGGCGGATCGTTGGGACTGACGCGGAAGTCGATGCCGGGCAGGTTCGCGGTGGCCCATTCAATCGCGGGGCCGTTCGGGTCACAGCCGAAGAGTTTGGCCTCCGGGTAGGCGGCGGCCAGCGCGCGCGTGACGCGGCCCGACGAGCTGCCGAAGTCGAGGATGTTGTCGCCCTCGGCGATCGGCGCACGGGCCGAAGCGAGTCCGTCGGCGACGAGGTCTGCCTGGTAGAACGCGCCGCCCGCGCCGAGCGCGCTGTGGGTCATGGCATGGACTTCCTCCGGGGGGCGGACCGTCAGCAGACCTGTCTTCTCGAGCACGGAGTCGATCTCGTAGTGCGCGCCGAGAACGAGGTCGAGGCGCTTGCGCTCGATGCCGGTGGCTTTTGACCAGGCATCGGTCATCCGCACCTGGCGCGGCGGCGCGCCGGGCGGGACGGGGAAGTCGATCATCGTGTCGTCGGCGTTTGCGGCGGCGGCGATCGCCTCGACGTCGGAAGCATCCAGGCGCGCGTGGATGCGCTCGGTTGCGGGAGCGGACTCGATCGCGAACTTCTGCGGCGTCACCGCGCGCTCGGTCACCGCCGCTGTGTCCTGCTGCTCGATCGGCGGTGGCGGCTGGAGTTCGCGCCAGGCGTTCTTCAGGCGACGCTTGCCGGTGCCAGCTTTCTGCCTGAGCGTGCCCATCGCTGGGCGACTACTTGATGATCGCGAGCGTGTCGCCGGCCGAGACTGACGCGCCTGCTTCGGCGGCAATCGAATCGACCTTGCCGGCACGGTGGGCGGTGATCTCGTTCTCCATCTTCATCGCTTCGATGATGAAGAGCACGTCGCCCTCGGCGACTTCGGCCCCGACCTCGGTCGTGACCTTGAAGACCGTTCCCTGCAGCGGGGAAGTGAGATCCTCGCTTGAGGCACCGTTGCTGCCGGCCGAACGCTCACCACGCTTGGGAGCCTTCTTCGCAGCCGGAGCAGCGCCGCCGAAACCGCCGGCTTCGCCTTCGACCTTGACGTCGTAGCGCTTGCCGGAAACCTCGACCGTGTAGCTCTTGGTCACCTTCTCAACGGGTTCTTCGCCTTCGACCGGCTTGGGCGCCTTGGGCTTGGCGAACTGCTTGAGCCAGGTCTTGTCCTCAGTGAGGTCCTTGCAGGTCTCGCAGTTGGCCCACTGCTCGCTGCTGAGCAGGCCCTTGTGGAAGGGGATCAGCGTCGTTGCGTCGATCTTGTACTCATCGAGCGCGCGCAGCATGCGCTTGGTGGCCGCTTCGCGATCCTCGGCCCAGACGATCAGCTTGGCCGCCATCGGGTCGTAGAGCGGGGAGATCTCGCTGCCGGCCGTCACGCCGGAGTCCACGCGGATGCCAGGGCCGCTGGGCTCCACGTAG
The DNA here is from genome assembly GCA_016462645.1 of Thermoleophilaceae bacterium. Taxonomy (GTDB): domain Bacteria; phylum Actinomycetota; class Thermoleophilia; order Solirubrobacterales; family JACPNS01; genus JACPNS01. Next base: position 100,826 of record JAEMSX010000003.1, read on the forward strand.
GCGCCCACGAAGTTGCCGATCTTGCCCGGGGCCGGAGCGAAGTTCTTGCCGGCGTCCTCGAAGTTGATGCGGCACTCGATCGCGTGACCCTTGAGCTCGACATCTTCCTGCTTGATCGAGAGCGGCTGTCCGGCGGCGACCCGGATGCCCTCCTTGACGATGTCAATACCGGTGACCTCTTCGGTGACGCAGTGCTCGACCTGCACGCGCGTGTTCATCTCGAGGAAGTAGTACTCGCCGTCCTGCAGCATGCCCTCGATCGTTCCGGCGCCGCGGTAATCGACGGCCTTTGCCGCATTGACTCCGATTGCGCCGATCTTCTCGCGCAGTTCGGGGCTGACCGCCGGGGCCGGGGCCTCTTCGATCAGCTTCTGGTGGCGGCGCTGCACTGAGCAGTCGCGCTCACCGAGGTGGATGACGCTGCCCTCGTTGTCGGCGATGATCTGAACCTCGACGTGGCGCGGGTTGGGCAGGTAGCGCTCGAGGTAGACCGTGTCGTCATTGAAGAACTTCTGGCCTTCGCGCGCGGCGCCCTCAAAGGCTTCCTCAAGCTCGTCGGCGGTCAGCGCGACGCGGAAGCCCTTGCCGCCACCACCGCTTGCCGCCTTAATCGCGACGGGGTAGCCGATGTCGGCGTCGATGATCGCGCGAGCGGCCGCGACGTCTGCGACCGGCTCGGTCGTACCGGGCACGATCGGAACTCCGGCCTCGTTCATCAGGTCACGAGCGTTCGTCTTCGATCCCATCGCGTCGATTGCGCTGGCCGGCGGACCGATCCAGACGATCGCCTCGTCCTGACAACGCTGAGCGAACTCTGCGTTCTCGGCCAGGAAGCCGTAGCCCGGGTGGATCGCCTCTGCGCCGGAGCGCTTGGCGATGTCGATGATCTTGTCGATCACGAGGTAAGTGGTGTCGGATGCTCCTTCGCCGAGGGAGTAGGCCTCGTCGGCGAAACCGACGAAGAGTGCGTCCTTGTCGGCCTCGGAATAAACGGCTACGGACTGGACATCGAGCTCCTTGAGGGCGCGGAACACTCGAATCGCGATTTCGCCTCGGTTGGCGACAAGTACTTTCGTAAACATAGGGGCGGAAGATTATCTAGTTGTCATCTTCCGGTTAGGGTGCGGGAATGGGCCTCTTCAAGAAACTGACCGACCCCGGGCCGTCAGGCGGGGACAACGATGCGGACAAGGATCCGCAGAAGCTCGGCGCGGCGCGCGTTGATCAGGTGCGATCGCTGATGGCTGATCACCGGGCGGTTGTGCAGACCGACGGCGCCGATGGTCGCATTGTGGACTCCACGGCGCTGATCATGGGCGGCGTCACCGCCGCAGCGCGGATTGACGCGATCCGGAGGGCGGTCAAACAGATAAACCTGCAGGACACCTTCGACGTGCAGCTGACGGTCTTCCCGGAGGACGGCCCGGAGTTCACGGCGCACATCGTCCAGCCGGTCGTTGAGGAGCACGTCGGAGTCGCGGTGGCCGGGCAGAAGCTCAAGGTCAAGTTCGACCCTGAGGACCACGAACTCGTCTGGATCGACTGGGCCGGTTCAGCCGTGCTGTAACGGGCCCGGCTCAGCGGGCCGATGGCCGCCCAATTCCTGCTTCCACGGGTTCGCGAGCCGGTCGGTGAGGATCATGATCGTGATCGTCATGTAGAACGCCAGCATCCCGCCGATCAGCACCGCCGGCAGATACTCGACCTTCGCTTTGGCCAGCGTGGCCGACGCCGAAAGCACGAGCACGGTTCCGAGCGCTGTCCGGAGCGTGGCCTCGGGGACCTTCACGCTCAGGTGGCTGCCGATCCAGACGCCGGGGATCGATCCGATCAGCAGCGTTCCCATCAGGGCGAAGTCCACGGTCCCGCCCGCCCAGTGGGCGAGTCCGGCGGCCCAGAGCAGCAGGGCGGCGTGGAACACGTCGGTTCCGACCACGTAACGCGGCGGCAGTTTGAAGATCGCGATCAATGCCACCGCGATCACGGTGCCGCTGCCGGCCGAGGTGATCCCGATGATGAAGCCCGTCGTGAGTCCGATTGCGATCGCCGCGAACTTCAGGCCGCGGGTCAGGGTGGTGTGCGGCTGACCGTCGCTGGTCTGGAATGCGGGAAGGAGAATCGATCGCGTGAGGGTGAAAATTCCGACAAGCGCGAGCACAACGCCGAGCGCGATCAGCGTGAACGTCTCGACGTCCTCACCGTAGGCGTCCTTCGCGAGCGACACGACGCGCACACCGGCGACGGCTCCCGGGACGCTTCCGGCGGCAAGCCAGAGCGCGGCGCCGAAGTTCACGGTCTTCAGCTTGAAGTGCTTGTAGCCGCCGACCATCTTCGTGATCGCCTGGTAGGCGATGTCGGTGCCGACGGCGAGCGTCGGCTTCACACCGAAGAGCAGAACGAGCAGGGGGGTCATCAGAGACCCCCCGCCCATGCCTGTCATGCCGACCATCAGGCCGACACCGAATCCGAAAAGGATTAGTAGTGGATCCACGTCGCGGCCCTCCCCTCAGGCCGCGGGAAGCGTCGGCTAGGCCGGCACTCCCGACATCGCGTCGATCAGCACGTCTGCAACCTCGGGACGAGTGAACTCGATCGGCGGGCGCTCGCCCCTGACGAGCATCTCGCGCACCGCGGTGCCGGAAAGGAAGACCTTGTCCTCCGGGCCGGCCGGTGACGTCTTGGAAGTCGCCATCGCACCGGTCAGGTTGCACCAGAAGGAGTGCTCGAACTTCAGCGGCTCGATGCCCAACTCGCCGGGCTCGAACTCGTCGAAGATGTGCTGCGCGTCGAAGGTGCCGTAGTAG
>JAEMSX010000023.1 GCA_016462645.1 Thermoleophilaceae bacterium
CTTCGGACTTGTGCGCGAGGATCTCAGCGGAGATTTCGTCGATCGACCGTGCCATCAGGAAACAATCAAGCTACCCAAGTGCGACGCGCCCATGGGCGGCAAGTAGGGTTAAAACATGCTGCAGGGGGAAAGCAGTCGCGGAAATTACGGGACTTTGGAGCGGTGGACCGTTGCGATGTTCGCGCTCAGCTTCATCCTCCCGGTAATCGTTCCGGCGATCATCTGTCTGGTCTTTGCGAAGTACTGGACGACCCGGGAGAAGCTGATCGCCTTGTTCGCACCCGTCCTGTTCTATTTCGTACTCGCAATGATCGTCACCGCCGACATCGGGATGCAGAACTGGATCCGCATACCGATGATGGTCACCGCACCTGGCATCGCCTTCATCTTCAGCGCCATCTATCTCCACACCCGCGATCGAGCGAGCAGATCGCTTCGGGAAGGATCCACTTGGCCCTCAAACGCCTGATCTTTGAAGACGAACACGACTGGTTCCGCGAAGCAGTCCGCACTTTCATCGACCGCGAGCTGCGGCCGCAGGCCGAAGCGATCCGCGAGAACCGCATGATCCCGGCCGAGGCCTGGACGAAGGCCGGCGAGGCCGGCTTTCTCGGCATCGGCATCCCGGAGGAGTACGGCGGAAACGGGCTCAGAGACTTCCGTTTCAACGCCGTGCTCGGCGAGGAGTTCAATCGCCTCGGCGCAGCCTACGGATCGAGCTTCGGCATCCACACCGATGTCTGCGCGCCCTACCTCACCGACTTCACCACCGAAGCACAGCGCGACCGCTGGCTGCCGAAGTTCGTCACCGGCGAGATGGTCACGGCGATCGGGATGACCGAGCCGCAGGCGGGATCAGACCTCGCGAACATCCTCACGAACGCGACGCGCAACAGCAGCGACGACGGGTGGATCGTCAACGGCTCCAAGACCTTCATCACCAACGGCATCCGCGCGAGCCTGATCATCGCGGCGGTCCAGACGCCGGCAGAAGCAAACCCCTCCGGCAAGCCCGGCATCACCCTGATGGGAATCGAAGAAGGCATGCCCGGCTTCAATCGCGGCCAGAAGCTCCACAAGATCGGCCAGCACGAGGCCGACACCGCCGAGATGTTCTTCGAGAACGTCGAGGTCCCCGACGCGAACGTGATCGGCACCGTCGGCGGCGGCTTCGGGCACATGATGGAGGGCCTGGCGCAGGAGCGACTCTCAAGCGCGGTCGGCAACATCGCCCACGCCCAGCGCGCAGTCGAGGTAACGCTCGAATACACGAAGGACCGCCAGGCATTCGGTCGCCCGGTCGGCAGCTTCCAGCACAACCGCTTCCTCCAGGCCGAGCTTGTCACGGAGGTCGAGGTCGCACAGACCTACATCGACCGCTGCATCCAGGAGCACGTCGACAGCACGCTCGACCCCGTCGACGCCGCCAAGGCCAAGTACTGGAGCAGCGACGTCCAGAACCGCGTGCTCGACGACTGCGTCCAGCTCCACGGCGGCTACGGCTTCATGGAGGAGTACGAGGTCGGGCGCGCCTGGGCCGATGCCCGCGTGACCCGCATCTGGGCGGGATCGAACGAGATCATGAAAGAAATCATTGGTCGTTCTATGGGATTTGGCGACCCACGCAGGTAGATTGGCTGCGTGAACTCGTACGCACAAGTTTCGGAACGGCCGGGCCGGCACGAGGTCCGAACGCTCGCGGTTCTGTTTGCGAGCGGGAGCTGCGCGATCGCCTCGGCGTTCATCCAGTACGCGTTCGTCGGCGCAGCGCTGCTGATGGTGATGGGGATCATCGAGATCTTCCGTTCGAGCGTCTGGAGCGGACGCGTGAAGTGGGTGTCGACTGCGCTGCTCCTGCTGCTCTACGTCGCCATCGCCGCGATGGGACTCGTCGCCGTGAGTCCGATTGAGGGTGACCCGCTGCCGCAGGTCTACGGCCTTGGTCTGCTCGGCATGGTTCTCGGCGTTCCCGCCGGCATCGCGGCGTGGTTCTTCCTGGTGTTCAAGACGATTCGCGCAGCCGCGTAAGCGATGGCCCTCGAAACCGCGCGCCTGGAGCAGACCTCCACCGAGCTGCTCCAACAACTGATCCGCTTCAACACCGTCAACCCGCCGGGCGATGAGGCCGTGGCCCAGGCGTTCATCCAGGGTCTGCTCGAGGAGAACGGCTTCAAGGTCGAAATCCTCTCGCGCGATCCCAAGCGGCCAAACCTGATCGCGACGCTCGAGGCGCCGAACAAGCAGGACGGGCCGACGCTCGCCCTGCTCACGCACATCGACACCGTGCTCGCCAACCCTGACGAGTGGCAGGTCGATCCCTGGAGCGGCGAGATCCGCGACGGCTGCATCTGGGGGCGCGGCGCGCAGGACATGAAGGGACAGGCCGCGGCTGAGCTCGCCGCCGCGACCGAACTCGTGAAGGCTGGGTGGCGCCCCGAATCCGGCGCACTGAAGATCATCGTGACCTCCGATGAGGAGGCAGGCGGCGGCTACGGCGCGCGCTGGCTCTGCGAGCAGCACCCCGAGGCCGTGCGTTGCGACTACGCGCTCAACGAGGGCGGCGGAAACCAGTTCGTCTACAACGGGCGTCGCTACTTCCGCGTGGGGTGCGCCGAAAAGGGCCCCTGCCGGTTCACCGTGACAACCCACGGGGCGGCGGGCCATGCTTCGATGCCGCGCCTCGGCGAGAACGCGCTGCTCAAACTTGCGCCGCTGATCGAGAAGCTCGCGGGCAAGCAGCCGCGCTACGACCTGACCGCAGAGCCGCGCGCGATCCTCACCGCGCTCGTCGGCACCGATCCCGGCGACAACCCGACCCAGGAGGAGCTTGAGGAGATGCTCTCCGAGGTCCGCGCGGTCGACGAGCGACTGTTCGCGCTGCTTGAGCCGACGATGGGCGTGTCGATGTCGCCGACGATCGTCGAGGCGTCGCAGAAGATCAACGTCATTCCCGATCGCGCCTCCGTCCGGGTTGACTGCCGCGTGCCTCCGGGGCACGGCGCGGAACTTGCCGAGCAGCGCGCTCGCGAAATGCTCGGCGACGGGGACTACGAGATCAACTTCGCCGAAGCCGCAATCGGAAACGGCTCGCCGCACGACACCAAGCTGATGGATCTGATCAGGGACTGGGTCGGCAAGGTCGATCCCGACGCGGTCGCCCTGCCGAGCGTTCTGCCCGGTTTCACCGACTCGCGCTGGTTCCGCGAGGCCTTCCCCGACGTGATCGCCTACGGCTTCTTCCCGCAGATCGAGATGGAGATGTACGACTCAGACCCGCTGATGCACGCGGCCGATGAGCGCATCCCGGTCCAGGACCTGACGCTCGCCACGGAGTTCTTCGCTGAAGTGGTGCCGGCGTTGCTCGGCTGAGACAGAGACCCAGAACTGCCCACCGATCGTCCAGATGCCAGTTTGCAGACGATTGCCTGACGTACTACATTTGCGGTATGGCTATTAGGAGGGCCACTCACTATCCGGGCGCGATGCCGGAGGAAATCGCATTTGCACGGCGGCAAGCAGTCGTTCGGCGTACACCGTTGCGCCCGAACGGCGCATTCTTCGTCGCCGTCGCGATCTCAATGCTGCTCTTCGTTCCACCAGTGCTCGTCGGTTGGCGAGTTGGCGAAGTCGGCGGGTTGACCGGCATTGCAATGGCGGTTGTGGCTGGAGGTGTGGTTTCCGTCCTCGTCACACTTCTGGCCGCGCGCGCCTGGCTGCTTCTATCTCCCGGCGACCGGCTGTTCGCCGACGCCACACTGACCGGCTGGGTGCGCCGCGCCCGGGCTGAGCGCCAGATCAAGATCGCGCGCGAGGTCTTCGACGACCCGAACGTGGCGTCGATCCCGTTGCACGTCGATCGCCTGATCGCAATTGCCGGAGCGATCGAGGCGCGCGATGCCCGTACCCACCGCCACTCGGGCCGCGTCGCGGTTCACGCCGCCGGCATCGGCAAGCACCTCGGACTCAACGCGGAAGAGATCACCCGCCTGAAGGCCGCGGCAAAACTTCACGACGTAGGCGCCCTGCGGGTGCCGAGCTGGGCTGAACCGACGCCTGAGGAATCCCTCGCAGTCGCGCTCGCCGGGTCAGAACTCGTTGAGTTCACGGGCGATCGTCGCCTGGTTGCGGCGCTCAAGCACCAGCATGAACACTTCGACGGCTCCGGGTTGCCCGACGGGCTCTCCGGCGACGCGATCCCGCTGACGGCGCGCATCATTGCGGTCGCGGACGCGTACGACACGGCAGCGCGTGAGCACGGTCAGACCCAGGCAATCGCGGGTCTGCACGAAGACGCGGGCTCGAAGTTCGATCCGGATGTCGTCGAAGCATTCGTCGCCGACGCGCAGGCGAGTCCTGTCAGTGCGCTGCGCGGCGCCGTCGCTGGCATGATCCCGCGAGCGTCTCAGGGCGCGGCCGAGCTGTTGCGTGGATCAGCCAGCGTCGCCGCGGCGGCATCGATCGCCACCACCGCGGTCGTCGCGACCGGGGTCGGCACGCCGTCGCCCTCGCGCGACACTGAGTCGGCGGCTTCAGTGAACACGCCCGCGGCCGTCGCAACGACAACCGCGGGTAGCGCAGGATCCTCCAACTCAAAGGACTCGGCCGACGCGCGCAGTCGCTCTGATCTCAAGGGCGACGACGCAAAGTCGCCCGACACCAAGACCAAGGGCAACGACGGCTCGGTGAAGACCCACGACGGTCAGCCGAATTCGCCTGCGGCGTCCGGTCAGTCGTCAAGGAGCGACTCGCCGAGCAGTTCGACCCCGTCTGAAACGAGGAATTCGCCCTCCGCCGGCGCCCCCGTGCAGGAGCTTGTTGACACCGTCGATCAGACGGTCCAGAACACCACCGGCACGGTGGACCAGGTCGTCACCGACGTGACCGACACGGCCGATCAGACGACGCAGCAACTTACGGGCACAGTCGACAACGTCGTCGGCGGCCTGACCGGCAAGAAGAAGTAGCGGGCGCTCGCGCCCCCGCCACCAATAGGCTGGGAGACAGGATGGCTGAGGCACGGACGACCAACGGGGACCGCCTGCGCATGGGCGGCATGGCACTGGAGAACGGGCTGCTGGTCTACGGCCCGACCAAGTGGGCCGCCGCGGTCCGCGCGAAGAACGGCGAGCTGATCGTCAGGAGCGGCAAAGTGCCGCGGCTTCGTGGTCCGCTCGACAGCGTCCCCGGCATCCGCGGAGTGATGCGCCTCGCGGAATCGATGATCGTCGTTCCGCTGGTGCGCTTCAAGCTTCCCCAGGCGCGACTGCCATTTGAGAGCGCCAAGGTGGCCGGCGCCGCCGCGGCCACGATGGGCATCAGCATGGCCGTGCGTCATCGCAGTAAGCGCGGGATCGGATCCGAGGCCGCGCTCTCATTGCTTGGCATGGCCCCGGCGCTGATCAGCCTGAAGGCGGGCGAGACCGCGCAGTACCACGGCGTCGAGCACAAGGCGATCGCCGCGTACGAACTCGGCGGCGACCCGAACGACCCCGACGTGATCGAGGCCGCCGCGAAAGAACACGAGCGCTGCGGCTCGCACCTGGTCGCCCCGATGATGATCGCCGGCATCGCCGGCGACGCGATGATGCGGCAGATCGTCGCCAAGCCCGGGCCGATGGCGCAGGTTGGCGTGGGTCTGGCCGGCGCCGCGACTTCGATCGAGATGTTCGCCTACGCCGAGCGCCATCCCGACAGCACTTTCACGCGCCTCTTCCGCGCGCCGGGCTTCAAGCTGCAGGAAGCAATCGGCACGCGCGAGCCGACCCCGGCACAGATCGAGGTCGGCCGCGCGGCGATCTCTGCGCTGCTCGAAGCCGAAGGCGCCCTGCCCGCCGGGGCCTAGCTGCGCGAGAAGTTCCCGTGGAAACCGGGCGGCACGGCGCGTGAGATCTCCGCGCGTGCGAGCTCGGTCATGTCGCGCGCGTCAAGCACAAGCAGCATCGAACGCTCGGCCTCGCCGTCGAGCGCCAGCGAGAGCAGCACGCCGTCGTCCTCGGCCTTCGCGTCGGGCGCGGCGACGAACACCGGCTCGCCGACGAGGCAGTTGTCCTCCCGCCAGATCGTCGCCGAACCCCAGGTCGCGTCGATCTTGACCAGGCGATCGAACGGCACGCCGCCGTCGTGGCCCATGCCGACTCCGTACACGTAGGAGTACGGCCGGCAGTTGTTCTCCTTGTAGTTGATCCGCGGAAGCTCGATCGGTTCCTCGCTCACGCGGTGCTCCTCGGCGCGTTCGGCGCCGGGCTTCAGGCGGTAGCGGTGGAGGTATGCCGCCGAGTCCTCGGGGTAGCCCGCCTCGCGGATCTTCTCGAGGTAGAGGTTCTCGACGATCGACACGTCCTCAAAGCGGCAGAGATCGACCACGACGTCCTCGCCCTCTTCCCAGGCGTTGACGTGGTGAAAGCAGAAGCCGGGCTCGGCCTGCCACTCGCCGCCGATCGCTCCGGTCTCGCGGTCGATCAGCGTGATCTTCGTGCCTTCCTCGGGGTGGAACTCGAAGTTCTCGATGAACGGGCGGCCGCTGCGCAGGATGTCGAGCGGGTTCACGCGGAAGGGGAATTCCGTGAAGATCAGCCAGCGGCCGCTCATCCCGAATGAGTGCTGGTAAGTGGGGTGCTGGCGCTTGAGTCTCGCGATCCGCATCTGCGCGAGCGTGTCCGGCTGCACGCGGAAGAAGCTCTGCGATGAGCGCGGGCCGAACTTGCACGAGAGGTTCAGCAGCTCGCCGCTCGCGCCGTCCAGGTGCGGGTGGGCGGTGGCGAACGTGTCGGGGTTCTCGTACGCGACTCCGACCGTCTCAAGTGTGGTCGGATCGAACTCGTATGCCATCGGGGTCTCGCTGAGGGCGATGTGGTGCTCGCCGAACTTCATCGCGTTGATCGCGGGGTTGTCGGTGACCTGGGGGCGGAAGACCGACTGGATGCGCTGGAAGCGCGTGCGGCAGGGGTCGCTGGCGAACTCGCTCAGGCTGAGCTCTCCGGAGGAGCGGAACTGCTTGTAGGCGCGGCTCTCGATGAAGCGGTTCATGTAATGCACGCGGCCGTCGGCGATGTCGAAGCTGTGCACCAGCGACATGCCGTCGAACCAGTGGTTGACCTCGCTGCCGTCGAATTTCCAACGCCCCGGACCATTCCTCAGCAACTGGCCGGCCAACCACGTGGGGAGCTCGCCGCGCACCGGAAGCTCTGTGCGCCGCGGCATGTCGTAGTGGGACTCGAAGGCCAGGTTGACTGTTTGCTGGGACTGGTCCGGGCGCGTTGCGGTTGCCATCGGGGGCTCCTAGATAGTACAAAGTGAACGATGCATACAGAATCGTACCGGATTTGACGCCATAATGCAAGTAGAACAATGGCTCCACGCAAATTGACAACCGCTTCCTACCTCGTGCTCGGCATGGTCGAGATGATCGAACCCGTCACGCCCTACGAGCTGAAGGCCTTCGCGGCGCAGAGCGTGACCAACTTCTGGTCGCTCCCGCACACGCAGATCTACACCCAGTGCGATCGCCTGCTCGAAGACGGCTACCTCTCCGAGAAGCGCGAGAAGTCCGGCCGTCGCCGACGCAGTTTCTCGATCACGCGCGAGGGCAAGAAGGCGCTTGCGATCTGGCGCGAGGAACCCGCGGACGCGCCGATCGAGCTGCGTGACCTTTCGCTCTTGAAGCTGTTCTTCGGCGCCGACCCGAAGCTGCTCGCCGCCGAGCAGCTCGCCTCACACGAGGAGAAGCTCGAGCAGTACCTCGTGATCCGCAAGACCGGCGTGCCCTTCGAGGGCGTCGGCCGCGCACTGGAAGCCGGAATCGCCCACGAGCGCGAGTTCGTGCGCTTCTGGAAGAGCCAGCTCAAGGCTTGATTTTCGCGCGCATCATCTAGGCTTGCGCCCGCCTATGTTCAAAGAAATTGACCACATCGGGATCGCCGTCGAAGACATCGACGCCACGCTCGAGATCTACAACGAGAAGTTCGGGATGGCGGTCCAGTACCGCGAAACCGTCGAGTCGCAGGGCGTCGAAGCCGTGCTGCTCGAAGTCGGCGGGGGCCACGTCGAGCTGCTCCGCCCGCTCGGACCGGACACGCCGGTCGGCAAGTTCATCGAGAAGCGCGGCCCGGGCATGCACCACGTCGCCTATCGCGTCGATGACGTTCAGGCCGAGCTCGACAAGCTGAAGGCGCTGGGCGTTGAACTGATCGACGAGACCCCGCGCATCGGCATCCGCAACAGCACCGTTGCCTTCGTGCACCCGCAGTCGGCCGGCTTCGTGCTGACCGAGCTGGTCACGCCGGCAGACGACCACTAATCATTCGATTCGAGAGGAACGAGCAAGATGGCAGAGGACAGGAAGACAATCGGCCTCGGGCTCGTGGGCGGCGCCGCCGCTCAGCTGAAGCTTGAGCAGAAGGACCTCGACAAGCTCGTCAAGGCGATCGAAGCCGAGGAGAAGTGGGTCGAGGTCAACGACGAGAAGCGCATCGTGCACCTGCGCGCCGACCACGTCGAGTTCTACTCGCTCGAGTCGGACGACAAAGAGGATCGCCGCGCGGGGTTCTAGCTCCGTGCACTACCAGTCCTTCTGGAAGCCGCTCGACAGGGCGGAGTTGCCCTTGCTGCGCTGGGTCGAGCGCGTGCGGTGCGGCGGGGCGATTGAGCAGGGGACGCGGGTGATCACCGAGGCCGGGCAGTACGGGGCTGTCTGGTACGTGGTGGCCGGGGTCGCTGCTTACCGCGATCCGGTCAAGCGGAACCGTTGGCTTTCCGCTGGCGCGAAAGTCGCGGGGATCTACGCCGCAAACACCGCGTTGAAGATGGTTGCTCGGAGGCAGCGGCCGCCGGTTGCGGCCCTGGGTACGCCGACCGGGCTGAGCTTCCCTTCCGCGCACGCCGCCACTTCTTACGCAGCTGCACGCTTGTTCAGCGATATCGAGCCGGGTCTCAAGCCGCTCTTCTACTTCGTCGCTTTGAATGTGACCGGCTCGCGCCTGCACTTCTGCGTCCACTACCCCAGCGACCTCGTGGCCGGCGCCGCCCTCGGCGACCTGGCCGCGCGAACGCTCCGCTGAATTCACGCAATTTCCGCGCCACCTCTGGCACCCGGTGCCAGAGGTGGCGCGCATTTTGCGACATTCCACCGCGCTACCGTCCCGCGCGATGGCAATGAAGGTCGGAATAGTCGGGATGCCCAACGCGGGCAAGTCCTCTTTGTTCAACGCGCTCACCAAGGCCGGTGCAGAAGCGGCGAACTACCCGTTCACCACGATCGAGCCGAACGTCGCCGTGGTGCCGGTGCCCGACCAGCGCCTGCTCGACACCGCCGCCGTGACCGGCGCGACCGACATCCGCCTCGATCAGATCCACGTGCACGACATCGCGGGCCTCGTTCGCGGAGCGAGCAAGGGCGAAGGTCTCGGTAACCAGTTCCTCGCCAACATTCGTGAGACCGACGCGATCATTCACGTCGTCCGCGCGCACGAGGACAGCAACGTCGTCCACCCCGAAGGGGATGTCAACCCGGTGCGCGACATCGACACGATCGAGACCGAGCTGATCTACGCCGACCTCGACCAGGCCGAGCGCCGCCTGCAACGTGTCTCCAAGGACGCCAAGTCGCTCGACCCGGAGGCGATCGCCGAGGAGGCCTGGCTCAAGGACGTGATCGCGGCGCTGCAGTCCGGCAAGGCCGTGCGAACCGTGCCGGTGCCGGAAGACGCGCCGAACGCGATGAAGTCGCTGAGTCCCCTCACCGGCAAGCCGGTTCTGTTTGTCGCCAACGTGACCGAGGGCGAGACCGAGGTCCCGCCGCAGATCGCCGAGTACGCCAATGCCCAAGGCGCCGAAGCTGTTGCGATCAGCTCACGCATGGAAGCCGAACTCGTCGAGATGGACGACGAAGAGGCCGCGGCGATGCGCGAAGAACTCGAGATCCCGGAATCCGGCCTCACCACCGTGATCAACGGTGCGTTCGCCCTGCTCGACCTGCTGACGTTCTTCACCGTCGGCGAGCAGATCGGCCAGTCATGGCACATGAAGAAGGGCGGCACCGTCTACGACGCCGCCGGCGAGATCCACACCGACATCCAGCAGGGCTTCGTCCGTGCAGAAGTCATCAACTTCCAACAGCTGATCGACGCAGGCGGATACGTCGGCGCCAAGGAAAACGGCACGCTGCGGCTCGAAGGCCGCGACTACGTGATGCAGGACGGCGATGTGATCACCGTCAAGCACACGAACTGAATTCGCCCATCGGATTGGGTCATGCCCGCGCTTAGCGACACGGATCGACTTCGCGTCGGCGAGAGCCGTTGCCTCGGCGGCGTACTCGACAATGCGCGCAAGGCAGCCGGAACTCAAAGCTGATCTGGCCGCACTCGTGGCCCGCAATCGCTTTATCCACTCGCGAGAACGACCCCCCGAAATCTCCATCCAACGGGACGGACTTTCCGGACCGCTCGATGGCGCTCGGTTGTTAGGCTCCAACGCGGCCGACTGACACGGCCAAACCCCGGCAATGCAGCCAAAAACAGTCTTCAACAACACAGAGATCTCCCCCATAAAGAAGGAACGCATGGCAACCCCCAAAGCAAGTGCAGTATTCGTCGAATGCCTCGAGGCAGAGGGGGTGCGTTACGTATTCGGAATCCCAGGTGAAGAGACCCTGGACCTGAACGAGTCGATCGAGGATTCCTCGATCCAGTTCGTACCCGTCCGTCACGAGCAAGGCGGCGCCTACATGGCCGACGTCTACGGCCGTCTGACCGGACGCGCCGGCGTCTGCCTCGGCACCCTCGGACCGGGCGCAACCAACCTGATCACCGCCGTCGCCGACGCCTACCTCGACCGCGCGCCGCTGGTGGCGCTGACCGGTCAGGGCGACCTCGAGCGCATGCACAAGGAGTCGCACCAGTACATCGACCTGATGCGCGTCATGCGACCGATCACCAAGTGGAACGCTCAGCTGACCGACGAGGCGATCATCCCGGAAGTCGTGCGCAAGGCCTTCAAGCTCGCCGAGTCCGAGAAGCCCGGCGCCACGCACATCGAACTTCCCGAAGACGTCATGGCCCGACCGCTGGACGCGCAGCCGCTTCCGCGCATGGAAGTCGCGCGCCCCGAGCCCAACGCCCGCGACATCCTGCGCGCCGCGGACATGATCAAGTCGGCCGTCAACCCCGTGGTGCTCGCCGGTAACGGCGTCATCCGCGTCAATGCCACGCAGGCGATGCGCGACTTCGCGCACGCGACCAACATCGGCGTCGCCAGCACCTTCATGGGCAAGGGCATCATCGACTCTGACGACGACCTCTCGCTCGGCACCACCGGCCTGCAGGCCGGCGACTACGCGCTCGCCGGCTTCGACGAGGCCGACCTCGTGATCGCAGTCGGTTACGACCTGGTCGAGCACAGCCCCGAGCACTGGAACCCGAACGGCGACAAGAAGATCATCGTGATCGACACGAAGGCCGCCGAGATCGACGCGCACTTCATGCACGAGATCGAGCTGGTCGGCGACATTTACCACATCCTCAACATCCTCACCGAGGAGTGCCGCAACGTCAGTTTCTCGGGTGGATCGCGCCGCCTGCACGACCTCGTGATGGGTCGCCTCGAAGGCGCCATGAGCGACGACTCATTCCCGGCGCAGCCGCCGCGCGCGCTCGCCGAGATCCGCAACGTGATGGGTCGCGACGACATCCTGATCTCCGACGTCGGTCTGCACAAGCTCTGGATCGGTCGCATGTTCCCGGCTCACGAGCCCAACACGGTTTTGATCGCGAACGGACTCGCAGGGATGGGCTTCGCAGTCCCGGCCGGCATCGCCGCCAAGCTCGTTCACCCGGACCGCACCGTGATCACGGTCAACGGCGACGGTGGTTTCCTGATGAACTGCCAGGAGCTCGAGACGGCCGTGCGCCTGAAGACTCCGGTCGTCAACATCATCTGGGAGAACCAGCAGTTCGGATCGATCGTCTGGAAGCAGGACAACCGCTTCGGCCGTCACTTCGGCGTCGACTTCACCAACCCGGACTTCGTCAAGCTCGCCGAGTCGTTCCACATGCCGGCCTGGCGCGCGACTTCGATCGACGACTTCAGCGCCCGCCTGAAGCACGCGGTCACGCTCGACGTCCCGTCGCTGATCGTGCTGCCGATCGACTACTCGATCGACGTGCGCATCTCCGAGGAGCTGGGCGAGGGACTCGTCGCGACCTGATCGGCCGCGACTAGGGCGTAGAGACCGGCTGGCGTCCGATCCCGTACGGCACCCGCCACGCCGGACCGATCCGCGCATCGTCAAGCGGCCGCAGTCTCAGCTGCCGTGCGATCGCTTCGAGCAGCCAGAGGTCGTAGATCCAGAAATCGGGCGAAGTGATTGCGCCGCGCGAGATCACGATGCCCTCCGGGCCGCCCTGCGCGGCTGCGTCCTGCCAGATCTCGGCCGCCTGCGCCATGCGCGAGAAGACATTCTCGATTCCCGGAGCAGCGCCTTCGACCACGGCGGGCACGCCGTCGATCACGTCGAGCTTGAACTCTGGCGCGGCCACGCGCAGCACCGTGATCTGCCGGATGTGGCGGTTGCTCCCGAGCATCGTGCCGCCCTCGATCTCCTCGTCGGGGCCGATGCGCACGAAGACCTGGCCAAGCTCGCGCCTGCCCCAGTAGACGTGGGGCTCGAGCACTTCCGTTGCGGTGGACATCTTCGAGCGCAGCCCGAGCATCGTGCCCGCCCAGCCCTCATCGTGCGGTTCGGAGTCGGTTGGGCCGTGATCCTCTGGCTTCACGGCGAGCGCCTTGCGCAGTCCGTCGACGCTGTAGGTTGCGCCGTCAGAGATCGATGCGGATGACCCGAGCGCGACGGAGTCCTCGCCGACGCCTCCGCGTGAACGGCGCATCGCCTTCTTGTGCCGCGCGCGGTAGCGCAGGGCCGGGATCAGCACGGCCGCGATGATCACCACCGGAATCGCCAGGGCGACAATCGGCATCCAGCTGGGAGCCGGTTCATTCGGGTCGAGCGCGAGAAGCACGATCTGCATCGCGCGAATCTACTCCCAATACGAGGTATTTTGCGGTTTTCGCTCCGGCAGCGGGATCGCATTGTTGTATGCAGCGTCAGTAGTGACGATCCGTGCAAACCCGCTCCGGCATTGGGCGCCGCAAGAAGTACCACCACGTACCCCTTTACAGAGCCGTCATATGGGCTAATTCCGGACCGAACGGTCGTGCTCACCCCGGGCTGACCATTGGGTTACCGTGAACGTCTGGGGACCACACTGAGCCCGGACGGCGTGCCGTCCAGTGGTCCCGGGCATTCGATTTCATTAGGGGAAGAGATGGATCAGCACAGCCGCCGCAAGGCAGCCGTTCTTGTCAACGCACTCGCGATCGCGGTGTGCCTCCTCGTCGTCTCTGGCGCGGGGGCGAAGATCGTTCCATCCGTGACGACTTCGTTGACGCTGGATCAGGTCGTGCCGACCGGTAACACCGGCGCAACCACGACGATCACCGTCCCGGCGGTGAAGCTGGGCCAGCACTCCGACCTGACGGTTGACATGAACTTCGGCTACGGCGCGACGGGTCTCGTTTCGCTTGCGAACGGATACGGAGTTGCACAGGATCCCGCGACATACCCCGAGTGGCGCTCTTCGCTCAAGACTTTGGTCGTTGACACGCCGCCCGGGCTCGTCGGCAACCCGAACGCCGTCCCGTTCGCAGAGCGCTGCCCGATGGACACGTTCCTCACCGACATCTGCCCGGCTTCGTCCACCGTCGGCGAATTCACGATCAAGACGCTGCTCTTGCCGGCGCCGGAAGACACCGCATCGCTGCCGTTGGTCGTCGGCGACAACAGCTACATCGGCGCCACGATCGGCCCGCGTGTTCGCAACGGCGGCATCACCCGGGTCTCGCTGCTCCAGACCGACCCGGAAGTGCCCGCCCTGATCGGCATCCGCGTGCTGCCGTGGTTCTCGCTCGGCGGTCCGATCCTCACCGTCATGAAGGTTGTCCCTGACACCAACGGCGATCTTCGACTGCGCACGACCACGCCCGACGGCATCCGCGACACGATCATCAGCAAGCCGACCGACGATCCGCCGAACACGACCATGGCCGCATTCCGCATCGACAAGATGGTGCTCAAGTTGTGGGGCCGTCTGAAGAACGGCCGCGCGTTCATGACCAACCCCACGGCCTGCAAGCCGTGGGCCTCAAAGATCTGGGCGAAAGCAAACTTCGACAACACGAACCTCGATGCTGACCCACTCGGCACCGGCGCGCCGGATCTCGTCGCCGGCAACGAGAGCACGATCACGCCGGACTGCACCAACGGCGAAGACGTGCCATTCCCGATCAGTGGCAACGTCGCGATCAGTTCCCCGAACCGCAGCACCTCGCCATCCTTCGATTTCACAATCACAAACCCCGGCGTTCAGGCCGACGGCGACATCGTCTCGACCACGCCAAAGACGATCGTCACGACGATCCCAGCTTCGATCAACGTTGACGTTCAGCAGCTCGGACGCGTCTGCCAGGCGGCGCTCTTCAAGGCCGACAACTGTCCGCTGAGCAGCCGGGTCGGAACCGTGAAGATCGAGACGCCGTTGCTGCTCCCCGGTCTCTCCGGGGACGTCTTCCTGGTCAAGCAGAACAGCAGCTCCGGTCTTCCCGACCTCGGCCTACGGCTGCGCGGCGCGATCAGCTTCACGCAGCTGGGGACCAATCGCTACGTCGGCGCGAAGTACAACCAGATCGAGACGACGTTCAGAGACATCCCGCAGATCGGCTTCAGCAAGCTGACCTTCCACCTCGACGGCGGCCCCAACGGTCTCTTGCGCTCACTCGACTGCCCGACCTACAACAAGGCGCCGGCGCTTCCGACCTTCACGTACAACTTCACTGCCTGGACGGGCGCCACCGCCACCAGCACAACACCGCTGAACATGTCCAACTGCTTCGGCATTCAGCAGCTCAAGAAGTACTCGAAGTGTCTGCACTCGATCCTCCCGATCCACCCGAACTACCAGTCGCGCTCGCGCGTCAGGAGCGTGGTGCTGAAGGTCGACGGCAAGCGCAAGGCCTCGCGCAAGCACAGCCCCTTCCGCTTTGACATTCCGATCAAGAAGCTGAAGCTCAAGCCCAGGAAGAGGCACACGTTTGAGCTGAAGGCCACGTACGACGACAAGTCGGTCTCGAAGAAGACCGCAACATTCAGGGTGTGCACACGGTGAAGCGGCCAGTAGCGGTAGCGCGCGCGTCCAGCTCACGCACCAAGGGAGAAAAGTTGGATCTGTTCAGCCGCAGCAAAGCAGTCGCGGTAGTCAACGCACTCGCGATGGCCGTGTGCTTGTTCGTCGTCAGCGGGGCGGGTGCCCGGGTCGCCACGTCAGTGACCACCTCGCTCACGCAGACGCTGGTCGTTCCGACCGGCATCACCGGTGCCACCACGACCGTGACCGTTCCCGCCACGAAGCTCGGCCAGCACGCCGACTTCAACCTGAGCCTCGGCTTCAGTTACGGCGCAACAGGCACGGTCTCATCAGGCGTGAGGGGCGTTCCGCCGATCGAAGACCCGGCAACCTACATCGACACGACCGACTTTCGCGAAACCGTGAAACAGGTACTTGTGGACATCCCGCCTGGACTGGTCGGAAACCCCAACGCAATCCCATATGACGAGCGGTGCCCGATTGCTGTGTTCGAAAACGGCAACTGCCCGGCGTCCTCAACGATCGGAAGCGCCACCGTCGTCGCCACTCTGATTCCGCTGAATCAAGAAGAAGCGGATGCAGTCGGCGACGTCTTCATCCAGCCCGAGCCCGGGGGTACGTACCAGACCTTCAGGATCGTTCCCCAGACGACATACCAGCCGGGTTCCACCGCGCAGTACACGAGGCTGTCGCTGCTGCAAACCGATCAGGAAGTTCCCGCGAAAATCGGCCTGAAGGTGCTTCCCCCGCTGAATGCCTTCAAGCCGATTCACCAGATCCTCGAGATTGCTCCCGACACCGACGGTGACTTGCGCCTGCGCACAGATGCGCCAGAGATCGCGCATCAACTCTTCAGCACGGCCACTGATGAGCATGTCGGGAACCTGAGGATCAGCTCGTTCGAGATCAAGTTCCCCGGCCGACTCTCGAACGGCAACGCGTTCATGACCAACCCCACGTCATGCACTGAGTGGACCACCACTGCCTGGGCGCGGTCCTACCACTCCAATACGAACCTCGACTCTGACCCGCGGCGATCGGGCACCAATGAATTTGCGGTCACCACTGCTCCGTCAACCGTTCTCCCGGACTGCTCAAACAGCGCCGCGGTCCCGTTCCCGGCCGCCGGCAAGGTCACGATCAGCAGCCCCGATCGCGACACCTCGCCGGCGTTCGACTTCGTGATCGACAACCCGGGCATCTACGCCCTGGACGACAACGTCTCGACCAGCCCGAAGAGGATCGTCACGACAATCCCGGCCTCGCTCAACGTTGACGTGCAGCAGCTCGGACGCGTCTGCCAGCTTGCGAACTTCAAAGCCGATTCATGTCCTGCAACCAGCCGCGTCGGCTCGGTGAAGATCGAGACACCGCTGCTCCGCGCTGGCCTGACCGGCGACGTCTACCTCGTCAAACAGAACAGCACGTCGGGCCTGCCGGATCTGGGTCTGCGCGTACGCGGCGCGATCACATTCACGCAACTCGGCAAGAACCGCTATGTGGGTGCCAAGTACAACCAGATCGAGACGACGTTCGACGAGATCCCGCAGGTCGGATTCTCCAAGCTGAGCTTTCACCTTGACGGCGGCGCGAACGGCCTGCTGCGCTCGCTCTCGTGCCCGACCTACAACAAGGCACCTGCGCTCCCGAACTTCACTTACAACTTCACTGCCTGGACGGGCGCGACTTCGTCCAGCACCACGCCGCTGAACATGAAGAACTGCTTCGGCATCCAGCAGCTGAAGAGGTATCCGGCCTGCCTGCACAAGAAGCTGCCGATCCACCCGAACTATCAGTCGCGCTCGCGCCTGAGGACCGTCACGGTGAAGATCGACGGCAAGAAGAAGGCTTCGAGCACAAGGAGTCCGTTCCGCTTCGACCTGAAGCTCAAGAAGCTCAAGCTCAAGGACACCAAAGGCGGCAGGCACACCTTCGAGCTGAAGGCCACGTACGACGACGGAACCGTCTCGGTCAAGAAATCCAAATTCAAAGTCTGTCGCTGAGGAATCCGATGAATCGCTCGCTCAAGTCAGTGGTACCGCTGATCGCCCTCGCAATCTGTCTGCTCGTGGTCTCGGGCGCCGGGGCCAAAGTGATCCCGTCCGTCAGCACGACGCTCTCCGATGAACTGATGATCCCCCCGGACTCGCCGACCGGATACACGACCTACGTCGATCAGCCCAACAATGTGCTCGGCGCGCACGCTGACTACACGGTCGACATGCACTTCAAGTACGGCGCGACCGGCACTCTGTATGACGACACGTTCGCCTACGAGGACCCGGCGACCTACCCCCAGCCCTCGGACTTCCGCGAGAGCGTCAAGGACATCGTCGTGGACTCGCCCGCAGGCTTGGTCGGCAACCCGAACGCCGTTCCATACGCCGAGCGCTGCGACATCTCGACATTCGAGACGAGCGTCTGTCCTGACTCCGCGGTCGTCGGTCGCTACACGATCACGACGACCCTGCTGGCCAAGGGAGCCGACGAGGGTGGACCGACTTCCGCCCCTGTGCCGGGCAAGAACTACATCAATATCGATGTGCTTCCGGTTGAGCCGGATTACACCCCTGAGGACTGGGAGGGATTCACCAAGCTCGCACTCTTGAAGACCGACCCCGAGGTGCCGGCCAAGATCGGGATCTATGTGAAACCACCGTTCGGATTCCATGCGATCCGCCAGACCCTCGAGATCAGTCCCGACACTGACGGCCAGCTTCAGCTGCGCACCCGAGCGTTCGGCATCGACCGCCAGCTGCTTGCCGGACCGGCCAGCGCCAGCCCGGAGGGCACACTGCTCGGCAACTTCCGCATTTCGTTCCAGCAGATCCGTTTCTACGGTCGCCTGGCAAACGGAAACGCTTTCATGACCAACCCGACCAGCTGTGAGAAGTGGAAGACGACGATCTGGTCGCGTGCCCACTTCGTCAACGACAATCTCGACGCCGATCCCCTGCGCACGGGTATCAACGGCTTCAAGCAGGGGAACACCTCCGAGATCACGCCCGACTGCACGAATCAGGGGAGCGTTCCCTTCCCGATCACGGGCAACGTTGCGATCGACGCGCCCAAGCGCGACTATTCGCCGGCGTTTGACTTCACGATCGACAATCCCGGCGTGCAGGCCAACGGCGCCGTCTCGACCAGCCCGAAGAAGATCGTCACGACAATTCCCGCGTCGCTCAACGTCGACGTCCAGCAACTGGGCCGCACCTGCCCGATCGCAAGCTTCAACGCGGACACGTGTGCTGCGAGCACGCGCGTCGGATCGGTGAAGATCGAAACGCCGCTGCTGCGCCCCGGCCTGACCGGCGATGTCTACCTCGTCAAGCGCGTCGCCGGCTCAGGCCTTCCGGACCTGGGTCTGCGGCTCCGCGGCGCGATCACTTTCACTCAGCTGGGATCAAATCGCTACGTCGGCGCCAGGTTCAACCAGATCGAGACGACCTTCGACAACATCCCGCAGATCGGGTTCAGCAAGCTGACGTTCCATCTGGACGGCGGCCCCAACGGTCTGCTGCGCTCGCTCTCGTGCCCCACGTACAACAAGGCGCCGGCGGTGCCGAACTTCACCTACAACTTCACGGCCTGGACGGGCGCCACCGCGACCAGCACCACGCCGCTGAACATGGCCAACTGCTTCGGGATTCAGCAACTGAAGAAGTACCCGAAGTGCCTGCATTCGATCCTTCCGATCCACCCGAACTACCAGTCGCGCAGCCGCTTGAAGCGCGTTGTGCTGAAGGTCGACAAAAAACGCAAGGCCACGC
The DNA here is from genome assembly GCA_016462645.1 of Thermoleophilaceae bacterium. GTDB lineage: Bacteria > Actinomycetota > Thermoleophilia > Solirubrobacterales > JACPNS01 > JACPNS01. Next base: position 18,965 of record JAEMSX010000023.1, read on the forward strand.
GAAAGAGCAGCCCGTTCCGCTTCGACCTGCCGATAGGGCAGCTGAAGCCCGGCAGGCACTCCTTTGAACTGAAGGCAACCTATGACGACGGCACCGTCTCGAAGAAGACGGCGACGTTCAAGAAATGCTGAATGCCCCTAAAGCGAACATGGCTGTTCGCCGATAGGTAGAATGCTGAGCAACTGAGCTCATAGCCGGGGGGCGGCAGACGTTTCCCCCGGCGTCGATTTGTTTCACGTTTGGGAGGACTGGGGCATGGCAGGAATGTTTCAAACAATGGCGACTTTCGCAAGCCTTGAGTTCGACCGCGAATTTCAAGGTGCGTGAATGATGTCGATCCGAAACCTTTTGGTGCTCCTGGTCGCGAGCGCGACGATGATCTTCGCGGCCTCCGGTGCGAGCGCGAATGTGCTGCCCACACTCGACACGACGTACTCGCATGGCAGTCCTGACATCTTCCAAGGACCCAGTGGAACCACGATTGCCGTGACCGGTGTGACGGGCGACCCGTCGCTCGGCGCGCACGCCGATCTGAACGTTGACATGAGCTTCAGCTACGGCGCGACCGGATTCACGAATGGTGTTGAGGATCCCGACACGTACCCCGCAGGCACCGACTATCGCGAGACGGTGAAGAGCCTTGTTGTCGAGACGCCGCCGGGCCTGATCGGCAACCCGAACGCGATCCCCTACGACGAGCGCTGCGATCCTTCAACCTTCGAGACCGGTGAGTGCCCGGACTCGGCCACGGTTGGCGACATCTGGCTCGACTACTCGTTGATGCTCGGCAGCCAGGCATCGCCCAGCGCCCTGTCGATCATTCCGGTCGGGCCACGCTCACGCAGCAACTACGACTCAGAGGGTGATGGCTGGACGAAGGTTTCTCTGCTGAAAACCGAGTCGGAGGTTCCGGCCGAGATCGGCGTGCGCGTCAAGGGCCCCGTTCATATTGGCGAGGAAATTCGGCTCAAGCTTTCGATCAACCCGGTTTCGTCTGAGGATCTTCGACTGAAGACCGTGACGGTTGATGACATTCCGCAACAGGTCTGGAACGGCAACCTTGATGTGTGGCAGGACCTTCGTATCGAGCGCATGCTCGTCCGCTTCCTCGGCACGCTCCCCAACGGCCACGCGTTCATGACCAGTTCCACCAGCTGTCAACCGTGGACGACCCGCGCTTGGGCCAAGGCCTGGTTCGGCAACTCCAATGCCGACGCAAACCCGCTCGGCGGCGCGAATGATTTCATGACGATTCAGCCTTCAGTCACCAACCCCGACTGCTCCAACGCGAGCTCGATCCCGTTCCCGGTCAACGGCACGGTCGGCATCGACACGCCCAATCGCGACACCGCGCCGTCATTCGACTTCACGATCACCAACCCGGGCGTTCAGGGCGATGGCCAGGCTTCGACCAGCCCGAAGAAGATCGTCACCACCATCCCCGCCTCGATCAACGTCGACGTTCAGCAGCTCGGCCGCACCTGCACGATCGGCGACTTCAATGCAGACACCTGCGCGAAGTCCGCGCGCGTTGGCTCGGTGAAGATCGAAACTCCGCTGATCCGTGCGGGCCTCACGGGCGACGTCTACCTCGTCAAGCGCAACGCGACCTCCGGGTTGCCGGACCTCGGCCTGCGCGTACGCGGCGCGATCACCTTCACGCAACTTGGCTCAAATCGCTACGTCGGCGCGAAGAACAATCAGATCGAGACCACGTTCGACAACATTCCGCAGGTCGGATTCTCGAAGCTCATCTTCCACATCGACGGCGGACCGCAGGGTCTGCTGCGATCACTGTCGTGCCCGACCTACAACAAGGCGCCGGCGCTCCCGAACTTCACCTACAACTTCTACGCGTACACCGGCGCGTTCAGGACCGTCACCACGCCGATGAACCTGACCAACTGCTTCGGCATCCAGACGCTGAAGAAGTACAAGAAGTGCCTGCGCAAGAAGCTGCCGATCCACGCCAACTACCAGTCGCGCGTGCGGGTGAAGTCAGCGACCGTGAAGATCGACGGCAAGAAGAAGGCCACCAGCAGGAAGAGCCCGTTCCGCTTTGACCTGAAGATCGAAAAGCTGAAGCTGAAGAACAAGAAGACCCACTCCCTCGAGCTGAAGGCCGTCTATGACGACGGCACCATCTCGAAGAAGCGGGTCAAGTTCAAGGTCTGCAAGTAGTGCTGAAAGCGCCGGGGGCTACTTGTCCCCGAGCGCCATCTTCTTCAGGTCCATGGCGAGGTTGTAGATGTCCGCTTTGACGCCCCGCTCAAGTGCGACTTCCTTGAGGTTGCGGCCGGATGACGCGGCTTCCTTGACGATCTCGCCGGCCTTGTCGTAACCGATGTGCGGGTTCAGCGCGGTGGCGGCGGCGAGCGTGTTCTCGGCCGAGGCCTTCAGGCCGGCCTTGTTGGCCTCGATGCCGTCAACGCACTTGGTGGCCAGGAGGTGTGCAGCGCTGGAGAGCAGCTGGATCGACTCGAGCAGGTTCTTCGCGATCAGCGGGATGCGCACGTTCAGCTCGAACTGACCCTGCATGCCGCCGACGGTGATCGCCGTGTCGTTGCCGATCACCTGCGCGGACACCTGAAGCACGACCTCAGGAATCACGGGGTTGACCTTGCCCGGCATGATCGACGAGCCCTTCTGCAGTTCGGGCAGGAAGATCTCGCCGATGCCGGCGCGCGGACCGGAGCCCATCAGGGCGAGGTCGTTGGCGATCTTGGTGAAGCTGACGGCCACGACCTTCAGCGCGCCCGAAAGCTCGACGAGAGCATCGCGGTTCGCCTGCGCCTCGAACGGGTCCTGTGGCGGGAGCACCGTGATGCCGGAGCCCTGCTTGATGTACTTGCGCGTGAGCTGCGCAAAGCGCTTGTGCGTGTTCAGGCCGGTGCCGGTGGCGGTGCCGCCGAGCGGGATCTGGCGCACGTGGGGCAGCGTCGCCTCAACGCGCTCGATGCCCAGGTGGACCTGAGCTGCGTATCCGCCGAACTCCTGGCCCAGCGTGACCGGGACAGCGTCCATCAGGTGCGTACGGCCGGACTTCACGGAGTTCTTGAACTGGCGCGACTTCTTGGCCAGCGACTTCTCGAGGGTCTTCAGGTTCGGGATCAGCTTGTTGTCGATCTCGGCGAGCGCGGCGAGGTGCACGGCGCTCGGGAAGACGTCGTTGCTCGACTGACCGAGGTTGACGTGGTCGTTGGCGTGCGCGCCGTCACCGGCGAGGTTCGCGATGACCTCGTTGGTGTTCATGTTGCTCGAGGTGCCAGAGCCGGTCTGGAAGACATCGATCGGGAACTGACCGTCGTGCTGGCCGTTGGCGATCTCGTCGCCGGCGGCGGCAATCCTGTTGGCGATTCCGGGCTTGAGCAGGCCGAGGTCCTTGTTGGCGCGCGCCGCCGAGGCCTTGATCAGTCCGAGCTGGCGGATCACCGGCAGCGGCATCGGGTGACCGGAGACCGGGAAGTTGGAGACGGCCTTGTCGGTCTCGCCGCCCCACAGCTTCTTGCCGACGGGCTTGCGCGCAGGCTTGGAAGCAGAGGTGCTGTTCTTGCGGGCGGCCGTGGTCTTGGTGGCGGTCGCAGTCTTCTTGGCGGCAGGCTTCTTCGCCGGGGCCTTCTTTGCAGCAGGCTTCTTCGCGGCGGGAGTCTTTGCGGACGGCACTGTGTTTCTCCTTGGATTCGTGCTGAGGGTGGGGATGGATGGCGGGCGCGACAGCAAGGTCAGCGCCGGAAAACCTGCCTGTGACACTACTTCACTCGCTCGTCGGTCACAGAAACACTGGCGAGTGCCACTTACGTCTGTAAGTACTCAGATGAAGCTCACCGGGACTGACATATCCGCGCTCTACGAAGCGCACGCCGACGCGATCCTGAAGTTTGCGATGCGGCGGACGTTTGACGCGCAGGTCTCGGTCGACGTGGTCGGCGAGACTTTCGCTGTGGCCTTTGAGCAGCGCAAGAAGTACCGCGGCTCGAGCGACGTCGAAGCGAGTTCCTGGCTGTTTGGGATCGCGAACAATCTGTTGAAGCAGTACTTCCGCAGTGGAGCGATTGAGCGGCGCGCGATGGAGAAGCTCGGCGTCGAGCAGACAGTGGTCCCCGTGGAAGAGTTCGAGCGGATCGAAGCGCTGGCCGGGTCCTCCGAGCTGCGCGGCGCCGTGCGCGATGCGCTCGCCGACCTGAGCCTTGAGCAGCGCACTGCGGTGCGCCTACGCGTGGTGGATGAGCTTCCGTATCCACTGGTGGCAGAGAAGCTCGATGTGAGTGAGGAAGTTGCCCGCGCCCGAGTCAGTCGTGGATTGAAACAACTGCGTGAGCGGCTGGATGTCGCGCGCATGGACGAGGTGATTGAACATGTCTGAGGAGCGACTTGGGTCGATCGACAAACAAGGAACGCGACTTGCTTCGGCGTTCGTTGCGCAAGAGTCAGCCGAGGGAAGAAGGGCCCGGCGCGCGTGGAAGGTCGGCGGCGGGACGTTTGCTCTCGGGGCCGCCGTTGCCGGCGTCATGGTCATCCTCTCACTGACGGGTGGCTCGGGTGAGGGAAAGCTCTTCACCGTTCAGGACGCCGTCGCGGCCGTGGTGAAGACCGCATACGACCAGCCGGCAACGCACGCGAACTCCGTTCTATACGAAAAGCGCGTGGTCACGATTCTCGGAAAGAGCTTCCTTCAGAGGTCGAATGACTACTCAGCGTCATGGTCCGAGCAAACCGAGATTTGGCACCGCGCCGGAGACAAGAAAGGCTGGATGCGAATCGCGTTCGCGCCGCCCAAGTTCACCAGTGCGGCGGATCGCAAGGCCTACCTCAGACTTCATGGCTCTGAACCTGCGCGGAGCCGCGAAATCGCGTGCCGGAGCGTGCTCGCGAACTCCGGCGGCTCAAGGTCCCCAGCCAGCGCATTGAATCTCCCCCCGAACACAGAAATCCCGACCGATCCAAAGCAGGCGTACCGACTCTTCAAGCGCAGCGTGCCTCACGGTTACGTCGGTCCGGGCGGCGACAACGAAGTCGTATGGCAGTCGATCGCCTACGCGATGTACGGCGGCGCGCCATCGCTGAAGCCGGCGCAGCGCGCTGCCGTCATCGGTGCCCTGGCCGAGATCCCCGGCGTGAGCACGTCAGGTCGCACATCTGATCCGCTCGGCAACTCCGCGATTGGATTCGCGCACACCGTTGGGGGAATTCGCACAAGTCTCTACTTCGATGCGAAGACCTCGCTGGTCACCTACTTCGGGAGTGTCCTGACGACGCCGCGGAAAATCACTGGTCACATTCGGCCGGCCGGGACCACGATCTGGAGTCAGGCGCTCGTCGACTACCGCTACGTCGACGATTACCCGCGCCTCTCGCAGACGACACTCAAGCAAGCCGGAATCCTTGCCGGACTGTGCCCGGAGATACGGCACGCTGGGCGCAATTAGCCTCTCTCGGGTGACCTTCGCCAACAGCGCCCGCGACCGGGACATCGTTCGGCTCGCCCTGCCAGCCCTCGGAGCGCTCGCAGCTGAGCCGACCTACCTGCTCGTTGACACCGCCGTCGTCGGCCACCTCGGCACCGTCCAGCTCGCCGCCCTCGGCCTCGCCGCCACGTTCCTCGCCAGCATCTTCTGGCTCTTCAACTTTCTCGCCAACGCCACGACCACTCACGTGGCCAACGCCCACGGATCGGGCAACGAGGACCAGGTCGGATCGATCACGGCGCAGGCGGTCTGGCTCGCGATTGCGATCGGACTCACGCTGACCGTGCTTGGCGTGGCGTTGGCGGAACCGATCACTGGACTGCTCCAGGCGCACGGGGCAGTCGCCGACCACGCCACCACCTACATCCGCATCAGCGCCCTCGGCGCGCCGTTCGTGATGATTGCGCTCGCCGGCCAGGGCTGGGCGCGCGGGACGCAGCGCATGAACGTGCCACTGAAGATCCTCGTCGCGAGCAACATCGTGAACCTGCTGCTCGAAGTGCTGTTCATCTACGGCTTCGAGTGGGGGATCGCCGGGAGCGCCTGGGGCACGGTGATCGCGCAGGTCGGCGCGGCAGTCGCATTCGTCTGGACCATGCGCGACGTGCTCGCCGGCCACCTGAAGATCGTCCGTGAGCGCATGCGCGCGCTGATCAGCGTCGGCGGCGACCTCTTCATCCGCACCGGTCTGATGCTTCTCTGCTTCAACGGCATCAATGCGCTGCTCGCGCGCGTCGGCGCGACAGACCTCGCCGCCAACCAGGTGCTCTTCCAGCTGATGATCTTCCTGGCACTCGTGATGGACTCGATTGCAATCGCCGGGCAGACGCTGATCGGCCGCGAACTTGGCGCCGCCGCTCGCGAGTCGGCCCAGTCCTACGCGATGCGCGTGACGGTGCTCTCTTTCTACGCCGGCGCAGTCCTCGCATTGCTTCTGGCGGCAGGCCACGACCTGCTTCCCCAGGCCTTCACGAGCGACGCCGCCGTGCTCGATCAGATCGGCAATGTCTGGTGGCTGTTCGTCGTCTACGTCCTCTTCAGCTCGCTCGTCTACGGCTGGGACGGCGTGATGCTCGGCGGCGGCGATTCGCGAGTGATGATGTTCGTGATGCTCGCGGCGACGAGCGCCTGCCTGCCCGTCGCCTACTTGTTGATCGACGCGCCGCACGCGATCGTCGGGGCCTGGATCGCCTTCTCGGTGCTGAACTTCGTGCGGTTGATCGGGAACGGAACACGCGTCCTCTCCGGTCGCTGGTCACAGAATTCCGCGTCGCGACACTAAGCACCGATGCCTTTGACCCACGAAGACATATCGGCGCTGTACAGCGAGCATTCGCCGTTGCTGCTCCGCTACCTGATGCGCCGCACCTTTGACGCGCAAGCGGCCGTTGAACTCATGGCGGAGACGTTCGCGACCGCGTACGAGAAGCGCGCGGCCTGCAACGGACCGGAAGTCGGCCGGGCCTGGGTGTTCGGCATCGCCAACAACATGCTGCTCGACTTCTACCGCAGCGGCAAAACCGAGCGCCGCGCTGTCGATCGAATCGGACTCGCTGTTCCGGAGGTGCACGACGACGATCTCGAGCGAATCGAGGATCTGGCCGGCACTGCCGAGCTTCGCGGAGCCGTCGCGACGGCGCTGCGCGATCTCTCGGACAAGCACCGCACCGCGCTGGAACTGCGGGTCGTGCAGGAGCGGAGCTACGAGGAGGTCGCGGGCGCGATGGGAGTGAGCGAGGACGTCGCGCGGGCACGGGTGAGTCGGGCGCTGAAGAAACTGAAGGGCGTCGTCGAAGACGCGGTGCCGGTAGAGGTGATTGAGAATGTTTGACACAAATACTGAACTCCCGCATGTGATCGCCGACCTCGGCCGCGAACTCGACATCGCGATCATCCGAGCCGAGCGCGAGCAACGCCTCACAAGCACGCCCCCGCCTCGTCCGACCCGCTCGCGACGTCGCGGATTTGCGATTGCAGTCGCCGCGCTCGGCGTGTGCGCGATCGCGCTGATGCTCGTGTTCGGCATCGGCAGGGGCGACACCAACGTCGGGGTCCAGGACGCGCTCGCAGACGTTGCGGATCGCATCGCCGTCTCACCGCATCCGACGCCAACGCAGTTCCAGTACCAGAAGATTCGCGGGACCGGTATGGGCCAGATCGAGGGCGGCATCGATCAGATGGGGCAGCTCTACGACACGTTCGTCTACCAGTCGTCGAGCGAACAGGAGTGGGCGATCAGCATCGTGAAGAACGGCCGCGGTCGCATGCGCGGCGGCATCCCGACCTACCCGACTGCCAAGGACAGGAAGAACGGCGAGCAGTACTTCGACTCATTCAAGAAGCACGAAGAGCTCTACAAGACGGCTTCCGGCCGAAAGCGACTTCGCGCGATCAATCATCGAGTCATGACCTACAACAAGTCTCATGGCGTGATGGGTATCTCCGGTATTGACGGTCCCGAGTGGGTTCCCGCTACGTGGCAGGCAAACGGCCAGCTCGTTTTCGGCGGCGAGATGCTCACACCGGCGCAGCTCGCCAAGTATCCCCGCGACCCCAAGGCGATCTACGACCGCATGAACGCGCAGGCGTCAAAGGAGTGGAAGGCGCAACGGGAACTCTTCGCGAAGCTGCCGGCGAAACAGCGCGCCGCGCTGATCGAGGGTCCCGGCGTCAAGGACAATCTCTGGGTCTACCTCACCGAGTCAAACAACGCACCGCTTCCGGCGGATCTGCTGGCCGCGCGCGTCCGCGCGCTGGCCTACTTCCCCGGAGTGAAAGCCGCCGGCGAAGGCACCGACGCGTTCGGCCGCCAGGGCCAGAAGTTCATCTGGCGCGACCGTGGGGTCGAGAGCGAGATCCTCTTCGACAAGAAGACTGCGGTTCTGCTGATGTCGCGCGCCACGGTGTTCGATCCCTCGCAGCAGGGCGTTAAGGCTTTCCGACGCGTGCCCGTTGGCACCGTGACCGGCAGCTACCAGCTGATCGAGCAGAAGACTCTGAACTACCTGCCGACATTCGGCTGAGCCTCCGCCACATAGACTCACCCCCTGCAAATGCCAGTTTTTGAGCCAATCAAGCAGGGGGAGTCGTTCCCCCAGATCGAGGAACGCATTCTGCGTCGCTGGAAGGAGCTCGGCGTCTTCGAGAAGTCGCTCGAGCAGCGCGAAGGTGCTGACCGGTTCGTCTTCTTCGAGGGCCCGCCGACTGCCAACGGCCGACCGGGAAGCCACCACGTTCTCAGCCGCGTTTTCAAGGACATCTTCCCGCGCTACAAGACGATGCAGGGATTCAAAGTCGACCGCAAGGCCGGCTGGGACTGCCACGGCCTGCCCGTCGAGCTTGAGATCGAGAAAGAGCTCGGACTCTCGAACAAGCACGAGATCGAGAACTACGGCATTGGCGCCTTCAACGAGAAGTGCCGCGACAGCGTGCTGCGTTACGTGGAGGACTGGAACGCGCTGACCGAGCGCATCGGTTTCTGGATCGACCTCGATGACCCGTACAAGACGATGTCGAATGAGTACGTGGAGTCGGTCTGGTGGTCGCTCAAGGAGATCGACAACAAGGGCCTCCTATATGAAGGCCACCGCGTGGTGCCCTACTGCCCGCGTTGCGGGACCGCGCTTTCGAGTCACGAGGTCGCGCAGGGATACAAGGACGTCGAGGACCCGTCGGTCTACGTGAAGCTGCCGGTCACGGGCGAACCCGACACCCACCTGCTCGTCTGGACGACCACTCCCTGGACCCTTCCGGGGAACGTTGCCGTCGCCGTGAATCCGAGCGTCGAGTACGCCAAGGTTCAATACGAAGGCGCCACGCTGATCCTCGCCAACGCGCTCGTCGAGAAGGTCCTCGGCGAGGACGCGATCGCGATCGAGACGCTCTCCGGCGAGCAGCTCACCGAGCTCGCTTACGACGGTCCTGTCTTCGAGCTCACCGACCGCCCGCAGGCGCCGAGCCCCGTTATCGCCGGCGACTTCGTCACCACCGAAGACGGCACCGGCCTCGTGCACATCGCCCCGGCCTTCGGTGAGGACGACTACACGGTCGCCGCCGCTCACGGAATCTTCGATCCGACCCAGCAGGACACGCTCTACAACCCGGTCGGCCTCGACGGCAACTACACCGACCAGGTCGTCGGATTTGAAGGCCGCTTCGTCAAGGATCCCGAACTGACCGAAGAACTGATCGCCTCGCTCGATTCGCGCGGCCTGCTTTTCCGATCCTTCAAGTACGAGCACTCCTACCCGCACTGCTGGCGCTGCTCGACTCCACTGATCTATTACGCCAAGGGCAGTTGGTACATCCAGACGACCGCGATCCGCGACGGCATGCTCGCCGGCAACGAAGGCATCAGCTGGTATCCGCCGCACATCAAGGAAGGCCGCTTCGGCAACTGGCTGGAGAACAACATCGACTGGGCGCTCTCGCGCGAGCGCTACTGGGGTACGCCGCTCCCGGTCTGGATCAACGACGAGGACCCCGACGAACGCATCGTGATCGGCAGCTACGCCGAGCTCGAGGAACTCGCCGGCAAGCCGGTCGAGGATCCGCATCGCCCCTACATCGACGAGTTCACCTTCCCGGCGCCGTCCGGATCCGGCACGATGCGCCGCGTCCCCGAGGTGATCGACGCCTGGTACGACAGCGGCTCGATGCCGTTCGCGCAGTGGCACTACCCGTTTGAGAACAAGGAGCTCTTCGAGCAGCGCTTCCCCGCGGACTACATCTGCGAGGCGCTCGACCAGACGCGCGGCTGGTTCTACAGCCTGCTCGCGGTCAGCACGCTCCTGTTTGAAAAGCCTTCCTATGAAACGGTGCTCTGCCTCGGCCTGATCCTCGACCCCGAGGGTCAGAAGATGAGCAAGAGCCGCGGCAACGTCGTCGCCCCGTGGGACGTGATCGACGAGCACGGCGCCGACGCCTTCCGCTGGTACTACCTGACCAGCAAGGAGCCGTGGGCGGGCTACCGCTTCTCCTCCGAGACGGTCGGCGAGTCCGTGCGCAAGTTCCTGCTCACGCTCTGGAACACCTTCGGCTTCCTCGTGATGTACGCCAACACCGGAGACCAGGACGGCAGCGGCGCCAAGCCGCCCGCAGAGCGCGGCGACCTCGACCGCTGGGCGCTCAGCCGCCTGCAGTCAACGGTGGCCACCGTCTCCGAGCGACTCGACGACTACGACGCGACGGCCGCCGGCAAGGCGATCGATGACCTCGTCGACGATCTCTCCAACTGGTACGTGCGCAGCTCGCGCCGCCGCTTCTGGGATGCGGACCCCGACGCGATCGCAACGCTGCGCGAGTGCCTGACCACGATCTCGCAGCTGATCGCGCCGTTCACTCCGTTCATCGCCGACGAGATCTACTCGAAGCTCGCCGGCGCAGATGGCGCTGACTCAGTCCACCTCACCGACTTCCCGCAGCCGGACGCCGCACTCGCCGACGCGAAGCTCGAAGCCGACATGGCGACTGCCCGCCAGGCCGTCGAGCTCGCCCGCGCCGCGCGCGCCCAGGCCAAGGTCAAGATCCGCCAGCCACTCGGCGAGATAGTCGTGGTCGCCACAGGCGAGGAGCAGGAAGCGATCGCCCGCTTCGAGGACCTGATCCTCGGCGAGCTCAACGTGAAGACCGTTCGCTACGTGACCGACGCCGATGAACTCGCGCGCTTCGAGATCAAGCCCAACTTCAAGGCGCTCGGACCGCGCCTCGGCAAGAACATGCCGCTCGCCAAGGAAGCGATCGCCGCGCTCGACGGCGCAAAGGCGAATGAGAATCTCCAGAACGGCGAGCCGATCAGGCTCGGCATCAACGGTGACGAGTTCCTGCTCGGCCCCGAGGACGTCCAGGTGGTGCTCGCGCCGCTCGACGGATACCAGCTCGAGCGCGAGGGCACGCACGCAGTCGCCCTCGACCTCACCGTGACCGATGCCTTGAAGCGCGAAGGTCTCGCCCGTGAAATCGTCCACGCCGTGCAGAACGCGCGCAAGGACACAGGCCTCGCCGTCGAGGACCGCATCGACTTGCAGATCGGCGGCGACGAAGCGTTGATGGTTGCCGCGCGCGAGCACGAGCAGTATCTTGCTGCGGAGACGCTTGCGACCACCGTGGGGATCGGGGTCGCAGAGAATGACGCGGGAGAGCTCGCCACAGTCGAGGGCATGGAGCTGCGCATCCAGGTCGTCAAAGCCTGACCGCAAGAACTTTCTAGGCACTACGGGGTTATCTACAGAGCATGAAGAACTTGAACCGAACACACCTGCTCGTCGCGCTTGCGTCGATCGTCTGCCTGCTGGCCGGAGCGGCCGTGGCCCAGGCCGTGTCGAACAAGACCGCCACAAGCAAGGGTGTGACCTTCATCCGCAAGGCCAACCTCAGCTCCTTTCCCGGAACGGGCTTCCGTTCAGACACGATCTCGGCGCTCGCCGCAGCGCGCAAGATCGGTGTGAGCGTGCCGTCAAAGACGATGTCGAAGTTCCTCGACCCAGTCGAAGAAGAGTCGGTCAACTATGCGGGCAGCGCCGGTGCCACGGCCAAGCTGATCCTCGCCGCGACGGCACTCGGCCGCAACCCGGGCTGCTTCGGCCCGAAGAACAACGAGCTGAACCTCCCAAACATCCTGACCTCGGACTACAACGCGAAGAGCGGGCAGTTCGGGCGGACTTCCTTTGACCATGCGCTGGCGCTGCTCGCATTGAAGGCCGCGCACGAGCCGATCACCAAGAAGGCAGTGACCTTCGCCAAGGACCGGCGCGGCAAGTACGGCTGGAACTTCGCGATGTCGAAGTCTTCCGGCGACGATGTTGAGTCGAGCGCTCTGATGATCGAGGCCCTGCGCGCCGCCGGCGTCTCGCGGAAGAGCAGCTCCTTGAAGTCCGCCTACAAGTGGATCACCTACCAGCGCAATCAGGATGGTGGCTACAACCCGGACACGCCGCAGGGCGAGACGCAGGCCGACACGACTGCCTACGCGATCCGAGCGTTCGACGCGCTGGGGATCGTGAACAGTTACTCCAAGAACGCGAAGCGCTCGCTGCGCGCCCTGCAACAGAAGAACGGGGGATTCCGATTCTCGCCGACCGTGAAGGGCGACTATCTCGGGATTTCGACCGCCAACGCGACACTCGCGCTCAGCGGGCAGCACTACCCGGTGGTTGCTCGCTCCAAGAAGAGCTCAGGCTGCAACAAGTAAAACCACCGTTTATTCAACACTGTGGGCACGTTAATGCCTGCTTCAAACCCTTGGCCGCATCCAACAACACCGTTAATCTGTTCCTTCTGTGGGGGCTTCAGCCGCTGACCGGAACGGGTCGAAGCTGAGCGCTGTCGTAGCCCGACTCACCTCTCCCACAGGACCTACCTGATCATGAACCGCCAAAGCTCGCCACGCCAACTCAACTACTCGAACGCGCTCCTGATCGTGGGCCTCGTGCTCTCGCTCTTCGTCGTGATGTTCCGGCCGGCCGGAGCGGACGCAGTGCTGCCCAAGTCGGTCAGCGTGTACGACACGCCTGACGCCGAGCAGGGCGGCTCATCCGGCTCACTGAAGCTGAGCGATGTGCCCACGCGATCGAACATCACCTACAAGATTCTTCCGCAGGGCCAGAAGGACAAGAAGAAGGCCGTCGAGGTCGGGCTGACCGGAAAGTCCTTGATCGAGATTCTCGCCAAGGGCGGAGTGAAGACCGAGAACGTCCAGTTCGTCAGGGTCCGCTACGGAGCCACAGCCGATGACGGAGTGATGCGCCTGGTCCCGCTCGGAGACCCGAACGCCGAGCGTCCGCCGATCCTGCTCGAGTCGGGCAAGCTGCCGGGCTTCGGTCCGCTGAAGACCCCGTCGATTGTCCCCGGACAGCCGAATCTTGACGATCCGATCAGTCAGGACAGCTTCGTGCCCACCGGCGACGCACGCCTGACGTTCATCCCGGGCGAAGCCGGCGCAAAGATCTTCCGCGTTCGGATCAACTCAAAGAAGAGGAAGTCCGGCGAATACACGCTGACCGCGACTGTCAACGGTGCCCCCAAGGGAATCCTCGAGTACACGTGGTACACGTACGATGCGAAAAACAACCCGGTGAGGGTTGCTACCTCCGGCAACTCGATCGAAACCAAGGACGCCACGACCGGCAGCGCGCAGCACGTGGTCACCGTCGTCGTGAAAGAGCGCACAACCGGCTCATACGGCCAGAGCGGAATCGAGTACACCTCGCGCAAGAAGTCCAAGGGCACGACCAAGAACCCGTATGAGCCGACGCCGAAGACCGGCGGAAACACCGGCACCGGCACTGGCACCGGAACGGGAGTGGGCACCGGTACGGGAACGGGCACAAACACTCTCGGTGGCGGCAACCTGAGCACGGTTCCCGACCAGACCGGCGTGACTCCCTTGCCGCAGGACACGACTCCGACGGATCAGACCACTTCGCCGACTCCTCCGACGGCCGCAACCAGCTCCGCAGTCGACACCACGGCGATCACCAACGCCGCGCAGAACGTCAGCGGAACTGGTGGACTGAAGACCGTCTCGGGTGTTCTGCTTTCGGCTCCGACCGTGGCTCCCGCATCAGCTGCCGGCGGCACGCAGATCAGCGCCCTCCCGGCGCCGGTTGCCGATCAGCTCAATTCAATCTTTCAGCCGGTCGACGACGTGGACGATGCGTGGGCGTATTTGCTCGCGTTACTGTTCGCGTTTACTTTTTCTGGGGCAGTAAGGGAGTGGGTCAAACCGTGACATTGATTTACGCGACTTCGGTCGGGGACACCATCACGCAGAGCGTCGCCGATGTGGCGGAAGCGCTGCGCTATCCAGTGCTGATCACCGCAATGCTCGCGTTGCTGGTGGTGGCCTATGAGCTCGGGCGCCTCGCGGTCGAGACATGGAAGCGCAGTCAGATGCCGAAGACTCCGTTCGAGCAGGTGGCTCGCCAGGCGATCAATCAGACGCGCGCCGGCGACAGCGCAGGAGCACAGGCCACGTTGAAGGCCTACTCCTACAACGACAACCTGCAGCGCGCCGCAGTTGGCACGTTGTTCGCCCCCAACGCGATCGACGCGCAGCGCGCCGTCATCGAATACGACCTCTACGTCTCCAAGCGCCTCGACCGCGTCCGCCTGCTGGTGCGCGCTGGTCCGGCACTGGGACTGATGGGAACCCTGATTCCGCTCTCGCCGGCTCTGGCCGCGCTCGGCAAGGGTCAGCCCAACGTTCTTGCTGACGAGCTCCAGACGGCATTCTCGGTGACCGTCGTCGGTGTGCTTGTCGGTCTCGTCGCCTTCACGATCGCACTCGTCCGTGAGCGCTTCTACACGAAGGACCTCGCCGACCTCGAGTTCCTGCGCGAGCTGCGCGGCGACGCGGCGATCTACACGCCGGCTACCGTCCCGCAGCCTTCCGCTGCGGCTCCGTCACACCTGACGGCGACCGATCAGCCGACGGCCCAGTCTCAGGCGCTCGCCGATGAGACCGTCGTCGTCCCGGCTCCGGGCCAGGCGGTATCCGCGCCCGCAGGTGGATCCGTTCCGGCATCGGCCGCCGCGCCGACGCCCGCGGCCCCGGCCGCAGCGCCTGCAGCTCCTGCCACCCCGGCAGCGGCTCCCGCGCCGCCCGCAACACCGCCCGCGTATCCGCCGGCCGTGCCTGAGGCACCGAAGAAGAAGTT
>JAEMSX010000056.1 GCA_016462645.1 Thermoleophilaceae bacterium
ATCCACGGCAACAAGTCACAGCCGCAGCGCCAGCGCGCGCTCAACGCGTTCAAGTCCGACAAGGTCAACATCCTCGTCGCGACCGACGTCGCCGCACGTGGCCTGGACATTCCTGAGGTTTCCCACGTCATCAACTTCGATGAGCCGGAGACCTACGACGACTACATCCACCGCATCGGCCGCACCGGCCGCGCGGGTCTCGGCGGCAACGCCGTGACGTTCGTCGAAAAGCGCCGCTAGAGAGTCTGAACCCGGGACAGGAGCTCGACCGCATCAGCGGCGAGCACCTGTTTGGCGGGCCACTCTTCGAGCTCTTCGGTCTTGAAGTGCCCTTTCTCCACGAACCACCAGGCGTTGCCGTAGTACTGCACGTCCGGGATCGTGAAGTGGCCGTCATTCAGCGCGGTGATCGTCGCGGGATCGAAGATGCGGCGGATCCAGATCTCGTCGGCGTTGTCGTCGATCGTCAGGTCCCACTTCTCGTTGAAGGCGACGCTCTCCAGTGACACCGGCTTCTGGCCGGTGAACCTGCCCTGGAGATCGTCCACGAACTTGAACTTGTTCATGAAGCCGCGCTGGTGCATCGTCAGCGATGCGATCGGCAGCTCCCGGCCGGTCAGGCGCATGATCTTGAAGTCGTAGTCCGTGTCCGGGTCGTCCGAGTCGCCCTTCTCGGTGTACGTGAAGTTGTAGAACAGCGTCTTCAGGCCGTTCCACTCGCCTTCGTAGGCGTCCGTCGCCTCGCGCTTGTCGCCGCGCTTCGCGTACGGAGCATTCGCGGGGAACTCGCCGTCGCCGATGTATGTCATCCCGCGTTCTTTGCACCAGTCAGTGCGGTAGAGGTGATCGGCGGTGTTTGAGGCCGCGACGTACACGACCAGACGGAAGATGAAGTATCCGATGATTCCGCCCGCGAAGGCCCCGAGCACGGGGTACTGGATGTCGCGCGCGATCGCCAGCGCGACGCCGATCCCGGCGAGCGCGGAGAACGCGGCGAAGAACTTCAGCTTCGGGGTCCAGCGGTCGTAGGCGTTCTGCGTCCCGATCTGCGCGTAGTGAGAGTAGGGCTCGAGCGCCATCAGAGGCCGACCGCTACCGGCGCGCGCTCGGGGGCGGCCGCCTCGACATACGGGCGCGGCTTGAAGCCCAGCGTTCCGGCGAAGAGGTTCGCCGGGATGCTCTGAACCTTGTCGTTGTAGGCGCGAGCGTTGCCGTTGTAGATCGCACGCGCGCCAGCCACGTTGTTCTCGATGTCAACCAGAGCGACCTGGAGCTGGAGGAAATTCTTGTCGGCCTTGAGCGCCGGGTAGTTCTCGGCCACGGCGAAGAGGCCGCGCAGCGACTTCGTGACGCGGTTCTCGGCGATTGCCGCCTGGTTTGAACCGGCGATCGCGGCGGCGTCCGCGGCCACGCGCGCGTCGGTCACCATCTGCAGTGTCTCCGCCTCGTGCGCCGCGTAGGCCTGGACCGTCGCTACGAGATTCGGGATCAGGTCGCGCCGGCGTTTGAGCTGCACGTCAACTCCCGACCACGATTCGTCGGTCAGGTTGCGCGCTTTGACCAAGGCGTTGTAGATACCCAGGAGGAATCCGCCCAGGATGATCAGGACACCGATGATGATCAGCCACGTTGGCACAGGGCAAATCTAATCCGTTCGCAGGCGGGCGTAACGAGTTGCTGGACATTGTTGCGAGGGTGAAACTCGTGCGCACCAAGTTCGCGTCATCCGTTCGCCACGCCCCGCTCGGCAACTAGCCTGCGGTGATGCCCGTGACCGACGCCACCGAGCCGCAGCAGATCCTCAAGGAAGTCTTCGGCTTCGACAGCTTCCGCGGCGAGCAGGAGACGATCATCGAGAGCGTGTCGGCGGGGAACGACGCGCTCGTGCTGATGCCGACCGGCGCCGGCAAGTCGCTCTGTTACCAGCTGCCTGCGATCGCGCGCCAGCGCGCCGGGCACGGAATCACCGTCGTTGTATCGCCCCTGATCGCCCTGATGCGCGACCAGGTTCTCGCACTGCACGAGCTGGGCATCGAGGCGGCGTTCCTCAACTCGACGCTCAGCCCTGAGGAGTTCACCCGCACTCGCGAGCGCATGCTCGCCGGCGAGATCACGCTCCTCTACGCCGCGCCCGAGCGCGTCACAAATGTCAGCTTCCTCGTGGACCTCGCCACACTGCACGACGCCGGTCAGCTCGCGCTGTTTGCGATCGATGAGGCGCACTGTGTCTCCCAGTGGGGGCACGACTTCCGGCCCGAGTACCAGGGACTCACGATCCTGCACGAGCGCTTCCCGGACGTCCCCCGCGTGGCGCTGACCGCGACTGCCGACGCGTTGACGCGCCAGGAGATCGCGGTGAACCTCGATCTTGAGCGCGCCACGCAGTACATCAGCAGCTTCGACCGGCCGAACATTCGCTATGCGATCGACGAGAAGAAGAACGCGCGCGACCAGCTCCTGAAGTTCATCAAGCGCGATCACGACGGCGAAGCGGGGATCGTCTACTGCCTCTCGCGCAAGAAGGTCGAGGAGACCGCGCGCTTTCTTTCTGACAACGGCGTTCCGGCCCTGCCGTATCACGCGGGTCTCGACTCAAGCGTGCGCCAACGCCACCAGGATCGCTTCCTGCGCGAGGACGGCCTCGTGATGACGGCGACGATCGCCTTCGGCATGGGGATCGACAAGCCCGACGTGCGGTTTGTCGCGCATCTCGATCTGCCCAAGAACATCGAGGGCTACTACCAGGAGACCGGCCGCGCCGGCCGCGACGGCGAGCCGGCTGATGCGTGGATGGTCTACGGGCTGCAGGACGTCGTGCTCCAGCGCAACATGCTCGAGGGCGGCGACGCCGACGAGCGCCACAAGCAGGTGCTGCGGCGCAAGCTCGACGCGCTGCTGGCGATGTGCGAGAGCACGCAGTGCCGCCGCCAGCAACTGCTGGCCTACTTCGATCAGGGCTCAGAGCCCTGCGGCAACTGCGACAACTGTCTCAATCCCCCCGAAACGTGGGACGCCGGCCGTGAGGCGCGAATGCTGATCAGCTGCATCTATCGCTGTGACCAGAACTTCGGATCGCAGCACATCTTCGACGTGCTGCGCGGTCGCGAGACCGACAAGGTCCATCGCTTCAACCATTGGAATCTCTCGACCTGGGGGATCGGCGCCGAGATCTCCGAGCAGCAGTGGCGCGCGGTCCTGCGTCAGTTGATCGCGATCGGGTACGTGCGCGTCGACCCCGATCACTTCAACGTGCTGCGTCTGGCCGGAGACTGGCGGGAGTTCGTCAAGAGCGAGGATCCGCTGGAGCTGCGCGTCGCGGTCAAGAAGGAGCGTTCAACCAGGAAGCGCGCTGCCGCCGTGGCCGAGGGCGAGGATCCGCTGACTCCGGACGACGAGCTGCTGTTTGAAGCGCTGCGGACCTGGCGCAAATCCGAGGCCGACGAGCGCGGCGTACCGGCCTACGTGATCTTCGACAACAAGACGCTGCGCGGGATCGCCCGCACGCGGCCGACGACGATCGATCAGCTCGCCGAGGTCAAGGGCGTCGGCGCGGCAAAACTGGAGACATACGGAGCGGCCGTGCTGAGCCGCGTTTCACAAGCTCCGGACGCGGACGCGCTCGACGGCGATGCAGCTCCGGATCCGGGGCATCCTCAGGTCCATCCAGACGAACCGGTTGATCACACCAGCGACGAATCATCGGTAATCAGCTCCTGACGGTCGAAAGTCATCCGTTCTACTTCCTGACCCGTATGGTGAGGGAGAGACATGACACCAAAACTCCCGAAGATAAATTTCGCCGCTGACGCGCCGAAGCTCGAAGGCGCAAGCATCGTCAAACAGGAGCAGTTCATCGCGCGCCCGCGCAGCGAGGTCTTCGAGTTCCGGTGCGAGATGCCTGAGTTTGAGTTCAGCCGGCCCAGGTGACGCGGGCGTCGCTTGCGATGCAGGCCGACTTGCTTCCGATCGCCGAGAACGGCTCGTAGTAGCAAGTGAAGTCCTGCACGGTGACCGGCCCGCTCGGGTAGGAGCCCTGGTCCAACTGCTCCTCAGCCCGCTCGATCAGTTTTCGCGCCGAACGGCATGAGATGTTCTTGACCCAGATCGTCTCGCCAAAATCCCAGACCGACGCGGGACGACAGCGCGATCCGTAGCTGACGCGCTTCGCCCGCGCATGGGTCACGTGGAGTTTGAAGGCGTAGCCCTTCTTGCGATTTGACTTGTATGAGTCGTAGACCGTGTAGTCGCCCGGGAAGAGCTCGATGGTGAGCGAGCTGCTGTAGCCGGGGCTGATCGGCGCGCCATTGGCGTCGTGGTAGTACCCGCCATCGATACCGATCCCGTGTTTGCCTTTCGCGGTCTTCGGGACCGTGGTCGTGAACTTCGCGATTCCACGCGGCATCGTCATTTGCTTCGCCGGAAGGACGAATCCCGGGAGGGCCTCGTCAATCAGAAGCGGCACGTTGCGCACGAGATCGTCCGCGAGCGCGGCCTGCGGCAGTGCCAACGCGATCGCGATGGCAATCGACACCGCGATCGAACGCCTCATCCGGCGCCCGGAATCCTTCCGCCCTCAACACCCGGCTCATACGCCGGACCGCCGGGGTTGGCGATACCGAGCACGCGCATCGACTTCAGCCCCAGCGAGAGTCGCTCACGCCCGTCGGTCGAGGAGCAGTCAAGCCCGGTGAGATCCTTGACGCGCTCAAGGCGGTAGCGGATCGTGTGCCTGTGGGTGAAGAGCCGCTGCGCGGTGCCGGCGACGTTGCCGTCGGCGGCGAGGAAGGTGTCGACGGTGTGCACGAGGTTGGTCTCGTACTGGTCGTCGTAGTTGACCAGCGGCTCGATCGTCTCGGCGTAGAAGCGGCGGAGCTCGTTCGGGTCGTCGCAGAGCGCCGGGAGCAGCAGGCGGTAGGCGCCGGTGTCCTCGAAGCTGAGCATGTTGCCCGCTCCGTTGGCCTCGGCGACGTTGACCGCGAGCAGCGCCTCCTGGCCGGCACGGAAGAGGTCCGCGGGCTCGTTCGTGATGCGGCCGTGGCCGACCGTGAAGTTGAACTCGCCAAGCGTCGCCTCGAGTTCTTCGCGAATCGTGTTTGCCGCCTTGGCCACCGATTCGGGCTCTGAGCTCGGGAGCAGCACGTAGACCTCGCCGGCCTGTGAACCCGGGCGCTCAACCTGCGCCGTGACCACGCGCGGGTGGAGCGATCGCGCGACGCGTTCGACCACCAGCAGCAGACGCGCGCGCCAGTCGTCGCCGACGGCCTTGCGCGGCGTCGCGCGGGCGAGAATGAACGCGCAGCCGCGCTCGACCTCGATGCCGAGTTCCTCGGCGCGGGCGATCACGTCGTTGGCGTCCTTGGTCACCCCGTTGATCAGGTCTCCGATGAAGCCGCTCGCGACCTTCTGGTCGGCGCGTTCAGGCGCGAGCGTGCGCTCGACCTCGAGTCCGATCAGCGTTGCGACCATGCGCAACGTGACCGCGTCCACGCCATCAGCGCTGCGCGCACGCACGCGAAGCGTCCCGACGACCTTTTCGGCGACGCGCAGTTCATGCGTGGCCGTGCCGCCTTCGCCTGCCAGCAGGCGACGCTCATCCTCAGGGGATGCGGCCGCGACCGCAAGCACCGCGCTGCGGCTGTCGATCACGGCGAGCGAGGATTCCAGTGCCGCGGCGGCCGCGCGCGTGACCGCGGTGAGGCCGGTTCCGGCCTCCACGGCAGTAGAAATCGCGTCCAGCTTGCTCAGTGGAGACGAGCCGGTTTCAGTCACTTTTGACTTCTTTGCAGCTGATTCGGTTGCCTTGGGCACCCATCAAGCATAAGAACGCCGTACAGCTTTCGCCAATGCGGCGAATTTCTTGCCGGATTCTCGGAGCTGGCCGTTAGATCTGCTCGCCGAAGAGGGCGAAGAATCCAAGGCCGATCATCGCGCCGATTCCGAGCATCGCCACCAGCACGTACAGCGAGAGAAACAGCGCGGAGAAGCGCTCCCAGTTGCGGCCGTACGAATTCCAGGCCGGCCACGCGATCAGCACGACGAACGCGATCAGCACCACACCGGCACCGATCGCCCCGGCAATCAGCGCGTACTGGCTGAGCTGCGAGTTGGTTGCGGCAAGCATCTAGGCAACGATATCGGTGGCCGGCGCGGTTTCCGCCGCGTTGGCGCCGGCGCGGAGCTTGCGGATGTGCAGGATCAGCAGCGCGAGCGACGCCAGCAGCGCCGTGATCGTCGCCGTGAGCGCCGCACCGCCGATCACGTCGCTGAGGTAGTGCGCGCGCAGGTAGACGCGGCTGAGCCCGATCGCAGAGGCAAGCGCGATCGCGACAACCACGAGCGCCGCACGGGTGACAATGTCGCGCACGCGCTCAAGCGTGACCGCGATCGTCACGTATGTGATGGCGTAGGCGGTATGGCCCGACGGGTAGGCATAGCCCATCGTCTCGACGAGCGAACCGGGCGGACGCGGCACCTCGGTCCACTCCTTGATCGGGCTGACCAGCAGGCCGGCGATCGCGAGACTGAAGATCAGCACAAGCGCTTCGGGCACGCGGCGGCGATACAGGCAGTACCCGGCCGCGATCAGCGTGAAGAACGCCGCAACCGGGAACGCGCCGAGGTGGGTGATCCATTCAGCGAGCGTGTCGAGCCAGTCGGTGCGGATCGAATCGGCCACGCGGAACGCCGCGTCGTTGATCTTCGTCGTGAATTCGGTCGGCCAGTCGATCGCGGCGATCGTGAAGAAGTAGAGCGTGTAGCCCGCGGCCATCAGCACCGCCATCAGCGTCGTGAACTCGAGGCCGAGGCCGCCCGGAGTGAAGCGCTCCCATGCGAACCGCAGCTGCGGGCCGAAGAAGCGGAAGACTGGGAAGACGACCTTGTCCCACGCCTTGCGCACCGGACTCAGGACGATTGCGCGCCGCGGATGATCGCGCTCCTGCTCGTCGAGCCATTCGGTCAGCTTCGCGCGTTCTTCGGGCTTGCGGAAACGACGCACGAGGTAGACGATCAGGACGATCGTTCCGACCACCCAGCCGAAGATCAGCACTCCGCGCTCGGCCCAGTGGATCACTTCCGAGAGGTTGTTGGAGAAGATGTAACCGAGCAGGCAGAAGAACGCCGCCCACAGCCCCGAGCCGACGATGTCGTAGGGCATGAAGCTCCGGTACGACATCTTCGACGAGCCCGCCACGAACGGCGCAAGTGCACGCACCAGGCCGATGAAGCGGCCGACGAGAATCGTCTTGCCACCGTGAACGCGCATGTATTTCTCGACCTGTTCGAGCCTTGGTTCGGTGATCTGGAAGCGCGGCCCATGCCTGACCAGGAACTCGCGGCCGAGGCGGTGGCCGAGGTAGAAGCTCACCGAGTCGCCCGCAAAGGCGGCAAACCAGACGAGTCCGATCAGCAGGCGAATGTCGATCTCGCCCTGACCCGCGACCACTCCGCCCACGATCACTGCCGCCTCGCCCGGCGCGACGAGTCCGATGAATGCACCGGTCTCGAGAAAGGCCAACACCGTCACGAGCAGATAGGTCCATTTGCCGAGCGCGCCGGAGACGTCTTCGAGCACCTTTTCGGGTTGCGGCAGCCCCTCGAAGGCGCCGGCCGCGTAGAGCGCGAGGCCGAGGACGCCCACAACGGAGATGATCTTGCGCTCCGTGCTCAGCTTTCCGGCGCGCCAGCGACTGAAGGCGACCGGCGCCCACATCGCCGCGGCGACGGCGGCGGTCACCTGGATGCCGTTCAATGCACCGCTCCGAAGCTGGCGCTGACCGGAATCGCGGCGTGGGCGAGGTGGCCTGCGCTGATCAGCTCGAGCGCCGCGTCCTCGGCGGCCCGGTGGCCGTCGAAGATTCCGAAACTCGTCGGGCCGGATCCGGTGAAGGCCGACGCGATCGCACCGTGGTCGCGCAGCAGCTTGGGCAGGCCGGCGAGTTCGGGCCGAAGCGCGACGATCGCGGGCTCCAGCGCGTTTTCGACCAGGGCGCAGAGCTGCGCCAGATCGACCCCGGCCGAGATTTTTTCGAGCAGCGCTTCTTCGCGATGCACGATCTCGGGTTCCGGCAGGAGCGCGCGATCCGACTGGTTGAAGACCTCGCCGGTCGAGAGCCCCTGCTGCTGCTCGATGATCACGTAGGCCCGGCTCGATGCGCCCGCCAGACATTCGGGCTGGATCGCGGCGACGCGCTCGCCGGCGCCGTGCACGAGCGCGGCTCCGGGGATCAGCTGGCTCGGGACGTCGGCTCCGAGCGCGAAGGCGATGCGCTCGAAATCCTTGATCGGGCGGTTCGCGATCGCGGCGGCGAGCCGCAGCGCAGCGGCGGCGTCGGCGCTGCCGCCGCCCATCCCCGCGGCGACGGGGATGCGCTTCTCGATCGTGATCTCGACCGTCGGCGAATCCAGCAGGCCGGCCTCGCGCGCCGCGCGGAACGCGCGCTCGGCGAGGTTTTCGCCCTCGACGCCGTCGCAGATCACGCGGTCGTGCAGTCCGTCGGTCTGCTTCAGCGTCAGCGTGTCCGTCAGCGAGACGGACTCAAAAAGCGATGCGATCTCATGCAGGCCGTCGGGCCTGGTCGGGCCGAGATAGAGGCAGAGGTTGAGCTTGCCCGGAGCTTCGACGCGCATTTCGTTCATGCGGCGGGCTCGATCCTTTTCTGCAGCTCGAGAAACTGCGCTGCCGTGAGCTGTTCGGCCCGCGTGTTCGCATCCAGTCCGATCTCGGCCAGCGCCGCCGCTGCACGCTCGCGAATCGACTTGTCGTCGCGGTTGGCGTGCGCGAGCGAACTCGCGAGCGGCTTGCGCCGGTGCGCGAAGGCGTCATGGACGAGGTCGTTGAACCCGTCCGGCGGGTTGGGTGCGGTGCGTTTGAGCGTCACCAGAGAAGAGTCGACGTTGGGCACCGGATGGAAGATATTTCGCGA
>JAEMSX010000024.1 GCA_016462645.1 Thermoleophilaceae bacterium
CACCCGATCACAGTGGCGGGTCCGCGTCGGTTTCACACCGAACTTCCCTCGTCACGACCGATTGCGGCCAGTATAGGCGTCGCCGACGCCGCCCGTAGGATCGGCGCATGCCCCGTGAGCGCCCGGTCATCCAAGCCGCCCCCACAGATCGCGATCTTCGCGCGGTGACAACGGCACCGCGCCTGTTCCGGGCGCGGCTGTGGCTGATCAGTCAGCTCTGGATCGTGGTGCTCTCGCTCAACATGATCGCCGTGATCTTCTCGTTCACTTTGCCGCGAATCGACACGCTCATCGGAGGGGAGTCGCCGCTCCGCACATCAACCGTGGAGTCGATCTTCACCGCGCTGGCCGGGAGCATGATCACCTTCACCGGCATCGTCTTCTCCGCGATGTTCATCGCCGCGCAGATCCAGACGTCGTCGTACTCGCCGCGGCTTGCGAATCAGCTTCGCAGTGACCCGATCATCATGGGCACACTGGTTCTCTCCACTGCCACCGCCGCCTATTCGCTCGGCGCGCTCGCTTCGCTGGGACAACGGAACGAGAGCGTGAATGCCCCACTGTTCACCGTCCTTTTCGGATTGATGCTCGCGATCGCAACGCTCGCCTGGTTCGCGGCGCTGGTGCAACGTGCATTCGAGAAGATCCAGATCGGCGGAATTCTGCGCGACCTCTCGCGACGGGCATGGCGGGCGATCGACGACGTTCACCCGTCGGTTCACGCCGGTCAGGCGCTGCCGACACCGACTCTCCCGACCGACGCCTCGGTGTCGGAGATCGAGCTGACCGGCTCGCCCGGCGTGATCGCCGCAATCGACCGCGGGTCGCTCGTGAAGCTCGCCGACGTGACCGGCGGTTTCATCGAGGTCTTGCCGCAGGTCGGTGAATACGTCTCGTCAAGGCTCGGTGCCGTACGCATCTACGACGGGAAGCGCGAACCGACGCGCAAGCAGGTCGAGAATGTGTTCGTACTTTCCCGCCAACGCACGATCAACCAGGATCCTGCGTTCGCCATTCGCATCCTGGTGGACATCGCAATCCGCGCGCTGTCGCCCGCGATCAACGATCCGACAACCTCGGTTCAGACGATCGACCGCATCGAGTCGCTGCTGGTCCGGCTGTATGAGCGTCACCCCGGTCCCACCTACGTCGTCGACTCCGGCGGAACCCCGCGAGCCCTGATCCACGCGCCAACCTGGATTGAGTACTTCGAACTCGCCACAACCGAGATCCGGATCTACGGAGCAAGATCGATCCAGGTCCACCGCCGAATGCGCGCGATGCTCCGACACCTGGCGGAAGTCGTCGATCTCGAGCTGCGCGAGCGCGTCGACCTTGAACTCGAGCTGATCGAGAACGAGTCAATGGATGCGTTCGACAACCCCCATGACGAAGAGCTCGCCCGCGAAGGCGACCGCTTCGGCATCGGCGGCGCCTGAACTAAGCCGGGCTGGCTTCGGGCTCGGGCTCGGTGTCGTTCTCGGCGTCTGCCTGCTTGAGCATGCGCAGCGCGATCGTCGGGAAGATGAGCACCGTGAGCACTGCGGCACCGACGAGCGCGGCAGCCGTCGAGGGGCGCATGTTCCCGTTCTCGAGGCCGATCGACGTGATCGCGACAACGATCGGTAGCTGCGTCGCAGAGAGCAGTCCGAGTGGTTTGAGCTGGTTGGCCGGCAGCACCTTGCGGTAGAAGAGCAGCGCCGGAACACCGCGCACGACAAGCATCAAGACGAAAAACAGCGGGAGCTTCAGCGCTCCGGAGAGACTGCCGAACAGCGCCTCGATGTCGAGGTTCATGCCGCTGATGATGAAGAAGAACGGGATCAGGAATCCGAAACCGACCGCCTCCATCTTCGAATCGAAAACGCTGGCGTCGCGATCTCCGATCACCATCGCCATGATCATTCCCGCTGCGAACGCGCCGAGGATCACGTCCATGCCGAGGTCTCCGGCGATCACCACGAGGCCGAAGACGAGAAGGACCGCAAGCCTGACCGGCAGCTGGCCACTGTTGTCCATGCGAGCGGTGACAAACTCGAACCATCGACTCGCCGCGCCGGTGGCGGCGAGGCCCGTGAGCACCGCGACCACCACAAACGCAATCAGGAGCACCGACTGTTCGGCCGCGTTGCTCGTGGCACCGAGCAACAGCGTCACGATCATCACCGGTCCGAACTCGCCCACTGCGCCGATCGCGAGCATCTGGCGACCGAATTCGCCGCCGAGGCGGTTCTCGTCGCGCAGGATCGGAATCAACGTTCCGATCGCCGTCGTGACGAGGGCCGAGCCGACGAGGAGGTCGGAAATCACGATGTTGGTCGCGTGCAGGATTCCGGAAACGCCGTATGCGATCGCCAGCGAGAGCAGCCAACCCTTGCCCGCAAGCCTCAATGGCTCGCCTTTGATCTTCTCCATACGGATCTCGTAGCCGGCGAAGAAGAAGAGAAAGCCGAGGCCGAGTTGCGAGAAGGCGTTGAGGACATCGTCAGTGTGTGCCAGCCCGAGCACCTGCGGTCCGATCACAACACCGAGCAGGAGCTCGACGACCACGACGGGCAGCACGATCGATTTGAATTTCATCCCGACGATCCCGGCGATGATCGGCGCCAGCGCCGCCGCAGTCAGGACCAGCAGGAAGGATTGGGTGTTGGAAAGCACGCTGGCGGCATCATAAGTACCCGTGCAGCCGGTTAGCCTCCCGCCATGCTGATCCGCGCCTATTCGGACTTGCACGGGATGCTCCCGCGCGTGGATCCGTGCGACGTGCTGCTGCTCGGCGGCGACGTCTCCCCGCTGGAGGGGGAACGGGACATCGAGCTGATGTCGGCGTGGGTCGAAGGCGAGTTCACCGATTGGCTCACCGCGTGCCCGGCCGATCGGATTCTGCTCGTCCCCGGCAATCACGATTTCGTGCTCGAGGCGCGCCGCGACTGGCCCGAGCTACCGGCTGAGCTGCTGATCGATCAGTCCGTCGACCTCGACGGACTGAGTCTCTATGCCTCACCGTGGGTTCCGACGCTCAAGGAATGGGCCTTCTACGGCGACGACGAGATGCTCAGGTCGTCGGCCGCCGCGATCCCGGAGGGCACGGACATCTGGCTCGAGCACGGCCCGCCGTACGGATACCTCGACCGGCTCTGGCGCGACGGGCGGCACGTCGGCAACCCACACACGCGCGACGCCATGGTCACGAATCCTCCGCAGTTCTTCCTCTGCGGACACATCCACGAGGGCGCCGGGATCACCGAACACCATGGCGTGACAATCGCGAACAACAGCTTCGTGGACGAGTTCTATGAGCCGCAGTTTCGCCATCTCGCGCTCCGCGCGCAAGGGCGAAAGCTGCGCCGCAGCCCCGAGGACGAGACAAACGCTTCTCAGCTGTGGACAGGTTGACGTAGCGCGATCTTCACATCTGGAGCACGCGAAAGCCGCCGCTCTTACATAAAATCCGCGGATGCGCCGCAGGCTTTCAACCATTTCGCTGATCTTGCTCGCGATCGCGATGGGCTCCGTCATCCAGGCAATGGGCTGGGCCCAGACCTCCAACTACGCGCTCGTGCGTGCGCTTGAGCACGGCACCGCCCAGATTGACGAGTACAGCTGGGAGACGCGCGACAGCTCGTACACCAACGGTCACTACTACTCCGTGAAGGCACCCGGCCTCGCCTTTCTGACGCTTCCGTTCAGTCGCGGGATGAAAGCCCTGGGCGTGGATCAGCTCGGCCCGGTGATGATCGAGGGCGCCAAGGAGGGCAACGCGCTGCGCTGGGCGCGCGCGGGCGTCCCGAGCGGGATGTACGCCAACAGTCTGAAGCTGGCACGCGAGACGCGCGGGCGCATCACCAACTACACGCCGTTCGTCTGGCTGCTGAGCCTCTTGACTTGTGTTCTCCCGGCACTTGGACTGATGTTCATCGTCCGCTCGATCGGGGATCAGCTCGCATCCGGTTACGGGACGCTCGCGGCGTTCGCGACCGGCGCGGGCACGATGATCCTCCCGTTCTCGACGCTCTACTTCTCGCATGTGATTTCGGCCGCGATGGTGCTCGGTGCGTTCGCGCTGCTCTGGAAAGAGCGGAAGGCGCCAACCCGGCTCGGCCTGATCTTCGCCGCCGGCCTGCTCGGCGGATTCGCGATCACGACCGAGTACCCGCTCGCGCTGGCGTCGGTGATCATCGGCATCTACGCGCTGGCGCGGTTCGGCTTCGCCGACAGGCGCGAGCTGTTCTCGCGCGCCGGCGCCTACGCGGCCGGCGGATTCCTCGGCGTGCTGCCGCTGGCGATCTACAACCAGCTCGCCTTCGGTTCGATCACGCACTTCTCATACAAGAACGCGATCGCCGAGCAGGGAACGAGCGGCCACGCCGTGCTGGGGCTCAACGACGGCGGATTCTTCGGCATCACCGATCCCGAGCTGAGCAGCGCATTCGACCTCTTGTTCTCCGCCAAGGGACTGTTCCTGCTCTCCCCGGTGCTGTTGATGGCGTTCTTCGGACTCGTGCTGATGTGGCGCGCCGGAAGGCGCGCCGAGGTGGGCGTGATCGGCGCGATCTTCCTTGCGTACTTCGCCTACAACTCCGGCTACTGGCTGCCCTTCGGCGGCGGCTCGCCCGGACCGCGATTCCTGATCCCGGTGATCCCGTTCCTGGGGCTCGCACTCGCGCCGGCTTTCAAGAAGCTGCCCGCCACGGCGCTTGCCCTCACGATCCCTTCAGTACTGGTGATGGCGACCGCGACCGCGACGCTGCCGATGATCGGCAACGGCGACGTCGGGATCTGGCCGCGTCTCGTGCAGATGGTCAACTTCGAACAGACCTGGTTGAACGCGTTCGGGGTGGACAACAAGTGGTGGGGCATCCTGCCGTTCGTGATTCCGCTGTTCGCGTCGCTCGTCTGCGTGATCGTGGCGACGGTGCCGATGCGGATCAAGCCGCGCGACGTCTCGATCGCCACGGCCGCTGTTGCTGCCTGGGCGCTGGCCGCGATGGTCGCGCCGCGCCACCCCGTGCCGGCCACGCCCGGCAACGATCACCCCTACGCCCCGTTCGTCCTGATCCTTGCCGCGATCGCGATGGCGGTCGTCGCGGGCACGTCACTTGCGCAGCGCGCCACGTTCGCGCGCCGGAACCGCAAGGTCGTAAATGATCAGGTCGCCCTGGACACGACGTGAGATACCAAGGTCGTCGATCGCCTTGACACCGGCCTGCGACCAGCGCGTACCGACCAGCAGATAGGGGTGCAGCACAACGCTGCGCACGCCAAGCGCCGCCAGCGCCGCAACCGAGCGCTTGTCCGGGAACCCGCTGACTTCCGCGGTGAGCTTCGTGAATGAGGCCGGGTCGATACTCGCGCGGCCGTTCACGATCTTCGGGAAGCCGTTCGTGGACCAGTAGACGTACCGGCGGTTGGCCGCGATCGTGATCGGCAGATGCAGCTGCGGCTGCGCAATCGCAGAGCGCGCGCCCGCGGGCTCTGGCGGCGCGTCCGGGAGGACATCGCCGGCGAACTCGAAAGCGATCAGCGCGACGAGCACGCCGCCGACGGCCAGCGCGGTACGCCGCGTGAAGCGGTCGAGCAGCCAGGCGGCGCCCGCCGCGGCGAGCAGCGCGAAGATCAACGATGTCAGCGTGTTCAGCCGACCCGGCGTGCGCACCCCCTGCCACCCGGGTGCGAACTCGAAGAGCGCGCGATACGGGAGGTACTGGCCGAACCCGCTCGAGCGCACGCCCAGCGAAAGCAGGATCAACACAAGTGCGCCGAGACCCAGCCCGATCCGCATTCGCCTCGAGAACTCTGGCGTGGCCAGGCCGAGGATCACGAGAGCGAGGATCGTCAGCCCCGGAAAGAGCGTCTGCTCGGCGATCGATGTGAGGTGCTCGTGGCGGATCGAGTCAGTCGCCGCGCCCCAGAGCACGCTGTTTTCAGGTGCGGACAGGTACGACCACAGCGGCCCACTGCCGCTCGCCACGCGCTCAAGGCTGCGCTCTGCCTCAGGGTGTTCGCTGAGCACGCGCTGGTACGGCAGCGCGAGGGTGACCGCCGTGACAAGCAGGATCAGCCCGCCGACGGCAGTCGCCACGAGGATTCGTCGCGGCGGAAGCTGCTCGCGACCGCCCCGCCAGACGGCGATCGCCGCAAGCACGCCGAGGAACGCCAGCAGGTAGCCGAGCTGCAGCCCGAGCGTGAATCCAAGGCTCACCTGCCAGGCGGCCACGACCCAGCCGGCGATGACCGTCTTCACACTGCCACGCCGGTAGCCGCGGATCAGCAGGAACAGCGCCAGCGGGATCCCCCCGCTTGAAATCACATGCAGGTGCCCGTCCTGTTCAAGTCGCCACGGCGCGTAGGCGAACGCCGCGCCCGCGACGGCGGCAGCGGCCGGCCGCAGCTTGAACTCGCGCGCCAGCAGATACGCGCCGAGGAACGCCAGCGCGTAGGCAAACAGGAAGAGCAGGTTGTAACGGATCGTCGTCGCCTCGACCCCGCGTCCGACCAGTCCGGCCGGCGCGTAGCCGATCAACGCATCCGAGAACGCGAGCGTGTCCTGCAGCGGCCAGTACTGGTTGGCCTGGAAGAAATCGAGCGGTTGGTGGATCAGCGCGTGCCCGCCCCAGGCGACCTGCCAGGCCTGCACGATCGGATCGCCGAGGTCCCGCGGGAAGGCATCCGCAAGGTGCATCGGCAGCGGCCAGTGGACAACGCATGCCAGAAGCACCGCGCCGAGCGAAACGAGTGCGATCTCCCGCGCGGGGATGCTGCGCGGATCGGCTTCCTGCATGGCCACAGGTTAGAGTCGCGCCATGGGAATCTTCGGTGGCGACGACAACAAACAGCGCTTCGTGATGCGCGAAAAGCTCCTCTCGATCGGCGACGACTACTGGATCGAGGACGACAACGGCAACAAGGCCTTCAAGGTCGACGGCAAGGCGATGCGCGTGCGTGACACCTTCAAGCTCGAGGACGCGAACGGCAACGAGGTCGCGGAGATCCAGGAGCGCAAGCTCAGTGTGCGCGACAAAATGAAGATCGAGCGCGGCGGGAGCGACATCGCGACGGTGCACAAAGCGCTGATCGGCATCCGTGACCGCTTCGACATCGACCTCGAGGGCGGCGGCGAGCTGAAGGCCAAGGGCAACTTCCTCGAGCACCAGTACGAGATCAAACGCGACGGCGACGTGATCGCCGAGGTCTCAAAGAAGTGGGTTCGTGTGCGCGAGACCTACGGCGTGGAGATCGCCGCAGGTGCGGATGTTGCGCTGATCCTTGCGATCACGGTCGCGATCGATTCGATGACCGACGTCGGGCGTGACTAGACCCGCGTGACCTTGCCCTCGCGGGTGACCTTCAGCCAGCCACTTCCCGAGAGCGTGCATTTGGAACGCTCGGGTTCACCGTTGAATGCTCCCAGGAACTGGTGCGGGAGCGTGAACGGCGACTTCGTCCAGTTCGGTTCGATCGGACCCTGCGGGCTCATGTTGTAGTTGTTGCAGACCGACCAGAAACGGAGCCTGACCTTGAAGCTCGGACGCTCCTTCGCGCCGCCGGTTCCGATATCGCGAAGCTTCTCCACGAGGTCGGGGATCGGCATGGTGATGATCGTTGAAGTGGTGCCGATGCCAACTTCAGCGTCGTAGAACGAAGTCTCCAAACTGTGCAGCGTGCGGTAACAGGACGCGCCGATCGACTTCCCGAAGGGCATCGGCTTCGCCTTGGGGGTGCGAATGATCTGGAGGATTCCGTCGCCCTCCTTTGTTCCCTCCGTGCCGGACTCAATCAGCGAGGCGCCGACGCGCTCGCTGATCTTCTTGCAGGTTGGGCTGGTTGCCCAGGAGGGCACGGCCGTTGCTGCCGGGCAGTTTGCCGGGTTCTGCGTGGTCAGCTCCCAACTCGCGTTGCTCGAACTCTGCTTGAAACTGCCCTTGGCGCCGAACGCGTACGTCGTTCCCGTGCCCTTCGGAACGAGCGGCTGAACCGTGGTGATCGCCTTCGTCGACTTCGACTTCCTCGTCGGTGTGGAGTCGATGTCGAGGCCGTAGTCGTGGCTCCACTTCTCGTATGGGGCAAAGCAGCCCGCCCGCTGGCCGTTGAACTCCGTGTGCTCGGTCAGTTTGAGATCGACATCGATCGAGGTCTTGAACGACTTGAAGCCGATCGTGACCGCGCTGGCAGTGGACGCGGCGGCGGCGATCAGAAGTAGTGAGGCGACCAGCGCCGCGACGAGATGGGCAGGGCGGCGAGCGAAAGTGGTCTTCATTGCAACACCGTACTGAAATGAGCAACGGAACACCTACGCTAAGTCGATGCGAGTAAAGATGTGCAGCATCCACGTGGACGACCCGGCCGAAGCGTTCGAGTTCTATGTCGGAACGCTCGGCTTCATGGAACTGCTCTCCTCGCCCGAGCACAATCTCTACATCGTCAAGGCTGCTGACCCGCGTTCCGATGTCGGCCTCCTGCTCGAGCCCAGCGACAACCCGATCGCAGCCGAGTACATGAAGGGCCTGCACGAGGAGAACATTCCGGTGATCGTTTTCGGCGTCGAGGACGTCGATGCCGAGTATGAGCGACTGACGGCGCTGGGTGTCGAGTTCACGAGCGAGCCCACGACGGGGCCGTCCGGAACGTCGGCAATCTTCGACGACACCTGCGGCAATCTGATTCAGATTCACCAGGACTGACCCCGTGAAACCGGAGAACAAGACTCAGCCCACAGACGCCTCGGTCAGTCAGTACCTCAACTCGATCGAGGACGAAGGCCGCCGCAAGGACGCGAAGCGGTTCGCAAAGCTCGCCAAGGAAGTGACCGGCGCGCAGGCCGTGATGTGGGGCACGGGGATCGTCGGATTCGGAAATCACCACTACGTCTACGCCAGTGGGCGCGAGGGCGACACCGCAGCCGTGGGATTCGCCGCAAGAAAGAATGCGCTGGCGATCTACGGGTTGTTGAACGACGAACCGAACCTCAAGCTTCTCAAGGAACTCGGCCCGCACGGGACCGGCAAGGGCTGCCTCTACGTGAAGGATTTCACCGAGATTCACACCGGCGTCCTGAAGCAGTTGGTCAAGGCGGCGTACGCCTCCCGCGCCGACTAATCCGAGACTTTCCCGCCGATCGCGTTGAAGAACGCATTGCGCCAGCGCACCGATTTGCCGTCAGGCGGGAAGCGCTCCTCGGAGCGCGCGAGCTTCTTCTCGTCGTAGAAGCGGTGTGCCCACGGTGAGTGCGGCGCGGCCAACCTACAGGTCGCCCACAGCCCGAAGAACGGGATGAAGATCGCGATCACCCCGTGTGCGATCCGGCCCTTGAAGAACGAAATGATCGAAAGCACTAGCGCCTGGAGGATCGTCAGGACCACGACCGTCTGAGACGAGTTGTCCTCAACTCCGAACGGACGGGCTCCGATCACAACCAGTCCCATGAACGCCACGACCAGAACAACTGCGTCGAGCGAGATCCGCCCCTGCTCAGTCCAATAGACGTCGTCGAGATGGACCCACAGCGCAAACTCGTCCAGCGTCAAGCCGCAGCCGACGCCGAACAGCACTGCGGTCGCCTGGTACCACGGCGACGACGGCTCCATCGCGTAGCCGAGGAAGCCGGTGATGATCATCAGCGAAATCCCCCAGACGAGGTGATGGAGATGCAGGCCCGAGTCGGTCTCGACGTTGCCCGGCCACCACTTGACCTGGGCGCGAATCATGCGCGCGCTCGTGCGGATGAAGAGGAACGATCCGACAAATCCCAGCAGCACCAGAAACGCGGCCTCGCGCCCAGAGTGCTCGGCATTCCCGAGCGAGAGCGTTGCGGCGCTAACGACTTGCATTGAGGTCATCCACGACACCGAAGAGGTCGCCCTCACGGTAGAAGTCCACGGCGATGAGACTGGCCAGCAGATTGCGCTTCTTCTCGCAGCGCGCAATACGCGATGAGAGAAATGCCTGGCTGTTGACGCGGCGGGCGATGCTCGGCCGCGGATTCGGGGCGGTGTCCACCCAGTTGTTGATCAGAAACAGGGTGTTCTCGGGGGAGCCGCGCTCCTCATCGCACGAGGACGGCGCGCGCAGCTGCTCGATGTTCGAGAAATGAAACGGCGTCTCCTGGACTGATTCGTAGGCGTTGTGCATCCATGGAATTGTCGGTGTCTCCTTCTCCGTCATCAGCATGAGACGCTTGTTCTTGTCGATCATCTCCCCCAGTGTCGGCCATTCGGGACCCCAGGGTCCGTCGTAGGCGTACTTCCTCAGACCGGCCCGCTCAAAATACTCGGCTATGTCCTGCCAGGGCACGTAGTCCTCGATCACGACGAACACGACCTCGCGCGGGTTCTGCTCCATGTAGGTGCGCAGCGCGCTCGTCGCTTCGTTCAGCTTCGTCGCGCCGAGTTCGCAGAAGCCGTGGCACATGAACAGTTCAGGATCCACACCTTCGGGTTTTGAGATCGAGCGCCGGATCCGATCGGCAGCATCGACGAACTGATCACCAAACTCGGCCCGCATCTCACTGCGCGCCTTCGGGGAGCTGCGCACGGTGTCGGTGTAGACGCGGCGACCCGGGTAGGCGTAGTAGACGTCAAAGAGCAGCCCATGAATGCCGTCGCTGAGCTGGGATGCGATCGACTCCTCCTGCGACGGGAACAGCCAGTTCGGACTCGAAGCCACCGACATCGAATTGTGCGTCGCTGCGATCGCGACGCTGTTGAGCGGCCGATCGCAGAGCTGCTCATCGCCGTTGCAGGCGCCGGTGCTGCGCACGAGCCCGAATGACTGCAGTCCGCCGCCGACATGAATCGCGCCGACAATCGTGACCGTGATCATCGCCCCGATCGCGCCGATCGCCGCCGCCCGCGCGTACTTCTTGCGCTGTCCGCGAAGCTCGGCCGCGGCCTGTCCGGACTCGGCGGACGGCGCGGGCGCGGCGATCAGCGCCAGCTCCTGCAGGCCGACTGCGACCACGAGAACGCCGCCCATCGTGAGCACGAAGCCGGCCGCTTCGAGCGGCGCGAGCGCGAGCCACAGACCGAAGGCGACTGTTCCCAGAGCCCAGCCGACGCGCGCACGAGTCGACTCCGGCGACTGCACGCGGTCGACGAAGCTCCGTGCTCGGTCCTGAACCCGCACCCCGCTGAGTACCCCGTCGATCACAACCGACAGCACGACGCCGAGGCCGATCATCAGAATCGCGATCGTCAGGAGATTGCTGAGGAAGGCATCCCAGATCAGTTCGCCGACGTGGCGGTCGACGACCCCGCCGTTGACCACCGGACGCAGCGCGAAGAAGCGCGCGATGAAGTAGCCCGCGACGATCAGTCCGCCACCGAGGATCAGCGAGATCCCGAGCCGTCCGATCGAGCGCAAACGGTCCGCCGAGATCACGAACGCCGCAGCAAGCAGTAGAAGCGTGAGGATGACGAGGTAGACACTGAGGTTGTGGCTGGCGCGCGCCGCGTCGCTGAGACCCCGGACCGATTTGAAGCTCGCGACCTGAAGCAGGGCGTCGTCGAAGCTCTCCGGGATCTGATTGCCGATGTCGGGCGCCAGTTGTCGCAGTCCCTGGCTGACAATGATTCCGACGTTCGCGATCGTCAGAACCGCGCTGTCGGAGTCGCCCTCGATGAGCGCACGGTGGGTCTGCAGGACCGCGCTGCGGAAGAGCCGCTGGAAGGCAGCACTCTCGATCACCACACCTGAAACCGAATCGATCAGTGGCCGGACCGCGACGGCATCCTCAGCAAGTTCATCGACGACGAAGTCACCCAGGCGGTCGGAGACGACTTCGCGGACATCGGGTTCTCGCAGCGACTCCTGGGCGTGATCCGCGAAGCGGGCCGAGTTGAAGAGATTGGAGTTGACATACAGCGCGACCGTTGTCGCGGCCAGGACGATCGCCACGATCCACAGGATCAAGTCGGCCCAGCGATTGCGGCCCTTGCTATCCACCGACGATCGCCGCCCAAGCGTCGAATTCGCCGGCGCGAAACAGGATCGCCGGGTCCACGAGCCGGCGCTCCTCGACGCCGTCGAATGACGCGGATGTGTTCGTCGCAATCGGACCCAAGGCCCAGACAATCTATTCGCACGCCCCGAGCAATCCGTCAGAACCGCGCGCGTGCCGGTGATCGCCACGTAGAGGCGCGGTCGGTGCCGGAAGATCTGTAGATTCGGGTCATGGCTCTGGCTTCAGCGCTTCCCCAGCTGGACGGCGGACTCTTCCTGACGGACGGCGGCCTCGAAACTGACCTGATCTTCAACGACGGCGTCGAGCTGCCTGAGTTTGCGGCCTTTGTGCTGCTCGACGACGATGACGGTCTGGCGGCGCTCCGTCGCTACTACGCACGTTTCACGGAGATCGCCGACCGGCACGACACCGGGTTCGTGCTCGAGTCGCCGACCTGGCGATCGAATCCCGACTGGGGCGAGAAACTCGGCTACGGACGCGAAGAACTGACCGCGGCCAACCGCCGCGCGATCGAACTGATGATTGCTCTGCGCGGCGAGCTCGCGGGCTCCGCGGGTCCGATCGTCGTCAGCGGATGCGTCGGCCCGCGTGGTGACGGATACGTGACCGGCGCAGCGATGACCGCAGAGGAGGCCGCCGAGTATCACCGCCTACAGGTCGAGGCCTTCGACTCTGCCGGCGCGGACATGGTCTCCGCGATCACCATGACGAATGTCGCCGAGGCCACCGGGGTGGCAACGGCGGCCGCTGCTGCCGGGATCCCGAGCGCGATCTCCTTCACGATCGAGACGGACAGCCATCTACCCGACGGGACACCCCTGCTGGATGCGATCGTCGCCGTCGACGATGCAACAGGCGGCGCCCCGGCGTATTACATGATCAACTGCGCGCATCCCGATCACTTCTCCGACGTGCTCGACGAGGCGGTCCCGGCAACGGGCCGAATCCGCGGTCTGCGCGCCAATGCCTCACGCATGAGTCACGAGGAACTCGATGCCGCGGAGGAGCTTGACGACGGCGACCCGCTGGAACTCGGCGCGCAGTACGCGGAAATCCGTCAACGATTTCCTGCGATCAACGTGCTTGGCGGATGCTGCGGGACGGACGCCCGGCACGTCGCGGCGATCGCGGACGCCTGCAGCTGACTTCGACGCTACTGCGCCCAAGGCGGCGTGAACCGCTCGCCGTCGACCATCGCCCGCGCCCCGACCGGAAGACAACACACTGCCTCAAACGCAGCATCGTCGGAGCTGGCGATCGAGAATGGAGTGTCGCGAGGGACGATCAATGCGTCCCCAGGCGAAACGCGATGCTCGCGCCCATCGATGGTCGCGGTCGCGGTCCCGGACAGCGCCACGAAGACCTCTTCGCGTTCGAGTTCGTGGGTCGGGCTTGAGCTGCCCGGATCGAGCGTGACCCGCCAGACGCTCGTATCTTTGGCGCCTCGGCTCGGCGAGGCAAGGCCGATCACGTGCGTGCCGTCGGCGTGGAATTCCGGCGCCAGCAAGCTTGAGATGACTGTCATTCTGGTTCTCCCATTCGAGGTGTTGACTGAATCCGTCCTAATAGTAAACTATTGTTTACTACATGGACCTGGCAATCATCATCGCGGGCGCCAACCGCGCGCTCGCCGAACGTCTCAGCGCTGACCTCGCGACCGCGGGATTCGACTTCATGCGACCGGGTTTCGGTTACGTGATGCGCTCGCTCGGCGACGATTCAGCCACGCTCACCGAGCTTGCCGAGCGGCTCGACGTCTCCAAACAGGCGCTCAAGAAGGTCGTCGACGAAATGGAGTCGATCGGACTGATTGAGCGCCACCCCCACGCAGTCGACAAGCGCGCAAAACTGCTCATGCTCTCAGCGGCGGGCCTACGCGCACGGGCTGCCGCGCTCGCGACGAGCGCGCAGATCGAAGCCGAACTTCGAGAGCGGATCGGGGAAGATGCGGTCGACGCAACCCGAGCCGTGCTGCTCGACTTCATCGAGCGCCAGGGCGGCATGGACGACATGAGGGCGATGCGCGCCCGGCCGATGTTTCAACTCTGAGCGAACAAGAGCCCCGCCGAGGCAGGGCTTTCAGGGGTACCGCCACGGGGATTCGAATCCGTTTCAGCGAACCCCGACGAAATCAGCGTTCAAGCGGAATCCTGCTCCGTCACTGTGATCGAAACCCGGCCCAGATTCCAACTGAAGGGGCTGAAGATGGGCGCCAACTGGGGCGCCCTTGGGATCGAGTGACGTGCGATGAACTTCAGGAAAAGCTCAATCTGTTCGGCGAGAAGGCGTCGAAGCTGCTGCCAACCGATGTCCTGCCGCTCGAGCACGGTCTGCGCGCGGTCGGCGAAGCGCGCAGAGTTGAAGATGTTCGCGTTGATGCGGAGCGCGACGATCGCCAGTGCGATCTCGAAGAGGCGGTCGACCGACGCGATGACCAGCGCCGGGGCGTCATCCCCGGCGCTGATCGCCAGAGCCGGATCAGTCTGAGCCGAACGCGTCCCACGACAGCGGGGACGAGCCCAGCGGCTGCGGACCGCGGGCGAAATGCGGCTTGATGTCGGGCATGTCGATCATCGAAGGCAGGTAGCTGACCTCGCCGAACGGCCCGTCCGTGTGCGCGATCGGAAGGTCTTTGTTCGCCACGAGATCGGCAAAGGACAGTGAACCGTCGAGCGCCGAGGCGTCGAGCAGTCCGACCTCCTGGGCCCACATGCACATGCGCGTGAGCGACACCCTCACCTGGTAGCTGCCACCCTCGGTCGCGCGACGGTGCAGGGCGGCCGCAACGCCGGCCGAGCCGACGTATGCGGCGAGGTAGTCCGCGAAGATCACCTGGACCGGCATCATCGGAGCGTCGAGCGCACCCTCCGAGTCGACGTAGCCGGAGACCGTCACGGCCATCATGTCGAAGCCGCGGAAGTTCGCCCACTCGCCCTCGAAATCGAAGCAGCGGAGCTCGTGGGCGATGATGCCCGGCTTGCTCGTCGCGAGCGTCTTCGGTGAGATGCCCTTCTGATCAAGGTTCAGGTACGAGCACGTGAAGACATCGGCGTCCTGCAGCAGCTCAAAGAACTTCTTGCGGTCCTCGTCGACCTCGAAATCGCAGTAGGCGGCGAGCTTGCCATTGTCGGTCTCGAGCCGCCAGTTCATGTGGTCGGGGTAGTTCGGCTTGGAGATGTGCAGCACATCGGCGCCGAACTCGGCGAGCGTGCGGGCGGTGACTGGTCCACCGATCACGTGCGAGCAGTCGAGCACGCGCACGCCCGAAAGCGGCATGTCGCCGCCCTCTGGAAGCGGGATCGGGTCGCTCTCGCCGATCTTCATCACTTCGACAACCGGCTTCTCTGCGAGTCGGCGACCGACCGGGTGGGCGAGCCACTCGTCGGATGTGCGCACCATGCCGATCGCGCCGGACTCCTCGCGGATCGCGAGCTCCAGGTCCTCGGCGTCCCACTGCATGATCGCGGCCTCGACGGCGCGCTGTGTCGGCGCGCACTTGAGCACCTTGAACACGGCCTCTTTCAGGCGCGGATAGAAGAGCTCGACCTTCACGAAACGGCCATCGCGAGTCGGAAAGAACTCACCGCTGATCGGGTCATCGACGCCGACGCCGGTGCCGTAGTCCGTGAAGGGCAGTTGGCGGCCGTTCTGACGCATGAACGCTATTCCGTGGTGCTGGTGCACGGCGTTGTGCACATCGGTGGTCACGCTCTGAACGTCACCGCCGCGACTGCGCCAGATCTGACCCAGCGCCAGTCCGAAGGCCGCCTGCGCCCCGGCCATCAGTTCGCCGAACTTGTGACGCGATGCGAGCACGGGGTCGGCGCCGGTGATCGTGATGTCCCCGGGGTAGTCCGACTCCTTCAGTCCGACGGCTCCCAAAACATCATCAAGGGCTTTCTGAGAACCAGGACTTTCGACTTTGGCCATACGACTTCACAACTCCGTTCAGTTACAGGGGTAGGCGCTCGCGCCGACCCCGAGGTCGGCGACCGGACGAGAATTCCGTATTTGATCGGCTGTCGATCAGCGTCGCTTTAGTGGACGGATCGGAACGATGCAATCAGGCTCGGGGCTGACCGAGAACGAGAAAAGCCCCGCCGAAGCAGGGCTTTCATTGATACCGCCACGGGGATTCGAACCCCGGTTTCCGCCGTGAGAGGGCGGCGTCCTAGTCCCCTAGACGATGGCGGCAGGATGCAGGCAGGCTAGCAAGCGCGCAATTTGCGAGCGACTGGATCGGTCGTCGCGCGGGCGCGATTGAATGACTCCATGACCACAGCGGACACAGCCAGCCCGAGCACCTTCAAACTCGGCGGAGAGATCGAGATCTGCCGCATCGGGCTCGGCACCAACCGCATCCAGAACGACGCGGCCTCGCGTGCGATCCTGCCCGCCGCGCTGGAACTCGGAGTCAACCTGATCGACACGGCCGACATCTACACCGGTGGCGTGAGCGAGCGGGTCATCGGCGAGACCGTCGCTTCGGATCCGCGCGCGCTGATCGCAACAAAGGGCGGATATCACGGCGCCGCACCCGAGCGCATCGCGGCGGCGATCGACGCCAGCCGCAGCCGCCTCGGACTCGAGACGATCGACCTCTACTACCTCCACCGCCCGGACCCGGACTTCCCGATCGAGCAGTCGATCGACCCAATCCTCAGCGCCAAGCAGGACGGGCGCGTGCACCACATCGGCCTGTCGAACGTCACGCTCGATCAACTCGACCGGGTGCGCAGCCTTGCACCGGTCGCTGCGGTGCAGAACCGCTACAACCTCGACAACTCCGATCAGGACGACGTCATCGACTACTGCGAGCGCCACGCGATCATGTTCGTCCCCTACTTCCCGTTGCGCGGCTCAGAGCGCGCGAAAAAGATCGCCGAACGTCTCGGCGCCGACCGCAATCAGGTGGTGCTTGCCGCGATGCTGGCCCGCTCGCCCGTGGTCGTGCCGATTCCGGGCACGCGCAACCCGCAGCATCTCCAATCGAATCTCGGCGCGACGAGGCTGACGCTCACCAGCGACGACCTCGAGGCCCTCAGCCTGGCGTCGAAGTCATGAGGCGCGCTACGTCGGTGCAAACGCCATCAGCTCGACGAGGTTTCCCGCCGGGTCCTGAACGTAGGCGCGCGGTGAGCCCCAGTACTCGCTGCGTGGATCTACGTTCGCTCCGGCCGCGGTGAGAGCGCCGATCACGGCGTCGTACTGATCGACCACCAGTGCAATATGCCCGGCCCCCGGCTGCGGAGATTGCGCGATGTCCACGCCATCACGGTCACGAAACATCAGGTGCAGCGACGTGCCGTTCCGCCTGAGCCAGATCGACCTGTCCCCCAGACCTGCCGGCGGCTCGATGCGCGAAAACCCGAGCAACTTGTAGAAGCCCGCGCAGGCCTGCGCGTCAGCGCGCGAGACCGTGAAGCTGACGTGTTCGATCACCTGGGGCTAGTCGCGCGGCGCGTAGCGATTGTGCAGCATCAGCGAGTTGCCGTCGGGATCGGCGAAGAACGCCATGTGGCAGACGCCGGTGTCGAAGATCTCACCGAAGAACTCGACGCCCTTGGCTTCGAGTTCGGCTCTGGATGCGGCGACGTCGTCGACGTGCAGAGCGGGATAGCTCGCGGTGTTGGGTGCGAACTCAAGACCCTGCTTTTCCGGCTCCCAAATGCTGAAACAGGTCTCGCCGACCCAGAACTCGTATTTGGCTTTCTCGTCGGGGCGCAGGCCGAGCGTGTCGATGTAGAACGCGCGTGAACGGTCAGCATCGCGCGAGGCGACGCCGATGAAATCGAGTTTGTTGATCATCTCTCGAAACTATCAATCAGATCCCCGGCAGGACTACGCTGGCGAGATGGCCAGCGAATCTCCATCGGCCGCGTTTTCGTTCCGGCGCGTGAAGGGCGACGAGAGCAACTGGCTCGTGGGCACGCTCGCCGCGGTGGCAACGGTCGCGCTGATCACCGGTCTGATCTACCCGATCAAGACGATCGCCTCGCCGATCTCCGCAGGCATCCTCTACCTCCTTGCGGTGCTGCTGATCTCGTCGTTCTGGGGCGCGCGGCTCGGAGTCTTCACCGCAGTCCTCAGCGGTCTCGCCTTCAACTGGTTCCACATCCCGCCGACCGGGCGGTTCACGATCGCCAAGGATCAGGACGCGGTCGCGTTCATCACGTTTCTGGTCGTCGCGATCGTGGTCAGCGCGATCGCCGACCGCGCGCGGCGGCGGACGCTGGAGGCCGAACAGCGCAGGCTCGAAGCCGACCTCAGCGCCGAGACCGCCCGACTTCTGCTCGGCGGAAGCAGCGTCAGCGAGGCGCTCCCGACAGTCACCCACCGCCTCTCACAGGTCCTCGAGCTGCCGTCGGCCGCGATCGAGCTCAGCGTCGTCCCTGCCGACGAGCGCCGCATCGCGTTTCGCCTGATCGACGGACGCAATCAGATCGGAACACTGCTGCTTCCATCCGGAACGAGCGGCGCCACCCGCGAGCGCGTGGAAACGCGCATCGTTCCGGCGCTCGAGACATTGCTCGCTGCGGCGCTGCATCGCGAGACGCTGATGAGCGAAGTCGTGGAGTCACAGGCGCTGAGGCGCAGCGACGAGATGAAGACGGCGCTGCTCCGGACGATCTCGCACGATCTCCGCAGCCCGCTCACCGCGATTTCCACCGCCGGCGACGCCCTGGGCTCACCAAACCTCTCCGACGACGACCGCGAGCAGCTGTCGGCCGCGGTGACCGAAGAGGCCGCGCGCCTCTCCACGCTGGTCAATCAGCTGCTGGACCTCTCGCGGCTGCAGGCCGGCGCGGCGGA
Source organism: Thermoleophilaceae bacterium (assembly GCA_016462645.1). Classification (GTDB taxonomy): domain Bacteria; phylum Actinomycetota; class Thermoleophilia; order Solirubrobacterales; family JACPNS01; genus JACPNS01. The sequence continues at coordinate 18,773 of JAEMSX010000024.1, forward strand.
ACCGCGCCGCGACTGGTGCTCGGTCGAAGAGATCGTGCGCGAGGCGATTGAACAGCTCGATGCACCTGCGGAGAAGTTCAACGTGAACTTCGATCCGGATACTCCGCTCGTGCGCGCTGATGCGGCGCAACTTGAGCGCGCCTTCGCGAATCTGCTCGCCAACTCCGTGCGCCACTCCGCAGACAAGCCCGTCTCAGTGCAGGTGCATGCTGGTCGCGAGCGAATCGTCGTCAGGGTGAGCAATCAGGGACCAGGGATTCCGAGCGCCGAGCTGCCGCGCATCTTCGAGCCGTTCTACCGCGGCGATCAGCAGACCGGTCACAGCGGATCGGGGCTCGGACTGGCGATCGTCAAGGGATTCGTGGAAGCGAATGACGGCACGGTGCGCGCGGAGTCGCTGCCCGGTCAGGGCGCGACGTTCGTCGTCGAGCTGCCGATCGAAGCGATGCCCGCGGCCAGCGGCGAGCCGGCCAGGAGCGGCAGTTGAACTCGGCCGCGCGCGTGCTCGTCTGCGATGACGAGCCGCAGATCCTGCGCGCGCTGAAGGTCGTGCTGCGCGACGCCGGGTACGAGGTCACTGCGGCCGCCACCGCCAAGGAGGCGCTGGACGCGGCCTCCGTGCGGCCGCCCGACGCGGCGATCATCGATCTTGTTCTGCCGGACGGCAACGGCGTCGAGGTCTGCGAGCAGCTCCGCTCATGGAGTGAGATGCCGATCATCGTGCTCTCCGCCGTTGACGATGAGGAACAGAAGGTGCGCGCCCTCGAGGCGGGCGCGGATGACTACGTGACCAAACCGTTCGGTCCGCGCGAGCTGGTCGCGCGGCTCAGCGCTGCCTTGCGGCGCGCCGGCGCGGGCGCGGATGAGCCCGTGATCGAGGCGGACGGACTGACCCTTGACCTTGCGGCGCGCGTCGTCAAGCGCGACGGCGAAGAGATTCACCTGACGCCGATCGAGTACGACCTGCTGCGCACGCTCGCGCGCAATCGGGGCCGCCTGATGACCACGCGCGCCCTGCTCGTTGAGGTCTGGGGACCCGAGTACGAGTTCGACACACAGGTGCTGCGAACACACGTCGCCCGGCTGCGCGCGAAGATCGAACCCGAGGGCGGGCCGCGCTTCATCCGCACGGATCCGGGCGTCGGATACCGCTTCGTCGGCTGATTTCTCCCCACTTTTTGCGGCCGTAACGAAATCGTTATACGGCCCCCGCAAACTGGAACGCGGGCGTCACATGGGCAGATCTACGTTGCTCGCATGGACGCAATTTCAATACTCATCGCGCTCGTCATCTTCGCGGCACTGTTCGCGGCGATCGAAGGATTGGACCGGATATGAGCACCGCTGACGCACTCGGCCTCGCAGTTTCACTGCTGGTCTTCATCTACCTCTTCTACGCGCTGCTTCGCGGCGAGGAGCGTTTCTAGACATGCTTCAAGGATGGATTCAGATAGCGATCTTCTTCGCGGCACTCGTCGCGATCGTGCCGCTTCTGGGCGGCTACATGGCCCGTGTCTTCTCGGGTCAACCCGTACTTCTCGAGCGGGTCCTCGGGCCGGTCGAGCGACTGATCTACGCCGCGATCAGGGTCAAGCCGGACCGCGGTCAGGACTGGAAGGCATACGCGCGCAGCGTGGTCCTGTTCTCGATCGCGAGCTTCGTCGGCCTCTACGCGATCATGCGCCTCCAGGGCAGCCTGCCCTGGAATCCCGAGGGCTTCAAGGCGCCCCCGTGGGACCTCAGCTTCAACACCACCGCATCGTTCGTCACCAACACCAACTGGCAGTACTACGGCGGCGAGACGACGATGTCGTACTTCACGCAGATGGTCGGCCTGGCGGTTCAGAACTTCGTTTCCGCAGCCGTCGGCATCGCCGTCGTCATCGCGGTGATCCGCGGCATCGTCTCGCGTAGCGGGACTTCGCTCGGAAACTTCTGGCAGGACCTCACGCGGGCAACGCTGTACGTCCTGCTGCCGATCGCGTTCGTGGCGGCGCTGGTCCTCGTCTCCCAGGGAGTGATCCAGAACTTCAGCAGCTACTCGGACGTCACCGGCGTCGTCGGATCGGTTCAGCACTTCGCGTTCGGACCGGTCGCGTCGCAGGAAGCGATCAAGGAACTCGGAACCAACGGCGGCGGATTCTTCAACGTCAACTCCGCGATGCCGTTTGAGAACTCGAACGGCCTGACCAACTTCCTCGAGATGCTGCTCGTGCTGAGCATCCCGGCCGCGCTCACGTTCACCTACGGACGCATGGTCGGGAACCGCAGGCAGGGCTGGGCCCTGTTCGCCGCGATGTCCGTGATGTTCATCGCTGCGGTCGCCGTGGTCTACACGGCCGAGTCCAACCCCACGCCGGCGATGACCGCCGCAGGAGTGAACGCCCAGACGACTGACGGAACAACCGGCGGCAACCTGCTCGACAAGGAGCAGCGCTTCGGCATCGCAAACAGCGCACTCTTCAACGCCGTCACCACCGTGACCTCGTGCGGCGCCGTCAACTCCGCGATGGAGTCCTTCACCGGGATCGGAGGGGCAGTGCCGATGGCAAACATGGGCACGAGCGAAGTCATCTTCGGGGGAGTCGGCTCAGGTCTCTACGGAATGCTGCTCTTCGTGATTCTCGCCGTGTTCATCGGCGGGTTGATGGTCGGACGCACGCCGGAATACCTGGGCAAGAAGATCGAGGCGCGAGAAATCAAGCTCGCGACGCTCGGGGCGCTCTACATGCCGTTCGCGGTGCTGATCGCGACAGGCCTCGGCATCGCCACCGAGTACGGAAAGAAGTCGCTCTACTCGGGCGGCCCGCAGGGCTTCTCCGAAACGCTCTACGCGTACATGTCGCAGGGCAACAACAACGGATCGGCCTTCGCCGGATACACGGGCTTCATTCAGCCCGAGGCAGGCAACGCCGGGTCGTTCGGCATCACCTTCGCCGACCTGCTCGGCGGCGGAACGATGATCTTCGTGCGCTTCGTCCCGATCCTGATCGTCCTCGCGATCGCCGGCTCACTGGCCGGCAAGAAGGTCGCGCCGACCGGACTCGGCACCCTCCGCACCGACTCACCCACCTTCGTCGTGCTCCTGATCGGCATCGTCGTGCTGATCGGCGCGCTGACGTTCTTCCCAGCTCTCCTGCTCGGACCAGTGGTCCAGGGCCTCACACAGGAGCTCTTCTAATGCGTAAAGACATCCTCACATCCTTCCTCGCGATCATCGTCTTCACGGTGCTCTGCGGGATCCTCTACCCGCTCGCCGTCACCGGCGTGAGCCAGGTCGCGTTCAACAACGCCGCCAACGGCTCGCAGATCGAGAGCAACGGCAAGGTCGTCGGCTCCAAGCTGATCGCCCAGTCATTCGAAGGTCGCCGCGACTACTTCCAGCCGCGCCCGTCCCAGACCGACTACAACCCGGCCGGCACGTATTTCAACAACGCCGGCCCCAACAACACCGACACGCGAGACCTGATCGCGGGCAACGTCAAGGCGTACCTCGCGCTCGAGGGCAGGTACAACGCCGACCTCAGCGCCGAGAACGTTCCGGTCGACGCTGTCACAGGATCGGCCTCCGGGGTCGACCCGCACATCTCGCAGAAGAACGCCGAGATCCAGGCCCACCGCATCGCGGCAGTGCGCAAGCTGCCACTTCCAACGGTCACCCAGCTGATCAAAGACAACACCGATGGACGCTTCATCGGGCTCATCGGAGAGTCCGGAGTGAACGTCCTCGAACTGAACCTCGCACTTGACAAGGAGTCGTCACGATGAACCCGCGACGTAGCGCTTCCGTCTTCTCTCCGGAGATCCTCCGTCCAGCAGTTGGCGCAAGCTTCGCCAAGCTCGACCCACGCGTCCAGCTCGGCAATCCGGTCATGTTCATCGTCGAGGTCGGAGCGCTGCTCACTTCGATCATCTGGATCGTGCAGGCTGCAGGCGGCTCAACCGGCTCCAACGATCCCGCGTGGTTCACGCTGACCGTGGCGGTCTGGCTCTGGCTCACAGTCGTCTTCGCGAACCTCGCGGAGGCGCTGGCAGAAGGCCGCGGAAAGGCCCAGGCAGACACGTTGCGCTCGATGCGCACCGACACGGTCGCCACCCTTCGGGACGGCACAACCAAGCCGGCGGGCGAACTCGCTCCCGGCGATGTCGTGGTGATCGAGGCAGGCGAGTTCATCCCCGGCGACGGCACAGTCATCGAAGGCATCGCCTCGGTTGACGAATCCGCCATCACCGGCGAGTCGGCCCCGGTCATCCGCGAGGCCGGCGGCGACCGCAGCGCCGTCACCGGCGGCACCCGGGTGCTCTCAGACCACATCGTGGTCGAGATCACCCAGGAGCCCGGCAAGACCTTCCTGGACCGCATGATCGCCCTCGTCGAAGGCGCCGAGCGCCGCAAGACCCCGAACGAGATCGCGCTCGGCATCCTGCTCGCGGGCATGACCCTTGTGTTCCTGATCGTCGTCGTCTCCCTGCGCCCGTTCGCGCTGTTCTCGGGAACGGACGTCTCGACCACCACCTTGATCGCGCTGCTCATCGCACTGATCCCGACGACGATCGGCGCGCTGCTCTCCGCGATCGGCATCGCGGGAATGGACCGACTCGTACGTCGGAACGTGCTCGCGCTGTCGGGTCGCGCAGTCGAAGCTTCGGGAGACGTGGACGTGCTGCTGCTCGACAAGACCGGCACGATCACGCTCGGAAACCGTGAGGCCACGGCCTTCCTCCCGATGCCGGGGGTCGGCGAGTCCGAGCTGGCTGAGGCTGCTCAGCTGGCGTCACTCGCCGACGAGACCCCGGAAGGCCGGTCGATCGTCGTGCTCGCCAAGCAGTACGGCTTGCGCGAGCACGAGTTCGCCCCGCAGTCCGCGGAGTTCGTGCCCTTCACCGCACAGACGCGCATGAGCGGCGTGAACATCAACGGCGACCAGCTGCGCAAGGGCGCCGGCGACGCGATCATCGACTGGATCGAATCAGAGGGCGGCAGCGCGCCGCCGGAGCTCCGCCGCGAGCTCGACGAGATCAGCAGCGAAGGCGGCACGCCGCTCGCCGTGGCGCGCAACAACAAGGTGCTCGGCGTGATCTACCTGCGCGACATCATCAAGGACGGGATGACCGAGCGCTTCGATCAGCTCCGCCAGATGGGCATTCGCACCGTGATGATCACCGGAGACAACCGCCTGACGGCGGCAAAGATCGCCAAGGAATCCGGCGTCGACGACTTCCTCGCCGAAGCCACGCCCGAGGCCAAGCTCGCGCTGATCAAGCAGGAGCAGTCGGAGGGCCGCCTGGTCGCGATGACCGGCGACGGCACCAACGACGCGCCCGCGCTCGCCCAGGCGGACGTCGGTGTCGCGATGAACACCGGTACCCAGGCTGCGCGCGAGGCCGGCAACATGGTCGACCTCGACTCCAACCCGACCAAGCTGATCGAGATCGTCGAAGTCGGTAAGCAGCTGCTGATCACCCGCGGCGCCCTGACCACATTCTCGATCGCCAACGACATCGCCAAGTACTTCGCGATCCTCCCGGCGATCTTCGCGGCCACCTACGCCGTGAGCGGATCGACCAGCGGACCGCTCGACAAGCTCAATCTGATGAACCTCGGATCCCCCAACTCGGCGATCATCTCGGCGATCATCTTCAACGCACTGGTGATCCCGCTGCTCGTCCCGATCGCCCTGCGCGGAGTGACGTACCGGCCGATCGGTGCCACCGCGCTGCTGAGGCGCAACATGCTGATCTACGGCCTCGGCGGAATCATCGCTCCATTCATCGGAATCAAATTGATCGACCTGATCATCCACAACCTGCTCGGAGCCTGAGCGTCAACCTGGACTGAGATGTTTCCCGGGGTGGAAAGCGCAGCCGTAACCGGCCGAGGAAGACTCAAAGTCTTCCTCGGCATGGCTGCTGGAGTGGGCAAAACGTTCCGCATGCTGCGCGAAGCGCAGCGTGAGGTCGAGAACGGCCGCGACGTCGTGATCGGCTACCTCGAGCCACACGACCGCGCAGAGACGATCGCCGAGTCCGTCGCGCTCGAGGAGCTTCCGCGCCGCTCGATTGAGTACAAGGGCACGACCGTCGAGGAGATGGACCCCCACGCCGTGATCGCGCGCAAGCCAGAGCTCGCGCTCGTGGACGAACTCGCGCACACGAACGCGCCGGGCGCTGAGCACAAGAAGCGCTACGAAGACGTCGAGGACATCCTCGCCGCCGGCATCGACGTCTTCACGACGATGAACGTGCAGCACCTCGAGAGCCTGAACGATCAGATCTCAGAGCTCACAGGGACCACCGTGCGCGAGACGGTGCCGGACAAGGTGCTCGCCCGCGCCGACGAGGTCGTGTTGATCGACGTCACCCCGGGCGCGTTGATCGAGCGCCTCCAGGAAGGCAAGATCTACCCCGCCGATCGAATCCCCTCGGCGCTGAACAACTTCTTCAAGATCGAGAACCTGACCGCGCTCCGCACGGTGGCGCTGCGTCAGGTCGCCGATGACGTGGAGTCCAAGCGCCTGACCGTCGAAGCGCCCGCGCGCAGGCTCGACAAGACCGGCGAGAAGGCCGTCCCACAGGCGATCAGCGAGCGGGCGATGGCGATCGTCACCCCCCACCGACGCTCGCAGCGAATCATCCGGCGCGCCTGGCGCTCGGCTCAGCGACTCGGATGCCCGCTGGATGTCGTCTGGGTCTCGCAGCACGACTACGAGCCGACCCCTGACGAGCGTGCGCAGCTCGCGGCGATCAATGAACTGGTTTCGGTGCTCGGCGCGCACTTCGTGATCGAGTACGGCGATGACGTGGTCGAGACCGTCCAGCGGGCGGCAGCGGCGCGCGGCACAACGTACCTCCTGCTCGGGCCTCCGAGCAAACGCAGCGGGCTCTCCCGCTGGAGCACACCGTCGATCGTCGAGCGACTCCTGCGCGAGCTTCCCGGCGTCGACATCCGGGTGGTCGCCGATCGCTCACTACTTCAGAAGGACGAGGAGACGAGATGACCTCCAGCTGGCTCGATGACATCGCGATCGGTGTGATCGTCGGAATCCTTGTCGCGGTCGGCGCCGACTATCTGCGTCGCGCGGCGATCAAGCGTCGCCTGCGGCCGGTTGACAAGTACCGCCGCGTGCTCTTCCCCTTCGTCGGGAGCGCGATCTCCTACGGCGCGCTCGATGCGGCAATCCGCCTGGCCAACGCCGACACGGCCACGCTCGTACCCGTCTACCTCGCGCGCGTCCCGATGCGACTCTCGCTAGACGCGGCGATCACGCGTCAGGGAGCCACCGCCGTCGAGCTGCTCGAGGCCGTCGAGCAGCGCGCGCTGCGCGCCGGAGTCCCCGTCGACAGCCGCATCGTCCGCGGGCGCACCGGCCAACACGCCCTGCAGATCCTGACCGAAGGTGAGAACTACTACCGCATGGTGCTGCCGGCCGCGTCCGGAACCGAGGACGGACTCGACGCGCCCGCGATCGCGTGGGCGCTCGACCACGCGCCCGGGGAGATCATTGTGCTGCGGCCGGGCAGCGACGCCCCTGCCCGCAGGCGGATTCCGCGCTGGGACAATCGCGCGCCGGTCAGCGGAGCGCACCAGGCCAGGCTGCGACGCGGCTCGCCCACGCCTACTCTTCGACCGGCATGGACGCAGGAGCCGCAACAACAACGTCAGGCGTGATCGAACTTCCGAGCGGCCTGAAGCTCACCGTCGACCGGCCGGCCGAGCAGTCGGCCCCGGTCATCGTCCTGCTCGCGGCGATGGGAACGCCGGCCAAGTACTACGACCGCTTCGTGCACGGCCTGACCCGTCGCGGCCACCCGGTGGTGCGCGTCCGTTGGCGCGATGAGGACCGGGACTTCCCCTTGAACAATCCGAACTACGGCTACGCAGACCTCGCCGAAGTTGACGCGCCGGCCGCGATCAACTGGACCCGCGAACAGTTCGGCGAAAATCCGGTTGTCGTCGGCCACTCACTCGGCGGACAGATCGCCTCGATTTCCGCCGCCGGCGCGGGACCGCTTGCCGGCATAGCCGTGATTGCCTCCGGCACAAATTACTGGCGCGGTTCAGGCCTGCGCTGGGCACTGGGAGTCGGAGCAGTCAGCGTGATCGCGCCGCTGATCGTGCGCATCTTCGGCTACTGGCCGGGCGGACGGCTCGGCTTCGGCGGCCGTCAGACCGCGAACGTGATTCGCGACTGGGCGCGGCTCGGCCGCACCGGGCGCTTTGAGCCCGAGCACGCGAAGACCGACCTCGAGGGCTCGCTGAAGGAATACGACGGCCCGCTCCTCTCACTCACGATCGCCGGCGACGTCTATGTCTCAAGAGGGGCGACCGAGTCACTGTTGACGAAGCTCACCTCCGCACGGATCGAGCGCGAGCGCTGGAAGCCCGACGAGCACGCCCATCGCGGACACTTCGGTTGGACCCGCGCCGAGAACCGGCCGGCCGAGATCATTCACGAGTGGGCGACGCGCGTAGTCAATAATCGGTAGATTGAAAGTCGCATCAAAATCCAATCCAGGAGGATGCGATGAGTACACAGGAGAACGCCGCGACAAGTCGCAGTGTGCTTGAGGAGTGCTTCAACAGGGGCAACGTCGATCTGCTCGATCAGATCTGCGCGCCGAACGTTGTTCAGCACGATCCCTCCACGCAGGGCGACCTCCGCGGCCCGCGGGCTCTGAAGGAACAGATCCAGAATTACCGGGACGGGATGTCCGACCTCGAGCTGACGGCGGATGAAATCTTCGCCGCGGAGGACAAGGTCGTCACGCGATGGCATGGCCACGGCACGAACGACGGTCCGATGTTCGGCATGCCGCCGACCGGCATGCGAGCCGAGGTGACGGGAATCACGATCGACCGATACGACAGCGCCGGTCGAATCACCGAGACCTGGTCCCAGTGGGACAACCTCGGGTTCATCCAGCAGCTCGGCGTCGCCGAGCGGGCGCTGGCAGCGCAGTCGAACTAGCAGTGGGCAGACCGGCAGTCGCGATTCGTCGCCAGGCTGCCGGTCAGCTTCCGCACGCCCGCGGGCGATCGACCGACCTAGGCGAAATCTTCGGCGCTCGGCGGTGAGTACGGGCCGAACGCCGTCAGAAACTCTTCGTGGTTGAGCACCGGCGCGCCCTCAGGCGGTGCGAACGCCAGAATCTGGCTGCGCACCATGTTCATGAAGAGCTCCATGATCGCCATCTGTTCGTTCTTCGAGCGCTCCTCGCGGAAGATGAACTCAAAGCAGCGATCACAGGTCCAGATGATTGCGTCGCCGCCCCACGGCGGGGTGTTTGCCCCCTCGACGTAGCCGGCCTTCAGGCCGCCGTCATAGATCCACTTGCCGAGATAGTCGTAGCGCCGATTGACGCGCTCGAGCACGGCCTTTGCATCGCGCGAGCCGAACCACAGGAGAACTGAACGACGCTTGTCCTGGAAGTGCTCGAGGTGCGCGTACATGATCGTCTCGAGCGCTGACCCGACTGACACCTCCTCCAGTTTCGCGAGACGTTCGGCGGCGACCGCATCAATCTCGGCCGTCTCCTTGTCGATCAGCGCCGCGATGATCGCGCTGCGGTCCGAGAAGTAGCGGTAGAGCGTCGAAACCGGGATCCCGGACCGTCGCGCCACGTTCGTGGTCGTCATGTCCTCGGCCGTGCTGGCGCGGGCGAGCTCGTCAGCCGCCGCGAGCAGGATCTTCTCCACGCGTTCGCGGCTGCGCTTCTGTTTCGGCTTTCGTCCCTCTGACATCTCCCCCGGCTCCTCTGCGGGAGGCTATCGACCACCCAGACCAAAAGCAAGAATGAAAAGTGGTAATCGTTTCGACTTTCTGTTAGATTCCATCCCCTCGGCGCCGTGTCTTGGGGAGACGGCGCGCTCCACACAACGATTTACCTGTACGCAGGGGGAGTATTCATATGAAGCGCCTGAAGACGTGGTCCGTCGCATTCGCGGCGGCCGCTCTGACCACTTTGGCTTTTGCCGGAGCCGCCTCGGCCGCTCCGGTCGTCGGCCCCGCCGGCGAAGCGTTCTACACCGCCCCGGCCTCGTTGCCGGCCGCGAACGGCACACTGATCCAGTACCGCAGCAACACCTTGAGCCTCGGTTCCGGCTCGCCGGGAATCAAGTCCTGGCAGGTCATGTACAAAACGAGCAAGGTCGACGGAACGGCTGTTGCGACTACCGGAACCGTGATCGTCCCGACGGCAACCTGGACCGGCGGCGGTTCTCGTCCGATCGTCACCTACGCGCTCGGAACGCAGGGGATCGGCAAGCAGTGCGCCGGCTCCAAGCAGCTCGTGTCCGGCAAGGAGTACGAGATCGCGAACATCGTCGCTGCGCTCAAGCGCGGCTACGCGGTCGTGATCACCGACTACGACGGCTACACGCTCAACGGCAAGCCGACCTACTCGGTCGCCGGTAACGCCGGCCGCGCGGTGCTCGACATCGTCCGCGCGGCGGATGACATCCCGCTCGTCGGTATCAGCGCAAGCACCAAGACTGCGATCTGGGGCTACTCAATCGGTGGCCAGGCAGCCGCTTCCGCAGGCGAGATCGAGAGCAGCTATGCGGCTGAGCTCAACATCGTCGCCGTGGCTGCCGGTGGCGTCCCCGCCGACCTCCGCGCGACCGCGCAGAACCTCGACGGCGCCAACGGCTCGTCGTTCCTGCTCTCCGCGATCTACGGCCTCTCGACGCAGTACCCGGCCGCGATCAACCTTGCGACGCTCGCAAACGCTGAGGGTCAGGCAGTGATCGCCGACGGCTCGACGCTGTGCACATTCGAGGCGCTGTTCAAGTACATCAACAAGAACGTCTCGCAGTACACCGTCGGCAACAAGTCGATGAACACGCTGCTCGCAGAGCCGGCGATCGGCTCAGTCGTCGACGCGCAGAAGCTCGGCAAGGTCAAGCCTGCCGCCCACACCCTGCTCTACCACGGCGAAGCCGATGAGTTCATCCCGCTCGCGCAGGCGCTGAAGCTCAAGTCCGACTGGTGTGGCAAGGGCGCGCGCGTCAGCTACGCGTCGTTCAAGAGCGAGCACATCACGACGCAGTTCCAGGCCGCGGGTCTCGCGCTCGACTTCATTCGTGATCGCATTGCGAACAAGTTCGACCTCGGCACCTGCCTCACGCTCAACCAGAAGCCGACCGCAACGAACAACGACCCCAAGGGCGACCTGATCTTCTCGTTGAAGAACTGGACGCTCGCCGGCAAGGTCGGGCTGAAGCTGCTCGGTCAGGACGTCGTCCTGCCGTCGGGATCGAAGTTCACCGCCGACGCCAACCTGAAGACCAACACGCTCTACGGCAACGAAGCCGTGAAGATCCCGGAATTCAGCGCAAAGCTGAACATCCTGCTGGTCCCGGTGACGATCGGACTCACGATCTCGCCGGTCGGCGCGACCACCGGAACTGTCTCGGTCGACAACGACGGCAATCTGCACATCCACGGCACCACGAAGATCAACATCCTCGTGCGTCAGATCGGCGAGTCGCCGTTGGCAATCCCGATCGGCTGCCGTACTTCGTCGCCGTCGACGCTCGCAATCGACTACGACGGTCCGATCTCGGACCTCGGCAGCGGCAAGGTCGGATTCACCGGATCGACGACCTTCGCCGACATGACCGGCTGCGGGCTGCTCGACGGAGCGCTCTCACTGTTGATGTCCGGCCCCGGCCAGACATACAGCTTCACGGTGGCTCCCCCCGGATCGACCTGGTACTAAGCCGGCGATCCAAGTCACATGCGAGTCAAAACGGCCGCCCTTCGGGGCGGTCGTTTTGCTTTGTGGCTATTCGCCCGGGCGCGCGTCCTTCGGCGCGTAGCGGTGATGAAACATCAGCGAGTTCCCGTCGGGGTCGTTGAAGAAGGCCATGTGGCAGACGCCCGAGTCGATCGTGTCCGCGACGAACTTCACTCCGGCGGCCTCGAGCTTCGCCCTGGCCGCCGCGACATCGTCGACCTGGAATGCAATCGACTGCGAGCTCTTGGCGAAGTCCACCCCGAACGCCTCGGACTGGATGACCGCGAGCGTGAGGTTGCCGGCCTGGTATTCGACGCCAGGCATCTGCCCGTAGCGCTTGAGCTCCGGCAGCTCGAGTGTGCCGCCGTAGAAGTCCTCGGCCTTCGCGAGGTCTTCTGTGAACACGTAGACGAAATCCACGCCCTTGATGAATCCGGTTGACTCGGTCACGTCCGTCCGCCCCTCTTCGTAGTTCAGATATCGACCGGGTCCACGATACGCACTGACCGCCGATCGCGCCACAAGCCGCCCAGCTGTCGCGCTGGCTGACGGCAAGATCGAGCGAGTGCGCGAAATTGGCTCGGATCAGCACGATGCAATTCTGGGTACATTTCGCTCATGTACCAAGTATTTGTCGCCGACAACTGACTCACGTTGACTGTTTCGGATACATCCACTGCAATGCCGGCGAAGGCGACCGATCGGTTTGGAACCGCAGTCACCTTTGAGATGCCGGGTGCAACGTGGGACTACGTCAACGAGCTCCACGCCCAGTACCGCTTCCACGAGAACTGGCCGAACGGAATGCTCTGTCACATCACGGGTGAGGTCGACGAAGGGATTCGTTCGATCGGCCTGTGGCGCAATCGCGAGCTCGAACAGGAGTACTTCCGCCGCGTGGCGGTGGAAGTGATCACCGACTCGATTCGCGATCTCGGCCCTCCGCCCGTGGATGCGGAGGCCGAAAACTTTGAACCACGTGCAGCGTCGGTCAGCGGCGTCCTTCTGACCGAACTTTGCACGGCATTCGCCGACATCGGGGAGGACTCGGACGGCAGAGCGATCAACGCGCTCGGAACCGAGCCCGTGATCGCAACCCTCCCCTGCGGCGACGCCGACTACCTAGATCACGCCCCGGAGGGGCTGATCATCGCCTGGACAACTGAGGGGCCGGACGGTTGCAGCCAGCACCAGGTCTGGGCGGCCAGCGAGCACGCGAGCGGAGGAGAGATTCATCCGCTCAGGCGGATCTCGTTCGGTCTCAGCGAGCTGATGTTCTGAAGGTCTGAGCGGCGTTCGGATCGCCGTTGGGATCCTGGATCAGTCCTGCGCCGATCGTCACCCGCGTGAGCCGGGCGCCGCGCGGGATCCGCGGCAGGCAGAGGTCGTGCATGTTGTCGGCGTTCGCGGCCGACGCATGGTCGTTCAGATCCGCCACGGCAAGCGGCGCAAGCTTGAGGACCTTGCCGCTCCGGAGCTTGTAGATCGCACGATATGACGCCGTCACCGGCGCGCCGACCTCAGATCCCGTGGGATAGGCCGTGAGTCCGTTGGACCACATCACGCGCAGGAACGTCTCGCCCGTTGAGCAGCGATTGGTGTCACCGCGGTAGATCGCATGGGTGAGGCGCCACGCGTCCACGATGTACGGACCGCCGGAGAGCGGCTCCACGTCTGCCGGGGGCAGGTTCTTGACTACGCCCCATCGCTTGCCACCCGGAGCCTTGCCCTCAAGCGAGCCGACAACGCGGATCGAAACCGGCGTCGGACCATTGACCGAGTCGCCGAAGTCCCCGATCAGATTCACCGTCTGACGCTCGTCACGCTCGTTCGGCGGGAACTGAAGGGCGCAGGTCGGACTGGTGACACTCCCGTCGCTTCGCACGATCCGAAAATCCGATGACTGAACGGATGACCGGCGGATGAGCCAGTTGAAGGTGACAGGGATGTTGTCGAGACCCTGCTCGCCGCTCGGACAACCGACCGCATTGTCCGTCCCCCAGGACGCGCTGAGGATTCCCGCGTCGGCACGCGCCGAAGAGCCGACCGCCGCGGCGGCCGCGAGCGCCGTGCAAGCAAGCGCTGCCACGACCAAAAGGAGATAGCGAGTCAGAGAAATCATCGACGCTCATGCATCGACACATGGCGGCCGACCGATGAGCGAACACGCGGGGCACGCCAGCAGACGAAGAGTGCGGATGAGAGGACTCGAACCTCCACGGGGTTGCCCCCACGGCGACCTGAACGCCGCGCGTCTACCAATTCCGCCACATCCGCATGTGGT
>JAEMSX010000126.1 GCA_016462645.1 Thermoleophilaceae bacterium
GAAAGACCGTCGGGCTCGGCCCCCAACGGTCTTTCGGAAAGCGACTTGGGCTCGGCCCCCGAGTGCGCTTCGATCTGGACTGGAACCCATTGAAGGGTCCGTCAATAGCTCCTAGATCGTCGTTTTGGATGCACGACTTTATACGCCATATTAGGTATCTTTAACCGAAATTCGCGAAAAAGTTGCGAATTCCTTGCCAAATCAGGCCTTGTCGGCCCATTCGACGGGTCCGGCCGTCAGAACGTGGCTGGTGAGGCGCCTTCCGAGGCGTTCCTGCATCTCGCGCGAGCATTCCACGAGCGCCGGGAGATCGATCCCGGTGGAAACGCCCATCTCCTCGAGCATCGAGACAACGTCTTCGGTCGCGACGTTTCCGGTCGAACCCGGCGGCACCGGGCAGCCGCCCAGTTCGCCAAAGGAAGACTCGAACGAAGTGCATCCAGCCCACAGTGCGGCGAGCACGTTCGCGAGCCCCTGGCCGCGGGTGTTGTGAAAGTGCGCCGTGAGCTGCACGTCCGGCAGGGCGTTCTCCGCCAACGGAAAGAACTCGCCGACCTGAAGTGGGTTGGCCATCCCGGTCGTGTCGCCGAAGCCAATCTCCGATGCACCGGCCTCAGCAAGTGCTCCGGCGATCTCGAAGACGCGTTCGGGATCGACATGGCCCTCGTACGGACAGCCGAAAGACGTCGAGATCACCGCCACGCAGCGCAGCCCGTCTTTGCGCGCATCCCCCACCACCCCGGTCAGCTCGGCAAGCGACTGCCCGATCGTGCGGTTGACGTTCTTCATGTTGTGCGTCTCAGATGCGGAGAGAAAGACGCTGATCTCGTCGATGCGCTCGCGCTGCGCCAGCGCGTTCTCAAGGCCGCGCCGGTTCGGGATCAGAACGCTGAAGCTCACGCCCTCGCGGCGCTGCACACGTGAAAGCACTTCGGCCCCGTCGGCAAGCTGCGGAATCACGTCGGGCCGCACGAACGAGGTGATCTCGATCCGCGAGAGGCCAGTCGCCGTGAGCTTGTCGATGATCGCGACCTTGTCGTCGGTGCTGATGATCTCGGGTTCGTTCTGGAACCCGTCGCGCGGACCGACCTCGCGGATCAGCGCCTCGGTCGGCGGCGCGATCATGCGCTCTTCCCCACGCTGCTCTCCGACACCGCATTGCGATCGTCGAACTGAGCCTGGTTGATGATCCTGCGCTCGTGCGTCCCGACACCGATCGTGCGACCGTCGCACTTGACTTCAACATCGAAGTGCAGCTTGCGGCCGTCAACGACATCGGTGAGCGTCGCGGTCGAGACACACTCGCCGCCGACCGGCGCAGAGCCGACGTGCTTGATGTTCACCGCGAAGCCGACGCAGGTCGCGTCCTCGGGCAACTGATCCCACACCGCTTGCATCGCGGTGTATTCCATCCGTCCGATCATGCGGGGCGTGGCGAGCACGCGGTTGGCGACGCTCTGCCCGACATCGGTCGAAAGCTCGTCGGTCACTTCAAAGCGGTGTTCGTAGGTCAATCCGGGTTCCAGTGGCATGGTGAAAAAGCCTACGTGAACCACTGGCTAGGATCGGCCGCGATGACCGACACAGACAAGACCGTCGCGATCGTCGGGGGAACCGGCGCACTCGGCTCGGCCCTGGCGCTGCAGCTGGCCCGCGCCGGCGTGCACGTGCGGATCGGATCGCGCAAGCTCGGCTCGGCCGAAGAGACCGTCGACCGCCTGCGCAGTCGCCTCGAGGATCCGAACGCCCCGCTCAGCGGGCACGTCAACGAGGACGCCGTCCAGGGCGTGGAGATCGTGTTTCTGACGGTCCCGTTCCGCTCGCAGTCCGAGAACCTCACGAATTTGAAGAACGCGCTCGGCGAGGGTCAGATCCTCGTGGACGCCACGGTGCCACTCGCCGCTGCGATCAGCGGCAAGGCCACGCGCACGATCGGCGTCTGGCAGGGCTCGGCCGCTCAACAGGCGCAGGAAATGGTTCCCGACGGCGTGATCGTCGTATCCGCGCTGCACACAGTCAGCGCAGTCACGCTCGGCGACCTCGACAACGTCTACGAGGAGGACATCCTCGTGATGAGCAACAAAAAGGCCGCCAAGGCCCGCGTCGCCAAATTGATCGACCTGATCCCCGGACTGCGTGCCGTCGACGGCGGACCGCTCGAAGCCGCCCGCATCGCCGAGCAGATCACCGCACTTCTGATCGGCCTCAACATCCGCTACAAAACCCACGCCGGTATCCAGTTCACCGACCTGCCGGCCAAGGAGTGGGACTAGCGCCGATGGACGTGGCGCTGCTTGCCGGCGGCACCGGCGGCGCCAAGCTCGCCGT
>JAEMSX010000057.1 GCA_016462645.1 Thermoleophilaceae bacterium
TCCTTGCTGCGGATCGGATGCAGCGCGCGCTCTTTGAGCGTCTGCACCTTGTCGGCCGGGAGCGAGAAGCGCTTGGAGACGTCGTCGATCAGGAGCGCCGGGAGCGGTGGCGCGGAATTTGATGGCCTGGCTTCTTGCACGGCGCAGAGCTTATGCGTCACGCGCGAAGTAACAACTGACGCCGCCGAGAAGATCGTCAGAGCGGCTGGCGCCCGAAGAGCTTGCGCATCGTCCGGTTCATTTTGATTCTGCGGACCAGTGACTTGCCCGCCGGAAGCGGCACCAATGTCCACATCGCTTCCCTGAGCTCGAGAATCTCTTCACGCAGTTCGAACTCGCGACGTTCAGCTGCGATCAGTTCTTTCTGGTGCTCGCCAAGGCGCAAGTTCGTCTGAACGACCACGTCCCAAAGATCTCTGCTCTCGGACGCCTGAAGCGACTGTAGATATGCGTCCTGCTGCTCCCAGAGTTCCAACCAACGCAGCTGCTCGGTATTCGACGTCAGCACGCCCAGCTGCAGCGCTTCCGCGGGCAGGGGCCGTTGACCTGCAAGAGCGACCATGTAGGTCTGCTCGCTGAGCGGACGGCCAACGGTCTTGATCATCCGCAACGCGTCAAGATCGGCTTCACCTGCGCGTTCGAACGTCTCCGGCGTGGAGATCAGCGACGTGAGCCAGGTCTGTTGCGCCATCAGGCGCACATGTTCGAAGCGCTTGCTGAGGAACTCCTGAAACTCGTCCGGCGTGTACTCAAACACATGATGTGGGTTGCGCTCGCCGTAGGTCTCGCGATTCGGAGAAGACATGTACAGCATCCCGTCAGGCGCCAGCACGCGACTGAACTCCGCAAGCGCTTCCTCGCGTCGTTCGATGTGCTCAATCACCTCGAAGCAGACGACGAGGTCAAACGAATCGTCTTCGAACGGCAGCTCGGCAACGTCGCCGACGCAGAAACTGACGTTCTCCCGCGCGAGCGGCCCGGCAGCTTCGACCACGCTCTCGGCGAGATCGATTCCGATCACACTCTCGGCCCCGGCATCAGCAAGAATGTTCGAGCCGTACCCCCAGCCGCTCCCGGCGTCGAGGATGCGACAGCCGCAGGCCGAGGCGGCGGCAAGGTGGTAGCGCGCCAGGTGCTCCGCCTCAATCAATTCGCCGCGCATCGTGGCGGGATCAAAGCGCTCCGGCGCCGACTCGCTTTCGGAATGGGCCCCAGAACTGGGTTCGCTCGTGTGTGTCACCCGTTCAAGCATGGCCTGAGTCTAAACCTCGTTGGCTCAATGGGCGGATGCGAGCGCCCACGATGGGCTGTGGAGAGCTAGCATCGGCCAAATGGAGATCTGTTTCGTGATCGCTCCCGGGCAGAATCAGTTCTTTGTCGAACTCGTCGATGCGGTGCGGGACGAACTGGATCAACTCGGCGTGGCCAACCGCGTCGCCGTGGGTGAGTATCCCGACGCAGGCAAAGACACAGTGTTCGTGCTCACGCCGCCGCACGAGTATCACGCCCTCATCAAGCCGCGAAACCATCCGACGAAAAGGCAACTGCGCCGCACGATCTTCCTTTGCGGCGAACAACCCGGCAGTTGGTACTTCGAGCGCAATATCGAGCTTGCAGAAGCGTCAGGGAGCCCGGTGTTTGACATCAACCGCTGGTCGATCTCCGAGCTCCGAAAGCGCGGCGTGAAGGCTCGCCACTTTCAGCTCGGCTGGACGCGCACGTGGGCCCGTCACGACCCGACCAAAGAGAGTCCACTCGAAACGCTCCGCTCGATTGACGTTTTGCATCTGGGCACGCGCTCGGCACGCCGCGAGCGCGTTCTCAGCGAGAACGCCCAGTGCCTGTCTCGACACAACTGCGTCCTCTCGCTCGGCGACAACACCGCGCCGCTAAGACATGGAGACAAGGACTGGGTCGGGGGCGACGTGAAGTGGGATCTGCTCGGGGACACTCGAGTGGTGCTCAACATCCATCGCGACCAGCAACCGTATTTCGAGTGGCTGCGGATGGTCCAGGCGATTTCCAACGGCGCGATGATTGTCAGCGACTGGTCGCTTGACTGCGCCCCTTTGATCCCGGGCGAGCACCTGCTCGACGGGATCGCGCGCGACCTCGGACTCGTTGCGGAGATGCCGCTGCGCGATGAGTCCTACCGCCACGGAATCGCAGCCAACGCGTACACCACGCTGCGCGACGCCCTGCCGATGGCGACGGCGGTCAACGAGTTGCTCGAAGTTGCCGGCTCGCTCGTCGGCCGCAGCAGCCGCAACAGCAGCAGCGAGGGTCCGTCCCGCGCGAGCGATCCGACGCCGAACATGGAGATCGCAGGCGGGAAAGACGTTTTGCCTGAGCGAACGTTCGGGCGGATGCGCGAGGAAATCGAGCAGGTCACCAATGACCCGTTGGCCCACCTCCATACGACCGTCACCAAGCATCTGCGGGATCAGGCGCTGGAGATCCGCCGGCTGCACGGCGACGTCACACGGTTGAAGCTGCGCGCTGAAGGGGGCGGTCGCGAACCCGGACTCGTCGAGCACGTACACCGGACGCCGTCCTACGCGGGAGTCGCACCTCGGGTTTCGGTGATCACGCCGCTCTTCAACTATGAGCGGCTCGTGATCTCGGCGCTCGCCAGCGTCGCGCGCTGCGGTCTTCGCGACTACGAACTCGTGATCGTCGATGATGGCTCGACCGACGGCTCGAAAGAGGCCGTAAGAAGGTGGCTGGAAAAGCACCCGGCCATTCCCGCGATCCTGCTCACCCACCCGACCAACCGGGGGCTCGGTGCCGCACGCAACAGCGCGATATCAGTGGCCCGCGGCAAATTCGCCTTCATGCTGGACGCCGACAACACGGTCTATCCGAGCGGAATCAGCAGACTGCTGAATGCGCTTGAGGCGGATCCGACCGCCAGCTTCGCGTATGGGATGCTTGAGCGCCACGAGCCGGACGGCAACCCAGTCGGTCTACTCAGCTCATACCCCTGGGATCCACTGCGTTTCGGCGACGGCAACTACATCGATGCGATGGTGCTCTGGCGCATCCAAGAGCTTCGCGATCTTGGCCTCTTCACGACCGACCCGATGCTCTGGGGCTGGGAAGACTTTGAACTGTTCCTGCGACTGGCCGACGCCGGAGGCCACGGCGTGTTCGAACCCCAGTTCGTCGCGCGCTACCGCGTCAGCGGCTTCTCAATGACTCGAACCATGAACATGTCTTCGACCGCCATGGGCATGAAGCTGATTGAGATGTATCCGCAGATCATGGCGCCGGACCCGGTGCGGCGCGGGGGGGCGCCGACGTACCGATGAGCTTTCCTCCGCGTATCCACACGGACATCGCCACGGCTTTCGCTGCCGCGACGGAGAATTCTGCGTTTGCGACCTACTGGCGCGAGCGCGCCGAGCAGCACGTGCTCGATTCGTACGTCGGAGTCTCGCTTTCGAAGTTTCCCGAAGACCTGCGCGCGTACGAGCATCTTCTCTGGGACCAGCAGCCGGACATACTGCTCGAACTGGGTTGCCAGCACGGCGGCAGCACACTCTGGTTCAGAGACCGGCTGCTGGCCCTTGCGCGCTACGAGGGGTGGACAAACCAAGTCTGCCGCGTCGTGGCCGTCGATATCGACATTTCGAGCGCTCGGGATCACCTGACCTCCGCGGATCCAGATTGGGAGGACCGGATCACGCTGATCGAAGGTGATATCTGCGACCCCGCCCTGGTCGAACGTGTGCGGGCCGAAATCCCGTCGGGCGCAAACACAATGGTCGTTGAGGACTCCGCACACACCGAGCACACAACACGGTGTGCGCTCGAGAACTTCGCAGACTTCGTTCCGGTCCACGGCTACTTCGTCGTCGAAGATGGTTTGGTGGATATCGATGCGCTGAGGATCCACGAGAATTGGCCTCGCGGCGTCCTCCCTGCTGTTGATCGTTGGCTTGAATCACCGGCAGGTGGTTGCTTTGAGCAACGCCGCGACCTCGAGTTCTACGGAGTCACCAGTCATCCGTTCGGAATCCTGCGCCGAACCAGCGCCGCGCCGAGTGCGAGCGACGCCGAGGTCAAGCCCCCGCCGTCGAGAGTCCGACCAGCAGTCGCCGCGAATCCACCAGCTCCGCCCGTCAGCAAGGCTGCGCTTCCGATGCTCGCCGCGACTCCGTGGCAGATGTCGCCGGGCGAGCGTGCCGCGCTGGAAGGAATCCTCGCGCAGTGCAAGCCGTCTCTGGCGCTCGAGATCGGGACGGCGGAAGGCGGGAGCCTGAGCCGTATCGCTGAATACGCGGATGAGGTGCACTCGATCGACCTGGTCGAACCGAAGCTCGCCGTCGCCGGGCTGCCTCACGTCAATATCCATACAGGCGACTGCCGCCAACTGCTGCCAGATCTGCTCGCGCGATTCGCCGCGAGCGGACGCAACATCGACTTCGCACTGGTCGATGGCGACCACTCGGCGGCCGGCGTACGTCAGGACATCATCGATCTGCTCGATTCGGACGCAGTCAGCGAGACCGTGATCGTGCTGCATGACACGATCAATGAGGAGGTGCGCCGAGGCATCGACGACATCGACTACGCGGCATACGAGAAGGTTCGTTTCTGCGACTTTGACGCGGTGCCGGGCACGATCTCCGTGGACGCCGACTATCGCGGTCAGTTCTGGGGCGGGCTTGGCGTGATCATCTGCACACGGACCGAACCCGGCGTCGCTGCTGCCGGGATCATGAACGAGCGGATCGTGCGACCCGACGCGGTTGCCATGGGCGCGCGAGCACTGGCTGGTTACGAGGTCAATCGCAACACCGATTTTGCAGAGCTTGCCCGCGCGTCAGCCTCCAACCAACCCCTGGCCTCCGACCAACCCCTGGCCTCCGAACTCCCCGAGCCGGCGAATATCCCGTGGCGAACCGTGCTCGCGGCCCTCGCAACATTTCCTGGGCGACTCAGACGACGCGTGCGCCGAGACAGGCCGCGCGCGTAGGCACGACTCGTTCCTCCGCACGGTGCTCGATCAGAGCGGCCGATTCTCAGACACGCAGCCAACGTTGCGGAAGTTTGTCCTGCTCGGGGATCGCCGGCTCGCCGAACCATCGCTTCGGCGCGACGATGATCGAATCCGGCCGTTCGCCCAGCCACGCACCCCACCAGCCAAACGTGCTGTTCGAGATCGCCGCGTGATGACAGCGCCCGATCAGGGCGAGATCCTCTACGTCGCTGGAGTCGCCCGAGACGATTCGGGCGGGGCCGGGCAGCACCAGTTCCTGTTCGCACCATCGCGGGTCGTCGGTGAACACGAAATAGTGCGGGCGAGGGACCGCGTTGGCGATCATTTCAGCCGCTGCGTAGTAGTAGTCGACATCTTTGGGCGGCAAGAGCTTCGCGGCCCACTCGACGGCGACGTAGTCGCCTCTGCGTACGTGCACCGCGACTGACGACCGACCGGCAGCGTCGATCTCGTCGGCAAATGCGCGCGCGGACAGGCTCAGGCCCGTGAACCGGTCGGGGCCGAAGCGCTCGCGCAGCTCATCGGTGAGTTCCGCGAAGTGACGCTCAGACTGCCACGATCCGACGAGGTACGAACCGGCCGGCGCCGCGGCCAGCTGGTCGTGGTAGTTGTGTCCGATCTCCCGGACGACCTCCGCGTTGAACCGATCGCGCGCATACTCGGCGGTGGCGTTGTCGTCCTCGCTCAGCTCGCGCACGGGGATGTCGTAGTCGTGGGCCTCCTCGGTCACCCCGATGCGAGCGAGCGCGTAGTCGCGGTAGCCCTCCCACCTGATGAAACTCGCGTCGAGCAACAGCGGCGCCCCGGTGTTCCGGGCGACGACGCAACCGGCCGCATATTGAAAGAGCTGGTTGCCGATTCCGCCACGCAGCTGGACGACGGTCCGCGGGCTCACGATGTGTCGCGCGACAAACGCCGTTTGAGCGCGCGCAAAGGACGGGTTATCCGCCAACTCGGTGAGCTGGTGATTGCGCCGAGCGTCTGCTCCGCAGATTCGGCGCGCTCACTTGCGGCTGCGTAGGCGAGATTCATCTCCTCGAGCTGGCGCTGGACCGCATTCAGGCGCGATCGCACCAGCGATGACGCCGCGGGTCCGCTCGAAGCTGCCGTTCCTTCGCTCAGAGCCCGCGCCAGACGACCGTTTTCTGCTTCAAGGCTCTCGATTCTTTTGCGCAGGTGTGAGATTTCGTTCACGTCATCCATCGCACCGTTCTCCTCCTCCTTCGCGCGGCGAGCTCACCGGGCATTCGCAGCTCGCCTTCGCGAGTCAACGTTCGCGCCATCGAATCGCCGCGAACGCGGTACTCCAACATTGGCTCCGGGACCGCATGGCCGAACCGCCCCGCGGCGCGCAGTCCCAGGTAGAACTCGCGATCTTCTTCTGTCCCGATGTCCTCGGCGTAGCGATGGCCGGCATCAAAGACAGAGCGGCGCACCATCGCCATCGCGTCGCCGCAGCAGTTCTTCTCCTCGACGTACGCGGGGAAGTTGCCGATCATCGCGGAGACCGGGTACTCGGCGTGTGGCGTGCCATCAGGGTTGATCAGCTTGAGAATCGACGTGATGTAGGCCGTTTCCGGATCGAGCTCGAACCCGCGCACCGCTCGATCCACGAACTCCGGGTGGAGCTGATTGTCGGCGTCGAGAATCATGACGTACTTGCCGTCCGCGTGCAGCGCGCCGAAGTTACGGGCGGAGCCGACGCCGCCGTTGAGTTTGCTCAGCACCCGCACCCGCGGATGCTCCGCGAGCCGATCGAGGACTGCGTCACCAGGCGCGAAAGACCCGTCACGCACGATCAGCGTCTCGATGTTCGGATACGTCTGGGCCAGGACCGACTCGAGCGTCGATTCAACGAACTCGCTCATCTCGAAATACGGAATGACCACCGTGACGAGCGGGTCCCGCGAGGTCGGCTTGTCGGGCGCCGTGAACGCGGCGGCATCGGCAAACTGCTGCTCGAATGTCGCGGCGTCCGTCAACTCGTCGAATCGCTGCCTCGGCGCACCCCGGGCGCTCAGTTCCCGAAGTGATTCCCGCTGGCGGACGGCGCGCTCGACCAACGCCGCGAGAGCCTCGGGGCCGATGCCCTCGGCAAGCATTCCTGACTGGCCCTCGATCGCAAAATCAAGGTGCCCGCCCGCCGGCGTCGCGAGCACGGGACGATTTCGCGCAAGCGCCTCCAACGCGACCATCGGCCCCGATTCCCAGGGCGACGGCGAGATCAGGACGTCGTGCTCGTCGATCAACTTCATCAGCTCGCCGTGGTCGCGGCGAGGGACAAACTCGATCCGCGCATCGCCGTCCGCCGCGTCGCCGAGCACCTCACGCATCGATGCCCCGAGCGAGGCGGTCGGCGTGTCCGCACCGCAGATCGTCAGAGTCCAGTCGTCCAGGCGACTGAAGGCGAGAGCCCGTACGAGATCGCTGATCCCCTTGCGGTACTCAAGGCGGCCCGCGTAGAGCATGCGCAGCGGCGAGTCGGGCGCTCGCCGCTCGAACGGCGGCAGCGGCGCCGCGTCGGCCGTCGATGCAAACGCCGGATACCTGAATGCCGGCGCCAGCTGGTCTGCGCCGTAGAAACTCCTGTACGTCTCGAGAACGGCGTCGGAGCTGTGCACGAGCAGATCGGCATAACGCAGCGAGTAATGCTCGAGGGCGTAGGTTGCCCGCCGTTCAAGCTCGTCCGGAATGAAGTTGTCGAGCACGTCTGCCATTTCCCAGGAGGTCGCGAGCGACACCGCGACGGGTGTGCTCGCGAGCAGCGGGTCGCCGGTCCGGCGCGCCTGGAGTGTGCACGTCGCTTCGCCGCCGTAGTCCGAAAACTGAATCAGGTCCGGCGCATCGCGTTCGCAGAGTGCACGGATCGCGCGATACACGCGCATCGACCAGAGGTGACGGCGGCCGTGGTATCCGGTCGGCGCCCCCGGGCCCGGAAAGGGGACGTAGATCAGCTCGACTGCGTCATTGCCGGCATAGCGCTCGCACATCTCCTCGCGCAGCGCCAGGTCGGTGATGATCGTCACCCTGTGGTGCTTCGAGAGCTCGTCCGCTGTCGCGAGCTCGCGAACACCGATTGCGTCGCCATCCTGCCCGACAAGCCCTGATGCGAAGGCGTAGTGGGCCATGATTCGTGCCGCTCGGGATCGAACCCGGTCAGCGCAGTTCCGGGGCTACCAGCGGTAGTGGCTGAAGGCGCGGTTTGCCTGCGCCATGCGGAAGATGTCTTCCTTCTTCTTGAACGCCGCGCCCTGGTCGGACTGCGCGTCAAGGAGTTCATAGGCAAGGCGATCCTGCATCGTCTTCTCGCGACGGTCACGCGAGGCTTCGACGAGCCAACGGATGGCGAGCGTGCGGGCACGGCGTCCGGGGACCTCGATCGGCACCTGATAGCTGGCGCCACCGACACGGCGGCTCTTGACCTCGACGTTCGGCGTGATCGCCTTGATCGATGCCTCGAGTGCCTCAACCGGCTCCTTGCCGCTCTTCTGAGCGAGCGTGTCGAGCGCGCCGTAGACGATGCGCTCGGCGGTGCTCTTCTTGCCGTCGAGCATGACCTTGTTGATCAGCTGCTGGACGAGGCGGTTGTTGTAAACACCGTCAGGCTG
>JAEMSX010000058.1 GCA_016462645.1 Thermoleophilaceae bacterium
ACCCCGCCGCCGGCCGGCCCCGTGAGCACCGCTCCGGAGCCGTATCCGGTGAACGTGACGATCGAGTACCAGGACCGCGAGCTCAATCGCACCACGACCTTCTTCCGCCTGTTCACGATCATCCCGATTGCGATCATCGTCAGCCTGCTCGCCGGTGCTTCGGCGCGATACGGCGATTCCGGCGCGTTCGTCGGAGCCGCCGGAGGGCTCATCGTGTTCCCGACCGCGCTGATGATCATCTTCGAAGAGAAGTACCCGCGCTGGTGGTTTGACTTCAACAAACAGCTAACGGCATTCCTGCTGCGCGTCACGACGTACTTCCTGCTGATCGAGGACCGCTACCCCTCAACTGATGAGCCGCAGGGCGTTGACCTCACACTGGAGTATCCGGATGTGACGGCCGAGCTGAATCGCTTCATGCCACTCATCAAATGGCTGCTCGCGTTTCCGCACTACGTCGTCCTCTTCTTCCTCTGGATCGGCGTATTCTTCGGAACGATCTACGCCTGGTTCGTAGTGCTGTTCACCGGGCGGTATCCGAAGGATCTCTTTGAGTTTGTCGAGGGTGTGCTGCGCTGGCAGACACGCGTCGGGGGGTACACCTCGTTGCTGGTGACTGACCAATACCCGCCGTTCCGCCTCTCCCCGTAGAGCCGTCCGGTACTGCAAGAACCTTCGTAGGACGAACGTTCGTACGTCGAAATCGCATATGATTTCGCGATGGCTACGCCCACCGACACACGCTCTGATCAGCCGAGCACGCGCGATCGAATCCTTGAGCATTCGGTGCAGATCGCTGCGGCCGAGGGCCTCGAATCGCTGACAATCGGACGCCTCGCGTCCGATCTCGGAATGAGCAAGAGTGGCCTGTTCGGACACTTCGGCTCAAAGGAAGAGCTGCAGCTGGCGACGATCGACGCCGGCGCCGAGATCTTCGGCCGCACGGTGATCCGCCCGGCCCGTGACGAGCCCGCCGGTGCACCGCGCCTCGCGCGCCTCACCACCAACTTCGTCGACTACCTGGAGCAGGCGACCTTCGAGGGCGGCTGCTTCTGGGGTTCGGTCTCGGCAGAGTTCGACAACCGTCCCGGCCCGGTGCGCGACATGATCCAGGAGAAGCTCGGCGTCTGGCTCGACGTCCTGCGCGAGCAGGCGACCGCCGCCGGCGTTGAAGACCCTGAGCAGCTCACGTTCGAGCTCTACTCAATCTGCCAGGGCGCGAATTCCTCGTACCAGCTGTTCGGCGACGCGGCCGTGTTCGACCGCGCGCGCAGTGCGTTGGCGCGAATGCTTCCGTAGGCAGACCGCTCCGGCGCTCCGCGTACGGTGTTTGGTGACTAAGGGGTATCGCTGAACCGCCGACACTCCTAGGGAAGAGTGAATTCACCTCGGGCCGCCCGACGCGGACCGAATCAAGAAGATGAACAATCGATCAGCTCAGCACGCGTACCCGCGGCTGCCTGCGCGCGCACTGTCTGCCGCGCTCGCCGCCTGCGCCTGCCTGCTCATGTGGGCCGGATCGGCTTCGGCCGCCGCCCCGAGCGTGACGATCGGCAGCTTCCCGCCGCTGAACGAGACAGACGGCACCTTCTCCTTCGATGCCGACGGCCCGCTGCTGAAGTTCCAGTGCAAGCTCGACGCCGGCTCATTCGGCGACTGCTCGGCACCGTTGACGCTGTTCAACCTGTCCGTATCGACCCACACGTTCAGCGTGCGTGCGATCGGGCTCGACAACAGCATCGGCGAGCCGGCCACCTACACATGGACGATTGACATCACGCGGCCGGCCGTCCCACT
Source organism: Thermoleophilaceae bacterium (assembly GCA_016462645.1). Lineage (GTDB taxonomy): Bacteria > Actinomycetota > Thermoleophilia > Solirubrobacterales > JACPNS01 > JACPNS01. Next base: position 1,798 of record JAEMSX010000058.1, read on the forward strand.
GCTGACCGCGCCCGCGGACAACCTGCTGACCAACAATCCCACACCGACCTTCAGCGGCAGCGCCGAACCCTTCGCGCACGTCCCGGTCTTCGACGGCAGCACACAGCTCGCGAATCCGCAGGCCGGCGCCGACGGTGTCTGGTCCTACACGCCGGCGAGCGCGCTCGATGACGGCACGCACCTCTGGCGTGTGCGCGCGATCGACGCTTCCGGCAACCGCAGCGACTTCACTGCGCTGCGGACCCTGAGGGTCGACACGCAGGCGCCCGCCGCGCCGGTCGTGAACGTCCCGGCCGACGCCGCGAAGGTGAACACCCGCACGCCGCAGATCAGCGGGACTGCTGAGCCGCTCTCCACGGTCGCGGTTTCTGACGGGCCGACCCGAATCTGCACCACGGCGGCAGAGCCCTCCGGGGCCTGGAGCTGCGTCTCTTCCGAACAGTTGCTCGACGGCCCTCACGTCCTGAACGTCGCCGCGCGTGACGCCGCGGGCAATGAGAGTCCGACCGTGCAGCGCGCGTTTGAGCTTGACGCGACCGCTCCGGCAACACCAACGCTCGACACGCCGATTGACGGTTTCGCGACCACCGCGACCAGCATCACCGTGGGCGGGACCGCCTCACCGATCTCTGCGGTGAAGGTGTTGGTCAATGGGGTCGAAGTCGCCGATGAGACGGCCGGCCCTGACGGCAACTGGTCGCACACCTTCAGCGCGCTCGAAGAGAACGACTATGCGTTCTCGGCCAAGGAAGTCGATGACTTCGGAAACCGCAGCGCGGCTTCAAACGTCGCGAACGTGCGCGTCGACCGCACGCCTCCGGCCGTGACCGTGGCGACGCATCCGCCGCTGCGAGCGAATCAGACCGATGCCCTGTTCGGGCTCCTCGCGAGTGAACCGAACGTTGAGTTCGAGTGCGCGCTCGACGGTGGCGGCTGGCTCCCGTGCGGCGCGTCACCCGGCTTCACCGGTCTCAGCGCTGACATGCACAGCTTCAAAGCACGCGCGACCGATCGTGCCGGCAACGTCGGGGACGACAGCGCGGTCTTCACGTGGACGATCGACCTCACGCCGCCCGCGGCGCCGATGATCGAGTCTCCGGCCGACGGCGCGCTCGTCACGACTGCACGGCCGGGATTTGCCGGGTATGCGGAGGAGGGCGCAGCGGTTGAGCTGTTTGCCGACGGCGGTTCGCTCGGCACGGTGCCTGCAAACGCGATCACCGGAGCCTGGGCGCTGACGCCGGGCAGCTCGCTCTCCCAGGGACTCGTTCAGGTGAAGGCTCGCGCGATCGATGAGGCCGGAAACATCGGTCCCTACAGCGCCACGCGAGAGCTGACGATCGACAGCATCGCCCCGGTCACGACACTGCTCGGTGCGCCGACCGCGCCGACGCGCGCGGACACGGTCACCGTGACCTTCACCGCAGACGACCCACAAGCGACCTTCAGCTGCCGGCTCGACGCGAGCGCGTTCGCGCCCTGCACCAGCCCATATGCCACGCCGCTGCTCTCCGAGGCCACGCACACGGTTCAGGTGCGCGCAAAGGACACCGCCGGCAATGTCGAACTGCCCGCGCAGTCGGTCAGCTTCGTCGTCGATCGCACCGCTCCGGTCGGACAGAGCACGCTGATCGCGGGCTCGGCCGGGAGCGATGGCATTCCGAAATTCCAGATCGCGAGCAACGAACCGAGCGCGGTCGCGCGGTGCAAGATCGACAACGGAGTCTTCGTCAACTGCAGCGGGCAGTACAAGCCTTCGACGACGCCGGGCATCCACGCCCTGACCATTCGCTTCACCGACGCGGCCGGGAACTCCGACGACCAGGTCTTCGCGTTCAGCGTCGTGCCGGTCACCAATCCGCCCGCGCCTCCGCCGACACCGCCCGCGCCCGACGCCTACGAGCAACCGACGCCGGCCAAGGCCTGCAAGATCCTCGGCGTCACCGGACTGACCAGCGGCCGTTTGCGGATCGCACGGGCGAGCGGGAGCGGTCGCGCGCTGAAGCTCACTCTGAGCTCCGGTGCCGCTGGGATCGTGCGCGTTGACGTGACCGCCGGTGGCAGCGTGCTCGGATCGGCGCCCTTCGCGGTGAAGGCCGGCACCTCAAAGCTCTCGCTGAAGCTCAAGCGCACGCCCGCGGCCGGCAGTACGGTTGCGCTCGCGGTTCGCTTCTACAGCGTAAAGCGGGAGTTCGGCACAGCGCGGCTCTCGCTTGCGGTCAGAGGAACGGCGCTGCGGCCGACCTCGGGCGCGCAGAGCACGCTCGATGCCGCGTGTCCGGCCGTTGAAGGCGGCAGGGCCTCGGTGAAGTTCACCGTCACCGGCGCTGCTGCAGGCAGTGGACGTCTCAAACTCAGTTCGAACGGGAAGCTGCCCGCGCTGATTGCGATGAAGGTCTTCCGCGGTGGCACTTCGCTGCCAGTCGTGAACACACTGTTCGCGGTTGGCGCGGGGAGTCAGAAGGTCTCGGTGAAGCTGCTCGGCGGCTCAAAGCTTGAGAAGGGTGGCTACAAGTTCACGTTTGACTCGCTCGGGCCGGGCGGCAAGGAGTCCGCGGGCCGCGGCGCGTTCCTCGCGCGCTGAGAAAGACTTGTTCCGCAGCGCTTGACAATCGGCGCAGGATCCATACATTGGTAGTGGTCGCCCGTAGGAAACAGGATGTTTCTCACATTGCGCGATCGCCGGCGAGCGTGGATGCTCGCTATTTTTTTGGCCGGAAACGCCCATCCTGAGTCCGGCGACAAAAAACTCGTAAACCAAGGATTGGTTGATTGTGAACTCCGTACAGGGAAACCGTGCCGCCAGCAGCCGCACGATTCTCACGATTTCAAAGATTGCAGTTGCTGTGCTCGTGCTTGCCGCGGCCGTTCTGCTGCAGGTTGTGGCCTTCAGCCCCTCCGCCGACGCCGCGACCGCCGGCGCAGCCAAGGCGAAGAAGAAGGCAGTGAAGGTCAAGGCCCCGCAGAACTGCACCGAAGCCGTCGCCGCCGTCAACGTCGCTCTCCGCGACCGCGCAGTTCCGCGCTACCGCCTGAAGACCGCAAAGGGCACGAAGGCACGCAAGACCTGGAAGAAGAAGGTCAAGGCAGCCGACAAGAAGGTCGCCGCCGCCCGCGCCTCGCTCACCGTCCAGTGTCTCGGCTCAGGAACCACGACCGCGCTCGACGCGGAGTGCGCAATCACTTTCACCAAGCTCGACAAGCTGATCGGCCTTGAGTACGACCGCAAGATGCAACTGCGCAAGGTCAAGGGCAACTCGAAGAAGGCGAAGGCGCGCAAAAAGGTCCTGCGCAAGCGCCTGAAGCTCCTCGGCGACCAGATCAAGGCGCAGAACACGACGTTCGCGAAGGCCTGCTCCAAGACTTCCGGCGGCACCGGCACCGGCACCGGCACCGGCGGCACCGGTTCGGGCAACGGCAACAACGGCAACAACGGTGGCTCGGGCAGCACCGGCGGCACCGGCACCACCGGCCCGAACACGGACACGACCGACACGACGCCGCCCGGCGCAGTCACGATCACCGGCCCGTCAAGCACCAACGACAACACCCCGACCTACCTGATCACGGCCCCCTCAGGTGAGACCGGCGGACGCATCGAGTGCAGCATCGACGGCGGCTCCTACGTCACGGTGACCTCGCCGTGGACCACGCCGACGCTCACGGACGGCACTCACACGATCACCTGCCGCTACGTCGACGCCGCCGGCAACACCGGTGACCCCTCGACCGTCACGGTCGTGATCGACGCATCGGCCCCGACCAGCGGCCCGACCATCACGGTCCCGGGCAGCGGCAACGGTGGCGCAAACAACGGCGACACGCCGACCGTCATCGTCACGCCGCCTGCGGGCGAGAGCGGTGGCGTCACCGAGTGCAAGATCTCCGGCAACGGCTACAACGGCGAGTTCGTGAACTTCACGGTCGTCGAGGAGAACTGGGTCCTCCCGGTGCTCCCCGAAGGCACCTACACGATCACGTGCCACTACATCGACGAGGCCGGCAACGTCAGCCCGGGCACCACCTACACGCTGACGATCGACCGCACCGCACCGGGCGCGCCGACTGTCTCGGGTCCGGGCAACCCGACCAGCGACAACCAGCCGCTGATCACGATCTCCACAACTGAGCCCGGCGGCACGATCAAGTGCTCGCTCGACGGCAACGGTTCTGTCGTCACCACCTCGCCGGTCAACACTCCGGTGCTCAGCGACGGATCGCACACGATCAGCTGCACCCAGACTGACGCCGCCGGCAACACCGGCCCGTCCGGCCAGACCACCGTCGTCGTTGACACGACCGCGCCGGGCGCGGTCACGATCAGCGGCCCGAACGGTGCGACCAGCGACACGACCCCGTCCTTCAACCTCAGCGGCGCGGCCCAGGGCGACAAGTACGAGTGCAGGACCGACAACGGTGCGTTCACTGCAACCGGCGCGGTCTACACGACTGCGGCGCTCGCCGACGGCCAGCACAGTGTGACCTGCCACCTCGTGGACGCCGCCGGCAACGTCGGCCCCAACGCTTCGGCAAACGTCACGATCGCGGCCGCCGCTCCCGGCTCGGTCACGATCACAGGCCCGTCGACGACCAACGACAACACGCCGACGATCACGATCACGAGCTCGGCGACGGGCGGACACATCGAGTGCAGGCTCGACGGTGGCTCCTTCCAGACCGTCACCTCGCCGTGGACGCTGCCGACGCTCTCTGAAGGGTCACACACCGTCACCTGCCACTACGTCTCAGGCACCGGCGTCAACGGTCCGGACAGCACCTACACCGTGGTGATCGACACCACCGCGCCGAGCGCAGTCGTGATCAGCGGCCCGTCCGGTCTGACCAATGACAACACCCCGACCTACACGCTGACCGGCGGAAACGGCGGCAGCTTCCAGTGCAAGGTCGACGGTGGCGCGTACGCCGCAGCGGCCAGCCCGTACACGACGACGGCGCTTTCCGAAGGTGCGCACACGATCACCTGCCGCGCGATCGACGCGACCGGCAACACCACCGCTGAGGTCTCCAAGTCGATCACCGTCGACACGTCGGCCCCGACGGTCACGATCACTGACGGCGTCCCGCGCTGGGACGGCAGGCACGACTTCACGTTCACCTCCAACGAGGCCGGCACGGTGTTCCAGTGCAAGGTCGACGGCGGCTCCAACGCCACCGTCTCCTCCCCGTACACCACGGCGGTGCTCAGCAACGGCAGCCACACCTTCACCTGCATCGGCACCGACGCGGCCGGCAATGCGACCGCTCCGGTGGTCAAGCCCTTCGGCGTCTTCAAGGACCCGGTCACGGTGTCTAAGAGCGGCGGATTCCAGTGGGGCCTCCTCTGCACCGGCAGTTCGACGCTGAACTCGCTGCTCGGTTGCCCGGACTCGAGCCTCACGATCGACATCCCGGCAAACCCGAACGGCCTCACCGGCAACTACACGGTCGATCTCGCCGCGGCGATCAACGGCCTCTCGAGCACCGTCGGGTTCGGCAGCAGCTACACGATGAACATCATCGTCGACGGGAACGCGGTCGCCAGCGACTCGGCCACCGTGCTGTTTGACATCTTCGGAATCTTCAAGACCAACCTGAGCGCGAGTAAGACCAACCTCTCGCTCTCGGCGGCTTCGGGTCACACGGTCCAGCTGAGCCTGAAGTCCAGCTCGGTCCTGAGCGTGCTCCCGACCGTCAGCAGCAGCAGCCTTACCGCTTCGATCCACCACTAGGCGATCGGGACATTCTCGGCAGTGGGCGCGGCCGGAGTGAAAGCTCCGGCCGCGTTCTCTTTAAGCTCGACTGGTGGCCGTCACGGAAGAAGATCGCGAGCGCATGCTCGACGGACTGCTCGGGTTGCGGCGGGTGCGCACGCTGCTTCCGGGCAACACCGACGTGGACAAGGGCATCGAGGGGATCAAAACCGCGCTCGGGGAAGCCGTCTCGCAGCGGACGGCAGCGCGAGCGCTCGGGGTGACGCATCCCGAGGTTTCGAAAATGATCTCGGCGAAGAAGTTGAAGACCGTTGACACCTCACGCGGTAAGGGGCAAGTGGAGGTCGAGTCGCTGCTGGAGTTGATTGAGGCTGGTGGTGGCGGTCATGCCGTGGTGGAGTTGAAGGAGAAGCGGCGGGAGAAGATTGAAGCCGCGAAGGCGGAACTGCCTGACGGGAAGCGTGATCTTGCCCAGATCATGGAGATGCGGGCGCTGGCGTTTCATCGCGCGATGGCGCGGAACCTGGATCGGGCCACCTGTGAGCGTGCGCAGGAGGTCTTGGCCGAGCTGCGTTCAGAGGGTGCGATCAGCGATCAGCAGGCCGACGAATGGGAGGCGCTGCTCGATCGCCCCGTCAGCGATGTCGCGGCGAAGATGGTCGATTACTCGCCGGCCGGGGTGGAGCTGCGCAAGAGCTCACCCTTCAACGCCATGGGCCGCCGCGCCGACGACTGACGGCGCCGAGGACAGACGGCGTAACACGTAGGTATGCGGCGTTTCCTCAGAGGTCCCGCCCTCGAGGGCGGGACCTCTGGGGGTTTGAGGCTTAGGTAAGCGGCGGAACTACCGCGCTCTCGCCCGCTGGGGCGGGACCGCGGAGGAATTGTGGCTTGTGAGCGCCGACGACTAGATCCCCAGGCTCTTGCCGAGGATCTCCTTCATGATCTCATCGGTGCCGCCGCCGATCGGGCCCAGGCGCGCGTCGCGCAGGGCTCGCTCGATCTTGTATTCCTTCATGTAGCCCCAGCCGCCGTGGA
>JAEMSX010000127.1:0-1091 GCA_016462645.1 Thermoleophilaceae bacterium
CGCATCGTGTCCTTCCTCGAAGAAAGGAAGCTGATCTAAATGGCAGGCATCATCGTTTACGTCCTCGGTAAGGACGGCGAATTCAACAAGAACTCGCTCGGCGCGATTTCGAAGGCAGCGCAGCTGGCCGGAGAGCTCGGCGGCGAGGCGAGTGCTGTGGTCGTCGGCGAGAGCTTTGACGACGCAAAGCTTGCCGAGCTCGGCAAATACGGCGCCGCGAAGGTCTACAAGGTCACCGGTCCCGAGGGCGTTGCCCAGCCGGTCGTCGACGCGATCGAGAAGATCGCCGGCGAGAACGACATCAAGTACGCGCTGTTCGGCGGCGGCCTCCTCGGCTTCGAGATCGGTGCTGGACTGACCGCTCGCCTGAACTGGGGCGTCACCGCTGAAGCCACCGGCATCCGTGCCGAGGGTGGAAAGCTGATCGTCGAGCGCCCGGTCCTGCAGGACTCGGCAATCGTCGACGTCGCCTACAAGGGCGACGGCGGAGTGATCGTCTCGCGTCTGAACGCATTCGAGCCCAACGACTCGATCGGCGCCGCCGGTGAAGTCGTTGACACGCCGGTCGACTTCAAGGACTTCTCACTGCGGGCCAAGCTGGTCTCGCGTGGTGTCCAGGAAGGTGCCGACGTCAACATCGAGGACGCCGACGTCATCATCGCCGGAGGCCGCGGCCTCGGCGAGGCAGCGAACTTCTCGCTCGCCGATGACCTCGCAGCATCGCTCGGCGGTACCGTCGCCGCGACCCGCGCCGTCGTCGACGCCGGCTGGTTCCCGTACGCGGGCCAGATCGGTCAGACCGGCAAGACCGTCGCGCCGAAGCTGTACCTCGCACTGGGAATCTCCGGCGCGATCCAGCACAAGGTCGGTATGCAGGCATCAGAGAACATCGTCGCGATCAACAAGGACCCGAACGCGCCGATCTTCGAGTTCAGCGACCTTGGTGTCGTGGGTGACCTCCACACCATCGCGCCGAAGCTCACTGAGGCCATCAAGGCGAAGAAGGGCTGATCGATGTCCGGTCACGGCGTAAAGCCTTCCGACTACCCGCCACCTGTCGACCAGGTGGCGGAGTACGTCGGACAGCCCAC
>JAEMSX010000127.1:1191-2306 GCA_016462645.1 Thermoleophilaceae bacterium
CCGCCGAACTTCAAGAACCACGGAAACTTCGTCACCTCGGTGGCCGAGCTCTCCCGCTGGCTCGCGGAGAAGGCCGAGGAGATGGGCGTCTACGTGCTCACCGAGACCTCAGCGATGAAGCTGCTGGTCGAGGAGGGCGAAGTCGTCGGTGTTCGCACCGGTGACCGTGGACAGGACCGCGAAGGCAACCCGATGGGCAACTTCGAGCCCGGTGTTGACGTTGTCGCCAAGGCGACGATCATCGCTGAAGGCACGATCGGCCACCTCACGATGGCGGCCCAGGAGTTCTTCGACATCAAACCCGAGCAGCCGCAGCGCTACGAGCTCGGAGTCAAGGAAGTCTGGGAAGTCAAGGAGCCGCTCGACCAGGTCATCCACACGATGGGCTGGCCGCTGCGCAAGGGTGCTCGCTACAACGAGTTCGGTGGATCGTTCATCTACCCGATGGGCGAGGACAAGGTCTGCATCGGAATGGTGATCGGCCTCGACTACACCGACGCCACGCTTTCCTGCCACGACCTGCTCCAGCAGTTCAAGACCCACCCGCTGCCCAAGAAGATCCTCGAAGGCGGCAAGCGCGTCGCCTGGGGCGCCAAGACGATCCCGTCGGGCGGATGGTTCTCGATGCCGAAGTCGCTTTCGGTTCCGGGCGCCGTGATCACGGGTGACGCAGGCGGAATGGTCAACGTTCCATACCTGAAGGGCATCCACTACGCGATGCACTCGGGTATCTACGCGGCCGAAGTCATCACCGACCAGCTCAAAGCCGGCTCGAACGACTTCTCCGAGTACGACAAGAAGGTCCAGGGCGGCATCATCGGAGACGAGCTCTACACCGAGCGCAACATGCGTCAGGTGTTCAGCAAGGGATTCTTCGCCGGCGGAATGCTCGCATCAATGGGCACCGTCTCAAAGGGCCGCCTGCCTTTCGGCAAGTGGATCTCCGAGCCGGACGCCTCAGAGCCGATGTTCATCGGCGACCGCTACGACAAGTACCCGCAGCCCGACAACGAGCTCACGTTCAGCAAGCTTGACTCGGTCTTCGGTTCCGGTAACGCAACGCGTGACTCGGCTCCGAACCACATCAAGATCCAGACGAACGTGCCTCGCGAGGT
>JAEMSX010000004.1 GCA_016462645.1 Thermoleophilaceae bacterium
TCTCCACGCTGTTCCTGCTCAACGAGCAGCTCAAGTGGCTGAACACGCAGGGCGGACTCGACTTCGCCGTCGGTCGCACGACCGACAGCTCGACGCGCCTCTACGAGTGGGCCGAGCGCACCGAGTACACCACTCCGTACGTCGCCGACCCGGCCGAGCGTTCGCTCGTGATCGGAACGATCGATTTCAACGACGAGATCGACGCCACGCAGATCGCCAAGGCGCTGCGCGCAAACGGCATCGTCGACACCGAGCCGTACCGCAAGCTTGGACGCAACCAGCTGCGCGTAGCGATGTTCCCCGCGGTTGACCCGGCCGACGTCGAGGCCCTGACGGCCTGCATCGACTACGTCGTCGAGCGGCTCTAGTCACCATGATCATCGCGATCGACGGCCCGGCTGGTGCCGGCAAGAGCACGGTCTCGCGCGCCGTGGCGGACGCGCTCGGCGCGACCTACCTCGACAGCGGGGCGATGTACCGCGTCGTGGCGTTCAAGACGCTCTCGGGTTCGGATGCCGCCTCGGCCGCTCGCTCCACGCTGATCGGTCTCGGTGAGAAGGTCACGGCCGACGGCGTGGACGTCACCTCGCTGATCCGCACCCCCGAGGTCACTGCCCGCGCCTCCGAGATCGCTGCGCTCCCGTTGGTGCGCGAGGCGCTGGTCGAGCAACAGCGCAAGCTGCTCCATGACGGTCGGAGCTGGGTTGCAGAGGGCCGCGACATCGGCACCGTGGTCGCTCCGGACGCTGACCTGAAGATCTACCTCACCGCATCTGAGGACGAGCGCGCGAAGCGCCGTGCCCACGAGCACGGTCTTGACACCGCCGAAGTCCAGGCAGCGCAGGCCGAACGCGACCGCCGTGACGCGACCCGCGACTACTCGCCGCTGAAGGCCGCCGAGGACGCCGTTGAGGTGGACACGACCGGGATGTCGATCGAGCAGGTCGTCGCGAAGATTTCCGAGCTGGCGCGCGCCGCAACCTCACCCGCCTGACGCCGATGAACGAAGAACAGGATTTCATCGAAATCGAAGTCGTCGAGGATGGCGACTTCCCGCTCGGACTCGACGAGCAGGAGGAAGCCGGACTCCTGGTCGAGGAAGAGGAAGGCCCGCCACGGCGGCACGCCACGATCGCGATCGTCGGCTATCCGAACGTCGGTAAGTCGAGCTTGATCAACCGCCTGACCGAGTCCAAGGAGGCCGTCGTGCACGAGCGCGCCGGCGTCACGCGGGACCGCAAGGCGCTGCACACGGACTGGAACGGGGTGGACCTGACGTTCATCGACACCGGCGGGGTCGATGTGACCGAGGACGACGACATCGCGCGGGGCATCCGCTTTCAGGCCGAGACTGCAATCGAGCTCGCCGACGTGGTGATGTTCGTGGTCGACGGTCGCGCCGGGTACAGGCCCGGCGACGACGACATCGCCCAGATCCTCCGCAGGGGCCGCAAGCCGGTTGTTGTGGCGGTCAACAAGATCGACTCCGTCAAGGACATTCCGAATGCCGCGGAGTTCCAGCGCCTGGGGATGGGTGACCCGTTGCCCGTCAGCGCAGCGCAGGGCCTCGGCACCGGCGACCTGATGGACCACGTGACCTCGCTTGCGCCCGAAGCGACGCGCGAGTCCGACGCGGACGCGGTGAAGCTCGCCGTGCTCGGCCGTCCGAACGTCGGCAAGTCGAGCCTGGTCAACAGGATCGTCGGCGAAGAGCGCGTGATCGTCTCGCCGATCAGCGGCACGACGCGCGATTCGATCGACACGCGCATCGATGTCGAAGGTCAACCACTCGTTCTGATCGACACCGCGGGGTTGCGTCGCCGCGCGAAGCAGGCCGATGAACTCGAGTACTTCTCCTCGCTGCGCTCGCAGCTGGCGATGGAGCGCGCCGACGTCGCGCTGATCGTCTGCGACGTGACCGACGGGATCACATCTGAGGACCTGCGCATCTCGGAGCTTGCGATGAAGGCCGGTTGCGCGACGCTCGTCGTGCTGAACAAGTGGGACCTCCCGCACGAGGAGCTCGACCTCAAACATGAGCGTGCCCGGATCGCCCGCAAGCTGCGCCTGCGCCCGAAGATCGTCACCAGCAGCGCCCTCAGCGGCCGCAACGTCCCAAAGCTCCTCCAGGAGGCGCTGGACCTCGCCGAGCGCTCGGCCCAGCGCATCCCGACCAAGCAGCTGAACAAGTTCCTCAATGACGTGCAGGGACTGCGCCAGCCGCCGAACGTGCGCGGCAAGCGCCTGAAGATGTACTACATGACCCAGTTCGAGGAGAACCCGCCGCGCTTTGCGATCCAGGTCAACTCACGCCGCGCGATTGCGCGCGATTACGCGTATTTCGTCGAGAACCAGCTGCGCGAGCGCTACGAGATGGACGGCGTTCCACTGATCATCGACTTCAAGGCCTCGAAGGGCCGCTATGACGACTGAGCCCGCGATCGTCATCGAGGGCCTGCGCAAGTCGTACGAGGAGTTCGAGGCGGTCAAGGGTGTCGATCTGACCGTCGAGCGTGGACAGGTCTTCGCGATCCTCGGGCCCAACGGCGCGGGGAAGACGACGACCGTCGAGATCCTCGAGGGCTACCGCACACGCACATCGGGCAAGGTCAGCGTGCTCGGCGTCGACCCGGAATCGCCCAGTCGCGCGTGGCGCGAACGCATCGGAATCGTGCTGCAGGAGTCCGAGCAGGTCTCACTGCTCACCGTTCGCGAGACGCTCGCGATGTACGCCGGCTACTACTCGCATCCGCGTGACGTCGAGGAGACGATCGGGATGGTCGGCCTCAGCGAAAAAGCCGATGCTCGCGCTAGCCGACTCTCCGGCGGCCAGAAGCGGCGCCTCGACGTCGGGCTCGCGCTGGTCGGCGACCCCGATCTCATCTTCCTCGACGAGCCGACGACAGGATTTGATCCCGAGGCCCGGCGCGAGGCCTGGGACGTGATCGCCTCGATGCGCGATCTCGGCAAGACGATCGTTCTGACCACGCACTACATGGAGGAGGCCCAGCGCCTCGCCGACCAGATCGTCGTCTTCGCCGGCGGCGAGATCGTCGCCCGGGGGACGCCGAACGAGATCGGCGGGCGCGAGGAGCTGCCGAGCCGGATCGAGTTCACGCTGCCCACGCGGATCGCCGCGACCGACCTGCCGCCGGAGTTTCGCGCCGCGGTCGGCGCCGACGGCCGTGTTGACCTGGAGACGCCTGATCCGACTCGCAGCGTGCATGAGCTCACCGCTTGGGCGCTGGATGTGGGAGTTCGGCTTGATGACCTGACGGTCGCGAGACCGACGCTCGAGGACATCTACCTCAAGCTGACCCGTCTGGAGAACGGCGGCGAATGACCGGTTTCCGACTTTTCTGGCACCAGTTCTCGTTCGAGTGGAAGATGTTCTGGCGCAATCCGGCGTCGGTCTTCTTCTCGGTCGGCCTCCCGCTGGTGTTCTTGTTCCTGCTCGGCGCCGTGTTCGGCGGTGCAGCAGAGCGGGACTCGACCTACGGGCTGCTTGCGGACCAGTACCTCGTCCCGGCGATCATGACGCTCGGCATCGTCAGCGCGTCGTTCGTCAACGTCGCCATGACGATCACCTACCAGCGTGAGATGGGCGTGCTCAAGCGCCTGCGCGGCACGCCGCTTCCGACTTCCGTCTTCGTCTCTGCGCGCACGGCGAGCGCTGTGGTCAACTCCGGGTTGATTGCGCTCGTGATTCTGCTGGCCGGGCATCTTGCCTACGGGATCGCGGTCGACGGTCAGCGCCTGCTCGGCACGCTGATCGTGGTGATCGTCGGTTCGGTGTCCTTCTGCGCGCTCGGCTTCGCTCTCACGATCGTGATTCCGAATCAGGGCGCGGCAACGGCGATCACGAACATGATCACGCTGCCGCTCTACTTCATCTCCGGCGTTTTCGGTGACGCGGCCAACCTCCCGACGGTGCTCTCGGTGATCGGCAAGATCTTTCCGATCTACCACCTCGGTGCGTGCCTGTTTGAGACCTTCAGCCCGGATGCAAGTGGTCTCGTTGCGCTCGATTTGAAGGATCTCGGCATCGTTGCCGCGTGGGGCGCCGTCGGCATGCTGCTCGCTTCCTGGAAGTTCCGCTGGGAGCCGCAGGAATCGCGCTGACCCGCGTAAACCGCTAAAGCTGATCCGTAATTGGGGTTTTAGACGGCGTGGGGGCTACAATTCAGTCCCTTCCGCACCGACAAGCAACCCCATTTGGAGTTTTCCCCGGACATGAGCATCACCGGCTTTGCAGATAACGAGTTTCTTTTCACTTCCGAGTCCGTCTCGGAAGGCCACCCCGACAAGATCGCTGACGCGATCTCCGACGCTGTGCTCGACGCTGTGCTCGCACAGGACCCGTTCGGCCGCGTCGCATGCGAGACCTTCGTCACGACCGGCCTGATCGTCGTCGGCGGCGAAATCAGCACGTCCGCCCAGTTCGACGTCCAGCACCTTGCGCGCAAGACCGTGCTCGACATCGGCTACGACCACTCCGACAAGGGCTTCGACGCCAACACCTGCGCCGTGATGGTCACCCTCGACAAGCAGTCCCCGGACATCGCCCAGGGCGTTGACCAGTCGCACGAGGTGCGCGAAGGCGAGAAGACCGACGACCTCGGCGTCGCCGGTGCCGGTGACCAGGGAATGATGTTCGGCTACGCGAGCAACGAGACCGACGAGCTCATGCCGCTGCCGATCTCGCTGGCCCACAAGCTTGCCGCCCGTCACGCCAAGGTGCGCAAGGACGGCACGGTTCCGTACTTCCGTCCCGACGCCAAGACCCAGGTTTCCGTGCGTTACCGCGACGGCAAGCCGGTCAAGATCGAGCAGCTGCTGATCAGCACGCAGCACGACCCGGGCAAGACCGTCGCCGACGACATCAAGCCCGACCTCTGGGAGCACGTCGTCAAGCCCGTGCTTCCGGCAGACATGTATGACGCGGACGAGCTCTACGAGCGCTTCCTCGTCAACCCGACCGGCACCTTCGTGATCGGCGGCCCGATGGGCGACGCCGGCCTCACCGGCCGCAAGATCATCGTTGACACCTACGGCGGCATGGGTCGCCACGGTGGCGGCGCCTTCTCCGGCAAGGACCCGTCAAAGGTCGACCGCTCCGCTGCCTACGCCGCGCGTTACGTCGCCAAGAACATCGTCGCCGCCGGCCTGGCCGAGCGCGCCGAGGTTCAGGTCGCCTACGCCATCGGCAAGGCCGAGCCGGTTTCGATCTCGGTCGAGACCTTCGGCACGGAGACGATCGGCCGCGGAAAGCTCCACGACCTGATTGTCGAGCACTTCGACCTCCGTCCGGGCGCCTTCCGCGACTACCTCGATCTGCACCGTCCGATCTACGGCAAGACCAGCGCCTACGGCCACTTCGGCCGCGAGGACGAGGACTTCACCTGGGAGAAGACAGACAAAGCCGACGCCCTGCGCGAAGCAGCCGGCGTTGCCGCCATCGCCTAGTCCCGACTCCGAATCTGCGGTGCTTGTTCAAGCGCCGAATCGAGCGACCTCTGGCCCTCAGGGCCAGAGGTCGTTTCTTTTGGGCGACAGGTATCGGCAGCCGGGGAGTGGCCGTCGGGCGCGGACGTACTCTTGGGCTGTGAACGCGATCGCCAAAGTCGAACCGCTGACTACGGCACGTGCGCTTCGCGGTCCGTTCGATTACAAGCTGCCGGACTCGATGATCGGCAATGTCGACGTGGGTTCAATTCTGATGGTGCCCTTCGCGCGTCGCCGGATTCTTGGCGTGGTCACGGACATGGCGGCGACCAGCGACGTGCCGCCGGAGAAGCTCGCCGAGCCTTTCAAGGCGCTGGGGGCGGGCGTGCCGCCAAAGCTTGTGGAACTCGGCCTCTGGGTCGCCGACGCCTATTGCTCGACGCCAGCGCGTGGACTGGCGCTCGTGACGCCGCCCGGTACCGGCACGGGCCAGGCGAAGAACACGATGTCGGCCAAGACTGTGCTCGTCGCACAGATCAACGAGGCTGGCGCCGCCGCCCTCACCGACGAGACCGCGAAGCTCACGGGCGCACAGCGATCGGCACTCGCCGCCCTCGCCGAGCACCCGGACGGCGTGCCCACCGCCAGTGCCAAGGACCTGATCGGATCGACCACCCAGTCCTTGCGTCGACTCGAAAGCCGCGGACTCCTGTCCATCGATGAAAGGGAGTCCCGACGGGTCCCCATCCATCAGTCGGTCGGCGCACTGATCGAGCGACCACCGCTCACGCCCGATCAGGCCAGCGCTCTGTCCGAGATCGTCCGGGCAATCGATCACGGGTTTGCCGACCTCCTGCTCCACGGAGTCACCGGCAGCGGCAAGACGGAGGTCTACCTCGGCGCGGCCGAGGCCGCGGTCCAGGACGGCAAGTCCGTGATCGTGATGGTCCCGGAGATCGCGCTCACGCCGCAGGTGGTCACGCGCTTTGCCGCACGCTTCAAGGACCGCGTCGCGGTGATGCACTCACAGCTCACGCCCGGTCAGCGCCACGACGAGTGGATGCGCATCCGCCGCGGCGAGGCTGACATCGTCGTCGGCCCGCGCAGCGCCGTTTTCGCGCCCGTCAAGGACCTCGGGCTGCTGATCGTCGACGAGGAGCACGACGCCTCTTACAAGCAGGACGGCGATCCGCGCTACGACGCGCGCGACGTCGCGCTCGAGCGCGCGCGCAACGAGGACGCCACGCTGCTCTCCGGCAGCGCCACGCCGCGCGCAGAGGGTTGGGAGCGCTCGAAACACATCAACCTTCCGCAACGCGTCGACGGCAGCCCGTTGCCACCGGTCGAACTGCTCGACATGAACGGCGAGCGCGGGGCGCTTCACCCCAAGACCAGCTCGGCGCTTGCGGCAGTCGCGTCGAAGGGCGAGAAGGCGATCGTCCTGCTCAACCGCCGCGGCTGGTCGAACTTCCTCACCTGCCAGGACTGCGGCCACTCGTGGATCTGCCCGAACTGCGACGTCACGCTTGTCCTGCACATGGCGCAGTCGGAGATGCGCTGCCACCACTGCGGCCATCGCGAGCGCGTGCCCGAGCACTGCCCGGAGTGCGACAGCGTCTCGATCTCCCGTCACGGCACGGGCACCGAGCGACTCCAACACGAGCTGCGCGATGCGATCGGCCACGCGGTCGAGATCCACCGGCTCGATGCCGACACCGCCGCGCGGCACGGAGTCTCAAACGTCCTGCGCGAGTTCGAGCAGGCGAGTTCAGGCATCCTGATCGGCACGCAGATGGTCGCCAAGGGCCACGACTTCCCCGACGTCACGCTCGGCGTCGTGATCGACGCAGATTCCACGCTGAACTTTCCCGACTTCCGCGCCGAAGAGCGCACCTTCGCGCTGGTCGCGCAGCTCGGCGGCCGCAGCGGCCGGGGCGGAACGGAGGGGAGGGTGCTCGTCCAGACCCGCTCGCCCGATACGCGCGCACTGAGGTTTGCCGCCAACCATGACTCCGAGGGGTTCGTCAAGGAAGAGCTCGAGCGCCGCGAGGCATTCGGCTATCCGCCGTTCGGTCACCTGATCAAGATCCAGACCGCGAGCGAGGATCTGGCCCGCGCGCAGACCGCCGCCGACCGACTCGCCAAGGCGATCGATCTGGGCGGTGCCCGCGTTCTCGGCCCGATCAACCTCTTCAAGCGCAAAGGCCTCGAGCGGTACCAACTCGAAGTCAAGACCTACGACCGCGAAGCTGCCGTCACCGCGGTGCGAGAAGCGGTAGAACTGGTCTCAGGCGGCGCTGCGGGGCGCAACGTCAAATTTGCTGTGGACGTGGACCCGCAGTGACCCCAGAAGTCGCGACTTTCAATTAACATCAGCCGATGGCCGAAGAACACAGACACCTTCCCGACGCGACCGCAGAAGCGATCGACGCCGACGAGGAAAAGCTCGAGAGCTCGGGTCTCTCCAGCAAGGAGCTGCAGACGCGCCGCGAGGCGCTGCGTCAGGTGCGCCAGTTCGGTGACCCGGTGCTGCGCTCCGAAGCGCGCGTCATCGAGGACTTCAGCGATCACATCCGCGCCCAGGCCGAGCGCATGATCCACCTAATGGAGGACGCCTACGGGATCGGGCTCGCCGCCCCGCAGATCGGCATCTCCAATCGCCTGCTGGTCTACCGCGTCGGCGACTCGCCGCCGGTCGTGCTTGCCAACCCGGTCATCGAGTGGAATTCCGATGACGAAGAGGCTTTTGAAGAAGGCTGCCTCAGCCTCGCCAACGTCCATGTCGATGTCGATCGCGCGATCCACGTGCGCGTGACCGGGCAGGACGCATTCGGCGATCGCATCAAGATCGAGGCCTCCGGCCTGAACGCGCGCGTCATCCAGCACGAGATGGACCACCTCGACGGGATCCTGATTCTCGACCGCGCCAGCAAGGACCAGCGCAAGGCTGCGCTGCGCGCCCTGCGCGAGGCCGAAGAAAGCGCCGGCTACGCGGCCTAGTCCGCGGGCGCGCCCTCGCCTTGCGCAACGTTTACCTAGGGACGTCTGACTTCGCGGCCACCGTGCTGGAGAAGCTGCTCGAGTCGCCGCACGCGCCGTCGCTCGTCGTCACGCGTCCCGCCAGGCCGAAGGGGCGGGGCAAGAAGCTCCAGGATCCGCCCGTCGCCGTTCTCGCCAACGAGCGTGGCATCCCGCTCTTCCAACCGGAAAGCGTCAATGATCCCGAATCGGCTCAGCGCGTCATCGACGAGAAGCCCGGTGCGATCACCGTCTGCGCGTTCGGCGCGATCGTCAAAGAGCCGCTGCTGTCGCTTGCGCCGAGCTTCAACGTCCATCCTTCGCTGCTGCCGCGTTGGCGTGGCGCTGCCCCGGTGGAGCGGGCGATTCAGGCCGGCGACCATTTCACCGGCGTCACGATCATGCGACTCGTTGAAGAGCTCGACGCCGGACCGATGTGCGCGCAGGAGCGCTTCGTGATTCGCGAGAACGACAACTACGGGCTGATCGCGCCGCACCTCGCTGAGATTGGCGGGAGGATGCTCGTTTCCGCGCTGAGCCTCGCTGACTCCGGTCTTGATGAATGGACCGATCAACTCGACGGCCATGATGAGCGGTCGATCACCTACGCCGAGAAGATCCTTCGTGAGGACCGCTTGCTTCGTCCGCGCTCATCGACCGCGACAGACCTCGACCGCACGATCCGCGCACTCACCCCACATATCGGCGCGATCTTTGAGACCGCAAGCGGCGAACCACTCCGCGTGGAAGAGGCCAGAGTGACTGATCGCACGCTTGAGCCGGGCACGGCAGCCGCCGAAGACGGCAGACTGTTCATAGGAACGATCGACATGACACTCGAATTGCTGCGCGTTCGCCCGGCAGGCGGGAAGAGCATGGACGTCGAAAGTTTCCTCAGGGGCAATGACGCCCCGCAGATTCTGGGTTAGGTAGGCCGATGGAAGGCAACACCACACAATCAGCGTTTGAGGTTGGGATGCAGTGCCCGAGCTGCAAAGAACCCTGGCTTCGCCCGACCGGCAATCTGCCCGGGCGCTACCGCTGCGTGAACTGCCTGCACCGCTACGAGCTGACCAGTTCGTGTCCGGAGTGCGGCGCGCATGGCACAATTGCGCGCATGTCACACACCTCAGACCTGCACTGCGCCAGCTGCGGCGCGTGGATGCTGACCGAAATCTAGGGAGCACCTCCTTGAGTCCGAACCCGCGCGCGAGTGAGCTCTACGCGACCACGCAGATCATGCCTTCAATCCTCTCGTCCGACTTCGCCAAGCTCGGCGAGCAGGTCGCGCAGGTGATGGACGCAGGTGCCCGTGTGATTCACGTGGACGTCATGGACGGCCACTTTGTGCCGCCGATCACGATCGGGCCACTGATCGTGTCCGCGCTCGCCGACCAGGTGCACGACGCGGGCGGCGTACTTGACGTTCACCTGATGATCGAGCAACCCGACCGCCAGGTCGAGGAATTCACCAAGGCCGGAGCCGATGCCGTCAGTTTTCACATCGAAGCCACTCCGCACGTGAACCGAGTCGTGAACCAGATCCGCGAGGGCGGCGCGCTCGCCGGCATCGTGCTGAATCCCGGCACCGCGGTCACGGCTGTGGCGGGGGCTTTCGAGGACATCGATTTTGCGCTCTGCATGAGTGTCAACCCCGGATGGGGCGGGCAGCCGTTCATCGAGGAGTCGCTCTCGCGTCTTCAGGCGCTTCGCGCGATGCTCCCGGAACGGCACGCGCTGCAGGTTGACGGTGGTATCGACCCCGATCGCGCGCCACTGGTCCGTGCGGCCGGCGCGAACATGATGGTTGCAGGAAGCGCGATCTTCGGCCGGGCTGACCCGGCCGCCGCTTTCCGGGCGATCGCCGACGCGGCCTCGTCCTGAACCCGCCGCGCGCGCGGTCGGATGATGTGTATGGTGGGGCGCGTGAAGTGCGCGCGCGGAACCCTCGCCACATTGCTCGCCGTAACCAGCCTCTGCGCTGGTGCAGGTTCTGCCGCGGCCGCGGCCGGAGACCTTGACCCGGCGTTCGGAAGCGGCGGAGTTGCCCGGCAATCGTTCGGGATGATGGGCGATCTGATCGCCGGAATCGCGCTTCAGGCCGATGGCAGGATTGTCGCGGGCGGTTCGATGTACAACGACCTCACCGGTGAGTACGGCCTTGGCGCCGCGCGGTTCACAGCGACCGGCCAACTCGACGGCGGATATGGCAGCGGCGGCTTCACCCGGCTCGACGTGGCGGGTCAGAACGTCTTCGCATCCTCGACAGTGCAGCAGGCCGACGGCAAGCTCCTGGTCGGTGGCACCGGCAACACCCAGGTCTTCCTTGCGCAGTTCGGCGCGAACGGCGGGTTGGACCCGGGCTACGCGGGTGGATTCGGTTACCTCAGTCGCGACTGGGGCGGAACCGACGCTCTCAGCTCGCTGTCGCTGCTACCGAGCGGCGCAGCGCTCGCATCGGGCACTGCCGACGGGGGGTTCACGATGGGCAGCTACACCAGCGCCGGAGTCAACAACAACATCTTCAATCCAGGATCCACTCCCGACAAGACGGTTCAGTTGAGCGCATTCGAGGACTCTTCACTGGCCTCAGAAGTGCTTCCGGACGGACGCTTCGTGCTTGCCGGGCGCGCCAACACCGGCGGGTTTGACTACAGCTACGCGGTCGCGCGTTTCCTGCCCGACGGCATGCCGGATCCGAGTTTTGCCGGCGGCACAGGATTCGTTCTCACGCCGGCCCCGATTGAGAACTTCGGTCAGATCAATGACATCGTGCTCGGTTCGGACAACTCGATCTACGCCGCGGGGTCTGCCGGCACTGGGGAAGAACGCGACTCCGTACTCCTGAAGTACACGCCGGGCGGAGCGCTCGATGCGTCGTTCGGCAGCGGCGGGATCGCCAACCTGGGCGTGGCCGGCGAAGACGGCGCGCTCGCTCTGGTCTTCACCCCGGACGGGAAGCTCGCGGTCACGGGCTCGACCGGCAGCGGCACCGCCCACAACGTCTTCGTCGCCCGCACCTCTCTGACCGGCGCGCTCGACGCTTCGTTCGGAGCGGGAGGACGCGCGATCACCGATCTCGGCGGCGACGATGAGGGCGTCGATCTGGTGGTGCTGCCCGACCTGAAGATCGTCGTCGGCGGCAAGTCGGCGGTGAATGGAGTGCAGACGCACGACTTCGTGTTGTTGCAGTACATGGGCACGACCGCTCCAGCCGTCATTCCGGTGCCGGTCTCGAAGATCACTTCGCCGTCGAAACGCACGCTGAGGGCGAAGAGCTTCAAACGGATAGCGGGTACCGCCGGTCCGGCGGGATCAATCAGGCGAGTCGAGATCGCGGTCCGACGTATCGACGCGAAGGCGCTCAAGAGCAAACGCTGCGTCTGGCTCAAGAGCGTCAACGCCAGGTTCAAGAAGGTGAAGTCGACCGCGAAGAAGAAGTGCACGAAGCAGGTATGGCTGAAGGCCAAGGGCACTGCCAAGTGGAGCTTCTCGCTGAAAGGGAGGAAGCGACTTCCCAGGGGCTCCTACGAGATCTACTCCCGCGTGACGCTGACCGATGGGACAAAGCAGTCGAAGTTCACTACCAGGGCCGGCAACTTCAGGAAGCTGAAGCTGAACTAGCTCTCGTCCTCGTCTGGCTTCTCGTCGATCTCGAGGCTGCCCAGCAGGAGCCCGCCCGACCACCAGTAGCCGACTCCCACCGGGAGGCGCTTGAGCCGCTTCATTGCCGTGGCGTCGACCGTTCGTAGAGCACAAACAGCGAGGCAAAGAGCACGACCGCCGCTGCGGGGTAGCCAATCTCAACCCGCGTGATCGGATCTTCGACGATCGGCAGGAGCATCCACACGACAAACAACGTGGCTGCCGTCACCCAGCACGCAACGGCCTGGTTGACCTTGCGCGCAGCGAGCGCGGTCTGGTTGAGTGTCGCGGCGCAGAGATAGATGCCCATTCCGGCGGCGATCGCGACCAAGCCCGGGCGCGTGAAGTCGTACTTGTTGTCGAAGAGCAGGTCCATCACCCACGGGCCGATGGCGGCGAGCACGACCACGCAGGCAGCCGCGAAACCGCTGATCGCCAGCAGCGTCACACGGACAGACCGACGGTAGGTCTTGAAGTCGCCGGTCGACCAGGCCTCGGACAGGTGTGGGAGCAGACTGGTGGAGACCGACTGGAACAGCTGCATCGGCGCGCGGGCGATGATCAGGAGCGATACAACGGCGCCTGCCGCGACGGGTCCGAGCTTTGCCGATGCGATGAACGGCGCCGCGTTGAGGAATGCCTGCTCGCAGGCCATGATCACCAGCGCGGCGACCGCGAACTGGCTGCCCTCCGCCAGCGTGAAGTCGGCCTCTTCGGCGCCGGAGCCGGTCGCGGCCGCGTCGAGGCGCTTCTCCTGCTCGATCGTCTGTTCGGCGGCCTCTGACGGTGTGCGATCGTCATGAACCGCGTCGCGGGCCGAGCGCCGGCGTCCGACCAGGGCGAGTGGAACGACGAACAGAGAAACCAACGGTCCGGCAAGAATTCCGAAGGCGATCCAGTCCTGACCCGAGGCCAGTCCGATCACCGCGAGCAGCGGGAACACGAAGCGCACGGTCGACTCGACAAACACCAGGAGTCCGTACAGGCCGAAGCGCTGGGTGCCCGCAAGCAGCCCGCGTCCGAAGAAGCTGACTGCATAGGCGATCACCGACCAGAACATGATCCAGTAGAGCGTGGTGTTCCCGTGGAACAGCGAGTCTTCGAGGTGCGTACGGAAGGCCAGCGCGACCACGGCGAAGAGCAGACCGAGGCCTAGCTGAATGAATCCGGCGATTCGTAGCGCCGGCCCGATCGCCTGATCGCGCACGCGACGCTCGGCGATCGTCCGCGCGAGCAACTGCTCGACCGGGCGGTAGAAGATCGGCGTGATCAGGAAGACGGCCGACCACAACAACGCGACCTGGCCGTACTGGTACTTGTCGAGCGAGTGCGCGGCGAGCGCGAGGTAAAGAAATGTGACGACACCGGTGATGCCGATGCCGACAGTCAGGATCGCGGCTCCGCGACCGTAATCGGACGTCTTACCGCCCTTGTCAGTCACCTAACGGACGTCGACGAGCAACATCGTCCACGGGAACGGCGACTTCGCTTCGACGACCTTGCCGATCGCGGAGAGTTCCTTGACGAATGCGCGCTTGGACCAGTGGTTGACGTGCCCGGGAGTGTTGCCGAGGTCCTTCAGGTAGGAGCCACGCGCCATGTTCAGGCCACGCCAGAGCGGCTCACGCGGAACCGATACGAGCACGTACTTGGAGGCGATGCGACCCATCTCGGCGATCGTGCTGGCGGGCTCGGGCACGTGCTCAAGCACTTCGATCGCGGTGGTCATCTCAAACTCGTTGTCGGCGAACGGAAGCTTGGTCGCCTCAAGGATGCGGTATTCGAGGTTCGGGCGCTGGCGGTGCTCCCATGCGGCCTTCAGCTCCGGTTCGTCGAGGTCGATGCCGACGATTCGGCCGTCGCCCAGACGCTCGGCCCACTTGTGGGTGAGCACGCCCTCGCCGCAACCGACGTCGAGGATCGAGTTCGGTGAAGCCTGCTTCCAGAGGTCGTCGAGCGTGTCCTCGAAGTTGGCCATCATCTTCTTGACCAGCGGGTTGCTCGAGCCGTACTTGTCGTACGTGTTGCCGGTGACGACGGCGTCTGCGCTCGCGTCGCCGGGCTTTGCGGCCTGGTGCAGGTCGTCGAGGTGGGTCTTGCCCACGTGTGTTGCTGCTTCAGACGCTGTTGATGGGTTCTGCGCAGGTTCGGTCAAAGCTTCAATGCCTCTCGTTCGGCAGTCTTGCCGGTTGCGTCGCCGGAGTCGGCGCCAGTTGTCTTGTGTTGAGTGCTGCCCTCTTGGCCGGGCTCGTAGTGCGAAGGGCCGACGCCGAGCTTCAGCTCGACCCGGCGGGTGGTTTCGAGCAGTCGCTGCGTGAGCGTGCGCTGAGCGGCGAGCAGGTCGCCGATGATGCCGATCGCACCCAGCAGCAACGCGGCCATCATCAGCACCGCGCCGAGGATCAGCGACTGAACGTGGCCCGCTCCTTCACCCTGCGCGTAGGAGACGATGAAGCGAATCCAGATCGCGCCGGCAACGACGCCGCAGATAAGAGCCGCGGTGATGAAGATGCGCAGTGGCTCGTACATCGCGTAGATACGGAAGATCGAGACGGTGTTGCGGCGGATGTAGGACCACATCGACGGGAAGAGGCGCGACTCGCGGGTCTTCTCGTTGGTCCGGATCGGCACATGCGTGGTGGCGATCAGGGTCTTGCCCGCGAGAATGATCGTCTCGAGCGTGTAGGTGAACTTCGAGACGACCTGCATGCGGATCGCGGCTTCGCGGTTGTAGGCGCGAAAGCCGGAGGTGGTGTCCTCGATCTCGGTCTCCGAGGCGCGGCGCACGACCGCGCTGCCGAGCTTCTGGAGGCGCTTCTTCAGGGGCGAGAAGTGTTCGATCGTGTGGACCTGACGGTCTCCGACGACCATGTCGGCATCGCCCGCGAGGATCGGCGCGGTCAGGTTGCCGATGTCGCCGGCGTAGTACTGGTTGTCGGCGTCGGTGTTGACGATGACGTCGGCGCCGAGCTTGAGGCAGGCGTCGAGACCGGCCTGGAAAGCGACTGCCAGTCCCTTGTTGTCGGTCAGGCGGATGATGTGGTCGATGCCGTGCGCCTTGGCGACGTTCACGGTGTCGTCGGTCGAACCGTCGTCGATGACGAGCCACTCGACCTCGTCGAAGCCGTCGACCTCGCGAGGGAGGTCGGCGATCGTCGCCGGGAGCGTCTCTTCCTCATTGAGGCAGGGAATCTGGATGATGAGTTTCAAAATGTGTTTCTCGTGGCGCCGGCGGCGCGGGACGGGAGGGGGAATGGTTTTCGCCGCATGGCCGATGCGTGCGAAGGAGCGATCTTATCCGCTCATTACACCGCAACAGCGTCTGCGGTTACCTCGGCGGTAGTACCCAGCGGGCCACTACTCTCGCGTAGAGGGAGCCCCACCCAACTGCTTTGAACACCCCAATCGTCACAGATCAGGATCTGGCGCATCTGCGCCGAACACTCGAGCTCGCTGAGCGCGGCCGCGGGCGCACCAGCCCCAACCCGGTTGTGGGCGCCGTCGTCGTGGGCGCCGACGGCGAAGTGATCGGCGAGGGATACCACCACGCCTACGGCGGACCGCACGCCGAGCGCGTCGCGATCGAGTCGTGCAGCAAGGACACGACCGGCGGGACGATCTACGTGTCGCTGGAGCCCTGCGCGCATGAGGGCAAGCAGCCGCCCTGCACCGAGGCGATCATCGAGGCCGGACTCTCCCGCGTGGTGTACGCGTCCGACGATCCGACCGAGAAGGCCTCGGGTCGCGGCCCCGGCAACCTGCGCGACGAGGGCATCGAGGTCATCGCGCCCCAGGGCGAGATCGCAGCCAGCGCACGCATGATCAATCAGCCTTTCCGTAAACACGCCAAGACCGGTCGCCCGCACGTGCTGTTCAAGAGCGCGCAGACGCTCGACGGCAAGGTCGCCACCGCCTCCGGCGACTCGCAGTGGATCTCCTCGGAGGAGAGTCGCGAGCTCGCGCATCGCTTCCGCGCAGAGTGCGACGCGATCGCCGTCGGCATCGGCACCGCGCTCTCCGACGACCCGATGCTGACATCGCGCATCGAGGGCGCGGCCCCGGATCGCCAGCCGATCCGCGTGATCTTCGACTCCGAGGCGCGCCTGCCGCTGGACAGCGCACTGGTGGCCAGTGCTCGCGAAGTCCCGGTGCTCGTCGTCGCGTCACGAGCCGCGCCGCGTGAAGCACTTTCGCGGCTTGAGGCGATGGGTGTGGACGTGATCGTCGCCAGCGGCGAGAACGAGGCCGCCCGCGTGGTCTCGGCGCTCAATGAACTCGGCTCCCGCGACATCCAGTCGTTGCTGCTCGAAGGCGGACCGCATCTGGCCGGCGCGTTCTTCGAGGCCGGCGAGGTCGACTGGCTCACGCTCTTCCTCGCGCCGATCGTTCTCGGCGGCAAGCAGGCCCGTGCGTCCGTCGAAGGCTCCGGCGTCGAACGCGTCGCCGACGCCTACCGTGCGCTGCGTGTCCAGAGCGACCGGATCGGCGATGACCTCCTGATCACCGCGTTCATGCGCGAGTGGTGACCTGCCCGCGCCGATGTTCACGGGACTGATCGACCACAGCGGCAGGATCGCCGCGATCGACACCACGGATGCCGGCTCGGTCATCGAGATCGAGACCGACCTGGCGCCGACGCTGGGCCTGGGCGATTCTGTCGCGGTGAACGGCGTGTGCCTGACGGCCACAAAGCTCAGCGACACCAGCTTCAGCGCCGACGTGATGAACGAGTCGCTCGCCCGCACGGCGCTCGGCGCGCTCAGCGCCGGCGACAAGGTGAATCTCGAGCTTCCACTCGCGGTCGGCGACCGCCTTGACGGCCACATCGTCCAGGGTCACGTCGACGGCGTGGGCGAGCTGCTGCAGCGCACCGATGAGGGCTTTTCCCGCGTGCTGCGCTTTCTGCTTCCCGGTGATCTCGCCAAGTACGTCGTCGAGAAGGGTTCGATCACGATTGACGGCGTGAGCCTCACGGTGAGTGCTGTCGGCGACGACTGGCTCGAGGTATCGCTCATCCCGGAAACGCTCGAACGCACTACCCTCGGAAGCCTGCAGACGGGTTCTCACGTGAACCTCGAGGCCGACATTCTGGCCAAGCACGTCGAGCGTCTGCTCCACCATCCCCAGTAGAGATCGCAGGTTCATCATGGGTGAGAAAAACTCACCGTTCAGCTCGATAGAAGACGCCCTCGAGGACTACAAGCAGGGCAAAATGGTCATCGTCTGTGACGACGAGGACCGCGAGAACGAGGGCGATCTGACCCTCGCCGCAGAATTCGCCACTCCCGAGGCGATCAACTTCATGGCCAAGGAAGGGCGCGGGCTGATCTGCCTGGCGCTCAGCCCCGACCGTTGCGAGACGCTCGGGCTCAACCTGATGGCGCTGAAGAACGAATCCGGCTTCGGCACGGCGTTCACGGTTTCGATCGAGGCCCGTGAGGGCGTCACGACCGGCATCAGCGCCGCTGACCGCGCGCGCACGATCCAGGTCGCGGTCGATCCCGAATCCAGCCCGCGCGACCTCGTGCAACCCGGACACGTCTTCCCGCTGAAGGCCAAGCCGGGCGGCGTGCTCGAGCGCACCGGACAGACCGAAGCGGCCGTGGACCTCGGGCGCCTCGCGGGGCTTCAGCCCGCGGGCGTGATCTGCGAGATCATGAACGAGGACGGGACGATGGCCCGGGTCTCTGACCTCGAGGAGTACTCGAAGAAGCACGACCTGAAGATGATCACGGTTGCGCAGCTGATCGAGTACCGCCGTCGCCACGACAAACTCGTCGAGCGCATCGCCGAAGCGAAGATGCCGACCGAGTTCGGCGAGTTCAACGTTGTCGGCTACCGCGCGCTCGTCGACGGCAGCCACCACGTCGCGCTGGTGAAGGGCGACGTCGACGGCGCAGATGACGTGCTCGTCCGCGTGCACTCCGAATGCCTCACCGGCGACGTCTTCCACTCAATGCGCTGTGACTGCGGCAATCAGCTGCACCTTGCGCTGGCGCAGATCGAGCGAGAGGGCAAGGGCGTGCTCCTCTACCTCGCCCAGGAAGGCCGCGGCATCGGCCTGCTGAACAAGCTCAAGGCCTACGCCCTACAGGACCAGGGCCGCGACACCGTTGAAGCCAACCTCGAGCTCGGTCTCCCGGCCGACCTGCGCGACTACGGCACCGGCGCCCAGATGCTCGTGGACCTCGGTCTGACCAACATCCGCATCATGACCAACAACCCGAAGAAGATCATCGGACTCCAGGGTTACGGCCTCTCGGTCACCGCGCAGGTGCCGATCGAAGCCGACCCGAACGAGCACAACGTCGACTACCTGCGCACCAAGCGCGACCGCATGGAGCACGCGCTGCACCACCAGGGACTGAACTTCGACGAAGAGATGATTCAGGAAGAACACGAACGCGACCGCGAGAAAGCTGGGCAATGAGCGACGTTACGGAAACCGGCCGCTGGGCCGTTGTTGTTGGCGATTTCTACAAGGACCTTGCCGAGCGCCTCGTTTCCGGCGCCGACGCGGCATTCGCTGAAGCCGGCGTCAATCCGGTCAACGTCGACAAGTTCACCGTCCCCGGCGCGTTCGAGCTGCCGCTCGCGGCGCTCTATCTGGCCGAGTCGGGCACGTACGACGGCATCGCGTGTCTCGGCGCCGTGATCCATGGCGAGACTGACCACTACGACTTCGTCTGCGCCGAGGCAGCTCGCGGCATCCAGGATGTGCAGCTCGATTCGGGCGTGCCGTGCGCGTTCGGCGTGCTCACCGTGGACAACATGGATCAGGCGCTCGCCCGCAGCGGTGGCGGCAAGCGCGACCAGGGCGCGCACGCCGTTCAGGCGATCATTCACATGGCCCGCTTGCGCGACCAGGTTGCAATCGTGGATTAGCCGGCTTTCCGAGCCGCTACCATCACCCCTCGTTATGGCAAAAGTTTGTGTTTCATGCGGCCGCGGGCCGTCGTTCGGTCAGTCGCGCAGCCACTCGATGGTGGCCACCAAGCGTCGCTTCGACCCGAACCTCCAGAAGATTCGCATCGTGAAGGGCAAGAGCGCCTCACGCGAATACGTCTGCACCCGCTGCATCAAGGCCGGCAAGGTCGTCAAGGCTGTCTAGCCTGCGCGCCCTGCTGAGTTCCTGACCGCATCCTCCCAAGAATTACGTAGTCCGCGCCGCCCGGTTGGACAACCGGCGCGAGCGCATTGCCGAAGTTCATACGAGCGTCGGCGCGTGACCTCCTTGACTAGGGATAGATTCCATCTATTCCCACTCCGTCGGAACTGATTCCGGCTGCAAAGAAAGGTCAAACAAGTCATATGACTGACAATCACGTCAAGACCTCCAAGATCGCGCGGATCCTCACCGTCCTCGCAATGGTCGCGGTCGTCTCGGTACTGGCAGGTTGTGGAAGCGACGACTCGACCGACGACACCAAGTCGACGGGCAGCGCTTCGATCACCGGAACCTTCAACCAGGCAGCCGCCGACAAGGTCCCGCAGGCAATCAAGGACCAGGGCACGCTGACCGTCGCGATGGACGCGAGCTACGCGCCGAACGAGTTCTTCGATGAGGACGGCAAGACGATCATCGGCACCGACGCCGATCTCGCCGACGCCATCGGCAAGACGCTCGGCCTTGAGGTCGACAAGAAGAACGCCACGTTCGATTCGATCATCCCCGGCCTTGCGGCCGGCAAGTTCGACATCGCCCTCTCGTCCTTCACGGACACCAAGGAGCGCGAGCAGACCGTCGACATGGTCACCTACCTGACGGCCGGCACCGGCTTCTACACGAACGCCGACAAGCCGACTGAGGTCACCGGAGTCGCGGACCTCTGCGGCAAGACCGTCGCGGTCCAGAAGGGCACCGTGCAGCAGGATGATGTCGAGGCCCAGAACAAGAAGTGCAGTGAGCCGATCGACATCAAGGTCTTCACCCAGCAGACCGACGTGGACCTCGCGATCTCGTCCGGTCGCGCCGAGGTTGCGCTGGCGGACTCGCCCGTCGCGGCATACGCGGTCAAGCAGTCCGACGGCTCTCTGAAGTCAACGGGCAAGGACTACGACTCCGCTCCGTACGGAATCGCGATCAACAAGAAGACCGAGCTGACACCTGCGATCCAGGCTGCGGTCCAGGAGTTGATCGACAACGGCACCTACGCCGCGATCCTGAAGAAGTGGGGTCTCGAGTCGGGCGCAATCACCGAGTCGAAGATCAACGACGGCGTCGAGTAGAGCTCGGCGTACTGAGGAATAAAGGCATGCGGCACGGCTTCTGAGCGTGAACGAAGAACCTCGCGCAATCGAAGCCGTGCCGCTTCGCCACCCCTGGCGATGGGTGATCGGCATTCTCATAGCCGTGCTCGTGGCCAACGCCGCCTGGTCGATTGCGACCGAGTCGCGCATCGAGTGGGACATCATCGGGAAGTATCTGTTCTCCGAGCAGATCTTCAACGGAATGAAGATGACGTTGCTGCTGACCGTGATCGCGATGGTGATGGGCGTGCTGCTCGGAATCGTGCTCGCCGTGATGTGGCTTTCCCCGAACCCGGTCGCGTCGTCGGTTGCATGGTTCTACATCTGGGTCTTCCGCGGGACTCCCGTGATCGTGCAACTGCTTTTCTGGGGATTTCTCGGGGCGATCTATCCGCACCTCTCAATCGGCGTGCCGTTCGGGGGGCCTGAGTTCTTTGGCGGGTCGGCGAACGATCTGATCCCGCCATTCGTGGCCGCGATATTCGGCCTCGGCTTCAACGAAGCCGCGTACATGGCGGAGATCGTTCGCGCCGGCATCTCCTCGGTTGACGAGGGACAGGAAGAGGCCGCGGCAGCACTCGGCATGAAGCGCATCCAGACGATCCGCCGGATCGTCCTTCCGCAGGCGATGCGCGTGATCATCCCGCCGACCGGCAACGAGACGATCTCGATGCTCAAGACGACTTCACTCGTGCTCGTCATCCCGGTGTCCGACCTGCTGTACCAGGCGACGCTGATCTACTCGCGCAACTACAAGACGATCGAGCTGCTGATCGTGGTTTCGCTCTGGTACCTGTTCTTCACGTCGATCCTGACGATCGTCCAGTACTACATCGAGCGCCATTACTCGCGCGGGACCAAACGCAACCAGCCGCCGAGCAAGATCGAGTTCTTCGTCAAGCATTTCTGGCCACATCGGTCGCCGCGTGAAGAGGGCGGACCGCCAATGCCCGGGCCGGGGTCCCGGCAATTGGGCGGATGACCGAGTCAGGTACAACACCGATGGTCGAGGCCATCAACGTGCACAAGCGCTTCGGCAAGAACGAGGTGCTGAAGGGCATCACTCTGACCGTCGCGCCAGGGGAGGTGATGGTGTTGCTCGGCCCGTCCGGATCGGGCAAATCGACCTTTCTGCGCTGCATCAACCACCTTGACAGACTCAACGCCGGAGAACTCCGCGTGGACGGCTCCCTCGTGGGCTTTCGCGAGTCAAAGGGCAAGATCTACGAGCAGAAGGAATCCGAAATCGCTGCCGACCGGACACGCATCGGCATGGTGTTCCAGGGCTTCAATCTCTTTCCTCATATGTCGGCGATGCAGAACATCATCGAGGCGCCGACGCGCGTCCTGAAGGTGAACAAGAAGCAGGCCGAAGCCGAGGCTCAGGCGTTGCTCGAACAAGTTGGGCTGGGCGATCGCGGGGACGCATATCCGAATCAGCTGTCAGGCGGTCAGAAGCAGCGCGTCGCGATAGCGCGTGCGCTGGCGATGAAGCCGAAGCTGATGCTCTTCGATGAACCCACCTCAGCGCTCGACCCGGAACTCGTGGGCGACGTGCTCGACGTGATGCGCAAGCTGGCCGAGGACGGCATGACGATGGTCGTCGTCACGCATGAGATTGGATTCGCGCGTGAAGTCGGTGACCAGCTCGTGTTCATGGACGAGGGAGTCGTTGTCGAAAGCGGCGATCCCGCAACCGTCATCGCGAACCCGCAGCACGAGCGCACGAAGGCATTTCTCTCCAAGGTGCTCTAGCGCAGCGTTGCCGCTGAGTGATCCGACCGCCTCGGCCCACCCGTAGGATCGGGCAATGGGCAAGGAGATTCTGATCAGCGGGGCTGCCGGGTTTGTCGGCACGCCGCTCACCAAGCTGCTGACCGATCGCGGCGACACCGTCGTGAAACTGACTCGTGGCCCCGGCGGTGACGGGTCGATCCACTGGGACCCGGCCGCGGGCGAGCTTGACGCTGCCGCCGTGGAGGGCTTTGACTCCGTGATTCACCTCGCCGGCGAGTCGATCGCAGGCGTCTGGACCAAGAAGAAGAAGCACGCGATCGTCGAGAGCCGGCGCGCCGGCACGACGCTGCTCGCAGAGGCTCTCGCGGGGGCGACCGACAAGCCCGAAAGCCTGATCAACTCGAGCGCGATCGGACTCTACGGAAGTCGCGGCGATGAGGTCCTGAAGGAAGATTCCGGCGTCGGGGAGGGATTCCTCGCTGAGCTCGTCAGAGTCTGGGAAGAGTCTGCGCAGCCCGCGCGCGACGCCGGCATCCGCGTGGTGAATCTGCGCCTTGGCCTCGTGACGGCCCAGAGCGGCGGAATGATGGGTCCGATGAAGCCGGCCTTCAAGCTCGGCGTCGGCGGCAAACTCGGCGATGGCGAGCAATGGTGGAGCTGGGTGACGCTCGACGACGTTGTGCGCGCGTTCGCCCACGCGGTGGACAACCCCGCGCTGGCCGGCCCGTACAACGTCGCGGCGCCCAATCCAGTCACCAACGCCCAGTTCACCAAGTCACTCGGTCACGCGTTGCATCGTCCGACGTTTCTTCCGGCACCGAAGTTCGCGCTCAAGACGTTCGCCGGCGAGATGGCAGACGAAATGTTGCTCACCAGCCAGCGGATCGACTCGTCGAAACTCGTCGCCACAGGATTTGAGTTCTCGGACACCGAGCTCGATCCCGCGCTGGAGCGCCTCTTCAGCTAGGAACTGCCGACGCCTTCGGTGCCTGTCCGGTACGACGGGCTGTGTAACCTGCGCCCCATGCCGGACCCCTCGCTAGTCAGATTTCGCAGAATCGTCGAATCCGCGTGTGAAGCGCTTGAAGCGCGGCGCGAAGAGATCAATGATCTGAACGTCTTCCCGGTCGCCGATGGCGACACCGGTGACAACATGGCGCGCACGCTGCGTGCGGTGCTGGACGCGCTTGATGACATGACCGCGGACGGTCGCGCGATCGACGAGATCGGTCGCAACGAGATCGTGCACGCCGTCGCGCGGGCCGCACTGCTCGGCGCCCGCGGCAACAGCGGCGTGATCCTCTCGCAGATTGTTCGCGGCCTGGCCGAGGAGCTTGCGTCGCGTCCGGGGCAGCGAATCGACCCGGCTCTGGTCGCCTCCGCGCTCAACCGCGCCTCCGATGCCGCGTACGAGTCCGTGCGCGATCCCCAGGAGGGCACGATGCTGACCGTGATCCGCGAGATCGCCAGCCGTGTGTCGCAGATGGTCGCCCATATGGACGACGCGAACTTCCCACTCGACATCGACGACGAATCGCAGAACACTTCATTGGGTGGCCTGATCGACGGGGCCGTCAGCGTCGGCGAGAAGTCGGTGGCGCGCAGTCCCGAACTGCTGCCGCTGCTGAAGGAGTCGGGGGTCGTTGACTCAGGTGGTTACGGCATGGTCGTGATCATGTCCGGCATCCTCGCGGCGCTTTCGGGCGACAGCGATGCACCCGGCCGGGTTGCGCACCACGTTGCGCCGGCCGGCGGCGGCGCCGTGCGCCACGAGTCGAGCAATTACCAGTTCTGTACCAACTTCGCGGTGACTGGAACTGAACTCTCGGCCGACCACTTCCGACCGGGGCTGGAGCGCCTCGGCGACTCCGTGCTCGTCGTCGGCGACGACACCACGCTGCGCATCCACGTGCACACGAACGAACCGAATGAGGCGATGTCGCTGTTCCAGGAGTTCGGCGAAGTCGTGGACGTCGAACTCGAGGACATGCACGCAATGGTCGCGGCGCGCAACGAACGCGGCGCAGGCGGCACCGGCGTCGTGATCGCGGCCGAGGCCCCGCGCGGGAATTGCGGCATCGTCGCAGTGGTGAGCGCGGAAGGCATCGCCGGTCTCTTCCGCGACCTCGGCGCGACAGTCGTGGACGGTGGCGAGACGCTCAATCCGTCGACCGAGGAGCTCCTGGCGGCAATCGACGCCGCTCCCGAGTCGGAGATCATCCTCCTGCCCAATTCGAGCAACGTGATCCTCGCGGCCGAGCGCGCAGTCGAGCTGACAGACAAGTCCGCAGAGGTTGTGCCAACCACGAGCCAGCAGGCAGGCCTCGCGGCCGCTGTGGCGCTGAACCCGGCGAGCAACGCCGAACTGAACGCCTCCTCGATGTCCAGCGCAGTCGCTGTTGTCCGTACCGGCGGGGTCGCTCCGGCGGCGCGCGACGATGCGGATGGACGCTTCGACAAAGGCGACGCCGTCGGGTTCATCGACGAGTCGCTGGTGGCATGGGGCGCTCCCGATGACACGCTGAAAGTCGTGTTCGAGCAACTCGGCGACGGCGCGGAACTGATGACCTGTATTTCCGGCGCCGCGGCGCCGCTCTCGCTCGATCAAGTGCGCGGACTGGCGCCCCCGCAGGCAGAGTTAGAGTTGCTCGATGGAGGGCAACCAAACTGGTGGTGGCTGATTTCAGCCGAGTGAAGTTCAGTGCCGTGATCGGTGGCGGTGACGCCACGATCGACCAACTTGCAGCCGCGCCGATCCGGTGGCCGCGCCCGAGTCTCCTGCGCGCGCCACTGCCGGTCGGTGCCAAAACGCTTGAGGCCGCAGAACGGCTTGGAATCCGCGACCTCGGCGACCTGATCGAGCACGTCCCGGTCACTCACGAATTCCGTGCCGGTCGGCAGATCAAGCAGCTGAAGGCGGGGGAGGAGGCGACGATTGAGGTCGAACTCCGCTCGATCTCCTTGCGACCGACGCGGCGACGCAATCTGCGCATCGTCGAGGCGGTCGTGCTCGATGATTCGGGATCTGGCAAGGCCGTCTGGTTCAACCAACAGTGGCTTGCAAAACAGCTGGAACCCGGAACCCATCTGCGCCTCTTCGGGAAGATGAAGGGCGGGGCGTTCCAAGTGAAGGAACACACGGTCATCGGGGCGAGCGAGGGCGGGGCGGATTCCGGCCCGATCTCGGTATATCCGGGAACGGAGGGCCTGAAGTCGCAGCGACTGCGCGAGCTGGTCGATGCGGTGCGTGGCATCGAGCTGAACGTGATCGAGGCGCTCCCCGGACGCTTCCGCGCGCGCGAGCGCCTGATGGGTCATGCAGACGCCCTCTCAGAGATGCACTTCCCGAGCGATCAACGAGCGAGCGCCGCGGGCCGTGAGCGACTTGCGTTCGAGGAACTCTTCCTGCAGCAGCTGGCGCTGGGGCTGCGCAGGCGCCGCCGCGTCGCCGGCCGCAGCGCGCCGGAGCTCCCCGCGCAGGAGACGCTGGTGGCGCGCTGGCGCGAGCGCCTGCCGTTCGAGTTCACCGGTGACCAGCGCGAGGCGATCGCAACGATTGACCGGGACCTCGCACGTGGGGTTCCGATGCAGCGGCTGCTGATGGGCGAGGTCGGCTCGGGCAAGACGGTTGTTGCGCTGTCGGCGATGTTGCGGGCGGCGGAGAACGGCGGTCAGGCGGCGCTGATGGCGCCGACCGAGACGCTCGCCGAGCAGCATTTCGCGACGCTCAACGCGATGCTGCCGGAGGTGCCGCTGGCACTGCTCACCGGCTCCACTCCCGCGGCGCGGCGCAAGGAGATCCTCGCGCGTCTTGCCACGGGCGAGCTGCCACTGATCGTCGGCACCCATGCGCTGATCGAGGAGCCGGTCGAGTTCCGCAATCTCGCGCTTGCCGTCGTGGATGAGCAGCACCGCTTCGGCGTACGTCAACGCGCGGCACTGGACGCAAAGGCACCGGGTGAGCTCCTGCCGCACGTGCTGCACATGACCGCGACGCCGATTCCGCGCACACTCGCGCTCACCGGCTACGGCGACCTCGACTTCACGCAGATCAAGGAGCTCCCGCGCGGCCGTCGTCCGATCAGCACACGCGTGATCGGCGACGCGCAGCGCGAAGACGCCTACGAGCAGGTCCGTGAACAGCTGCGCGCCGGTCGCCAGGCCTACGTGGTCTGCCCGCTCGTCTCTGAGTCGGAGGTGCTGCAGGTCCGCGCGGCCACGGTTGAGTACGAGCGGCTCGCCGCCGGTGAGTTCAAGGATTTCCGCGTGCGGTTGATTCACGGCCAGATGCCGTCGGTCGAGAAGGCGGCCGCGATGAAGGCCTTCGGCGACCACGAGGCGGACGTGCTTGTGGCGACGAGTGTGATCGAGGTCGGGATCGACGTGCCGAACGCGACCGTGATGATCATCGAGGACGCCGATCGCTACGGGATCTCCCAACTGCACCAGCTGCGGGGCCGTGTCGGGCGTGGCGAGCATGAGTCGTTCTGCATGCTCTTCGGCAATCCGGCCTCGCGCCGGCTCCGCGCCGTCGCAGCCGAACGCGACGGCTTCAAACTGGCGCAGGTGGACCTCGAGCTGCGCGGTGCGGGGGAGGAGCTGGGTACGCGGCAGAGCGGTCTGCCGCGCTTTCGTGTCGCGGTCCTGCCTGAGGACAACCTTCTGCTCGAGCGGGCCAATCTTGCGGCTGATCGCCTCCTGACCGAGGATCCCGCCCTGGACGCCCCGGAGCAGGCGCTTCTGCGCGACTCGGTGATCGGGCGCTACGGCGAAGAGATCGATCCGATTCCGGCGTAGTAGTTTCCCGCCATGGCGATCATCGAGCACGAAGAACACACGACGGCCACCCGCGAGCAGATCTGGGCACTTTGGGCGGACATCGAAGGCTGGCCTGACTGGGACGAGAATCTCGAATGGGTCAAGTCCGAGGGCCCCCTTGAAGTGGGAACTTTCGCCGAGCTGAAACCGAAGGGCGCGAAGGTCGTTGCCTTCCAGTTCACCGAGGTCGACGCGCCGAACCGTTTCGTCGACATCACGCTGCTCCCCAAGGCGCAGATGCGCATGGAACACCGGCTGACCGATGCCGAGGACGGAGGGCTCACGGTCTACCAGAGCGTCTCGTTCAGCGGACCGCTGGGCAGGATCTTCCAGTACATCATCGGTCGCGGGATGAAGCGCGACATGCCTGGGGCGATGCGCAAGTTGATTTCGCTCGCCGAAGCCTCCTGACCCGCTGATGCGCATCGTTGCCGGCGAGTTCAAGGGCCGCAGGCTCAGCGGACCCGAGGGCAAGGCGGCGCGCCCGACCTCCGACAAGGTGCGCGAGGCGCTCTTCTCGATTCTCGGGCCGATTGACGACGCGCGGGTTCTCGACCTGTTCGCCGGCACCGGCGCGGTCGGGATCGAGGCCGTCTCCCGCGGCGCGGCCGAAGCCGTTCTCGTCGAGCGTGACCGGCGTATGGCGTCGGTGATCGAACGCAACCTTTCCGAGCTCCTCGGCGCAGGCGACGAGCGGGCCACGCTCGTGCGCGGCGACGCGCTGAAGTACCTGGCCGGCGCGACGGGGTTCGACCTCGTATTCGTCGATCCGCCGTACGCGCAGGCGGCTGCCCTTGAGCCGAAACTGGCGGCGCTGCTCCCCGCGGCGCTTGCGCCCGGCGCAACTGTCGTGACCGAGTCCGATCGCCGCAGTCCGCTGGACCTGAGCGGCAGCCAGCTTTCAACCAGATCAGAACACATCTATGGCGATACGCTCATACGCGTATTTGACGCCCCATGACTGAGACTTCATCAAACGGATACGCCGGCCGCATCGCAGTGTGCCCCGGCTCATACGACCCGGTCACGAACGGCCATCTCGACATCATTCGCCGCGGAGCGCGTGTTTTCGACAAGGTTGTTGTCGCCGTCGTCAACGCTTCCGTGCGCAAGTCGCCGCCGCTGTTCAACGCAGACGAGCGCGTCGGCTTCCTCGAGGACGCGTTGTCGGATCTTCCGAACATTGAAGTCCGCAAATTCGACGTTCTTATCGTCGACTTCGCCAGAGAAGTGGGCGCGACTGCAATCCTGAAGGGGCTGCGGGCGATCTCCGACTTCGAATACGAGTTCGAGATGAACCAGCTCAACAGCACGATGGCGCCGGACATCGAAAGCGTTTACATGATGTCCTCACCGAAGTTCAGTTTCATCAGCTCCTCTGGCATCAAGGAGATGGCGCGTTTCGGCGGCAACGTGAGTGAGATGGTTCCGCCGCAAGTTTCCGTACGCTTGGCCGAGGCCTTGAAGGCCCAGGCAAGCCACTGACGAAAGGCCTTACCGTGGACGTCCTCGTACTGATCGACAAACTTGATGACCTGATTCACAACGCGAAGCAGATTCCGTTGACGGAAAACGTGCGCGTGGATCGCGAGGAGATCTACGACCTGCTCGACCAGATGCGCGCCACGATCCCGGAAGAGATCAAGCAGGCCCGCTGGATCGTCAAGGAGCGCCAGGAGATGCTGGCCGAGGCCAAGCGCGAAGCCGAGCGCATCGTCAAGGAAGCCAACGACGAGCAGCTGCGTCTGGTGTCCGAACAGGAAGTGGTCAAGCAGGCCGAGAACCACGCCGAGGACATCGTCGAAGAAGCCCGCGCCCGCGAGAGAGAGATCCGCCTGGGCGCCGAGGACTACGCCGACGACATTCTCAACACCTTGGAAGTGAACCTCGAGAAGTTCCTCGCAGCCGTGCAGCGCGGACGTGACCGTCTGGCCGGTCGCGACCACGAATCTGCGGACATCCGTTAGTCGTTAGAAGCCGAACCTCCGTAAACTGGCCAGCGTGACTCGACTGCTCGCACTGAAGTCGACGCTGCTTGCGTGCCTGGTAAGCGCGATGATGCTCATCTGCGCGGCATCCGCGTCCGCGAGTTTCGGCTTTGTCAACGGCCTCAACATGTTCGGTGGCGGCGCCGCGGGGAACCTGACCCAGTGGGACTACCCGGTCGGCCTCACACGCGCCGCGGACGGCAGCGTCTTCGTCCTTGACGGGAATGCAAATCGCGTGGTGAAGCTCGACGCCGACGGGAACTTCCTGCTCGAGTGGGGCTCCGCCGGGTCGGCCGACGGCCAGTTGTTAGGTCCGAGCGCAATCGCAATCAGCCCGGTCGACGGCCAGGTCTATGTGTCTGACGGCAACAACCACCGCATTCAGGTCTTTGATCAGTCCGGCGGGTTCCTACGCAAGTGGGGCGCATCCGGTTCGGCCGACGGGAGCTTCGCGTATCCCCAGGGGATCGCGTTCGATTCGGCCGGCAAAGTCTTCGTCTCCGATTCCAACAACCATCGCGTGCAGTACTTCGACTCCGACGGAAACTTCCTCGGCAAGATCGCAGACGCCAGCGGTCCCGGTCAACTCGCGTTCCCCAAGGGAATAGCGATCGGGTCTGACGGCCGGATCTACGTTGTTGACCGTGGATACCTGGCGCCGACTTCTCACGGCCGCGTCGCGGTTTACGCAAGCATCAGCGATCCGGATCCGCACCACTACCTCGGCTCAATCGGGTCCTACGGCGACAACCCGGGCCAGTTCATCGATCCTATGGGCGTCACCGTCCGCGCCGGATCGCCATACGACGAGATCTACGTCACGAACGTGTGGAACGCCCACCGCATCCAGCGCTTCACGACCGACCTCAGCGCACCCACTCCGCTGCTCAGCCGGTGGGGCTACGACAACGGCTACGGCGACGGCGGCGTCACAAACGGCGGCCCCGGATACGGCTCCGAACCCGGCAAGTTCACCGGCCCGACCCAGATCATCCTCGACGCGTCAAACAACGCCTGGGTCACTGACGGCGGCAATCAACGAATTCAGATCTTCTCCGATGCTGATGCGCCCGGCGGGGCGACGTTCGTCCGGTTGTTCGGCACCGACGGGAGCTCGCCCGGACAGTTCCGCCACCCGGTCTCTGTCGCGGCAGCGCCGGATCGGACCGCCTACGTCGCCGAGTACGACGGTGCCACGTACTCCCGCATCCAGCACGTCACGGCCAGGGGCGCCGTGCTCGACACGTTCGCGCCGAGTGGGAGCGGAGACGGGCAGATCCTCGACGCCTACGGAATGTCAGTCGGCCCGGGCGGCGACCTCTGGGTCGCCGACTCAGGCAACAACCGCGTCCAGCGCTTCGACGCGACCGGCGGGTTCAAGTCACAGATCACCGCGGTTGCCGGAACCGGCCTTTCGTCCCCTTCGGACGTGGTCGTAGCCTCCGACGGAAAGGTCTACATCGCCGATTTCGGAAACCGCCGGATCGCGACCATCGACGCCGACGGTTCGACCCAGGGACAGTGGGGAACGATGGGGACGACCGACGATGCCGCCGAGTTCCAAGGGCTGGCCGGGATCGCGCTCAGCCCGGACGAGCAGCATGTATACGTTCTTGATGGCTGGGGCAACCACGTCAAGAAGTTCTCGACGACCGGCACGTTTGAGGCCAAGTCAGCGCCCTACAGCCCTTCGGGCGGGACGGGCAACGGCGAGTTCAAGAATCCCTACGGCATTGATGTGGATCCGACCAGCGGTGACGTGCTCGTCACGGATCAGTCCAACGATCGGTTCCAACGCCTCTCGTCAAGCCTTGTGTTCATTTCGAAGACAGGAAGCCATGGCCGCGACCTGGGCGAATTCCAGTCGCCGATGGGCATCTCCGTGGATCCCAACGGCTACGTCTGGGTGCCGGATTCCGTCAACGATCGCGTTCAGCGCTTCGGCGATGTGCCAGGCGTGACGATCACGTCTCCGGTGGCTGGAACCGCTCTCACGGGTACGACTGCACAGGTCAGCTACACCGTGACCGACGCCGCCGCGGACTGCGACATCGCCGACGGCGCGACCGTCGGACCATTGGCACCGGGCGCTCAGACCATCACCGTAACTTGCAGCAACGGCCGCGGCTCGGGT
Source organism: Thermoleophilaceae bacterium (assembly GCA_016462645.1). Taxonomy (GTDB): domain Bacteria; phylum Actinomycetota; class Thermoleophilia; order Solirubrobacterales; family JACPNS01; genus JACPNS01. The sequence goes on from JAEMSX010000004.1 coordinate 31,036, forward strand.
TCTGCCTCAGTGAATGTCAACGTGCCCGCGCCCGTCGTGCCGCCCGGGACGTCCTCGCCCGCAGCAGGCGCCGTCACGCTCAAGCTCCCGAAGAAGCTCAAGCTGAGTAAGTCGAGGAAGCTCAAGTTCAGCGTCACGTGTCCTGATGGATGCGCGGTCTCGTCGCAGTTGCTGTTCGGCAAGAAGGGTTCTCGACTCAAACAGGTTCGCAAGGCTCCCGGCCCGGGACCGCAGACCGTGACCGTCACGCTCTCATCCGCTCAGGGTGCCAAGGCAAAAGCGTGGATGGTCAATAACAAGTCGGTCTACCTGAGCGTCGTCGTCCAGTCCTACAAGGCGATCCAGGGCAAGACCGGCAAGGCGAAGGTCGCCAAGTAGCCGGGCTCAGGCCCAGTCCATCGGCTCGTAGCCGCTGGTGCGCGGGGCCGAAATGATCAGCACATCGCAGGGCGTCTCGCCGATGTTCTCGATCGTGCGCTTGTGCTCGGGGTCGACGCGGATGTAGGTACCGGTTTCGACCGGGTACTCATCGCCGTCGATCACGATTGCCGGCGAGCCGCTGAGGATCACGAACACCTCTTCCTGATCGCGGTCGATCTCGTCGTGCTCGGGAATCCGGTCTCCCGCGTCAATCGAAACCACGTTCATTCCGAAGGACTTGAGGCCGAGCGATTTGCGCGCCAGGCCCCAGTTGCCGTTCATTTCAAAGTCGTCGCGGTGGATCTCGTCGAACGCCATTTCGGCTCCAGTCTCAGGTCGTGAAAATCCAGTAAGGTCGGCCGCAGGCAATCTAATGGATTCCGCAGCCGACAGCCCCGCACAGCTTGAGCTGATGATCGAGCGCTACAACGACGCGTGGAACGCGCACGACCTCGACACGATCATCTCGATGCACGCGCCGGACATGGTTTTCGAGAATCACACGGCCGGCGAGCGCGCCGAAGGCGGGGCAGTGCGCGACCACATCGACGAGATCTTCAGGAACTGGCCGGACCTGCGTTTCGAGGGCGTCCGGACCTACGTGCGCGAAGGTGTCGTGACGCAGGAGTGGATGGCCTACGCCACGCACTCGAGCGGCAGGGCGCTCTCTTGGGCAGGCGTCGATGTGATCCCCACCGAGGATGGCCTGATCAAACGCAAGGACGTCTACTCAGACTCATCATCGGTCCGGCGCCAGCTCGGCCTGACTGACTGATTTGCGCGCCCGCGCGCGGCGCTACATTCGATGGGTATGCCGCCCGTGACTGACATCGTCGATCTCGGTCAACTGGGCCTCAAGCCAGGCGGAGGGATTCGCTTTGAGGCTCTAGTTCCGGTGGGAGAGTTCGTCTTCGGCGCGCAGCGCTACGTGCTCCGCACCGATCCGGTCCCCGTGACGATCGACATCAGCCGCACCTCGAGCGGCAACGTGATCAGAGTGCGCACAAGCAACGCGCTCCAAGGACCGTGCATGCGCTGTTACGGCGATTACACGATGCCGCTCACGATCGATCACAAAGAAGTGCACGAGCCGCATCTCGACGATGAACTCGCATCCGACTATGTGACCGGCCAAGATCTTGATCTCGGCGCGCTCGTGCGCGATGCGGTCGGCCTCAGTCTCCCGACCTCGATCTCGAGTCCTGTTGACGAAAACGGCATCTGCACCGATTGCGAACAGTCGGCCGAGCAGCTCGCAAAGCTGCGCGATTCCGAGCCCGAACCCGAAGAGCCGCCGCTCGACCCACGGTGGGCGAAGTTGCGAGAGCTTGAGCTGTAGATCGCCATCGGCTAATCTTCCGCCTTCTTATGGCAGTCCCAAAGCAAAAACAGAGCCACTCGCGCACGAACAAGCGCCGCTCGCAGCACAAGATCACGGCTAAGAACGTGAACGAGTGCCCGCGCTGCAGTGCGCCGAAGCTTCCTCACCGCGTCTGCGGCGAGTGTGGTTTCTACCACGGCCGCGACGCGGTCGACACCGACGCGTAAAGCCCGCTCATGAGGATCGCCCTCGACGTCCAGGGCGCCGACAACGGCCTCTCCACAGTTGTGGACGGTGCACGCACTGCTGCGGCAGAAGGCATCGAGATAGTGCTCGTCGGTGCGCAGGACGAAATTGCCGCGCTGGGCCCGTTCCCGGGAAACATCTCAATCGTCAACGCGACTGAAGTCGTGACCAACCATGACGACCCCGCGACGGCCGTGCGACGACTGAAGGATTCATCAATCGTTGTCGGCGCGAAGCTGGTCGCCAGCGGTGAGGCCGACGCGCTCGTTTCTGCTGGTCCGACGGGAGCCGCGCTCGCCGCATCGCTCTTCAACATGAAACGAATCAAGGGCGTGAAGCGCCCCGCGCTCGCGGTGATCCTTCCGGATGGCCGCGGCGGCCGATCGCTTCTGCTCGATGCCGGTGCAAATGTTGACGTCCCCGCGGAGATGCTGGTGCAGTTCGCGCACCTGGGCGCCCAGTTCTGCATCCGCGTGCTCGGGATCGCCGAGCCGCGCGTCGGCGTGCTCTCGATCGGCGAAGAGGGCGGCAAGGGCAACGACCGTGTGGTCGAGGCGACGCGCCTGCTCTCCGATCCAGCGAACTCTCTCCACTTCAATTTCCTCGGCAACATCGAGGGCCGCGACATCACGAACGGTTCCGCGGACGTGATCGTCACGGACGGTTTCACCGGCAACGTCGCGCTCAAGGCGATCGAGGGTGCCGCAAAAGCGACGATGCTCGCCGCGGTCGAGGCGATCAAGTCGAATCCAGTTTCGAAGGTCGGCGGATTGCTGGCAAAGCGGAGTCTCTTGAAGATCCGCACCGAGGTGGATCCGAACACGACCGGCGGCGCATTGCTGCTCGGCCTGCGCGGGGTGTCCGTTGTCGCGCACGGATCCTCGAACGCTGCAGGAATCGCCGCCGCGATCCGCCTCGCGCACCGCTCTGCGAAGGGCAACGTCACCGGCGAGATTGCCGCCGCGATCGCCGAACTGAATGAGCATCAGGCGGCCGAGACCGCTGTTACGGTTGCCTCTGCCGATGACGCGTGACGAGATCTACGAGGCGCTGAAGAAGACTCTGGTTGAAGAACTGGAGATCGACGCCTCCAAAATCAGCCTCGAGGCGGATTTCAAGAGCGACCTGGACGCCGACTCGCTGCACCTGGTCGAACTCGCGATGGAGCTTGAGGACAATTACGACGTGACGATTCCCGACGAGGTGGCGCTTGAGCTGACCACGGTCGGGTCGGTGGTCGACTACCTCAGCGAGAAGCTGGCCTCGGCGTGAGCGGTGGCGCGCGTCGTCTGGTCGAGTTGATCGACGGACTCGCGCCTGATCTGAAGGTGCGGGTCTTCACCCACGCCTCGTGGACCGACGATCGTGGTGACGCGTACGAGCGCCTCGCCTTTCTCGGCGACAGCGTCCTCGGAATGGTCGTCGCGGAGCGGCTGTTGCGTGCCAACCCGACGGCGACGGCCGGGGACCTGACAAAGATTCGCGCGCAGGCGGCAAGTCGCGCGGCGTGTGCAAGGGTCGCCGCCGATCTCGGAGCGGCCGGGCGTCTGGCGGACAACGCCCCGACGGCCGCTGAGCTCCCGATCGAAGACGTGATCTCGGCCCAGAGCGTGCTCGCCGAAGTCTGCGAAGCGGCGATCGGCGCGGTCTTCGAGCAGTACGGATACGAGGCCACCGCCGAGGCCGTCGGCGAGGCCTTTGCTGACGAAATCGTCAATGCCGAGGACAATCCGGGCGACTATAAGTCGAGTTTGCAGGAGTTTTTGGCGCGCCGCGGCGACAAGCCGGTTTACCTTCTGATCGACTCCGAGGGTCCGCCTCACGACCGGCGTTTCGAGTGTGCTGTGGAGATCCGAGGCGATCGTTACGGTACGGGCACCGGGCGCTCCAAGAAGGAGGCCGAGCAGGCGGCGGCCGCGGCAACGCTGGCCACTTTGACGGCGCCCCGGGACTAACCATGTATCTGAAAGCCGTACAGATGAAGGGGTTCAAATCGTTCCCCAGCAAGACGCGCCTCGACTTCGGTCCGGGCGTGTCGGTGATCGTCGGGCCGAACGGCTCCGGCAAATCCAACGTCTCCGACGCGATCGTCTGGGCACTCGGCGAGCAGAGCGCGTCGGCCGTGCGCGGGCAGCAGATGCAGGACCTCCTGTTCGGCGGCGCCGAAGGAGTGCCGTCAGCATCCGCCGCTGAGGTCGAGTTGGTCTTCGACAACTCGGACGGCATGCTCGACACCGGCTTCTCTGAGCTGTCGATCACGCGCAAGCTCTCGCGCGACGGCGAGGGCGAGTACCGCATCAACGGCGCGCGCTGCCGCCTCGTCGATGTGATCGAGGTCCTCTCGGACTCCGGGCTCGGCAAGGAGATGCACTCGGTTCTGAGTCAAGGCAAGGTCGACGAGATCGTCGCCAGCAAGCCCAAGGATCGTCGCCTGCTCGTCGAAGAGGCGGCGGGCCTCGGCAAGCACAGGAAGCGCCGCCGTCGCGCCCAGTTGAAGCTCGCGAAGACGCGCGACAACCTCGACCGTGTGCTCGACGTCGAGCGCGAGGCGCGCTCGCGCCTGAAGCCGCTGAAGCGCCAGGCCGAGGCCGCTGAAACTCACGCCCGCCTCGAGCTGCAGTCCAACGAACTTCGCGCCGAGAGCGCGTCCGACACCCTGCTGCTCGCCGCGCGCGAGCTTGAAGAGGCGACGCGCATGGCCACCGAGGCACGCGCCGCACGCGAGGGCATCGAGCAGCAGCTCGCCGGAGTCGCCAAGGAACGCGAGATCGCAGAGCAGAAGATCGCCGCCGAGGCCGCGCGTCGCGAGAAGGCGACTGAGTCGCTCTTCGCGGTGCGTTCTGTCTGTGAGCGGATCGAAGGCGCCCGCGAACGCGCCGGAGAACGCGTCGCGCGCCTGCAGAACGAGATCGAACGCGGTCAGGCCGAGCTCGGCCAGCTCACGCTCGACGTGCAGCCCGAGGTCGACACCTCGCGCATCGCGCAGCTCGAGTCTGAACTCGCAGAGATAGAGCGCCAGGGTCGCGCCGAGCTGGAGGCCGAGCTCGTCGAGATGCGCCAGCAGCACGCCGCGGCCGAGCAGCAGCTCGAACAGCTGAACGAGAGATTCACCGCCGCAAAGACGCTCGCCGAGCAGGCCGAGCAGACGGCCACCACCGCGCGCCGGGCGCTCGCCGAAGGCCAGCAGGCACTCGCCGAGACGCGCCGTGAACGCGCCCGCCTCGAGGGCGAGCTGGGCGCAGTCGAGCAGTTCCTGCGCGAGTCCGCCGGCGACGCGGGCTCTGCCGCGCTGGCCGAGAAGCTCGGCGTCGAGCCGGGCTACGAGCTCGCGCTGACCGCTGTGCTTGGTCGTCGCCTCCGCGCCGCGGTGGTCGAAGACCTCCCGGCCGGCCAGAGCTTCCTTGACAGCGTCGGCGAGGACGGCGGATCGGCGATGCTGGTCGGCCGCGCTCAGGCCAATCAGGGCTTCGCATCACTGCCCAACGGCGAGCGCCTGATCGACAAGCTCCAGGCCGAGGCCGGAGCGGACGCGATCGTGACTGCGCTGCTCGCCAACGTCTGGGTCGTTGACTCTTTGAGCAACCTCCCGCACGGCTTCGACGGAGTCGCGGTGACCAGGACCGGTCGTGTCTACTTCGGTCACACCGGCGAGCTGCGTCAAGCACCGAGTGGGGGAGAGCAACGCGTTCTTGCGGAGCGCAACCGCCGCGATGCCTTGAACGAAAAACTTGCCGCCGCGCGAAGCGCAGAGAGCACGGCGCAGACGGCGCTCGAACAGGTCGAGGCCGCGCTGAAGCGCACCGAGGCCCAGCGCGACGAGGCGCACGCCGCCGCGCGCACCGCGCGCGTGGCACGCGATGAACTCTCCGGCGCAGTCCAGGGTCAGGCCCGCGCAATCGAGCGCCGCATCGAGGCCGGTCTCGCCGACGGCCCCACGGCAGTCCGTCGCGCCGGCGTCGAAGCCGAGCTGCGCAGCGAGCGTTCGCACGCCGAGCAGATGCGCCGCGCCGCGGAGCTCCAGGCGCGCCGCCGCTCTGAGCTCGAGGCAAAGCTTGAGACCCTGCGCGGCGCGGTCCCGCGAGCTCAGGACCTCGCCGAGGTACTCGCCGAGGCGGCCGTGGTCGCCAACGAGCGCGTCGCCGTGCTCGGCACCGCTCTGGATGGCGATCGCGCTGCCGGCGAGAAGCTCGCCCAGGAGCTGCGCGCCCACGCGACTCACGAGGCTCAGCTTCAGGCTTCGCTGCGTGAACAAGGCGAGCTTGTCACCACTGCCGAGGTCCGCGCCCAGCGCTCGCGCGACATGCACGCGGAGGCCGCATCCGTCACTACGGAGCTTTCAGAAGCGCTCGGCCGCCCGGTCGAAGCCGCGACCGAGCTGCTCGACGAGCCGCGCCGCGAAGAGATCGCCGCCGCGCTCGCGCGCATCGCACGCCGCCGCGAGCTCCTCGGACCGATCAACCCGCTTGCGCAGGACGAGTACGCCGAGGCTCTGGCTCACGTGGAGGAGCTGGAGGCCCAGCGCGACGACCTCGAGGCCGCGCTGAAAGAACTCGGCGACCTGATCAAGGAGATCGACAAGACGATCCGCACGTCGTTCGAAGAGACTTTCGCCAGCACGAGCGCCCACTTCGAGGAGCTGATCCAGCGCCTCTTCCCGGGTGGCACCGGCAAGCTCCAGCTCGTCGCCGACGAGAAGCCCAAGGTCGCTCCGGCGCTCACTGCTGCTGGCGCCGACGCCGCGGAGGTCCAGGCCGCCGCGGACGCCGCCGAAGACGCGATGCCCGAAGACCCGGATGCCGCAAAGGAGGACAACGAGATCGAGTACGGCGTCGAGATCAAGGTCCAGCTCCCGGGCAGCAAGTCCGGCCGCGTGCTCACGCTGCTTTCCGGTGGCGAGCGCTCGCTGGTTGCTCTGGCCTTCCTGTTTTCCGTCTTCCTCACGAAGCCGTGCCCGTTCTACATCTTCGACGAGGCCGAGGCCGCGCTCGATGACGTGAACATCGACCGCCTGGTCGCGCTCCTGCGCGAGCACAGCGACAGCAGCCAGTTCATCGTCATCACGCACCAGAAGCGCACGATGGACGCCGCAGACTGCCTCTACGGCGTCTCGATGGGCAAGGACGGCATCAGCAAGGTCATCACCCGTCGCATGACCGGTCGCGAGACCGAGCACGGCGAGTTGATCGTCGCGTAGCTGTGCGCCTGCTTCTCGCCGGCGGGACGGGCGCGATTGGCAGGCCGCTGCTACCCAAACTGCTGGCCGCCGGCCATGAGGTCCACGCGACGACACGCAGCGCTGAGCGCGCCGCAGAACTCGAGGCCGCCGGCGCCACGCCTGAGGTCGTTGACTTTCTCAAGCCCGGCACCGCGGACAAACTCGTCCGCAAGGTTCAGCCCGAAGTAATCGTCGATGAGCTGACCAGTCTCCCGAAGGACTACGACCCGCGCGACGCCGAGGCCGCATACGCGGCCAATGACGCGATTCGCTTCGAGGGCACCGGCGCACTCATCCGCGCCGCTGAGGATCATGGGGTCAGGCGCTACGTCGCGCAGTCGATCGCGTTTCTGTACGCGCCCGGAAAGGGTGAGATCAGGACCGAGGCGGACCCCGCGTGGATCGACGCGCCAGCGCCGTTCTCGAAATCGGTCGAGATTCTCACGCTGAACGAGCGCAAAGTCACGCAGAGCGACAAGTTCGTCGGCGTGGTCCTGCGCTTTGGCACGCTCTACGGTCCCGGCACTTGGTACGCGACCGAGGGCAGCACCTGCGAGTCGATCCGTCAGCGCCAATTCCCGTTGGTCGGCGGCGGCACCGGCCTGAACTCACTGGTTCACGTCTCGGACGCGGCAGCCGCGGCCGCGCTCGCAGTTGAGAAGGGGCGCGGCATCTACAACGTGGTCGACGATGAGCCGGCTCCGTTCAGCGAGCTGATTCCGTACGTCGCAGAACTACTGGGTGCCAAGCACCCGCGCAAGGTCCCGGCCTGGATCGCGCGCCGGGCGGCAGGGCCGTTCCTCACCACGGCCGCAACGTCGCAGGCCGGTGCCAGCAACGCGAAGGCCAAGGAAGAACTCGGCTGGACGCCGAGCCTCCCAAGTTGGCGCGACGGTCTGCGCGACCATCGCGACGATCTACTGCAGTGAAGTCGAGGAGCTGGCCGCGGCCTGCTCGGCCTTGAGGATCGAAGCCGTGTTCAGGCTCTCCGGAGCCAGCGGAACGAAGTTGCGGTCCTGCTGCATCTGCGGAGCGTCGCCGCCGGTCGAGCCGTCACCGGCTGCCCACGGGAGCGTGAAGTAGCTGCCGACCGGTCGGTCGTGGCGGTGGCTGATGCCGCCGGCCATCTCGGTGAGGCGGCCGACGCGGTCCTCGGTGGCCGGGTGGGTTGCGAAGAGCGTTGACTCCTTGCCGCGGGCGTTCATCGAGGGCGCGATCATCATGTGCGCGATCGCCTCCTCGGGGCGCTCCGTGGCGACCATGTTGCCTGAGATCTGGTTCAGAGCGGACGCAAGGCCCTGCGGGTAGCGCGTGAGCTCGGCGCCGGAGGCGTCGGCCACGTACTCGCGCTTGCGGCTGATCGAGAGTTGGATGATCGTTGCCGCGATCGGCGCGAGGATGATCGTGAGCAGCACTACAACCAGCCCGAGCCAACCGCCACCGCTGTCGCGGTTGCTGCCGCCGAACCAGAGTCCGTAGGAGATGATCTGCGCGATCAACGCGATCGACCCGGCCAGCACTGCGACGTAGGTCATGAGCTTGACGTCGAGGTTCTTGATGTGCGCCATCTCGTGCGCGAGCACGCCGTAGAGCTCCTGGTCGTCGAGAACGTCAAGCAGGCCCTTGTTGACGCAGATCAGCGCCTGGTCCTGATTGCGGCCCGCGGCGAATGCGTTGGGCGACGGGTCGGGGGAGATGTAGAGACGCGGCATCGGCAGGCCGGCGGTGATCGAGAGGTTCTCGACCATCCGCCAGAGCTCCGGCGCTTCGGACTTGCTCTTGATCTGCTTGCCGCCTGCGGCAAGCACTGCCATGTCGTCCCCGCCGAAGAGCGAGATCAACACCATCACGAACGCAAGCGCGGCAATACCGAACGCTCCGACCGGTCCGACCCAGAGGTACATCGCGTAGGCGATGACCGCGTAGATCAGCAGGAACCCGCTCATCAGGAACCACGACTTGCGCTTGTTGACAGCTATCTGCTTGTACATCTCGCTCCTTCAAGTCTCAGTCGCGCCGCGCTAGGCGGTCGGAGGTCCTGGAGGCGTGGATCCCTCGCCGCCTGCAGGCGGCTCGGCTGCCGGCGGTGCGGCCGGAGCCGGAGTCGCCGGGATCACGCCCGGAGCGGGGGAGTTGGCCGCGGCGCTGTTGTCGCCGAAGGAAACGTTCGGGACTTCCTTCTCGGCCGGGTTCTCGATCTCGAAGAACTCGTGCTCGGTGATGTGCGCCTGCTTGGCGATGATGCTGCTCGGGAACTGTTGGATCTTGATGTTCAGGTCGCGCACGTTCATGTTGTAGAAACGGCGGCTGGCCTGGATCTTGTCCTCCGTGTCCGTCAGCTCGTTCTGCAGCTGCAGGAAGTTCTGGTTGGCCTTGAGGTCCGGGTAGGCCTCGGCGACCGCGAACAGTCGACCGAGTGCCTGGCCGAGGATTCCTTCGGCTTGGGCCGATGCCTGCGGCCCCGATGCGTTGACGGCATTTGTGCGGGCCTGCGTGACTGAGTCGAACGTCTGACGCTCGTGTGACGCGTAGCCCTTGACCGTCTCGACCAGGTTCGGGATCAGGTCGTGACGACGCTTGAGCTGCGTCTCGATGTCAGAGAATGCCTCTTCAGTGCGGTTGCGCAGTGAAATCAAGCCGTTGTAGGTCGCGACCACGTAAATGATCAGGAGGACGACGATTACTGCGATAACGATCAATGCGATCATCGAAAATTCAGGCCTTTCGGGGCGTAGCTGTGGACGTGCAAGTACGTAGATTCTTACCGATTACATCGGCTAAATGATCGGCAACGTGATCGCATTCATAAGATCACAACGTGCCAAGGGAGTGGAACGAGCTTTTCATCACCGATACGCCGCTCCCAGCTGAGCCGGTGGCGGAAGCCGAACCCGAACGCGGTGGTGGCATGTTCAAGCGTCTGCGTGAGTCGTTGGGCCGCACGCGTCAGGCCTTCTCCGCTGAGATTCGGACCACGCTGTTCGACAGCCTCGACGACGCAACCTGGGAGCGCCTGGAAGAGCTGCTGATCTACGCAGACGTCGGTGCGCGCACCACCGCAAAAGTCGTCGGACAGCTCGAGACCGAGGTCGAGGAAGGCGAGGTTGCCGGGGGAGACGCGATCGTCGAGCGCCTGGAGGAGCTGTTGGCGCAGACCGCGACGACCGGCGAGGCGACGATCGACATCCGCCACACCCCCACGGTGATCATGGTCTGCGGGGTCAACGGAACCGGAAAGACGACTTCGATCGGAAAAATCGCTTGGCACCTCGAAAAGCAGTTCGGCAAGTCCGTGCTGCTCGGCGCCGCCGACACCTTCCGCGCTGCGGCAACGGAGCAGCTCGCCGAGTGGGCGAATCGCACAGGCGCCGCCTTCGTGCGGGGGGCGGAGAACTCAGACCCGGGCGCAGTCGCCTACGACGCTGTCGGCGCAGCCGTGGCCCGTGGCACCGACGTCGCGCTGATCGACACCGCGGGTCGTCTGCACACGCAGGACAACCTGCTCGAAGAGCTGAAGAAGGTCCGACGCGTGATCGAGAAACAACTCCCCGGAGCCCCGCACGAGACGCTTCTCGTGGTTGATGCGACGACGGGTCAGAACGGATTGCGCCAGGCAAAACTCTTTGCCGAAGCGGTGCACGTCGACGGAATCGTGCTCACCAAACTCGACGGAACGGCCAAAGGCGGCATCGCACTGGCAATCGCCGACGAGCTCGGCATCCCGGTCAAACTGATCGGAATCGGCGAGCAGCTGGAGGATCTGCGGCCGTTCGATGCCTCCGACTTCGCCCGCGCTCTGATCTCGGAGTAAAAATGTTTTGCCAACGTCCGCCGCGATCTGGTCAATAATCAGCATCGTGGAAGACTGGATCTATTGGATGATTTTCGCCGTCGTGATGGCGGCGCTTGAGCTGGCCGTCTTTTCGATCTTCATTTTCGGCCCGCTTGCGATTGCAGCCGTGGTCACTGCGATCGCTGCCAGCCTCGGGGCATCGATCGAAATCCAGCTCCTGATCTTCATCGTTCTCTCACTCGCTTCCGGACTGGCGCTCTATCCCGTTGCCAGGCGGTCGAAAGAGAACACTCCTGAATCGGCGACGAATGTCGACGCCCTGATCGGCAAGGAAGGCCGCACGCTCGAGGAGATCTCCGAGGAATCACTCGGACTGATCCGCTTCGACAACTCGAACTGGACCGCACGCCCGGTTGACGGCCAGCCCAAGATCGCGGCCAACACTCCGGTAAAAGTCGTATCGATCGCCGGCGCCACGGCAATCGTCGAACCGCTCGAAAAAACTTCAACCCCTGACGCCTAGGAGCTCGCATGGTCTTCGTCCTGATCGCAATCGTCGTCCTCGTCCTCTTCACGCTGCTGCGTGCCGTGCGGATCATCCCGCAGGCAAAAGCCGGCGTGGTCGAGCGACTGGGCAAGTACCACCGCACGCTGACCCCGGGACTCGCGATCGTGATCCCGTATGTCGACCGCGTCCGCCCGCTGATCGACATGCGCGAGCAGGTCGTGAGCTTTGCGCCGCAGCCGGTGATCACCGAGGACAACGTCGTCGTGCAGATCGACAGCGTTCTGTACTACACGATCAACGACGCCCGGGCCGTGACATACGAGATCGCCAACCACCTCCAGGCGATCGAGCAGCTGACCACGACCACTCTGCGAAACGTGATCGGTGGTCTCACGCTTGAGAAGGCGCTCACCAGCCGCGACGAGATCAACACCGCCCTGCGCATCGTGCTTGACGAGGCGACGGGCAAGTGGGGCATCCGCGTCAACCGCGTCGAGCTGAAGGCGATCGATCCGCCGCTCTCGATTCAGGACGCAATGGAGAAGCAGATGCGCGCAGAGCGTGACCGCCGCGCCGCGATCCTCACAGCTGAAGGCGTCAAGCAGTCACAGATCCTCACCGCAGAGGGCCAGAAGCAGGCGGCGATCCTCACCGCTGAGGGTTCCCGCCAGTCGCAGATCCTCACCGCAGAGGGTGAGGGAGCCGCGATCAAGACCGTCTTCGACGCAATCCACGCCGGAAACCCGGATTTGCCGCTGGTTGCCTACAAGTACGTCCAGGCGCTCGAGTCGCTGGCGATGAACGACAGCAACAGCACCTGGGTGATCCCGGGCGAGTTCACGCAGGCGTTGGCAGGACTGAGCGACAAGCTGGGAACGCTGGCCGCGCCGGAGTCGTAGTACGCGTACGTCTCGTTGACGCGCCACGGGAGAGCCGCACAGGTCCCAAAGCAGGACCAAGCACGCCCCGACCTTTGGCAACTAGAGTCAGCGCCGCATGTTTGACGCACTTTCAGAACGCCTGCAGGAAACGCTTTCCGATGTCCGTTCGCACGGCAAGCTCAGCGAGGACGACATCAACAAGGCGATGCGCGACATCCGCCTTGCGTTGCTCGAGGCGGACGTCAACTTCAAGGTCGTCAAGGAATTCACCGCGAGGGTCAAAGCCCGCGCACTGGGTGCTGACGTCCTTGAGGCGCTGAACCCCGGCCAGCAGGTCGTCAAGATCGTCGACGAGGAGCTGACCGCCCTGATGGGCGAGTCGAGCCGCGAGATCGTCTTCGCGCAGAGCTCGCCGACGGTCATTCTGATGGCGGGTCTGCAGGGTTCGGGTAAGACGACCAACTGCGGAAAGCTCGCGCTGATGCTGAAGGGTCAGGGCAAGAAGGTCGGCATTGCCGCGTGTGACGTCTACCGCCCGGCCGCGATCGATCAGCTGAAGGTCGTCGGCGAGCAGGTCGGCGCCAAGGTGTACGAGCAGGGTCAGGGCGACCCCGTGAAGATCGCCAAATGGGCGGTCCAGGAGTCGATCCAGAACCTTGACGACGTCCTGATCGTGGACACCGCCGGTCGCCTGCATGTGGATTCCGATCTGATGGAAGAGCTGGCGAAGATCCGCAAGGAGGTCAAGCCGCACAACGTCCTGCTCGTTGTCGACGCGATGACCGGTCAGGACGCGGTCAATGTCGCCGAGCAGTTCGCCGAGACCGCGAACTTCGACGGCGTGATCATGACCAAGCTCGACGGTGACGCCCGAGGCGGCGCCGCGCTCAGCATCAAGGCCGTGACTGGCAAGCCGATCATGTACGCGTCGGTCGGCGAGAAGCTCGACCAGTTCGAGGTCTTCCACCCGGACCGCATGGCCGACCGCATCCTCGGCATGGGCGACGTGATGAGCCTGATCGAGAAGGCCGAATCGCAGATCGACGAGAAGTCGGCGCTCGAGATGGAGCGCAAGATCCGCAAGAACGAGCTGACCTTTGACGATTTCCTCGAGCAGATGAAGATGATGCGCAAGATGGGCTCGCTCTCGAGCATTCTGGGCATGATGCCCGGCATCGACAAGAAGGCCCTGAAAAACGTCAACATCGACGAGCGCGAACTCGATCGCATCCAGGCGATCGTCCTCTCAATGACGCCGCAGGAGCGTGCGAATCCGAAGATCATCAACGGCAAGCGCCGCGTGCGCATCGCCAATGGCTCCGGGACCAGCGTTCAGCAGGTCAACAAGCTGATCAAGCAGTTCTCCGAGATGAAGAAAATGATGAAGCGGATGAGCGGCAAGGGCAAGAAGGGCATGCCCGATATCTCTCAGCTCATGGGACAGCGCTAGGCGCTTGGTACTCTCCTCCCCGTGGTACGAATCAGACTTACACGAGTAGGCAGCAAGAAGAACCCGATCTGGCGCATCGTGGTGGCGGACAAGCGTTCCCCCCGCGACGGTCGCGTGATCGAAAATGTTGGCACCTACAACCCGCAGACGGACCCTTCGACTGTCACGTTGAAGCAGGACCGCGTCGAGCACTGGATCGAGAAGGGCGCCAAGCCCACCCCGACCGTGCTCAAGCTGATGAAGACCCAGAGCCTTGACGCTGACGGCAAGCCCGTCGCAGTCAAGTAAGTTTCTTTTCGCCGTGAGCGACGAAGCAACTACTGCTCCGACCGAGGTTGAAGGTCCCCAGATGGAGGACCTTATCGAAAACCTGGTCAAGGGTCTCGTCGACAAGCCTGAAGAGGTTTCCGTCGAAGGGTTTGACGAATCAGACGGCTCCGTGACTCTGGAGCTGCGCGTCGCCGAGGACGAGGCCGGCAAGGTCATCGGTCGCGGCGGTCGCACGATCAACGCTTTGCGTCAGGTCGTTCGCGCGCACAAGGAAGCCCGCGGCCGCAAGGTCGTTGTCGACCTCGTCGATTAGTCGGGAGCCTTCTTCTTATGGACCCGCAGGACCGCATCCAGATCGGAGTGGTCGGAAAGCCGCACGGCGTGCGCGGCGGCTTCTATCTGGACGGATCCGTCGATACGCCGGCGCTGGTGGCCGGACTTGAGGTTTTTGTGGGACCGGCGACGTTCACGCTCGCCTCGCGCGGCGGCACCGACAAGCGCCCGCTGCTGATGTTCAATGAGATCAGCAGCAAGGAGGCGATCGCCGCGCTCCGCGGCGAGAACGCCTACGCGGCGCGCGGAGATCTGACGCCGCTCGGCGAGGGGGAGTGGTTTGCCGACGATCTGATCGGGCTTTCCGTGGTGGACAAAGATGGCCGCGCGATCGGAAGGGTCACGCGCATGAACAACCTGCCTTCCGCAGACGTTCTCGAGGTTGCGGCCGCCGACGGCGGACAGCTGCTGGTGCCGATGATTCGCGACGCGATCATCGCGATCGAGCCTGGCGGCTCGGGCGTGACTGTCGACGCCGAGTTCCTGGGCGTAGGCTGAGCAATCGTGCAGATCGACGTTTTCACACTTTTCCCGGAGTGGTTCGACTGGTTTCGCGAGCAGCGGCACATGAAGAACCTGTTCGAGGCCGGCCACTCGCTCGAGACCGTGGACATGCGGGCGACCACGCCGATCTCGAATAATCGGGTCGACGACACGCCGTATGGCGGCGGAGCAGGAATGGTGATCCGCGTGGACGTTGTCGAGGAAGCCCTGCGCGGGAGGTACTCGATCGACCCGGTCGAGCTTGGCTCGCAGCGACGGGTTGTCGTGCTGTCGCCGACCGGTCGACGACTCGACGACCCCTTGACCGAAGAGCTTGCGGCGGGTGGCGACATGACGATCCTCTGCGGTCGCTACGAGGGGTTCGATCAGCGCGTCCACGACCATTTTGCGACCGACGTCATCTCGATCGGTGACTACGTGCTCTCCGGCGGGGAGCTTGCGGCGATGGTCCTGGCTGACGCGGTGACGCGCAAGCTGCCCGAGGCGCACGGCGATGAGCGCAGCGCGAAAGAAGAGTCGTTCAGCGCCGAGCTTGACGGTGCGCCGGAGTACCCGCACTACACGCGACCGGAGGAGTATCGCGGTTGGAAGGTCCCCGACGTGCTGCTTTCGGGGCATCACGGCGAGATCGAGCGCTGGCGCCGCGAACAGAGCGAATTGCGCCGGACGCAGCGCACAGAGCCTCCATCGCCGGGCGTTGCAGGCGATTAGCTAACATCATCACGCTTTATGCGGCACGGGCAGGCGCTCGTGCCTGATTTTTGCGCTCGTGTCTGAAGTTCCACTCAGCGCCACGAGACCGGCCCCATCTTTCTTTCTCGCAGTACGAAACTTTTACAGCAGGTAATCCCATGAGCACGATCATCGACAAGCTTGAAAAGGCGCAGATCAAGCGCGTTCCCTCCTTCGACCCGGGCGATCGCGTTCGCGTTCACTTCCAGGTCGTCGAAGGCACCCGCAAACGTACGCAGGTCTTCGAGGGTGTTGTGATCAAGCGTCAGGGCAGCGGAGCCCGCGAGACCTTCACGGTGCGCAAGCAGTCATTCGGCGTCGGCGTGGAGCGCACGTTCCCGGTCCACTCGACCAAGATCGAGAAGATCGAGGTTGCGGCCCGCGGTGAAGTGCGTCGCGCGAAGCTCTACTACCTGCGTGACCGCGTCGGTAAGCGCGCGCGTGTCCGTGAGCGTGCCTGGACTCCGCAGGAGCAGCAGCGTCTCGACGCTGAGGCAGCCGGCGCCTACGACGCCGAGGGCGCCCAGGAAGAAGCAGAACCTGTAGCGCCGGAGGTTGAGGAGACTGAGGCAGTCGAGACCGTCGACGCAGCGGCAACTGAGACCGAAGCAGCACCCGAGGCTGAAGCAGCTCCGGAGGCCGAAACGGCTGACGAGGCGCCCGAAGCCGAGGTCGCTGAAGAGGCTCCGGCAGCTGAGGAAGCTCCCGCAGCTGAAGAAGCTCCGGCAGAAGAAGCTTCGGCGGAGGAAGCTCCCGCTGAAGACGCTCCGGCAGAAGACGCCCCGGCGGACGACGCCGACAAGAGCTAAATCGGGCTAACGCCCTCTCATGCCTGACTCTGCGGAACCCTCGACGCCCGGCGTCGGCCGCAGCAAGAACGACGATGATCAGAGCAGCAGCGAGTCGCTGATTGAGCTCGTCGTGATCGTCGCGGTTGCGGTCGGTCTTGCGCTGTTGATCCAGGCCTTCGTGGTCAAGCCGTATCGGATTCCGAGCCGCTCGATGGTGCCGACGCTCCAGGTCGGACAGCGTGTGCTCGCCAATCGGGTCGATGGGCGCTTCGGCACCCCCGATCGTGGCGACGTGGTCGTCTTCCGCCCGCCAGCGGGCGCAGCGGACGACACCTGTGGCGTGAAGAACGGTGAGGAGTATCTGCCCGGCAAGCGCTACGTCTCGGGAGACGATGGCGCGTTGGCGGAGCGCATGGCGTGCCCGCTCGGCACGCCCGGCAAGTACGAGGACACGTACATCAAACGGGTGATCGGGCTTCCCGGCGACCGACTGAAGATCGTTCGCGGTCACGCCTACATCAACGGTAAACAGCTGATCGAGCCGTACATCAACCCGGCTGGAAGCTGCGATGTTCCCGACGCCGTTTCGAGCGACTGCACCTACTCCCTTGACATCACGATCCCGCCGGACAGCTTCTTCATGATGGGCGACAACCGCGATGCGAGCGATGACAGCAGGTATTGGGGGCCGGTGCCGAAAGAGAACATCATCGGCGAAGCATTTGTCACCTATTGGCCGCCCAAGCGCGTCGGACTGCTTTAGTTCCCGCGATGCCGACCCCACCTCCAGGCAGCACCGAGAGTGCCCCCGAGAAGAAGCAGCTGAACCCGGTCGCCGAGACCGCCGTGATCGTCGCTGCTGCGCTCGTCTTCGCATTCCTGATCCAGTGGCTGCTCGTGAAGCCTTACAAGATCCCGAGCCCGTCGATGGTCCCGACGCTGGAAACCGGGCAGCGCGTGCTTGTGAACCGCATCGAGGGGCGATTCGGCACGCCGTCGCGTGGCGACGTGGTCGTGTTCCATCCCCCGCCGGGAGCCAACGAGCAGCGCTGCGGAATCCAGAGCGGAGAGAAGTTCGGTCCTCCTCCCGGCCAGACGTACGTCGGAGTGCCCGACCTTGAGGATCTTCCGTCACAGACTGACGATGCCTCATACATGGCTTGTCCTGTCGCAACTGCCGGAACCCAGAAGCAGGCGTTCATCAAGCGCGTCGTCGGCATGCCCGGTGATCGCTTCAAAATCATCAAGGGCCACGCATACGTGAACGGCAAGATGCTCAACGAGCCGTACATCAACAGGCTTCAGAGCTGCGACGACCCGTCGAACTTCACGCTCTCGTGCACGTACTCGCGCGAGTTCACGATCCCGCCGGGCAAGTACTTCATGATGGGTGACAACCGGAACAACAGTGACGACAGCCGCTTCTGGGGACCGATCCCGAAGTCCAGCATGGTCGGCGAGGCCTTCGCCACCTACTGGCCGATCAACCGCATCGGCGGGCTCTGAGCCAACCACCGCATCGCCGCCGCCGATGCTGCGGTTAGCTTGAACGCGATGGAGAGCTTTGAGCTGATCGAGTTCGACCGCGCGCGCGGAACGCGTGTTGCCGGTGCTGACGAAGTCGGTCGCGGTTGCCTTGCCGGCCCTATCGTCGCCGCTGGCGTCGCCTTCGACTACGACAAACTCAGCGACGCGGACCTCTCCACGCTCACTTCCCTGAAGGACTCCAAAAAGCTCTCCGCGGAGCGTCGCGAGATGCTCTTCGGTGAAATCACACGGATCGCATCGTCTGTCGCGCTGATCTCGCGC
Organism: Thermoleophilaceae bacterium; assembly: GCA_016462645.1. Classification (GTDB taxonomy): domain Bacteria; phylum Actinomycetota; class Thermoleophilia; order Solirubrobacterales; family JACPNS01; genus JACPNS01. The sequence goes on from JAEMSX010000004.1 coordinate 49,309, forward strand.
TCTGCGACCTACATCGACCAGATGGGGTTGCATCGAACCAACCTGCATTGCCTGGGAACCGCGCTCTCGCGCGTCAACACATCCGGCACCGTGCTGCTGAGTGACGGGTACATGCCGTTCGGGCTCGAAGACCCGTGCGAGGCGGTCGTCAAGGGCGATGCCACCAGCGCCGCCATCGCCGCCGCGTCGATCATCGCCAAGGTCTCGCGCGACCGCTACATGAACCAGATCGCCGCCGCGTACCCGGACTACGGATTCGACAAGCACGTCGGATATGCCACACCGGTCCACCGCGACGCGATCATCGAGTTCGGTCCGACGCCGATTCACCGGCGCTCGTTCGCATCGACGGCTTACGAGCAGTTCCAGCTCGTCGCGTAGCCGCGCCGGCACTAGAACGCATCCTCCAGGTGCTCGATGGAGAGCACCTCGCGCTGCCTTGAGAGTGTGACCGCGAAGGCGTCGAAGCGCAGGTCGTTGAATGTGAGGCCGCGATCGTCCTGCTTGCGTCGTAAGTCGTCCACGAGCCATCGACGGGCGAGCATGCGGATCTGATTCTGCTTGCGGCGATCGATCGATTCGAATGGCGAGAAAGCGCTCCGCCCGCCCGGGCCGCGCGCCACGAGCGTCTTGACCTCGGCGATCACGAGTGTGCTGCCGTCCACGGCGATCAGATCCAGTTCGCCCTCGCGCCAGCGCACGTTGTGGTCGATCACGTGCCAGTTGCGTCTGGTCACGAGCTCCCGAACCGCGAGTTCGCCCGCGAGTCCGACGGCCGGGCGGGAATCGGATGTCGTTGGTGGAGTCACACGGCGATCATGCCGCGATCGGTGTTCGGTTTCAAGACCGCTTTGGAAATAGTCTGCGCCAGCTTTCAAACAATTGACGCCGCGCGGGAATTCTTTGAAAGGCGTTGCTGAATCTCACGTTTTGGGTCTTGAAAGCGAACACGCATGTCGGGCAGTCTGCTCGCATGCTTGCCAAGGCGACGACATATGCGATCAGCGGGGTGACCGCCCGGCGCGTGACCGTCGAGGTCGATATCCGCAGCGGTCTGCCGGCCTTCTCGGTTGTCGGACTGCCCGACACGGCGGTGCGCGAGTCGCGCGAGCGCGTGCGGGCAGCGCTGTTGAACGAGGGCTTTGAGTTTCCGCAACGGCGGATCACAGTGAACCTAGCCCCGGCCGAGCTGCAGAAGGCAGGGCCTTCCTTCGACCTCGCGATCGCGTTCGCGATCCTGGCCGCGAGCGGCCAGCTCGACGCTGAGCTGTTCGGGCGGGCGGCGCTGATCGGAGAGCTGTCCCTGGATGGAGCAGTCCAGCCGGTGCGCGGAACATTGGCCGTGGCTGAAGCCGCACAGCGCGACGAGATCTCCACGCTCGTCGTGCCGCTGGCCAACGCACGCGAGGCGGCGCTCGTCGAGCGCGATCCCGTCGCCCCGGTGCGGCGCCTCTCCGATCTGAAGGATGTCGGCAACGGGATGTGGGAGTCGATTCCCGATGGGCCGACGCCAGCGACCGCGGTTCCCCATGGTCCCGACCTGAAGGACCTTCGCGGCCACGAGTTCAGTCAGCGGGCACTCGAGATCGCCGCGGCCGGCGGCCACCACGTGCTCTTCAAGGGTCCTCCCGGCTGCGGCAAGACGATGCTGGCGCGCAGATTGCCCTCGATTCTCCCGCCGATGACGCGGCAGGAGGCGATTGAGGTCACGCGGATGCAGAGCATCGCCGGGAGCCTCCGCGTTGACGGCCTGGCCGCTCAGCGCCCATTCCGGGCGCCGCATCACACGATCAGCGCTTCGGGCCTGACCGGCGGCGGGCCGTCGCCGATGCCCGGTGAGGTGACGCTCGCCAGCAACGGTGTGCTGTTTCTGGATGAGCTTGCGGAGTTCTCCACGCGCACGCTCGAGTCCCTGCGCGAGCCACTTGAGGCGGGGTCGATCGCGGTGACGCGCGGGCAACGAACGCATGTCTATCCCGCAAGGTTCATGCTGGTTGCCGCGACCAATCCCTGTCCGTGCGGAGCAGGGGGCAACCACTGTCGCTGCAGCGCCGTTGAGGTCGCGCGCTACGAGCGGCGTCTGTCCGGGCCGTTGCTGGATCGCTTCGACATGCACTGCCGAGTCGAGCGGCCGACGCCGGCCGAGGTTGAGGCCGGGCCGGTCACGGAGTCCGCGCCGGTACGCGTGCGCGTTGAGCGCGCGCGGCTGCGCCAGGAGAAGCGCTTTGAAGGTCTGGACATCCACTGCAACGGCCAGCTCGACGGGGCGCAGACTCGACGGTTGCTGAAGCCGCCAGATCCTGTGAAGGAACTGCTCAACGAGGCCTACCGGCGCAAGTCGCTCTCCCTGCGTGGGTACGACCGCTCGCTGCGCGTCGCGCGGACGATCGCGGATCTCGATGACCGGGACGAGGTTGACGAGGGCGACATGGCCGAGGCGCTCGCGTTTCGCGCCATCGAAGTCGGGGCGGCAGCATGAACGCGTGCGCGGCCTGCCTGCACGCTTCGGTTCTGCGCAGCGAAAGTCTGACATTTGCCGAGCGGCGTCACTCGAGCACGGTCGAAGTGGCGCGACTGCTTCGACTGGAGCCCGAGGAGATGCTTGAAGAGCTGCGACGCGATCACCCCGATATCGACGAGTCGCTGGCCGTCACCACCGAGCGTCTGCTTGATGAATGGTGCGAACGCGAGGGTCTGTGGACTGTCTGTCGCCACGAGCCGGAGTTCCCCGAGCGTCTGCGGCGTTTCGATTCGCTTTCGGATGTCCCGGCGGTGATCTACGGGGTCGGGCGCAAGGAGCTGTTTGACGAGCTCACGGACGACAACGGTTTGGCGATCGTTGGCGCTCGGCGCGCTTCTGCCTACGGACGTGAAGTCGCGTACTCGCTCGCAAATGAAGCGGCGGGCGCCGGAATGATCGTCGTCAGCGGCATGGCGCTCGGCGTGGACGGTGCCGCTCATCGCGGGGCGCTGCAGGGGGGAGGGCGGACGATCGCAGTGCTTGCAGGCGGTCCGGAGCAGGCCTACCCCCGGTCCCATCGACTGCTTCACGAACAGATCCGCGCGGCCGGTTGCGTGATCTCTGAGAATCCGCCGGGCGCGCAGGCGCAGCGATGGGCGTTCGTTGCCCGCAATCGGCTGATCGCCGGGCTCGGCGCCATGACCGTCTTCGTGGAGGGCTCCGCGGAGTCCGGCGCGATGCATACGGTCCGCTTCGCTGAAGAGCTTGGATCCGGCATCGGCGCTGTTCCCGGCCCGATCACCGGCCCGCTGAGCGTCGGCCCCAACAAGCTGCTCGCGGTGGAGGGAGTGACGGTCGTCTGCGGTTTATCGGACGTTCTTGAGGAACTGGCAATCACTCCGATGGCGCCGCGGCTGCCGGGCTTCGCCGACGATGGGCTCGACGAGCTCCCCGCCGCGATCCTCGAACTGATCGCAGCCGGAGACCGCACCCCACGAGAGCTCGCGCAGTCGCTTCCGGCCTCTGTGCCCCGTGAGATTTCTCGGGCGCTGGGGCAGCTCGAACTGCGCGGGATGATCGAGCGCGAGACGTCCGGCGAGTACGTGCGCAGGCGCTGATGGCGCACTAGGATTGCCCACCATGACCCCTGAATACGACACCCGCCAGCACAGCCGCGAACTGCTCGACGGCCCCGACCGCGCCGCAGCTCGCGCCTACCTCAAGGGAATCGGCTTCGATGACGAAGCGCTCACAAAGCCGATCATCGGTGTAGCGAACACCTGGACCGAGACGATGCCATGCAACTTCCACCTGCGCGCCGTCTCAGCCGCGATCAAGGAAGGCATCCGTGCCGCGGGCGCGACCCCGATGGAGTTCAACACCGTCGCGATCTCCGACGGGATCACGATGGGTCACAAAGGGATGCGCACCTCGCTGGTCAGTCGCGAGATCATCGCCGACAGCATCGAGCTGGTCAGCCGCGGGCACGCTTTTGACGCCGTCATCGCGATCTCCGGCTGCGACAAGACGATCCCGGGCACAGTCATGGCGCTCGCGCGCCTGAACCTGCCTTCGGTGATGCTCTACGGCGGCTCGATCCTTCCGGGCAGCCTTCACGATGAGGACATCTCGATCCAGGATGTCTTCGAGGCCGTCGGCGCGCACGCCGCGGGCACGATCACCGACGAAGAGCTGACCGAGATCGAGAACAACGCGTCCCCGGGCGCAGGGGCCTGCGGTGGCCAGTTCACGGCCAACACGATGGCGATGGCGTTCGAGGTCATGGGAATCTCCCCCGAGGGCAGCGCGATGGTCCCGGCCGTCGCCGGCGCACGCAAGCAGGTCGCCGAGGACGCCGGACGTCTCGTCGTGGACGTCTTGAAGCGCGGCCTGAAGGCCCGCGACGTCATCACCAAGGAATCGATTCAGAACGCGATCGCGGCCGTCTGCATGAGTGGTGGCTCGACCAACGCCGTGCTGCACCTGCTTGCGCTCGCCTACGAGGCCGAAATCGATCTGAAGATCGAGGAGTTCGACGTGATCAGCGCCAAGACTCCGCTGACCGCAGACCTCAAGCCGGGCGGCAAGTACCTCGCCCGCGACTTCTGGGAGGCCGGCGGTGTACCCGTGGTGGCCAACCGTCTGCTTGAAGCGGGTCTGCTGAACGAATCCGCGATCCGCGTTGAGGGCGACACCGTTGCCGATTACGCCAGGCGCGCAGTCGAGACCGAGGGGCAGCAGGTCGTCAAACCCCTCTCAGATCCGCTGAAGGCAACTGGCGGCATCGCGATCCTGAAGGGCAATCTCGCGCCCGAAGGCTGCGTGGTCAAGCTCGCGGGGCACGAGCGTGTCTTCGCCGAGGGTCCCGCACGCGTCTTCGAAAACGAGAAGGAATGCTTCGCGGCCGTCGAGGCCAGCGAGATCAAGCCTGGCGACATCGTCGTCATCCGCAACGAAGGTCCGTCGGGCGGACCCGGCATGCGCGAGATGCTCCAGGTCACAGCCGCATTGATCGGCGAAGGACTCGGCGACTCGGTCGCCCTGCTCACCGACGGACGCTTCTCCGGCGCCACCCACGGCTTCATGGCCGGCCACGTCGCCCCGGAGGCGACCAAGGGTGGTCCGATCGCAGCAGTCCGCGAGGGCGACACGATCGTGATCGACGTCGCAAATCGCGAGCTCAACGTGCTGCTCTCGGATGAGGAGATCGCCCAGCGCATCGCCGACTACAAGCTCCCGGAGCCGCTCTACACCCGCGGCGTTCTCGGAAAGTACGCGCGCACGGTCACCAGCGCCTCGCAGGGCGCGGTCACCAGCTAGCGCTCATCTGAGCAGAAAATCAGTCGCGGTCCGGTCGAACCACTCAGGGTGTTCGACCATCGCGACGTGGCCGGTGTCGCGCAGGAGGATCTTCTCCGCGTGCGGCATCTGGTCGCCGAACTTGATGACGTCGCGTGAGCTGACCACTCCGTCGCGGCGTCCCCAGATGAAGAGCGTCGGCTGCTGGATTTCGCCGAGGCGCGGGCGGAAGTCGTGCGCGAGGATTGCGCGCAGCGCTCCCGCGAATCCCTCACCGCCGGTTCCGCCGAGCAGTTCGTAGGCGACTTCGCCGGAGATCTTCTCCGGGTGGGCCACGACTCCGCGCAACGCCCGCGCCCGCAGGCGCGGTCGGCGGACGATTGCGTCGCGATTGGCGGCCACGCGCCCGAAGATCAAAGCCGCGAGGCCCGCGGCCTGCCCGACCGCCGGCGGCACGTGGTTTGTAGACCAGCCGGCAGGCGAGACCAGCACCAGCCGCTCAACTCGCGCCGGGTGATCGAGCGCCAGCTGCAGCGAAGTCATGCCGCCCATCGAGTTTCCGATCACGTACGCGCTCGCCGCCTCAAGGTGATCGAGCAGGCCGGCGACGCAATTGGCGTATCCCGGGATCGAGATCCCGTCGGCGGGCAGCTCTGACGCGCCAAATCCCGGCAGGTCGATGGCCACGACGTGAAACTTCTCCGCAAGTCCGATGACATTCGCGAGCCAGTTCTGCCAGCACCCGGCGAGGCCGTGAACCAGCATCACCGTCGGCTTTGACCGATCCCCGTACTCGAGGTAGTTCACGTCGCGACCGTCGATCATCGCCGTGTGCAGATACTGCGACCAGTCGATCTTCAACCACTCGGCGGGATTGATCGGACCGTACGTCGGTAGATCGATCGTCAGCGCCTCGCGCGGATCGATCTCGGAGCCGATGGCCATACGCGAAGAGCGACTCAGGCCGCGTAGCCCCAGCGCTCAAGCACGGGGATCTCGTGAATCTGGGGCGGCTGAAGGTGGTCCCAGAGGATCCCGTTGTCGCGCGGGTACTCGCCCTCGACCTCGATCACGGCGCGAGGAGTGGCGAGCAGGTCAACGGGAATGTCGTGTGCGGTCACGAGCAGGTTCTCGCGCAGGATCTGAATCGGGTGCACCGTTGTGCAGACCGGAACGTCGTTGTCGACCTTGCCCGTCTCGTAGAGCAGCGCGTACTCGAGGTCTGAGAAGCCGGAACCCTTGCCGATGCGCGCGCCCTTCAGGTTCACCGCGACAGCACCGGTCAGGACGAGGTCGAGCTTTGGCACCTGCTCCAGGTCCAGGACCTCGCCGTGCTTCAAAGCTCCCTTGATCGTTGCTGACTCGCGGATCTGGTCCTTCGAAAGTTTCTTCGGATCGAGCAGCCGGAAGGGATGTTCTTCGCGCAATCTGGGTACAGCCATTACGAGGGCCTTTCCAGACTCAAGCGCAAGGCGGCGCACGTGGGTCTGCGGCGAGTCCGGATTGACCTTGATCACCTCGGCGTCCTGCCAGTAGTGATGACGGGTCAGCCGTTCAGCAGCCATCTTCGCGCCAGCGAAGTTCGGGATTCGTCCTTCGGCTCCGGGGAACCGGGACACGCCCTGGTGGTCCATCGAGCGCCAGACATCGTTTCGTACATCTTCCTTGGAACGCATCGGGGGAGAATCTAGTTGCTGATCCGGCGAATTGGTTGCGCACGTAAATTATCTATTGCAACAAATTGCCCGTAAACCCTGAGTTCGCCGGTCGATTGTCGAAGATATGAAGAGATGAACAGGAATCGTTGGATCATGATCGCGGCCGGTGCCGTGCTTGTCTTGGTGCTGGGTGCGTTCGCATTCACGAAGACTCAGGACGACAAGATCGCTCAGGGCGTCTCGATCGGTGGCATCGATGTGTCCGGTCTCACGCGCGCTGAGGCCAACGAGAAGCTCGAGAAAGAGATTCAGGAAGTCGTCCAGACTCCGCTGATCGTGACCTACAACGGCAAGCGCCGCACGCTCAAGCCCGAGAAGTCGAAGGTCGGAGTGGATGTCTCCGGCATGGTCGACCAGGCCGTTGCGCAAAGCAATCAAGGCTTCTTCATCGCGAATGCGGCCAAGTCCGTCGCGGGCACCGACCGCAACATCGCGATCCCGACTGAGATCACCTATTCCAAGCCGGCGGTGAAGAGGTTCGTTCGCAGCGTCGGCAAGAGCTTCAACCAGGCGCCCAAAGACGCGACCGTCAAGTACGGCCCGCGCAGCCTCGGTGAAGTAGACGCGCAGCCCGGACTCTCAGTGCGTCGCGCCGCGCTCGCCGCAGCGATCGTCAAACGCCTCGAGAACCCGACCGAGCCGCGTCGCGTGCGCGCGCCGATGAAGAAGACGCAGGCGAAGGTCACCAAATCCGAGCTGGCCAAGAAGTACCCGACGATCGTCCTTGTGGACCGCAGTGGGTTCAAACTCCGTCTCTACAAGAGGCTGAAGCTCGAGAAGACCTACCCGATCGCGGTCGGACAGGCAGGCCTGGAAACCCCGGCCGGTCTCTACACGATCAACGATCGCCAGGAGAATCCGACCTGGAACGTGCCCAACAGCGACTGGGCCGGCGATCTCGCCGGAAAGTCGATCCCGCCCGGGCCCGGCAACCCGCTCGTCGCGCGCTGGCTCGGCATCTATGACGGCGTCGGGATCCACGGAACCGACGACATCAGCTCACTCGGGTCTGCCGCCTCACACGGCTGCATCCGCATGAACCCGACCGACGTGATTGCGCTCTATCCCAAAGCGCCCGTCGGAACGCCCGTCTACATCGGATGACCGCGATCTCAAGTCCTCCAGCCGTCTCGGACGCGTGGGAGTTTGACCTTGACCGCTTTGATCTTGCCCTCCGCCGCCGCGGCCTCTCAGATGCGACGCGCAAGGCGTATGCGTCCGACCTCACGCAGCTTGCGGTCTGGGCGAGCGAGCGTGAACTCGACGCCACGCAGCTGGACCTGAAGGACCTGCGCCGCTACGCGCAGGAGATCAGCCGGGAGGGCCTGAAGGCCTCGAGTCTCGCGCGCAAGCTCGCGAGCATCCGCAGCTTCTACGACACGCTGCTCGAAAGGGGGGAGGTCACGCAGAACGTCGCCGAGCTGATCACCACTCCCAAGCAGGCACGCGACCTTCCGCGGGTCCTCAACGCCAGCGAGGTCGTCAGGCTGCTGGACGGGATTCCCACCGCCACTGCCTTGCAGATGCGCGACCGCGCGATGTTCGAGCTGACCTACGCATGTGGACTCAGGGCCGGTGAGTTGATCCAGCTCACGCTCTCCTCCGTAGATCTTGACGAGGAACAGGTACGCGTGGAAGGAAAAGGTGGCCGCACTCGCATTGTGCCCGTAGGTGAGCACGCGGCGCGATCACTGAGGCGCTACCTCGACCGTGGTCGACCCCAACTCCTGGGAGCTGGAGACGATCGGCAGACCACGTGCCTGTTCCTCACCAAATCCGGCCACGGCCTTCAGCCCAGTGACGTTCGTCGCAGATTGGAAATCTGCCTTCGCAGCGCTGGCGTCGCCGCCGGAATCTCACCGCACAGCCTCCGTCACAGTTTTGCAACGCATCTACTCAACGGTGGTGCAGATTTGCGGTCCGTGCAGGAACTTTTGGGCCACCGTTCAATATCAGCCACACAGATTTACACTCGGGTAGAGTCTGCTCGACTGCGTGTGCAGTACGGAAAAGCACACCCCCGGGCTTGATCAAACTATGAACGCAGAGGCACAAAGCCAACCAGCAAAGCCCGCACGCGCGGGACGCAGTCGCCGAATCGGCGGCGAGTTCGGTGACGTCGAACTTCGCGACCTCTGGAAGAAGTACAAAGCTGATGGCGACCGCCACGCACGTGAGCGCCTCGTTCTCGCCTACTCGCCGCTGGTCAAGTACGTCGCGGGCAAGATGGGCTCCGGCCTGCCGAGCTACGTCGACGACGCAGACCTGATTTCCTACGGACTTACAGGCTTGATCAGCGCTATTGAGCGCTTTGAACCCTCACGCGAGATCAAGTTCGAGACCTACGCGATGAGCCGCATCAAGGGCTCGATCATCGACGAACTGCGCTCGATGGACTGGGTCCCGCGCTCGGTCCGCATGCGCGCACGTGAGTTCGAGCGCGCCAACGCGAAGCTCGAGCACAAGTACCACCGCGCGCCGACCGACCAGGAACTCGCAGACGAACTCGGGGTCACGCCGGAAGAGCTGCAAGAGCACATCCAGCAGATCTCAAACAGCGCCGTGATCGCGCTCGACGAGCTGTGGTCGGTGTCCGATTCTTCTGGCGGCCAGGTATCGCTGCTCGACACGATTGAGGACCCGAACGCCGCCGACCCTGAACGTTCGTTCGATGCCGTGAATGTCAAGGAACAGATCGCGGAAGCGATCAGTCGCCTGCCCGAGCGCGAGAAGCTCGTCGTCGCGCTCTACTACTACGAGAACCTGACGCTGCGTGAAATCGGCGAAGTCCTCGGCGTCACCGAGTCCCGCGTGTCGCAGCTGCACACCAAGGCTGTGCTGCGACTGAAGTCGCGCCTGCAGGACGACGGCGACCTCTAGGTCGCTCACCTACGCGCAACCACCACACCTGCGTGCCAGCCGGGCGCGCGACCGTTGGGCGGCAGTTCGATTCCATCCGTGTTGACGCCTGCGCGTTCGAGCAGCCACGCGATCACGGAGTTCGAGTTCCACATCTCCCCGACGCCCAGCTCATCGCGGCCCCAGACGGGCGTGGGGATCGCTGGAGCGTGCTCGAGCACCCGCATCGCGACGTCGCGATCGCGCGACACGGTCACCGGGCTTGCGACGGCCTCGGCGATGTCCGGGATCGATCCTCCCAGCCAGCAGCGCGCCTCGTAGCGAAAGAGCCTCAGACCCCCGAGGATCCTCGAGCCGACGATTCCCTCGGCGACGCGACCGTGGTCGCCCTTGGCTTCCGGGCAGAGCTCGATCGTCCAGGTCTCATCGTCAATCGTGACGATCAACGCGGAGTGGAACAGATCCCGGCGTTCACGGCGCTGAGCGGCCGCTGCGATGAACTCAAACACCTTGCCGTTCAGTCGAACCGACGACCCGCCAGCACCCAGTGGAAGCCAGTAGAGGTCGACCGCGATCACGAGATTCACGCTACCAGCGCCGGGCGGACTATTTTCTCTGCGTATGGCTGTCAAAGAACTCCGCCCGCACCTCGATCCCGAGAGCTGCTCCATCTGTGGACGCCGCCTGCTCCAGGGCGAGGAGGTCAACTGGTACGTCGCGCCCGACGCCAGTCGCCGTGTCGTCTGCGAGCTCTGCGTGCCGCGCGCGGAGCGCGTGCGATGGGTACGCGAGCGTGACGGCGAGGAGATCGTGCAGCTGCGCCCGACCCGCGGTGAGCGCGTCGGCATGATGCGCCGCGTGGCTGACTTCTTCGGAGCATCCGAGCCTGCCGAGGAGGACGACTTTGCCGGCGGCGCAGCACGCCCCGACCAGGAGGGACGCCGCCGCACGCGCGCGGAGCGCCGCAGCGCCCGCCAGGAGCCACCGGAGATCGAGCCGCGGCCGCGTGACGTACTTGCCGTGCCCACCGAGCCTGAGTCGCGTCTTGAGCGCGGCCTCGAGCTCTTCAACATGTCGCAGTTCCCGCGAACCATCGCCGGTTTGTCGCGTTCGCTCGGCGACCCTCAGGTCTCTGCGATCAACGCCGTCGATGGCACGGCCGTGGATATCTGGGTCGGCTGGGACCTGGCCTGGTACGCCTACCGCGTGACGCTCGGCGATCCGACCGAGCCGGTCGAGCAGTCCGGTCGCGGAAACGACATCGACGAACTCGCAGGCGAGGTCACCGACTGGAACGCCGGCGCCGACGGATTCGGACGCCTCTTCCTGCTGGGTGGCGGAGAAACGTCCGACCTGCCCGCCAGCGAGAATCCCGCTCCATGAAACTTGTGATCCATGTTGACGGCGGCTCGCGAGGCAACCCGGGCCCGGCTGCAATCGCCGCCGTGCTCAGTTCGCCCGACGGCGAAGTCGTCGCCGACGCCAAAGAGACGATCGGCATCGCCTCGAACAACGTCGCCGAGTACAAGGCGCTGCTGCTCGGTCTCCAGCGCGCGCGCGAGCTCGGCGCGTCCGAGGTCGAAGTCGTGAACGACTCAGAGTTGGTGCAGAAGCAGATCAACGGCCAGTACAAGGTCAAGCACCCGGACATGAAGCCGCTCTACGCGGAGTCGCTCGCGGCGCTTGGCGAGTTTGATTCCTGGCTTGTGCGTTCCGTGCCGCGCGCGCAGAACAAGGACGCGGACGCGCTCGTGAATCAGGCGCTCGACGCGGCCGCGCTTTAGTTCCTGGATCGCTCACGGAGCGTGTCCATCGTCTCGTCGCCTTGCTTTTGCCACGCGCGGACGTAGTCAACCTCCATCGTGCTTCCAGCGGGCGCTGACAATCCACGAATGATCGCGAGCTGGATGATCGGATACATCAACTCGTGGGGAACCTGGGACGGGACGGCGAATTGGGGTCCCGGATTTCCGTCCAGATAGAACTGAACCTGATCCTCAGTCCAGAGGAGGGAATACGTGTGCCAGCTCTCGACGAGGTCCTGACCGACGTACGCACGCAAAGGCGCATTGCGGTACTCCTCCCCGGCGGCGTTGTCCACCTCCCAGTGCAGCGAGGAGTACGGAAATCGCTCCACGAGCGTGTTGAAGAACTCAAAGATGTCGATCTCCGGCGGCCACCCGTCCTCGCCGGGAAGCATCCAGAATGAGGGCCAACAGCCATTGCAGCGTGGCACGCGGATGCGGGATTCGAGATAGCCGTACTTGTACTCGAAGACGTGGTGGGAGTTGATCGAGCCAGTCGAAGTCGGATACCCGGCGGCAGGCGTGTTTGACGTCCTGAGCTTGAGGACACCGTCTTCGATCGAAACGTTGGACGTCGCGTATCCGGCTCCCTCAAGATTGCTGTAAGGAATGCCTCCCTTTATCCAGTCGTCGCGTTGGGCGTTCCAGTGATCCAAGGTCGTGGGCATCTCGTCAAAGCTGTCGTCCAGTTGGGGCTTCCAGCCCGCGTTCACTGCGGAGACACGCACGCCTTCAGGTGGGGGTCGGAAGACCTCCACCTGAACGTTTCGCTCGACGAGTCGGGTTCGGTGTTCGTGTGATCCGGATTCGCGGTGAAACGTGTAGTCAGCAGTGATGTGCAGGTGCCGTTTGCCGGCAACCGTCAGGCCGCTGTCGTATGTCGCACCGCGACGGGTCGTGAGGGGCAGTCGTCGGTCGAAGTTCAGCTCGACCCCGTTCACCAGGAAGCGTGCGCGGAAGACCCGGGAATTCTTCGAGAGTTCCAGGCGAACGCGAATCGGAACCCTGGACGCCACCACTTTTCCCGGGGTCGGCGAGAGCACGATCAGCCGCGGAGCAGCAGCCAGAGCGGAGTCTGCCGGGAGAAGTAGCGGCAGAACGGGCAGGAGTAGGAGCAGGAGCGGTACCCGCGCCATCGATTTCATGCGCGTTGACATCGCAGGTCACCGAACCAACCTACTCCCTTCGTCGAAAACTGGGTACGGCTAGGGAGGCGCTATCTCTTGCGCGACCACGCCCGCACGTAATCGACCTGCATCGTGCTGCCGGCTGGAGGGCGGTGTCCGGCCCCGACGGCCAGCTGGATGATCGGGTACATCGCAAGGTGCGGGATCTTCGACTGCTTGCTGAACTGCGGTCCCGGGAAGCCGTCGATGTAGAACTGAACGGTGCGCTTGGTCCAGAGCACGCCATAGGTGTGCCAGGTGCCGAGATAGTTGTCGAAGTCGGTGATCCGCAGCCGCTGGCTGAAGTACTCCTCCTTCTTCGGGCCGGGCACCGGCCAGTGCACTGCCGAGTACGGGATCACCTGCTTTGAGGTGTCGAAGTACTCGATGATGTCGATCTCGGGCGGCCAGTGATCGGCGCTCGGCAGCATCCAGAACGCGGGCCAGCAACCGGAACAGGCCGGGATCAGCAGCCGCGCCTCGATGTAGCCGTACTTGAAGGAGAAGTTCTTGTTCGTGTTCACCGACCCGGTCGACTGCACGAATCCGGGCGACGCGCGGTGTGAGGTGGAGATGTTCATCAGTCCGTTGGCGACCCTGACGTTCGACGGCAGGTAGCCAGCACCCTCAAGGTTGCTGTAGGGCACGCCGCGCTTGATCCAGTCGTCACGCTGGGTCTTCCAGGTTGCCTGCGAGGCGACGGGGGAGGCGAAGTCGTCGTTGAAGATCTGGGCCCAGCTCGCGGCGGGCAGGGGCTGCGCTGCGGTGGGCGGGCGGAAGACATGGACGCGCACGGTCAGGCGACGAGTTTTCTCGACGATCCTGCCGCCCGAGCGCCGCACGGAGAAAGCCACTTTGAACTTCAGCCTGTTCGAACCGGCGGGGAGCGTGTTGGTGTCGATGAACGAGTCTCGCGCGACCGTGAACGGCGCGCTGTGGTCCGTGGAGATCAGTTGCCCGTTGAAGTAGAAGCGTGCGCTCGTGACTGATGAGTTCTTGACGCCTGTGAGCCGCGCCTCGATCTTCTGTTTGCCTGCGACGGTGATCCCACTGACCGGAGCGCCGATCTTCAGCTTCGCCGCGGCGAGCGCGGACTGCGCAGGTGCGAGTGCGATGGTGAGCGGGACCACTGTGAGTGCGAGTCGAAGTTTCGCGTTCATAGAGGCCCCTTTACCCACTCAGGTGTTCGAGGAGTACACGCGCAGGTAGTCGATCTTCATTGACTCGCCGGCATTCGGCGTGCCGGTGTCTGGGTTGCACTGACGCGTGTCATGGCCATTTTCGTCGATGTCCTCCGGGTCAAGCGTGCTGTCCACACGGCAGATCGCCATCATGTAGATCAGGTACATCGGCTCCTGCGGGATCTTTGAAGCGCCGACCACGCGCGCACCGAGCTTGTTGTCGATGTAGATCTCGACGTAGTTCGGAGTCCAGAGCATCCCGTAGGTGTGCCAGGAGTCGAGGTAGTTGCCGAGATCTCCGGCTGGATGTGTGACGCCGTACTCCTGCGGCTTCGGGCTGGGAACGGGCGCGTCGTCGCTGTTGTAGTGCTCGTAGAACTGGTTGTCGCCCTCGGGGCCGTCGGGCGTCCAGTGGAAGACGCTGTGCGGGAAAGTCCGCGAGTAGACGCTGAACTGAAAGAACTCGAAGATGTCGATCTCGGGTGGCCAGTTGTCGCCCGTCGCCGGCATGATCCAGAACGAGGGCCAGCAGCCGTTGCATGCCGGGACCCACGCACGGGTCTCCACGTAGCCGTACTTGAAGGCGAATTTGCCCTTCGAGTTGACCATTCCCGTCGATCGCGTGAGGTCTCCCGCCGAGGGGTCCGGCGCTTGCTCATCAGAGATCCGCAGGTCGAGCCGACCATCGCTGACCGAAACGTTGTTCGGGTTGTACGCCGCGCCCTCGGCGTAGTTGTAGGGGCGCGAGAGCGCCGGGGTGCCCGGCGTCTCTTCGTCGATCGAGTCGTAGCGCTGGGTGTTCCAGGCAGATTCAGTGAGCGCGGTCCCGTTGAAGTCCTCGCTGGCCGCGAGCGGGAAGCCGTGTTTGGGAGGGCCGAGCGGGCCAGTGCTCTGCGCGTTCACTCCGCCGCCACCGGTGAACGAGACGCGAACGCTCTTCCTGACCGTCTTCTTGCCGATCTTCCCGTTCGGCCTGGTCCATTCATAGGTCACGACCAACGTGAGGTACGGCTTGGCCGTAGGGAGTGTGCGCGTGTCGAACTTGACGCCGGGCTTGATCGCGAAGGGGAACTTGCGGTCGATCGTGACGAGCCTGCCGTTCAGGTAGAAGCGCGCGACACGGACCCGGTCGCGGCGCTTGCTCTTCAGGGTCGCACGGACTGCGACATTGCCCGCCGAGGCCGGCGCGGTCGTGGGCGCGGTGATCGCGAGCTTCGGTCCAGAAGCAGCGAACGACTGGCCGCTCACGAAGGTGAGCAGAAAGACGAGCAGCGTGAATGTGATTGTTGCCGAGCGCTTACTTATGCGTGAAGTGATGATGCCGTCCCCAGGGCCGAGTGGCGGACGAATTCAGGGTAACCCCAAAAGTGGGGATTGCCTAGGTGTTGGGCGTCCAGATGCGGACGTAGTCAACTTTCATCGACTTGCCGTTGGTCGGGGTGTACCCGCCGGGAATCGAGAGAACGAAGATCGGATACATCGCCACGTGCGGGATCGCCTTGGGATTGGTCAGCGTTGCGCCGAGCTTCCCGTCGACGTAGAACTTGAGGAAGTCGGGCGTCCACCACATGCCGTAGGTGTGCCAACCGAGGTTGTCCGGGGCCGACTTCGGGAAGTCGTTGCTGTCCTCGGTGTAGTTCTTCGTGACATCACCAGGCTTGAGGTTCTTGTATCCCTGACCGTCCCCGGCGCTGCTGTCGTCGTCCGGATTGTGGTCGGACGGGTTGGTGACATCGTCGGCGCCGCTGGTGGCCCAGTGGGGCGTGGCGTAGGGCGCATACGGGAACTCGACGATCGAAGCCTCGACTTCGATCATTTCGAAGATGTCGATTTCGGGCGGCCAGGTGTTTGTCGTCGGCAGGATCCAGAACGCCGGCCAGCAACCGAGCTGCTCGTGTCCGTTGCTGGTGTCGTTGTCCCCATTGCAGCTCGGAGCAGCGATTCGAGCTTCTGCGTATCCGTACTTGAACGCGTACTTGCCGTCGGAGTTGATCATTCCGGTCGAGGTCGGGTAGCCGGCTGCCGGGGTGCTCGACTTCCTGAGCTTGAGGTACGACGCTCCGGTCGGCTTGTCGAAGACGACGTTTGAAGTGCTGGTCCCGTAGCCGGATCCCTCGAAGCCGTTGTAGGGGAGACCGTTGCCGGTCGGCCCTGGGTTGTTTCCGTTGAGGTGGTCAAACCGCTGGTTGTTCCATTTGGAGGTGTCGAGCGTCGGGCCGCTGAAGTCGTCGCTCAGCGTGACGCTCGTGCCCTGACCTGTGGGGCCGTCGGGCCAGGTCGGACCGCTCGGGGCGGTGGTACCCGGGTTCTGGGTGCCCTTCGCGCCGACGCCGGGGTCGGCGTTCACGAAGAGCGAGACAGCAATCTGCTTGGTGAGCGTCATCCGCCTGAGCTTTCGACCCTTCTTTCGCACGTCGAAGCGCACGACCAGCTTGATCTTCGGCCTCACCGCGGGCAGCGAGCGAGTGTCGAACCGCACGCCCGACTTGATTGCGAACGGGTACTTCTTGTCGGTGGTCACCAGCTTGCCGTTGACGTAGAAGCGGGCCCTGGTGACGCCCGCAGACCGCGGTACCGCGAGTGACGCCTTCACGGGGATCAGGCCGGCCGGAACGGTTCCCGCGACCGGCGAGCTGACCTTGAGCTTTTTGGTCGGCTGCGCGCCAGCCGTGCCGAAGGCGGAGAAAAGGGCTACCCCGAGGGATACCAGTGCGAGCGCGAGGTGCCGAGAGGAGATATTCGTCATGAAGGAAGAATGCGGCCGTTCCGAGATGGCGCAATTCGGTGATGAAGCGGATGAAGGGACTCGAACCCTCGACCTTCTGCATGGCAAGCAGACGCTCTAGCCAACTGAGCTACATCCGCGAGGTTGGGGGGATTGTAGCCACAGAGTTGTCACGGCGTCCGGGGTGCCGCTGATCTTTCAACTAACCTTGCGCACTCGCACGAGGGAGCGCGCGACAAACCTGGCGACGTGGCGGAATGGTTACGCAGCGGCCTGCAAAGCCGTTTACACCGGTTCGATTCCGGTCGTCGCCTTTTTTGAAGCGCTGACTTGCACGATCTCGCCGATGCTCGGGCGAGGGACCTCGGTCACGACCGGGAGGTCGCTCCCTCGGGCCCTCACCCTGCGCGTCGACGATCTCGCACAATTCAGCGCTTCAAAAGATGTTGGGGTGGGGTATCGCGGTCCCTTTTTCAAGCCGGTTGCGGTGTGTGCCGATTGGCTGAGGATGAAGGTCTTTATCTCACTGCTTGCTGCCGGGCTGCTGCTCGTCGCCTGTCCGCAGGCAATGGCTGCGGCCCCGAGCGATGCGACGATCAACTTCTGGGTCTCCCCGAGTGGGAACGATGCCGGCGCCGGAACGAAGGGCGATCCCTTTCGCACGCTCGAGCGCGCCCGCAATGCGGTGCGTGGGAAGGTGAAGACGCAGCACTCGGACATTGTTGTGCAGCTGCTCGGGGGAACCTACAGGCTCGATCAAACCCTCTGGCTCGACGGCCGGGACTCCGGTCGCAACGGGCACAGCGTCACGTGGATGGCGGCCAAGAAATCGCATCCGGTGATCAGCGGCTCAGTTCAGGCGAAGAACTGGTCGCTCGTCAATCCGGCGCTGAACATCTACCGAGCCAAGGTGCCCGTCGGCACGCAGACGCGTCAGCTCTACGTGAACGGACGCCGCGCGCTCCGAGCGCGCGGAGCGACGTACCCGGACGGCTTCGTCAGGACTGAAGCCGGCTACTCGGCTCCCGACAGTTCGATGTCCGGCTGGGGCAATCAGAGCGACATCGAGGCCGTCACGCTCTCGCAGTGGAAGATGATGCGCTGCCCGGTCGCCTCGATCCAGGGTCAGCAGCTGACGATGGCCCAGCCGTGCTGGAACAACGTGAACGTCTTTCCATATCTTTGGTCATTCCAGACGATCGCGAGATTCGAGAACGCCTACGAGTTGCTCGACAGCGCAGGGGAGTGGTACCTCGACAAGACCGCCGGCTGGCTCTACTACATCCCGCGCGTGGGGGAGGACCTGCCATCGGCGACCGTCGAGGTCCCCGTCGTCGAAGCGCTGATCAGCGGTCGCGGATCATCAACGCGGCCGATCGCCAACATCAACTTCCGCGGGCTCTCGTTCGAATACGCGACCTGGACCGACCCGAGCGGGCCCAACGGCTACGCGTCAGACCAGAGCGGCTTCCATCTGACCGGCGGTGGCCACCTCCCGAACGTGATCGGCCACGACCAGAACACCACGCGCACACCGGGCAACGTGCGCTTCCGCTTCGCACAGAACGTGCGACTGATCGGAAATGACTTCAAGCATCTCGGCGGGGTCGCGCTCGACTTCGACACCGGAAGCCAGAACAACTCGATCGTCGGCAACCGCATCGAAGACGTCTCGGCGGCCGGAGTCCAGCTCGGCGGAATCACGGTTGCAGATCACCACCCGACCATCCCCGCGCAGACGACGAAGAACAACGAGATCTCGAACAACCTCATCCAGCGCATCGGCGTCGAGTACCAGGATGCGCCGGGAATCTACGTCGGCTTCACGACGCGCTCGCGAGTCGCCCACAACGAAATCAGCTACGTCCCGTGGGCGGGGATCGCGATCGGCTGGGGTTGGGGCCTGCTCGACCCGGGCGGATTTCCCGGCCTGCCCGGAGCGGTGCCGGGACAGTGGGGCAACTACACGACGCCGACGACAAGCAGCAGAAACCGAATCCTGAACAACCGCATCCGCTACTTCCTCAACGTCCTCTGGGATGGCGGCGCGATCTACACCCAAGGACAGCAGGGTGCGACGGCGGCCGAAGGCGAACTGATTGCCGGAAACGTCGCGTCTGAGAAGCGCAGGCTCGCCGGCGGCAACACCTTCTACACCGACGGCGGCAGTCGCTACGTGACGCTCGCAAACAACGTCGCCTTCAACAACAAGCCGGGCATCACCGACTTCGGACCGTGCAACCTGAGCGACTCGCTCCTGTTCTGCTTCGTGATCCTGCCCTACGGGACCGACCGTGGTGGATGCCGCCCGTACGGCGATCTGACCTATCGCAACAACTACTGGCAGTTCCCCAAGCCGTTCTTCGAGGTCTGCCCGTATGAGGGTCACCCGGTCAACGTCGTCGATGATCAGAACACAGTGATCACGGGCAAGAGCGCAATCTCACGCTCGATTCTCTCGGCAGCCGGGCGTCAGGGCAAATTCAAGCGTCGGGTCGGAGCGCGATAGTTAAAAAAGAAAGGCGCCCCGAAGGACGCCTTTCCCAGAACGTTCCACTAACCGCAATCGCTGGGTTAATCCGTTGGTTCTATGTCTACTTTTATCGTCGAGTCCGTGGAATCCTTTACGGCCTCGTCGACACTTATAAAAACACCGGCAAGGGGAATTGGTTGCGCTATCTGATCACTGGTGGTTCTGGGTATCTTGGCTCGCGCGTGGTTGAGCAGCTCGCGGCGCTGAAGAACACCGAGAGCGTCGTGAACGCCGACATCGCAGTTCCCCAGTTCAGGCCGGCGAAGACCAGCTTCCGTCAGATCGATATTCGCGACGGCGAGGCGATCTCAACGGCGATCGCAGAAGAGCGCCCCGACGTCCTCATCCACATGGCCTTCGTGCTCGACCCGACGCGCGACGAGCCGGAGATGTATGAGGTCAACGTGAACGGCACTTTCAACGTCCTGGCCGCGGCATCCGCGCTCGGCGTCGAGCGCGTCTACGTCACCACAGCGACGATGGCCTACGGCGCCTGGCCCAACAACCCGGTGCCGATCACCGAGACCCAGCCCGTCCACGGCCACGCCCGCTACGTCTACGCCCGCCACGCCGCCGAGGCCGACCGCATCGCCCAGCTGTGGGCCACGCTGCACCGCCAGCGCCTCACCACGATCATCCGCCCGTGCACGATCTTCGGACCCGGCGCCCAGAACCACCTGATTCGCATGTGGGAGTCGCAGGCGTTCTTCCCGGACTTCGGGACCGGCGATCAGCCGACGCAGTTCCTGCACATCGATGATGCCGTGAGCGGGATCGTCGGCCTGGTCGAGTCGGCCCAGCCCGGCGCCTTCAACCTCACGCCCGACGGTGAGATCACCTGGCACCAGTGCGCGGCAATCGCCGGCATCGAGATCAGGCCCGTGCGCGAGGAGTCGTTCACCGGGCTGGCGGGTGGCATGTGGCGCCTGAAGATGCCCGGGGTTGAGATCCCGCCTTCGTTCGTGGACTTCTTCAAGTATCCGTATCTGGCAACGAACGCTCGCCTCAAGCAGGCAGTTCCGACGTGGCAGCCGCAGCACACCAGCGCCGAGGTCTTCCGGGCGCAGGTGGCTGCTGGCAGCTAGGTCCTACGAGGTCGGCAGTGCCTCGATCTCGCGCTCGATCTCCTTGGCGTCGGCCTTCACGGCCTTCTTGAGCTCGCGCTTGGCCTGGGTCGCGGCCTTCTCGATCGCCTCCTCGATTGTGGGCTCGCCGATCGCGATGACCGCGGCGTCGCCGGCCTCAAGTGCATCGGCGAGCTCTTTCAGGTCGCCGCGCGAGATGCCGCCGGCGAGGTGACCACCGATTGCGCCGATTGCCGCGCCTGCGAGTGCCGGCCCGAGGATCGCCGGCGGGAAGATCACGCCCACGGCAGCGCCGACGGCCAGGCCGCCCCAGCCGCCGTGCTGCGTCGGCTTCTCGGTGTGATGGACGATCTTCAGCTTGCCTTCTTCGGTCTTGGTCACGACCGCAGCGTCGAACGTGCCGATCATGTCGACCGTGTGCAGGGCTTTGATCGCGTAGAAGTCAGCTTCGGCCGCCTCAAGGTCCGGGTACTCGCCGACGTAGAGGAAAAGGTCATCAGTGTTCGCAAGGCTCATGGGGTCTCCTGTTGTTGGTGGTGCAATTCGTTATACATGTCCTCGCGCTATCGGCGCGGCTCCGCGCTAACCTGATCCCCCGCAAGGGCGTTTAGCTCAGTTGGGAGAGCACCAGCTCGACAAGCTGGGGGTCACTGGTTCGAGCCCAGTAACGCCCACTTCCTTGCGCGCGGTGTCCGATTGTTGTGGACACTTGAGAACCCGCCCCCGTGGCGGGTTTTTGCGTTTCTGGACGCTTTTGAAACAACTGGGTACGCGTCCAGAAATCCGGACATCTGATTGAGGGGACAGCACCCCAATCGTTCTGGCTAGAACGAATGAACCAGTGTTTGCGACTGGCGCGTAATGCGCGGTACAACGTATGAGTCCGAATCATCCGCAGTGTTTTCGGTCGCTTAGTCCACAGCTCTCTCCGCACCAAAAGGGGTAACAAGATGTCTCAAATCGATCCACTCGTCTTCGGCGCTGTCGTCCTGGCGCTCGTCGGACTTTCCGTGTTCGCTCCGAGGTTCTTCTCGAAGCCGACAGGTCCGACCGCAGACGATGTCTATCTCGACTCGTTGCCCTCGGCGTACGACAAGCGCATCACGGTCCGGGCCTCCGCACCGGCCGCGATGTCTGTCACACCTCCCGAGCAGCAGGCAACTCCGCCCGGCGCCCCGCGCGCCGTGGCTCCTACGCGCCAGCCGGTGGCGAGCTCCGCACCGCCGTCCGACGGCCTGGCGCCGCTGAAGCTGCCGGCTCAGTAGGCGGCTGAGCGCGTCCGGCGGGATGGGGGCCCGCCGGACGCGCCAGCAACACGTCGTTTGCATTTCTGCGCTCCGGCTCATACATTGGGGCTACTCGGTAGGACGCAGTACAGAAGTTTGTTTTCCGCAGGCCGGAGGTCTGCGACTCGGCGGCTGCAGCGCAGCCATGTATCTCGGAAGGATCCAACCAATCCCTATGCACATCACCTCGCTTGAAATCATTCTCGCCGTGGTTGCCGTCTTCGTGATCTTCGGACCGAAGGAGCTCCCGCGCCGCAACAAGAAGCCGGCGCCGATCAAAATCACTCAGCGCGAGCGTGCGCCGTATGTCCCGAAGGCCCCGTCGCAGTACGCGGCAGGCCGCGCGCCGTCGCCGCTCCAGCTACGCGCAGCTGAGCGCCCGCTCCGCGTTGCCAGGGGCGAGTCCGTCAAGGACGAGCGCCCGCAGTTCGCCGCCGGCGACAGCGACGCGTCGCCGTTGCCGCACGAGCTGCTTCGCGTCTGAACGACCAGCCTGCGGTCTAACGACCTTCGAAATCGGGAAGCATCCGGGTCAGCCGGCCGAATGCCACGCGGTGGGCGGCGACCCAGCGGTATCCGCGATCGGCCAGCGCGGGCCGGCTTCGGAGCGCTGACTCCACGAAGCCGGGGAGGCCGAGGAGATCGCTGAGCGGAGCAAGCGCCGCGCCGCCTGAGATGACCTCACCGTCCGGGGTCTTCAGGTGCCAGGACTCGATCCGTTGGTCTTCGGTGAGCTCGCTCAGTTCGCGGGCGGCCGCGTGGTCCTGAAGCGCAACGGGAAACAGCCGCCGCGCGCGCTTCGCGTCGCGCAGGTACACCAGCCGGAGCATCCGCCGGCAGAAGCCGCAGTCCTGGTCATAGAAGATGAGATGGTCCCGCTCGGCCATGCCCGAACGGTATTCGCGGAGTCTCAGCGCGGCTTCAGGAACGCGACGAGCATCGTCCAGAACTGCTCGTAGGCGGCGTCGAGATCGAAGCTGCCCGGCGCCGTCAGCCAGTCGAAAGTGATGCCTCGGACAGCGCCGATGATCAACGAGGCATTGGCGTCCTGGTCGATCGACGGGTCGATCTCGCCGCGGGCGACGCCGTCGTCCCACCAGTATTTGCCCTGCTCGCGCCAGCGCTTGTGTACTGCGGCGAATGCGTCGCCGAGGCTGTTGCGTGGATCGAGCGCCTCGCCCATCAGTCTGTAGAGCAGCAGGAGGTGCCCGGGTCGCTGCTTGGCCAGCTCGCAGTGGGCGAAGATGATCGCGTGCAGCGCCTCGAGGCCCTGTTTGTCGACGATCGCCGGCGCGACGACCTCGTGCTCCCACTCGTAGATGTGGGCGTCGATGACAGCGGTGAGAAGATTCTCCTTGGAGCCGAAGTGGTGGTTCACCAGGCCGCGTGAAACGCCGGCGCGCTCGCCGATCGCCGCGACGCTGCTGTCGTGGTATCCGCGTTCGGCAAACAGGGAGGAGGCGGCATCGATCAGGGCCAGGCGCGCCTCTTCGGCCTGGATCTGGCGCATGTTTCTGGTGACGACTTCCATCTGCTCCGAGACACGTTACTATCCCGCTTGCTGAACGCTCAACAAGCGAAACAAAACTTACGGGAGTAGACCTGATGTCAAAGCAAAAGGGCAACCGCACGTTCGTGATCGGCGTGGGTATGACCAAGTTCGAAAAGCCGGGCTCAAAGGAATGGGACTACC
This sequence comes from Thermoleophilaceae bacterium, assembly GCA_016462645.1. GTDB lineage: Bacteria > Actinomycetota > Thermoleophilia > Solirubrobacterales > JACPNS01 > JACPNS01. The sequence goes on from JAEMSX010000004.1 coordinate 72,620, forward strand.
CGGACATGGTTCTCGAAGCGGGCACGAAGGCGCTCGAGGATGCGGGCATCGACTACAAGGAGATCGAGCAGGCGTTCGTGGGCTATTGCTACGGCGACAGCACCGCGGGCCAGCGCGCGATCTACGGACTTGGTCTCACCGGCATCCCGGTCGTCAACGTCAACAACAACTGTTCGACTGGGTCGTCGGCGCTGTACATGGCCCGCCAGGCGGTCAAGGGTGGCCTTGCGGACTGCGCGATTGCTGTCGGGTTCGAGAAGATGGAGAAAGGTTCGCTGGGGGCAAAATTTCTCGATCGGACGAACCCGATGGACAAGCACGTGATGACGATGATCGAAGGTCGTGGCGGCTGGGAAGAGTCACCGCCGGCGCCGCAGATGTTCGGCAACGCCGGACGCGAGCACATGGAGAAGTACGGCTCAAAGCCCGAGCACTACGCGTGGATCGGGTGGAAGAACCACAAGCACTCGGTCAACAACCCGTACGCGCAGTTCCAGGACGAGTACACGCTCGACGAGATCAAGGAAGCCAAGGAGATCCACACGCCGCTGACCAAGCTGCAGTGCTCACCGACCTCCGACGGCTCCGGCGTGGCGATCGTCGCCAGCGAGGACTTCGTCGACAAGCACGATCTCTGGGACAAGGCGGTGGAAATCGCGGGACAGGCGATGGTCACCGACATGGAGAGCACCTTCGAGGGCGCATCCTCAATCAACCTCGTCGGCTTCGACATGTCGAAGAAGGCCGCCGAGCAGGCGCTCGAAGAGGCCGACCTCACGATCGATGATGTGGATGTCATCGAGCTGCACGACTGCTTCTCCGCCAACGAGCTGATCACGTACGAGGCGCTCGGCATGGCCGAGGTCGGTCACGGTCACGACCTGGTCGAATCCGAGGACACCACGTACGGCGGCAAGTGGGTCGTGAACCCCTCCGGCGGACTGATCAGCAAGGGTCACCCGCTCGGCGCCACCGGTCTTGCGCAGTGCAGCGAGCTGACCTGGCAGATCCGCGGCGACGCCGACAAGCGTCAGGTCGAGGGCGCAAAGGTCGGGCTGCAGCACAACATCGGTCTCGGCGGCGCTGCTGTCGTGACGGTGTACAAGCCCGCCGTCAAGTCCGAAGCCCCGGTCGCCGCATAATGGGCATCGCATTCACGCCTGAGCAAATCGCATTCCGGGAGGCGATCGACGAGTTCGCCGCCCGCGAATGCGGCACGCTCGAACAGCGCCACAAGCTCACGGCCGAGGGCACCGAGCCGACGAACATGGACATCATGAGGAAGCTCGGCGAACTCGGTTGGACCGGAGTCTCGATCGAAGAGGAATACGGCGGAGCCGGCGGCAACGTCGTCGACCAGACGATCTTCCTCGAGGGCATTTCGCGCGGAATGATCCCGGCGACAGGTTTCGGCACGACCGCGATCGTCCAGGGCGCCTACCAGCGCCACGGGACCGAGGATCAGAAGAAGAACATCCTCGGCGGCATCTGCGAAGGAAACGTCGAGGCGATCGTGATGAGCGAGCCGGGCTCGGGAAGCGACGTCGGATCGCTCCAGTGCCGCGCCGAGAAGGTCGACGGCGGCTACGTGATCAACGGCCAGAAGACCTGGTGCTCAAACGCCCAGGTCAGCGCCAACATCCTCACGATCGTGCGCACGGACACTTCCGGCTCAAAGCACGAGGGCATCACGATGCTCGGCATCCCCGCCGGCACCGAGGGCATGGAGATCCGCCCGATCCCGACGCTCGCCGGCCCGCACGAGGTCAACGACATCTTCCTCACCGACTGCTTCGTCCCCGACGAGGCATTGCTCGGCGAAGAGGGCGGAGGCTGGATGCAGCTCATGACCGGCCTCAACAGCGAGCGCATGATTCTCTCGGCGATGTACCTGGGGATCGCCCAGCGCGCGTTCGATGACACGCTGAAGTATGTGAAGGAGCGCGAGCAGTTCGGCCGCCCGATCGGCTCGTTCCAGGCTCTCAAGCACCGCATCGCCGACATGGCGACCGAGCTCGAGTGCCTGCGCCTGCTGATCTACGACATCGCACAGCAGATCGACGAGGACCCGACGCGCGTGTTCGCGAAGGAGGCCTCGATGGCCAAGCTCAAGAGCACTGAGGTGGCGAAGTACATCTCGCTCGAGGGCATGCAGATGATGGGCGGCTACGGCTACGCGCTCGAGTACGACATGGAGAAGCACGTCCGCGCCGGACTCGTCGGCACGATCTTCGCCGGCACCAGCGAGATACAGCGCGAGATCATCGGGGCGACGCTGGGGCTCTAGCCGGGCAACGCATCGCTGTGCGGGTTTTGCTCCACGGTCCCGCCCGGGCGGGCGGGACCGTGGAAGATTTACCGCCTGAACACACGGCCGCGCCAACGTAGGCTCGGGTCCATGTCCATAACCGTCATCCTCGACGACATCCGCAGCACCTACAACGTGGGCGCGATCGCCCGCACGCTCGATGCCGTCGGCGGCGGGCGGATCATCTGCGCCGGAATCACGCCGTACCCGTATCTCGGCCCCGGCGACGACCGCAGTCCGGTCGTGATCAGCGCGAACAACAAGGCGATCCAGAAGACCGCTCTCGGCGCGGACGCGACGGTCGACTTCGCTCATGCGGCAGACGTCGATGCCGCGCTCGAGCTGCTCCCCGAAGGAACGCAGACTTTCGCGCTCGAGCAGGACGACCGCTCGATCGAGTTGTTCGACCTCAAGCACGCCGCCAAGGACGTGGCGCTGCTGCTCGGGAGCGAGACCCGAGGGATCACGGAAGAGACGCTTGAGCGCTGCGACGCGATCATCGAGATCCCGCAGTACGGCGAGAAGGAGTCGCTGAACGTCTCGGTCGCCGCGGGGATCGCGCTGTACCACCTGCGCCGCGCCCAGCCTTAGACTGGCCGGCATGCAACCTTCAGGGCACTTTCAGAGGCACCAGCACCCGATGTTGGTGATCGTCATCTTCCTCGCGTTCGCGTTCGGCGCGCTCGTTCTCATCCTCGCGAACAACACCGCGCCCGACACCGGTTCAGGTGGGACGCCCGGGGTTGAGACCTCGATGGACTGCGAGCGAGGTACGCCGGAGGGCTTCGCGCTCTCCGATGTCGAGGGCAAAACGCTCGATGAAGCCGAGGCCTGGGCGGCGAGCACCGGACGAACGATTCGCGTGGTCATTGAAGACGGGAAGGCCTTGGCGGTGACTGCCGACTACAGCCCGGACCGGGTCAACACGCAAGTCGAAGCTGGCGTGGTGACCCGGTACTGCGGGAATGGCTAAACCGTCGGCGGCGCGGGCGGCGCGGGCGGCACGGGCGGCGTCGGCGGTGCTGCTGCGGCCGGGGCGGCCACGGCGCCGTCGCTCGGCGGGATCGTGCCGCTGTACCCGAGTTCGGCGAGCTTGCGGTTGACCTCGTCATCGGAGAACTTCGGCCAGTCCTCGGTGAGCAGTCCGTACCAGACCTGAGTGCGGTAGACGAAGCCCAGGCAGAAGTTCAGCGCGTCCTGCAGGCCCTTGGGCTGCTTGCCGGTGATCACGATCGCGAACCAGGCAACGATCGCGACGACTTCGGCGACGATCGTCAGCACGTAGGCAACAATGTAGAACGGGATGTAGAGGATGATTCGGAAGAACACCTTCACCCGGCTGTACGCGTCCTTTGGCGGTCCGATCAGCAGGTGTGCGGCGTAGGGCACATCGGGACTCCCGCTGAATCCCGGGAACTTGTCCGTGGCGAGAAACGCATAGGCGTTGACCCGCGTTGCGTATCGGTGGAAGTTCGAAAGGAACCCGTAGGCGCCTTCGGGGAACTTCGCCGTGAACAGCAGCACAAACCACGCGTAGATCGTCACGAGAGCCGCGCCGATCCCGTAGATCGCGAGCCAGATCATCGGCGGGATCACGGTCAGGAACCGGAAGAAGGTCGTCAGCCGACTGCGTTTGTGCTCGTAGTCGACGAAATATGCGACGGAGTCGGGCGGAAGAGCGAACGATGAATCCAGAGCCGGATTCACCTCGGGAAAGTCAGACATATGTACAGATTCCTCTCGGGGATAATTGAGCAGCAGACTTGCGACCATCATTACGGATTCATCGGCGTCGCGCCGTGATCTACGATCCACGCCGATGAACGTCACGCTTCCAGACGGCACAGTTCTTGAACTCGCCGAAGGCGCGACCGGGGGAGACGCCGCGCTCGCGATCGGCGAAGGGCTCGCCCGCGCCGCGCTCGCGATCGAGGTCAACGGCGACCTGCGCGATCTCGCGCGCCCACTTCCCGACGATGCCCGGATCAGCATCATCACCGGCAAGTCCCCGGAGGCGCTCGAACTCGTGCGCCACGACACGGCGCACGTGCTGGCCGCCGCGGTCATGGAGCTCTACCCGGGCGTGAAGATCAGCATCGGCCCGCCGATCGAGAACGGCTTCTACTACGACTTCGAGTTCCCGGAGGGCGCCGAGATCTCCGACGCCGACTTCCCGCGCATCGAAGCGAAGATGAAGGAGCACATCAAGGCCAAGGAGCAGTTCTCCCGGCAGGATGTGACGACCGGCGAGGCGATGGACAAATTCGCCCACGAGGGTCAGGACTACAAGGTCGAGTTGATCGAGGACCTGATCAAGAACGAGGGCGCCGACACCGTCAGCCTCTACACGAATGGCCCCTTCACCGACCTCTGCCGCGGCCCGCACGCCACGGACACTTCAAAGATCAAGGCTTTCAAGCTCACGAGCATCGCCGGGGCGTACTGGCGCGGGGACTCGAACCGCACGATGCTCACGCGCATCTACGGCACGGCGTTCCTCTCCAAGGAAGATCTTGCCAATCACCTCGAGATGATCGAGGAGGCGAAGAAGCGCGATCACCGTCGCCTGGGCAAACAGCTCGACCTCTTTCATTTCAACGAGCTCTCCCCAGGTTCGCCGTTCTGGCACCCGAACGGAATGAAGATCTGGGGCGCGCTCCAGGAACTCTGGTCGACTGAGAACGCTCGCCGTGGATTCAACCGAGTGAAGACGCCGATCCTTCTCGACGTCGACCTCTGGAAGATCAGCGGCCACTGGGACAAGTACCGCGACAACATGTACTTCACGGACATCGAGGATCGCCCGATGGGCATCAAGCCGATGAACTGCCCGGCGCACATCCAGATCTACAAGAACGAGCGCCGCAGCTACCGCGATCTGCCGATCCGTTACTCAGAAGACGGCCTCGTCCATCGTCACGAGCCCTCGGGCACGCTTCACGGCTTGATGCGAGTCCGCCACATCACCCAGGACGACGCACACATCTTCTGCACCGAAGACCAGATTCAGCAGGAGGTGATCGACTGCCTGCGCTTTGGATTCTTCATCTACGAGGTCTTCGGCTTCGAGCCCAGTCTCGAGCTCTCGACGCGTCCAGAGCAGCGCGTCGGAACCGACGAAATGTGGGATCGCGCCGAAGGGATTCTCGAGAGTGCGCTCAAGAAGGAGAATCTTGACTACGAGGTGAACGAAGGCGACGGTGCGTTCTACGGGCCGAAGATCGATCTGCATATGAAGGATTCGCTGGGACGAAGCTGGCAGTTGGGGACGGTCCAACTCGACTTCTCGATGCCGGAGCGGTTCGACCTCACGTACACCGGCCCCGACAACGAGGACCAGCGCCCGGTGATGATCCACCGCGCCCTGTTCGGGTCATTCGAGCGCTTCATCGGAATCCTGATCGAGCACTTCGGCGGCGACTTCCCGTTGTGGCTGGCGCCCACGCAGGTGCAGCTGATCCCGGTCAGCGACAAACACAACGGCGAGGCACAGAAGCTCGCCGATCGCCTGGCCGACGACGGCCTGCGCGCGATCGTGGACACACGCACCGAATCGGTCGGCAAGAAGATTCGCGAAGCAGAACTCGCCAAAGCGCCCTACATGTGGGTCGTCGGCGATGAAGAAGTGGAGACGGGCACGGTTGCCCCGCGCAAGCGCCATCAGACCGAAGATGGCGCGCGCGTATCGATCGAGGACGCGATCAGCGCACTGCTCGACGAAGTCGCGTCACGCGCCCGTTGAACGCGTTGATCCGCGACAAACGCCTTCCAGTCTGGCTTCTCGCTGCGGCGACGGTGCTGTCAATCCCATTGCTGCTCCACTTCCAGCGCGAGTCCGGGATCTGGCAGGACGAGTGGACCTTCTTGCTCTGGCGCGATGGCTGGAGCCTCAATGACATCTTCGGCGATTTCAACGGTCATCTGCTGCCGCTGACGCCGATCGTCTTCAACATCGATCGCGAGCTCTTTTATCCAGGGGCAACGGGCTTGCTCACGGCGTGTTCGTTGACCGCTCAGGTCGCGGTGGTCTGGGGCGCGTTCGCCTATGCGCGCAAGCGAGTGGGCGAGTGGATCGCCGCTGGTGGTGCCCTGCTGCTCTTGTTCTATGGCTCGGGCTATGAGCTGATCGTCTGGAACTTCAACTTCGGCTGGATGACGGCGATCGCGGCCGGAATCTGGGCGATCGTCTTCTTCGAGTCGTCCGACACCACGAAGAATCAGATCATCGCGTCCGTGCTGCTGGTGATCGCGCTGTTCGGTGACAACAACGCTTTGGTGTTCGTGGCCGCGATCCTGGCCTACGCGCTGTTCAAGGAAACGCGCCGGCGCGCGATCAACGTCGTTGCGACGCCGCTGGTGCTGTTCGGGATCTGGTGGCTGATCGAGGGAACCTCGCAGGCTTTTCATCCGAAGACGCTCCCCGACTGGGTCGCGTCGATGATCGAATCGACGTTCGCAGGACTGACGGGCGACATCGGCGGCGTGAACTCATGGGGCACTCCGCTTGCCGTGCTGGTAGTCGGCGTGATGATCTACCTGTTTGCAAAAGAGCGGACGATTCGCCCGTCGCTCGCCAGTGCCCTCTCGATGCCGATTGTCTACGTAGCCGTCGTGACGATCGGTCGCGGGGGCGTTGCAGATCCTTCCGCATCGCGCTATCGCTACACGTTGATACTGCTGGTCGGACTCGCACTCGCAGAGCAGCTCCGAGGCAAGCGACTCTCCACGCCCGGGGCGCGGATCTCATTCGTGTTGGTACTGGGATTCATGCTGGTGTCGAATCTCGCGACGATGGCCGATGGCGCCGCCTCGATCCGCGGAGGCTTCGCTTACAACCGTGTGTATGCGACGGCGCTCGTCCGTGCCGGCGAGAAAGTCGCTACGAACACCGACTTCCTTTCGATTGATCCCGGCCTCGGCCTGAACACGCGCGCCGCCAACGCGGACGCGTACCGCTTTCTGACTGAGGGCGGCGGAGAGAAGTGGGCGTGGACTCCTGAACAGCTGGCGGCGCAGCCGCCCGCCGTGCAGCTGCAGGTCCAAGAAATGGTCCAGAAGATGAAGAGTCAGTCGCCTTGACCTTCTCTCGCCCGCACTTCGGTATCCTTATTCCACTTGCTTCTTTCAGCGCCAAAATCCAAGATGACCTCTGCGACCGCCGTCGCAGCGATAGGCGCTAGCTAGTGGCAGTTCCTCGCAGGTTTGACCGTCGTCCCCCGGAGCGGGACAACACTCGTATCAACGAGCGCATCCGCGTGAAGGAAGTGCGACTGATCGGTGATGACGGTTCTCAGGTTGGCGTTCTGCCGATCGAAGAAGCTTTGAAGTACGCGCAGGAGCGCGACCTCGACCTGGTCGAAGTCGCCGGCGACGCGCGTCCTCCGGTCTGCCGCGTGCTCGACTACTCGAAGTACAAGTACGAGCAGGCGCAGAAGGCGAAGTCCGCCAAGAAGCACCAGACGCAGATCACGATCCGCGAGATCAAGCTGCGCCCGAAGATTGCGACGCACGACTACGACACCAAGAAGGGTCACGTCGTGCGTTTCTTGAAGCACGCCGACAAGGTCAAGGTCACGATCATGTTCCGCGGTCGCGAACGTGAACATCCCGAGCGTGGACGCGACCTGCTGATGAAACTGGCCGAAGAGGTCCAGGAGCTCGGCACGATCGAGCAGCACCCGCTTCAGGAGGGTCGCAACATGACCATGGTCCTCGGTCCCACCAAGGAAGCGATCAAGCAGCACTCCGACGACGTCGCCAAGCACGAGGAAGAGTCGAAGAAGGCCAAGCGTGAACGCAAGGCCGCCGAAGCTCGTGCGCACGAAGAGCGCGTTGCGGCCATGAAGGCCGAAGAAGAGGCAGCGGACGGCGAAAAAGCCACCGCTGCAGCCGAAACTGACGCTTCATAAGCGTCGGTATCCCCGCCACCTCACGCCCGCGGCGCCGAAGCCCTCTGTCACGCTCCATTGCATGCCTCTGGCATGCAACGCGGATCGGCCGATTGAAGGCCCTTGTTCAAGCGGAATCCGTTGCATGCCTGAGGCATGCAACGAGAGCCGCGTAGGTAAGGGGCGGATTTCAGCGCACATCGCTTGCATGCCGGAGGCATGCAAAAAGAGGGGGTGGTGCTCGATTTTCGGGTTGAAGGAAGTGATGCGCGATTGGGGGCGCAAACGCGGGTGTGCTTTAATGCCCCTTCGATATGCCTAAGCAAAAGACACATTCCGGCGCGAAAAAGCGCTTCACCGTCAGCGGAACCGGCAAGGTCCGTGGACGCCACGGCATGTCCTCGCACAACCTTGAGCACAAGTCTGCGAAGCGCAAGCGCGATTTTGCCCGTCCGATCACGATGGACAAGGACACCGCGCCCCGCATCAAGAAGCTGCTCGGTAAGTAAGAACCTTCTAGGAGTTTTTGTATGACCCGTTCAACCAACGCAGTTGCATCACGCCGTCGTCGCAAGGCCGTTCTTGCGCGCGCCAAGGGCTACCGCGGTGAGAAGAACTCGTCGTACCGCCGCGCCAAGGAGCAGCTGCTCAAGTCAGACAGCTACGCCTACCGCGACCGCCGCAACAAGAAGCGCGACTTCCGTCGCCTCTGGATCACGCGTATCAACGCAGCCGCCCGTCAGGAAGGCATGACGTACTCGCAGCTGATCAACGGCCTGAACAAGGCCGGCATTGAGGTCGACCGCAAGATGCTCGCCGACATCGCGGTGCACGACACCGAGGCATTCCGACGCTTTACCGACGCCGCCCGCGAGGCGGTTGCCTGAGCTGCTCACAAGCAACTCTTGCATCCGACTGACCCGGGCGCCCTGCACAGCAAGGCGCCCTTTTTATTGCTCTAAACCGACTTGATGATTACCTCAAAAGACAACCAGCAGATCAAAGATCTGAAAAAGCTTCAGGAGAAGCGCTTCCGCATGCGCCGCAAGCAGTTCGTCGCCGAGGGCGAAGATCTGATCGCGGCTGCGCTTGCGGCTGGTTGGGTGCCGGACCGGATCTTCCACGCACCGGACGCGCCCGAGTGGATCGCCGAGCAGCCGTCTGCCTGGGCCGTCGAATATGGCGTTCTGGCCGAAGCCTCTGGTCTGGGGTCAGGCTCGCGCGCAATTGCAGTCTTCGACGAGGCCGAAAGCGGCGATGTGGAGATCGGTCAGCTTGCGCTCTACGTTGAGGGTGTCTCCGACCCCGGCAACGTCGGCACCCTGATCCGGTCGGCGGCAGCCTTCTCGGACTCGCCCGTCCTGCTCGGCCCCGGCTGCGCCGAGCCGTGGTCGCCAAAGGCCCTCCGCGCCGGAATGGGCGCAACCTTCGCCAATCCGCCCGTCATAGAGGCAACCTTGTCGTATCCGGGTGTGACGATTGTTGCGCTGGACGGGTCTGGGGACATCGAGATCGCGGACGTCGATGTTGAGGGTCCTGTCGTAATCTGCGCGGGCGCCGAGCGCGAGGGGCTTGCCCCGGAAACGCTCGAGCGGGCTGACCTCGTGGCGTGCATCCCGATGCTCGAGACCGGCCCCGAATCGCTCAACGTCGCAATGGCCGCAACGGTCGCTTTGTACCAGCTTGCGGGAATCACGAACTCAACTGAGAAACAAGCCTGAGATGTCTGAAACTGTCGAAAAGATCCAGTCAATTGAGAGTGCCGGCGCCTCGGCGATCGGTTCCGTCGCCTCGCTCGCAGAACTCGAGGACGTGCGCATCCACTTCCTCGGTCGCAAGGCCGAACTGAACGACATCCTGAAATCGATCGCGACGCTGCCGCCCGAGGAGAAGGGCCCGGTCGGAAAAGCCGGAAACCAAGCGCGCGGCAAGCTCGAAGCGCTGCTCGCCGCGCGGCAGGAAGAGCTTGAGACCGCGGCGCTCACGCAGCTGCTCGAGCAGGACCGGATCGACATCACGCTGCCCGGATCGCCCGTGGCCGGCGGCGGCGCCCTGCACCCGATCACCCGCGTGCGTCGCGAGATCGAAGACGTCTTCATCGGCATGGGCTACAAGGTCGCCGAAGGCCCCGAGGTCGAGAAGGTCCATTACAACTTCGACGCGCTCAACCACTCGCCAAACCATCCTGCCCGCGAGTGGACCGACACCTTCTACTTCGAGGACGACGTGCTGCTGCGCACGCACACCTCGCCCGTGCAGATTCGCGTGATGGAGGAGCAGCCGCCGCCGGTCTTCGTGATCGTGCCCGGCAAGGTGTACCGCCGCGACTCCGACGCCACGCACACCCCGATGTTCCATCAGATCGAGGGCCTTGCCGTTGACGAGGGCATCACGCTCTCCGACCTGCGCGGCACGCTGCTCGAGTTCTCGCGCGCGATCTTCGGCGAAGACCGCGAAGTCCGGCTGCGCCCGCACTTCTTCCCGTTCACCGAGCCGTCGGTGGAGATCGACGTGTCCTGCTTCAAATGCTCCGGCAAGGGGCACCTGAAGGACGGCTCGCGCTGCAATCTCTGCAAGGGCACGGGCTGGATCGAGATCCTCGGCGCCGGCATGGTCGACCCGAACGTCTTCTCATACGTGCGCGACAGCGGCTACGACCCCGAGAAGGTCCAGGGCTTCGCCTTCGGCATGGGCGTCGAGCGGATCGCCTTCCTCAAACACGGCATCCCGGACCTGCGGCTCTTCTACGAAAACGACCTGCGGCTTCTGGCGCAGTTCGAGGCGGGTGGTTACTGATGCGCGTACCGCTGAACTGGCTCAATGAATACTGCGATTCCGGCCTTGGCGTGCATGAGCTCGCCGAGCGCCTCGCGATGACCGGCACTGAGGTCGAGCGGATCGGTCGCCACGGCGCCGCCGAGACCGACGGATTCGTCGTGGGCAAGGTCCTAACGCGCGAGAAGCACCCCGATGCCGACAAGCTGAGCGTCTGCTCGGTCGATGTCGGCGCTGATGAGCCGGTGACGATCGTCTGCGGCGCACCCAATGTGGACGCCGGTCAGACCGTGGCCGTCGTGCAGCCGGGCGCAGTCATGCCCGACGGCACGAAGATCAAGAAGGCCAAGCTGCGCGGCGTCGAGAGCAACGGCATGATCCTCTCCGAGCGCGAGCTCGAGATCAGCGAGGACCATGACGGGATCATCCAGCTCGAGCAGCACTTCGACGTTGGAGGCGTCGCTGCCGGAGCGCCGCTGGCCGAGGTTCTCGCCCCGGGTCAGGACGTACTCGAACTTGAAATCACACCCAACCGCCCCGACTGCCTGGGCGTTCACGGCGTCGCGCGCGAAGTCCATGCGATCACCGGAAACCCGCTCGCAGAGCTGGAACTCGGCCCTGCGCCAGAGGGCGATGAGACCTTTGACATCACCGTCGAGGACCACACGCTCTGCCCGCGCTTCACGGCGCGGATCTTCCGCGATGTGAAGGTCGGCCCGTCGCCGCTGTGGCTGAAGGAGCGGCTCTCGGCCGCCGGTCAGCGCCCGATCAACAACGTTGTCGACATCACGAACTACGTGATGCTGCTGACCTCGCAGCCGATGCACGCCTTCGACATGGACAAGATCCGTGGCAACAAGCTCGTGATCCGTCACGCCGCCCACGAAGAGAAGATCACGACGCTCGACGACGTCGAACGGACGCTCGACGGTCAGATGCTTGTCGTGTGTGACGCCGAAGGCCCGACCGGTATCGCCGGCGTCATGGGCGGCCAGATCAGCGAGGTCTCGAGCGAGACCACGAACGTGCTGCTCGAGATCGCCGCGTGGAATGGCCCGAACATCCACCGCACCAGCCAGAAGCTCGCGCTGCGCAGCGAGGCGAGCGGACGCTTCGAGAAGGGCCTCTCTCCGATTCTCCCGCTGGAGGTTCAGGAGATCGCGTCCAAGCTGATGGTCGAACTGACCGGAGCCACGCTGGTGAGCTCCACGATCGATGTCGCCGGCGAGATCTCTCAGCCGCAGCCGATCGAGCTGCGCGAGGCGCGGGTCGAGGGGCTGCTCGGCACGAGGATTCCGATCGCGCGTTGCGCCGAGATCCTCGAGCACCTCGACTTCAAAGTGGAGATGAGCGGCGAGAACCTGCTGGCGACCCCGCCGCATTACCGCTCGAACGATGTCACGCGCGAGGCCGACCTGATCGAGGAGGTCGCGCGCATTCAGGGCGTTGACACGTTCCCCGCGACCCTGCCTGAATCGCCCACCGCGATCGGCAGCTTCTCGCCCGCGCAGAAGCTCAAGCGCGGATTGGAAGACCTGCTTGCCGCCAACGGCTACAGCGAGTCGATCACATGGAGTTTCACCAGCGAGGCCGCGCTGAACAAGCTCGCGCCCGGCGGGGAGCTGCCCGGCGTGCGGCTGCGGATCGCGAACCCGCTCTCCGAGGATCAGTCGGTCATGCGCCCGCTCGTGCTCGGCGGCCTGCTCGAGGTCGCGCAGCACAACTTCGCCCGCGGCGCAGATGCCGTGCGCACCTTTGAAGTCGGCACGGTCTACAACGGAACGATCTCGGATCCTGTGGAGCACACCGCGCTCGCGCTGCTGCTGAGCGGCGCGCCGCACGCTGCATCCTGGCGCGACGCCGCGCCCGGCGAGGGGGACTTCTTCGCGCTGAAGGGCATCATCGAGGCGATCTCCGCCAACTCAGGTGTTGAGATCGGCTTCGAGCCGCTCGACGGCGACGATCATCCGTACCTGATCCCGGGCCGCTCGGCAACGCTCGTCGCCGGTGGTCAGTCGGTCGGATACCTCGGCGAGATCCACCCGCTGGTCGCCAAGGAGCACGACATCAGCGGTGCCACCGCCGCCGAGCTGAATCTTGATCTCGTGGCCGCCGCGCTGCCCGCGCCGACCACCTTCGAGAGCTTCACGAGCTTCCCGCCCTCGCGCGAGGACATCGCGGTCGTCGTGCCGCAAAACGTTCCTGCGGCCGAGGTGATCGCGGCCGTCGAATCATCAGGCGGCAAGTACCTCCAGAATGCCAACGTCTTCGACGTCTTCGAGGGCGAACAGGTGGGCGAGGGCAAGAAGTCGCTCGCGATCCGTCTCACATACGCCGCGCCCGACCGGACCCTGACCGACAAGGAAACCGAAAAGGCGCGCAAGTCGATCACGCAGAAGCTTGAAGAGATCGGCGGCGCGCTGCGTGGCTGAGTCAAACCACAAGGTTGCAGTCTTCGGCGCCACCGGTTACGCCGGTGCGCTGGCCGCCGACATCGTCTGGCGGCACCCGGAGCTTGAGCTGACGGCCGTGACCGGCCGCTCTGAGACCGGCCTGCGGCTCTCGGACATCCACCCGCGCTACGACGTCCCGCTCAAACTCGAGGAACCGATCCTCGACGACATCGCCGAGCGGGCCGGATCCGCGCTGGTCGCGTACCCGCACAAGGCCGCAGCGCCGACCGTCGATGCGTTGCTCAAGCGCGGCCTGAAGGTCGTCGATCTCTCCGCCGACTTCCGGCTCTCGCAGGCCGCATACGAGGAGTACTACGAGCCGCACCCGATCCCCGAGCTGCTCGACCAGGCCGTCTACGGCTTGACCGAGCGGCATCGCGAGCGGATCAAGGACGCGGAACTGGTCGCGAACCCCGGCTGCAACTCGACCGCTGCGCTGCTCGCGCTCTATCCCGTGGCTGATCTCACCGACGACGTGATCGTCGACGTCAAGGCGGGCGTCTCCGGCGCCGGCCGGGGTGCCAACGACAAGACCCACTTCGTGAGCGTCGTCGAGAACGTCTCGCCCTACAGCGTCGGTCGGCACCGCCACCGCGCTGAGCTGGAGATGGAGCTCACCGGCCTCACGCGCATCAGCTTCGCCACGCATCTGATCCCGCTCGATCAGGGAATCCTCGCGACGGTCTACCTGCAGCCGAAGGAGCCGATCACCCAGGAGCAGCTCTTCACGCGCTTCACCGAGTACTACGCGAGCGAGCCGTTCATAAAGGTCGTCAAGAACGCGCCGGGCGTGCGCGATGTGCGCGACACCAACTTCGCCGCGATCCACCCGGCCGTCGAGCAGGACACCGGCCGCGTGATCATCTACAGCGCGATCGACAATCTTTGGAAGGGCGCAGCCGGCGCCGCCGTGCAGAACCTGAACCTGATGGTCGGGCTCGATGAGGGCGCAGGTCTCTTGACCGGTCAGGAGATCAATAATGCACGCGCCTGAGAAGCTCGAGTGCCCCTCGCTGTTTGAGAGCCGCTGGGTCGATCTGCCCGAAGCGGTGGAGGTGCTCGATCCGAACACGCTCCCGCAGGGCTTCCGCGCAGGCGGAGTCGCGGCCGGCATCAAGCCGAGCGGCAAGGTCGACTTCGGGATCATCGTCAGCGACGCTGACGAGACGACTTCCGCCGCTCGCTTCACGATTTCAAGCGCGCCCGCCGCGCCGGTCCAGGTCTGCCGCACGCGCGTCGATCTCGATCAGATGCGCGCGGTCGTTGTCAACAGCGGCAACGCGAATGCAGCCACCGGGCCGTTCGGGAGGGATAACGCCTTCTACATGCAGGGCGCGGGCGCGATGGCCTGCGGCGTGCCCGAGAACCGCGTGGGCGTCGCATCGACCGGAGTGATCGGTCAGCAGCTCAGCACGCGCGCTCTCACCAAGGGCGCTCAGCTGGTCTCGCGGGAATTGAAGGCCGACAACGCGCTTTCGTTCGCTGAAGCGATCTGCACCACAGACCTCTGGATCAAGGCGGCAACGCTGAAGCTCGAACTCTCGGGCGGACCAGTCGTGCTCTCCGGTCAGGCCAAGGGCGCCGGCATGATCGCGCCGCTGCACGCGCCGCATGCGACGCTGCTGGCGTTCATCGAGACCGACGCCAAGATCACGTCCGCACAGGCCGACGCGCTGCTCGGCACCGCCGTAACGCAGTCCTTCGATCGCGTGACCGTGGACGCGCAGCTCTCGACCAACGACTCGGTCTTCCTGATGGCCGGCGGTCAGAGCGGGGTGGAGGTCGCCCCGGGAAGCGACGACGAGGCCAAGCTCGCCGAGGCGCTCAACGCTCTTTTGAAGGGCCTCGCGATTTCGTTGGTGCGCGATGGCGAGGGCGCAGACCGGATCGGCAGGATCACCGTGACCGGAGGCGATCAGGCGCTCTGCGAGAAGACCGCCCGCGCGATCGCCGACTCGCCGCTGGTGAAGACCGCGCTGAACGGCGGCGACCCCAACTGGGGCCGGATCATGCAGGCCGCCGGCATGGCGCTCGCGACCGGTCAGCCAGAGGGGATCGACATCGACATCGAGGGCGTCTCCGTGGCGACCTTCGGAATCCGCAACGACTTTGATCAGGCCGCGCTCGAAGAGGCCGTCAGCGGCCGTGAGGTCGAGTACGCGGTCTCGATACCGGGCGAGGGTCACGAGGCCACTGTCTACTTCAGTGACCTCGGCCACGCCTACGTCACGCTCAACGCCGAATACACGACCTGAGGAGCCCACGTGCCACGCGACATCTCAACACTCCTGGAGGCGCTCCCGTACATCCGCCAGTTCCACGGTCAGACGATCGTGATCAAGTACGGCGGTGCGGCGATGGTCGAGGACTCGCTGCGCGAGAGCTTCGCGCGCGACGTGGTGCTTTTGAAATACGTCGGCATGCACCCGGTGATCGTCCATGGGGGCGGCAACGAGATCAGCGAACACATGGGCAAGCTCGGGCTTGACGTCGAGTTCGTCGACGGCCTGCGCGTGACGGATCAGGACACGGTCGACGTGGCCAAGATGGTCCTGATCGGAAAGGTGAACAAGGACATCGTCCAGCGGATCAACCGCCACGGCCAGCTCGCCGTTGGTATTTCCGGCGACGACGGCGGGATGTTCCGCGTCAGCAAGACGATGCCCAACGGCAACGACGTCGGATTCGTCGGCAAGGTCGATCACGTCAACACCGGCCTGCTCGATCACATCCGCGACGACTACATCTCCGTGATCGCGCCTGTGGGCACCGACCGCGAGGGCCAGGACTACAACATCAATGCCGACGAGGCCGCCGGCGCCGTGGCGCACGCGCTCGGCGCGAGCAAGACGATCTTCCTGACTGACGTTGCCGGATGGCTGAAGGATCCGTCGGACCCGACGTCGCTGATCTCGCAGACCACGACCGATGAAGTGGAGAAGGCGCTCCCGTCAATCGAGGGCGGCATGAAGCCCAAGCTCCAGGCCTGCATCGACGCGATTCGCGGCGGCGGCAACTCAGCCAGCATCGTCGACGGCCGCGAGCCGCATTCAATCCTTCTGGAGCTCTTCACCGACGAGGGCTTCGGTACGCAGATCAAGCCGGAGCGGTAGATGGCGCTTTCTGAGATTTACGGCGAGGCCTCGGCGCAGACGGGGAACTATGCGCGCTACGGCGTCGAGTTCGTGCGCGGATCGGGCGTACACCTGTATGACGCGGAGGGGAACGAGTATCTCGATTTCCTCTGCGGCCTGGGCGTGACCAGCCTCGGCCATTGCCACCCGGCGATTGTCGAGGCGATCGAGCGCCAGTCGCGCGAGCTGATCCACACATCGAATCTTTTCTGGACGCCGCCGGCTGAGCAGCTGGCGCGGGCCCTGACCGATCGCAGCTTCGCTTCGAACGCCTTCTTCTGCAACTCCGGCGCCGAGGCCAACGAGGCCGCGATCAAGCTTGCTCGTGCCTACGCCCATGGCAACGGCAGCAACGCCCGCGAGATCGTGGTGCTCGAGCGCGCCTTCCACGGCCGCACGATGGGCGCGCTCTCTGCCACTCCGCAGGAGGACAAGCAGGCCCCGTTCACGCCGTTGGTCCACGGATTCAAGACCGTGCCGAATGATGACGCCGCCGCGATGACCGCGGCAGTCACTCCGCACACCTGCGCCGTGCTGATCGAGCCTGTGCAGGGGGAGGGTGGTGTCTTCGCGATCCCGGACGACGTGCTGATCGCCGCACGTGAGGCCTGCGACGCCGTTGGCGCGTTGCTGATCTTTGATGAGGTGCAGTGCGGGCTTGGTCGGAGCGGGTCGCTGTTTGCGTATGAGCAGACCCCGGTCGTGCCGGACGTGATGACGCTCGCGAAGGCGCTCGGCGGCGGATTGCCGATTGGGGCGATGCTGGCGGCTGAGCACTGCGCGGGTGCGCTTCAGCCCGGGTACCACGGCTCGACCTTTGGCGGCAACCCCGTCGCCTGCGCTGCTGCATGCGTCGCGTTTGATCTGCTCGCCGACGCGGAACTCCAGTCGGAGGCAAATGAGCTCGGCAAGTATCTGGCGGAGCGTCTCTCCGCCCACGGCAGCGTCCAAGGACGCGGATTGATGCTCGGCGTGGAGCTCGATCAGGAGATCGACGCCAAACAAGTCGTTTCCGATCTGCTCAATGAGCACCGAGTCATCGCCAACGCCACGGGCCCCTCCACACTGCGTTTCCTGCCGCCGTTGATCGCAACAACCGAGGACGCAGACGTCGCCCTCACAGCCCTTGCGCAAGCGATCCCCAGCTAGTCTCCCGCCCCGATCCCACCAAAGGTTTTTCCATGAGCGACCAATCACCCATCGACATCGTCACCACCTCCTACGAGGCCCACCCCGAGGACGTCCACCGCGTTCTCCTGCTCTACAGCGGAGGCCTCGACACGTCAGTGATGCTCCACTGGATCCAGGAGAAGTACGACGCCGAGGTCTACGCACTCTGCGTCAACCTCGGCCAGCCCAAGGAAGACTTTGATGTCGTCATCGGCAAGGCATTCGACCTCGGCGCCAAGGCCTGCGACGTCGTCGACGCCCGGGTCGAGTTCGCCGAGGACTACGTCCTCCCGGCGATCAAGGCCAACGCGCTCTACGGCGGCGGCTACCCGCTCTTCACCGCGCTCGGCAGGCCGCTGATCGCGAAGCTTGCAGTCGAGTACGCGCGCAAGTACAACTGCGACACGATCGCCCACGGCTGCACCGGAAAGGGCAACGACCAGGTCCGCATCGAAGGCACGGTCGCGACGCTCGCTCCGGAGCTGAAGACGATCGCCCCGGTGCGCAACTGGCAGATGGGCCGCGAGGAGGAGATCGAGTACTGCCGCACGCACGGCATCAAGATCGCCGGCGGCACCGAGGCTGCTCCTTATTCAATCGACGACAACATGTGGGGTCGCTCCTCTGAGGGCAAGACGATCGAGGACCTCTCGACGGCACCCGAGGACGACGTCTTCCAGCTCGTCACGCGTCCCGAGCTTGCTCCCGATGAGTCGATCGAGGTTGCGATCACCTTTGAGAAGGGCCGCCCGGTGGCGCTTGACGGCGAGTCGCTGGACCTCGTGGACCTGATCGAGAAGGTGGGGGACCTCGGCTGCCAGCACGGCGTCGGAATTGTCGACCACATCGAGGACCGCATCGTCGGCCTCAAGGTCCGCGACATCTATGAGGTGCCGGCCGCGACGATCCTGCTCACAGCCCACAAGGAGCTCGAGAAGCTGGTGAGCACCTCGCACCAGAACCAGTTCAAACCGCAGCTCGACAACCAGTGGGCGTACCTCGCGTACGCCGGTCTCTGGTGGGAGCCGCTGCGCGGGGATCTCGACGCATACATGGACAGCGTCAACGAGCAGGCCACCGGAACGATCACCGTCAAACTCTTCAAAGGCAACGCCACGGTGGTCAAGCGCAGCTCCCCGAATGCCGTCTACGACCAGGAACTGGCCGGATTCTCGGAATCTGGCGGACTCTTCAGTCAGCAGGCGAGCCCCGGATTCATCGAACTCTGGACGCTTCAGAGCAGGATGGCCTACCAAGTTAGAAGCAGGAAAACCGGCTCATAAGCACGAAATAAGCGGTAAATCCGGCTTTTTTCCAAAGTCTGGACTCTTTCCGCCGACACGGGTGTGTAGTATCTCGAACTTCTGAACGACAAACAGCAGCCTAATCGCTCAAGCACAACACGGTGTGACGAGTGAACCGGGGAACCAAGTTCTTTGGGGCTAATTCGGTGTAACGGAGCCTTCGGCTCATTTACCCGAAAGCGCGAGCTTCTTCAGCGCTAGCCCGTCAGCTAACCCGGTAGGCAGACGAAGGAGGCTGAATGCCGCTTAATCACGGACACGTACTCGGACACAAACGCAAACGCTCCGCCCTCGACCTTCTGGTCGCGAGCCTTGCCTTTGTAGCAATCGTTCTTCTCGCCCTCGTTTTCAACACGAGCGCAGCCCACGCAGACGTCACCACAGCAAACAGCGGTGGAGCGGCCTTCCAGGCCACACCTGCAACGGTCCCCGGCCTTCGCGCCAAGCTTTCCGCAGACGGACGCACCGCGATTCCGCCGGAGGGCGCACCTGAGGCAGTCAAGCAAGCCATCCTGGCTGCCAACAAGATCACCCGCAAGCCCTACATCTACGGCGGCGGTCACGCGACCTTCAAGAAGATCTCGAGCGGTTACGACTGCTCAAGCACGGTCAGCTACGCGCTGGGCAACGCCGGTCTCCTCAAGGGCACGCCGCTGGACTCATCGTCGTTCATGCGCTGGGGCGCTCCGGGCAAGGGAGCCTGGGTCACGGTCTACACGAACCCAGGGCACGCATACGCCATCATCGCCGGTCTCCGCCTTGACACATCCGGCCCGGGCGAGCGTGGGCCGCGTTGGCGCACCGCCAAGCGCTCCAACTCCGGGTTCAAGGTTCGCCACCCCGAAGGCTTCTAGGCCACCTGGTCAGATCGCTTGAAAATGGGCCCGCCTCGTGCGGGCCTTTTTTCTGCCTGCATGCCGTTGGCCGATCACCGGTAAGTTGAAGCCATGAGCAACATCGCTTACGAAACACTCGGTCGCGTGACCTGGGCTGTCGGCAAGCGTCAGGTGCGCAGCGCCCTGATGCCCAAGCGGAAGAGTCGCGGCAAGCGGGCCGTGCTGGTGCTTGGCGTCGTCGTGCTGGGCGTCATCGTTGCCGGCGCCGCGCTGGAACGCGCCGCTGCGCAGTAGCGGGGTCCGCCCGCAGGCGAACCCCGCTCCGGTGCGCCGGTCAGTGGCCGTCGTGCATCGAGCCCATCGTTGAGCTCTGCGCGTTCGGCAAGGGCTTGCCGTACCACTCAACCCGCCAGGACTGCATCTCTGCGATCTCCTTGGACTGTGCCTTGACGATTGCCTTGGCAAGTTGTTCGACCTCTGCGTTCGAGCCGCTTGCGATCACGCGGTTGGCCATCACCACGGCAGCCTGGTGATGCGGAATCATCGCGTCGATGAACGCCTTGTCGAAGTTCTTCGCCTTCTTGAGCGAGTCGACATCGCTCATCATGCCGGCCATCTCGTCCTGACTCATCATCGTGCCCTTTGTCTCGGGCAGGTCCGATTTCATCGCGTTCATCTGCTCGATCTCGGCCTGCTGCGACTTGATGATGTTCTGCGAGAGCTGCTTGATCTCGGCATGGTCTGCGTTGGTGATCCCGAGCTCAGCCATGTCGATGGCGGCCTGGTGATGCGGAACCATGCCGGTGACGAACATCGCGTCGACCTGGTTTCCGTCCATCATCGACATGTTGTTGTTTGAGTTGGTGGTTACGTCATCGCTGCCGCAGCCAGAGACAACGGTCGCGATTGCGACGAGCGCAACGGCAATCGATAGCCATTTGAATTTCATGCTTTTCCTTTGGTTTTCTCTTTGCATGGTCGTGTGGCGGCGCTCGCGGCGCCGCGGCACGACGATCAAGTTCTGAAGACCTGGAGATCGCTCGGGCCGTGTCGGGCGCGATGGCCGGATGGCGCGGGAAGCGGATCGTCCGAAGGATCCTCAAAGACCCGGAATGCGATGGCCGGGTCCGGCGATCCGGCGGTCAACACAAACGGGTCGCAAACCTTGGCTGGTGAGACGTCGGATGCGGTTGCGAGACACTCGCTTCCGCCTTCCTCGTGCATGCTGTCGTCTGCCATCACGCCATGGGTCGCGAACACTGCGACGAGGGCGAGGGTTGCGATCAACACCTGAAGTGCCCGGTGTGGTCGATCCACGGTTCTGTGCGCGGACGCGGAATGCATACCCGCCCGATCCTACGTCGGAACGCGAGAAGTCGCGCAGTTTGCGGGAATGCCGATCCCGTGACAATCGGCACGGGATTGAGACGCCGGATTCCAACCTAGGATCGATGCGTGGCCGGACCTGTCAAAACCACTGCGCACTTGCACGTGCACTCCGAGTACTCGTTGCTCGACGGGGCTGCGCACATCAAGGACCTCGCCGAACGCGCCGCCAAGTTCGATCAGCCTGCGCTTGGTCTTACCGACCACGGCGTGATGAACGGCTCGGTCGAGCTCTATGAGGCCTGCAAGAAGCAGGACATCAAGCCGATCTTCGGTTGCGAGGTCTATTACGTCGACGACCACCGCCGCAAAGAGTCCGGCAAAGTCGAGCGCAACCACCTCACGCTGCTGGCCGAGAACGATGTCGGTTTCCGCAACCTCACCAAGCTCTGCAGTGCGGGCTTCCTTGAGGGCTTCCACCGCGGCAAGGCCAACGTGGACATGGAGCTGCTGCAGCAGTACAACGAAGGCGTGATCGCGCTCACCGGTTGCCTTGCGTCGCGTTTCGTGCGCCGGATCAACCAGAACGACATGGGCGCCGCGCGCGAGCACGCGGACCAGCTGATCCAGGTCTTTGGCCCCGAGGACGTCTACTTCGAGGTCCAGGAAAACAAGATCGAGGATCAGAATCGCGCGAACCCCTTGATCGCCCAGGTAGCCAAGGAGATGGGCCGGCCACTGGTCGGCACCGCTGACGTCCACTACCTCGGCCGCGAGGACTACGACTCACACGCCGCGCTGCTCTGCGTGCAGACCAAGAGCACGCTCGCCGAGCCGAAGATGACCTTCGACACGAACGAGTTCTACCTCAAGAGCAACGAGGAGATGACGGCGGAGTATGAGAATTGGCCGGGCGCGATCGAATCGACGATCGAGATCGCCGACCGCGTGAACGTGAACTTCGAGCTCGGCGGTCGACTGATCCCGAGCTACAAGACGCCCAGCGGCGAGACTGACGGCGAGTACCTGCGGGCGCTGGTCCATGAGGGCCTTGTCAAGCGTTATGGCGACCCGATCCCGGCAGCAGCCACCGAACGCGCCGAGATGGAACTCGCGGTCATCGACAAGATGGGCTTCAACAGCTACTTCCTGATCGTCTGGGACTTCGTGAAGTACGCGAAGGACAACGGCATCGCCGTGGGCCCGGGTCGTGGATCTGCCGCCGGTTCGATCATCGCCTACACGCTCAGCATCACCGACGTCGACCCGATCGCCTACGACCTCCTGTTCGAGCGTTTCCTCAACGCCGAGCGCGTGTCCATGCCGGATATCGACATCGACTTCTCCGTCCACGGCCGTGAAAAGGTCATCCGTTACGTCTCGGACAAGTACGGCAAGGAATCGGTCGCACGAATCATCACTTTCGGCCGCATGTTCCCGCGCGCCGCCGTGCGCGACGCCGCACGCGTGCTCGGTCACGACTACGGCACCGGCGATCGCCTCTCGAAGATGATCCCGGACCCGGAGCAGGGCCGCTCACCAAGCTTCGCGGACTGCCTGAAGAAGGGCCAGCCGCTCAACGACGTCTACGAGAACGACCCGACCTCCAAAGAGATCGTGGATCTCGCGATGGGCCTTGAGAACACCGTGCGAAACAGCTCGATCCACGCCGCCGCCGTCGTGATCGCAGATCGTCCTCTGACCGACATCGTCCCGCTGCAGCTCGCAGAGGACAAGTCGGCGCCCGGCGACGAGAAGGCCTACCGCGTGATCACGCAGTACTCGATGGGCCCGGTCGAGGCGCTCGGCCTGCTGAAGATGGACTTCCTCGGCCTGCGCAACCTCGACGTCATCGAGGAGGCGATGGACATCATCGAGCGCTCCGGGCGTGAGCGTCCGGACATGGACACACTGCCGCTGGACGACGCGAAGACCTTCAAGATGCTCGCCGCCGGCGATTCGATCGGTGTATTCCAGTTTGAGTCCGAGGGCATGCGCGAAGCCTTGAAGAAAGTCCGCCCGACCGAGTTCGAAGACCTGATCGCGCTCGTCGCGCTCTATCGCCCGGGCGCCATGAGTCACATCCCGGCTTATGCGCGCGGCAAGCGCAATCCCGAGTCGGTCAAGTTCCCGGATGAACGCCTGCGCTCGATCACCGAATCCTCGTACGGCGTCGTGCTCTACCAGGAGCAGAACATGCTCGTCGCCAAGCAGATCGCCGGCTTCTCCGGCCCGCGCGCGGACGACCTGCGCAAGGCGATCGGCAAGAAGGACCGCGAGAAGATGGCGGGCCTGAAGGACGAGTTCTTCGAGGGCTGCCGCGAGTCCGGCACCGCCGAGAGCACGATCGAGTCGCTCTGGAAGATGAACGAGGACGCGGCCGACTACTCATTCAACAAGTCCCACGCAGCTTGTTACGGATTGATCGCCTACCGCACGGCCTGGCTGAAGGCCAACTACCCGGCCGAGTACATGGCTGCGGTGATCAGCTCGGTCATGAGCACGAAGGACAAGGTCCCGTTCTTCGTCGTGCAGTGCGAGGCGATGGGCATCAAGGTGCTGCCGCCGGATGTCAACGAGTCCGGTCACCGCTTCAACGTGGTCGAGGGCAACATTCGCTTTGGACTTGAAGCCGTGAAGGGCGTCGGCGGCGCGGCCGTGGACGCGATCATCGCGGCGCGCGAGAAGGACGGACCGTTCGATTCGCTGTGGGACTTCTGTGAGCGCGTGGACAACCGCTCCGTCAACAAGAAGGCGATCGAGTCGCTGATCAAGTGCGGCGCGTTTTCTTCCACCGGCGCCTCGCGCAAGGGCATGCTCGCCGTGCTCGAGCAGGCGCAGGCGTCCGGCGTCAAGCAACAGAACGATGAGCGCATGGGGCAGGGGTCGATCTTCGACATGGCCGACAGCGCCGTCGCGACCCAGCACGAAGTCGTCCGCCCGCCGATCCCGGAAGCCGAGTGGGAACAGCCCGAGATGCTCGCCGCCGAGAAGGAGACGCTCGGCCTCTTCCTGTCTGATCACCCATTGAAGGCCGTCGGCGGCGCGCTGCGCGCCCGTGTGGACTGCACGATCGCCGACCTTGAGAACAAGCGCGACGGCGACTGGCTCTCCGTGGGCGGCATGATCGTCGAGTCAAAGACGATCCGCACCAAGAACGGCAGTCAGATGATGTTCGCGCGGATCGACGACCTCACCGCGCAGGTGGAGATCATCGTCTTCGCAAAAGCTTTGGACGCCGTCAAGGAGCACCTCCACAACGATGCGATCGTCACCGTGCGCGGACGCATCGATCACAAGGACGGCGACGTCAAGCTCGTCGCCCAGGAGGTCGCGCCCTTCGAGCCGACCGAGGAGGAGCTCGCCGCGTCCGCCGGCAGCCCTTTTGACGCCGAACCGATCCGCGTCGTGATCGACGCCGACACCGCAGATCATCCTTCAGTGGCATCGTTCGTACGCGACATCCAGGGCGTGGTCGGAATGCACAAGGGCCCGCTCCCGCTCGAGATCGTCGTCCGCAAGGGCGACGAGGAGATCGAGCTCGAATGCGGCGACATGTACAAGGTTTCCAAGAGCAGCGCATTCGTGGCCGAGCTCGAAGAGATCGAAGGCGTGCAGGTGGCCGGCGCGTTGCCGGTCGGCGCCTAGCGGAACCCTGACCCGCCCCAGGCGGCCTTCCTCAGCGTTTTGCAGGGGAACCCACTGGCTTCCTCAGGGAAACCGTGAGAAAGACGCGGTTCTACTTCGCGGCGCGCGCTTTCAGGCCCTTTTCGCGCAGCTCGAACGCGAGCTTCACGTCGGCGGCGCTCGGGCCGTCCTTCGCGTGGCCGGGAACCTCAAGCAGCGTCGGGACGTCCTGCAGGCGCGGGTCCGACAGGAACGCAGCGATTCCATCCGCACCGATGAACCCGTCGCCAAGATTGTCGTGGCGGTCGCGGTGTGAGCCGAACTCGTCGCGCGAGTCGTTCAGGTGCAGGGCGCCGACCTTGTCCAGCCCGACGATCCGGTCGAGTTCGTCGAAGGTCTCGGTGACGGCCTCGATCGAGCGAACGTCATAGCCGGCCGCATGCGAATGGCACGAGTCGATACAGACCCCGACGCGCGGATCCCCGCCCAGCTGCTCGATCAGATCCGCAAGGTGTTCAAACTTCCCGCCGACGGCGTTGGCTCCAGCGGCGTTCTCCAGCAACAGCTTGCACTCAGACGACTCAGCCAGCGCCGCCTGACACATCGCGACGATGTTCTTGGCCGTCGGCTCGTACTCCTGGCCCTTCATCACCGGACCGGGGTGCAGCACGACTCCTGCGGCACCGATTCCGTCGCCGACCCGCAGAGCGTGCGTCAATGCTCCGAGACCCTTCTCCGAGATTTCCGGATCAAACGATCCGGGGTTGATCAGGTAGATCGCATGAATCACAACCGCGTCAACCGTCGAATCAGCCATTGCGTCACGGAAGGCCGCAAAATCATCGTCCGTGTACTTCGTCGGCCGCCACATGCGCGGGCTCTGGTTGAAGATCTGGATCGCGGTGGACTCGGTCTCGACGCCGCGTTCGACGGCCTTGGGCAGGCCGCCAGAAGTGGAAACGTGTGCGCCGATCAGCATCGCGCGCCAGTGTAACTAGGATCCCGCCGTGCCCGAATCCACCCTCATAGATCGATTTGCCCCGTCACCGACCGGCCTGCTGCACATCGGCGGCGCCCGCACCGCGCTCTACAACTGGTTGCTTGCGCGCGGCAGCGGCGGCAAGATGATCCTGCGCATCGAGGACACGGACCGCGAACGCAGCACCAAGGAGAACGTCGACTTCATCCTCGAGGCGCTCGAGTGGCTCGAGATCGACTACGACGAGGGTCCGATCTCACAGGCCGCAGCCGATCCCCGCCACCGCGCGGCGATCGAAGAACTGAAGGCAAGCGGCCACGCCTATGAGTTCGAGGGCGCAACGCGCCTGAAGGTGCCAGACGAAGGCGAGACGATCGTGCACGACGCGATCCGCGGCGACGTCACCTTCCAGCACGAGAACATCGATGATTTCACGATCGCGCGCTCTGACGGCTCGCCGCTCTACAACCTCGCGGTGGCGATCGACGACCTCGACGCCGGCGTCACGCACGTGATCAGGGGAGAGGATCACCTGTCAAACACGCCGCGCCAGGTGATGATCCTGAAGGCGCTCGGCCACGAGCCACCGATCTACGCGCACCTTCCGCTGCTCCACGGTCCGGATGGCAAGAAACTCTCCAAGCGCCATGGCGCGGCCTCCGTCCAGGAGCTCCGCGATGCCGGCTACATCCCAGCCGCCGTGCGCAACTACCTCGCGCTGCTCGGATGGGGCTACGACGACAAGCAGACGATCTTCACCACCGAGGAACTGCAGAAGCTGTTCACGATCGAGCGCGTCTCCAAATCCGCCGCCGTCTTCGATGAGAAGAAGCTGCAGTGGATGAACGGGCTCTATCTGCGTGAGATGCCCGTCGAAGAGCTGACCGCGCTGATCGAGAGCTTCACCGGCCGCACGGGCCTCGGCCCCGCAGTCGCGCTCTGTCAGGAGAAGATCTCCACGCTCGCCGATTTCTGGCCGATGGCGGCGTTTTTCTTCGACGGTCCGATCGATGACGAGAAGGCACGCACCAAGTTTTTGGACGAAGAGGGAAAAATTCGTCTCGCCGCGGCCCGCGATGCGCTCGCAGATCTCGAGAATTTCGATTCAGCAAGCATCGAGACGGCGCTCCGCGGAGTCTGTGAATCCCTTGAACTCAAGCCAAACAAGGTGTTTCAGCCGATTCGCGTTGCCATCTCCGGGACGACCATTTCGCCCGGAATATTCGAGTCATTGGAACTTTTGGGCAAGGAAGATTCCCTGAATCGCATCGAACAGGCGTTGAACAAGCCTTAAAAGGCATGGGGTCCAGACCCTAGGGGGATTGCCCCACTAAACAAATCGTCGATGCTGCCGATACTCCACTTGGTTCCTCCGAGAACCGCTATCAACCAACGCTTTAGGCACGGACGTCGAGAGCTGGAGAATCCACCACATGGCACGTAACGCAAAGCAAGAGCCTGCGGCTGACGAAGCGGTACCCACCGCCGAGGTAAAGCCCCGCCGACAGGCCACTTCTGATGAGACGCCTCCGCGAATTGGCGCTCAGGGACAGCGCCAGC
>JAEMSX010000128.1 GCA_016462645.1 Thermoleophilaceae bacterium
GGCATGATCGGCGGGATCACGAACGGGATCGCGCCCGAGAGCAGGATCGCGCGCAGATACTCGACGCTGATCACGAAGTCCTCGCGCGGCGGGTCGCCTCTTGGCACAACGCGCTCGCGCGCGGCTTCGCGGAACTCGGAACTTGAGACGCCGATCGTCACGCGACGGCTCGGCGACGTCAGGCCGATCGGGCCTTCGTCGGGTGAGATGTTCGACAACTTCGATCCTCCTCGCGAAATTCGCGATGCTCAATCAGGCAAACTGTTGAGCAAGAGTGCCGACCAGTTCGGTCAGACTCGCGCCCGATCGAACTATGTCACGTTGGCGTTGCGCGCCGGTACGAAAGTCCGTGTCGAGCAGTGAGTCAAGCTCGGCTTCGCAACCGAGGTCCTGCGCGTGCGGGCGGGCCGCTTCGATCAGTTTTGGAAGCATCTGTGCGATCGGGACACGCGTCGACGTGTCGGCGTCGATCAACTCGGCGTCATAGCCGTCGCGGGCGGCGAGAAAGCGGTTCTCGTTCAAGGCCTCCTGGACCGATATCTGTCGCTCGCTGATCCAGCCCTCATCATGCTCGAGCTTTGACACCGACTGCACGAGCGCAACAAGCGCGGCCGTGGACGCCGAGTCGATCTGCGCGTCCATCGTGCGGATCTCGATCGTGCCGAAGCGCGGCTGCGGGCGAACGTCCCACCACAGGTATGTGGGTTCCGGGAAGCAGCCCGATCGAATCATCAGGTCCACGGTCTCCACATATGCGGCGTAGTCGTCGAACTTCAGCGGGATGCCGACGCGCGGGAAAGCCTGAAAGAGGGGAGTGCGCGCGGAGGCGAGCCCCGTGTCGCGACCCTGCCAGTACGGCGAGTTCGCAGACAGCGCAAGAAACAACGGCACGTGCCCGCGCAGGCGGTTGTAAAGACGGATCGCATCCTCCTGATCGCCGACGCCGACGTGCACGTGCAGCGCGAACGTCGGCTCGCGACGCGCGAGTTCACGCATCGAGCCGTACAGGCCCTGGTAGCGCTCGCCGCTGGAGATCACGGTCTGGTACCAGACCGCCTGCGGGTGCGTTCCCGAGCACGCGACCTTGAGGGCCAGCGGTTCAAGCTCGCGCTTGAGCCTCGTGCGGACATCGATCAAGTCGTTGATCGCCTCGGAGACCTTCTCGTTCACGCCGGTCGCGAGCTCGACGGCCGAGCCGTGGGTCTCGGGCGTCAGGCGATCGGCCAGCGACGGCGACACCGTGCGCAGGACGTAGTCGATGCTCTGCGCGAGCGTCGCGTCCTGCGTGTTCAGCAGCATCACTTCCTCTTCGATGCCGACGGTCCAGTTGGGGTGTTTGCCGCCGCCCCATTCGGCCCACTTGGGGGCCGTGGACACGGACGTGGTGGGGGAACTCATACGGCTTGGAATCTCCTTGTTGACGCTTCGTTGCGGTAGCGCGTCGCCGCTTCGGCGAGGCCACGGAAGAGAGCCTCATGCTCATCGCGATTGGTCAGGCTTTCGGCGTGCCACTGCACTCCGACGACGAAGTCGCGGTCAACCGCTTCGACGCCTTCGACGATCCCCTCGGGAGAGCGCGCGTTGATTCGCAGGCCCGTTCCGAGTTTCTCGACGCTCTGGTGGTGGAATGAGTTGACCTCGGCCTGGGCGCCACCGATCGTGCGCTCGAGCAGAGTGCCGGGCTCGATCACGACCTCGTGGCTGGGGTGGTGGCCAAGTTCTTTCTGGCGATGCGCCTCCGCCTCGTCGCCGTATACATCCGGGATGTGTTGGTAGAGCGTGCCGCCGCGCGCGACGTTCAGCACCTGCATGCCGCGGCAGATCGCGAGGATCGGCATACCGCGGGCGTCGGCCGCCCGGGCCAGCGCGAGTTCAAAGGTGTCGGTCGCAAGTTCAGTCGGTCCGAGCTTTTCGTGCGGCGCCTGTCCGTAGGTGCTCGGGTCGATATCCGGTCCGCCGGAAAGGCAGACGGCGTCGACGGTCTCGAGCACGGATTCGATCGTGTCGCGGTGCATCGGCGGGATGATCAGCGGGACCGCCCCGACCTGCTGCACGGAGTTCAGGTACGGGATACCGAGGCAGATCTCGCGATGGGGCGGCTCGCCCTTCGGGATCTGCTTCAGGTGCTCGGGCACGCGGATCTCGGAACTCGAGACGCCGATCACTGGGCGTGGCGCGCTGTTCATTTCCTTCGGTCCATCGACGTCTCTACTCGGCTGTAATCCATGTGTCCTTCGCTCCCCCGTTCTGCGAACTGTTGACGATCAATTCGCCGCGTTC
>JAEMSX010000059.1 GCA_016462645.1 Thermoleophilaceae bacterium
CGGCCGTCGAGGTACTTCATCATCACGGCCTCGACCGGGCGCTTGTCGTGCGTGTGGAAGAGCGCCTTGACCGTGCCGTCGCGGGATTCCGCGCTGTCGACCAGCTCCAGGGTGGAGAAGGGGACGCGCTCGTCGAGCTCCAGGCGCAGCAGCTCGGGAATGTTGGTCATCTCCTCGTAGCTCTTTGCCCCGCGCGCGGTCCACTCCCACACCTGTTTGGCGCGGTAGGGCTTCTCGCCGAGTTCTTCGATCGTGGCGCTGAGGAGGTTCAGGTCCATCGATATGAAGATAAGCGTTGTGCCGCGGCTAGCGCCGATTCACGCAAATTGCGACCCACATTGGCCACCAGGTGCCCATTGTCGTGCGCAAATTGCGACCTTTTGCCGGGCGCGTACGATTCGTGGCGATGCGCCTCGCCAAATACATCGCCCATGCCGGAGTGGCCAGCCGCCGCGCTTCCGAGCAGCTGATCTTCGACGGCCGCGTGACGGTGGACGGCAACATCGTCACGGATCCCGCCCGCGACGTGGACGACGGCAACGAGATCACAGTCGACGGCGACACGGTCGCGATCGAGAAGACGGTCGTTTACGCGGTCAACAAACCGCTCGGCGTGATCAGCACCGCCAGCGATCCGGAGGGACGCACGACGGTGGTCGATCTCGTCGGCACCGAGAAACGCCTCTACCCGGTCGGTCGCCTCGACGCCAACTCATACGGCCTGATGCTCGTCACCAACGACGGCGACCTCGCCCAGAAGCTCAGCCATCCGCGCCACGGCGTGCCCAAGACCTACCGCGTGCGCGTGCGCCGCGGCAGTCCGCTCTCACGCGGTGAGCTGGCACACCTCGCGGCGGGCGTGGAGCTCGAGGACGGCAAGACCGGCCGCGCCGAAGTCACCAAGACCGGTCCGCGCGAGTTCGAGATCGTGATCAGCGAGGGACGCAACCGCCAGATCCGCCGTATGTGCGAGGCGATCGGCCGCGACGTCGGCGAACTGCAGCGCATCAAGTTCGGCCCGCTCGAGCTCGGCCGTCTGAAGGAGGGCACCGCGCGCCGGCTCTCGGCCGAAGAGGTCGAATCGCTCTGGCAGAATGTCGATCTCCCGCCGGCCGGCAAGCAGTCCAAGCCGAAGTCGCGCGGCAACTCACGCAGCGGCCGGGGCAAGACACGATGAACGCAGATCCGAACACCAAACTTTTCGCCCTACGCGGCGCCACCACGGTCAAGGCCAACGAGGCCGACCTGATCGTCGAGGCGACCGAGGAGCTGCTCGTCGAGGTGTTGAGGCGCAACGACCTCGCGCCGGCCGCGCTGGTCAGCTGCATCTTCACGACGACTGACGATCTGAACGCTCAGTTCCCCGCCGTGGCCGCCCGCAACATCGGGCTCAATGCAGTGCCGCTGCTCTGCGCGCGCGAGATCGACGTGCCCGGCTCGTTGCCGCTGGCGATCCGCATCCTGCTTCAGTACTACGCACCGGTGGATCACCAGAGCAAGCACGTGTACCTGCGCGACGCCGTGACGCTGCGCACCGATCTCACGGCGGCGCAGTAGCCATGCCGATCCGCATCAACGAAGCGATCGCTGCTATCCCGGTCTACCCGCAGGCGAGCACGTACTCATTCGGCGGGCCGCTGGTGAAGATGTCCAGCAACGAGTCGCCGCACGCGCCGCACCCGGCCGTCGCCGAGGCGATCACCGCAGCCGGGCGCAACGTCAACCGCTACCCGGATCCGAGCGGCAGCGCCTTTCGCGCGAAGCTCGCCGAGACCTACGACATGGCTGTCGAGCAGATCGTGCTCGGGAACGGCTCCTGCGAGATCCTGCTCGCGGGAGCGCAGGTTCTGCTCGAGCCGGGCGCTGAACTGGTCTACGCCTGGCCCTCCTTCTCGATGTATCCGCACCTCGCCGCGATGACCGGCGCGACGGCCGTTGAGGTGCCGCTGACCAGCGACCATCGCCACGACCTCGACGCGATGCTCGCCGCAATCACGCCGAAGACGAAGATGGTCCTCGTCTGCAACCCGAACAACCCGACCGGCACCTTCGTCGACTTCGACGCGATCAACGCCTTCGTCGGCGAAGTGCCCAGCGATGTCTGCATCGTGATCGACGAGGCTTATATCGAGTTCGTCGAAGGGGTGGACCGCGACGGACTGCTTCCGCTTGTGATCGAGCACGACAATGTCGTGATCACGAGGACCTTCGCCAAGATCTACGGCCTTGCCGGACTGCGTGTCGGTTACGGCTTCGCCCCGCTGGCGTTCAAGCAGGCGATCGATCTCGTGCGCCAGCCCTTCAGCGTGAACCTCGTGGCGCAGGCCGCCGCGACCGAGGCGCTCAACCACCCCGACGACGTGACCGAGCGCGTGATGACCACGCTCGCCGAGCGTCAGTGGGTCGAGACCGAGCTGCGCGAGGCCGGATTCGCCACGGCGGAGACGCAGACCAACTTCAGTTGGATCGACCTCGGCGAACTTGACGAGGATGCGGTCGTCGACGGCCTGGCGCGCGAGGGGATCATCGTTCGCGCGGGCAAGGCGCTCGGCGCGCCGGGGTTCATCCGCGCGAGCTACTGCGAACGCGCCGAGCACGATCGATTTATCGCCGCGATGCGCAGCTTCGGCTGAAATATCGCGTACTCTGTTCTGACGCGCCAGGGCGGAATTGCTCGCTTTCCGGCGTATTTACACCAAAGACGTTTGCAGTCAAGAACTTTGGTGCGACTGAGTCCCGTGGGCGCAGCCGAGATTGATCCAAAACTGAAGACTGAATTCCCACCACCACCCGCAGTGCAACTCACAGCGAAGCGAAAAGTAGGCAACCCAAAATGATGATCGTGATGACAGAAGGCGCAACCGAGGAGCAGATCCAGGGCGTCATCGACCGCATTGAGAAGGCAGGCGCAAACGCCCACGTTTCTCGCGGACAATTTGTCACCGTCATCGGGGCTGTCGGCGACGCTGACAGTCAGGTGCACGAGGCCGGCCTTGAGCTTGCCGATGGTGTAGACCACGTCGTCCCGATCATGAAGCCCTACAAGCTGTCCTCTTCGCAGTTCACCAAGGGCGAGAAGACGACGATCGAGATTGAGGGACGCAAGCTCGGCGGTGGC
Source organism: Thermoleophilaceae bacterium (assembly GCA_016462645.1). Lineage (GTDB taxonomy): Bacteria > Actinomycetota > Thermoleophilia > Solirubrobacterales > JACPNS01 > JACPNS01. Next base: position 3,119 of record JAEMSX010000059.1, read on the forward strand.
CACTTCGCGCTGATCGCCGGCCCCTGCACCGTCGAGAGCCGCGAGCAGGTCTTCACCAGCGCGCAGCAGTGCAAGGACGCGGGCGTTCCGTTCTTCCGTGGCGGCGCCTACAAGCCGCGCACCTCTCCGTACTCGTTCCAGGGTCTCGGTGTCGAGGGTCTGCGCATCCTCGGCGAGGCCAAGGAAGAGTTCGGCATGCCGATCGTCACCGAGCTGATGGACGTTCGTGACGTCGAGCACGTCGTCGAATACGCAGACGTGATCCAGGTCGGCGCGCGCAACATGCAGAACTACACCCTGCTCACCGAGATCGGTCGCTCCGGCGTCCCGGCGCTGCTCAAGCGCGGGCTCTCCAGCACGATCGAAGACCTCCTGATGGCCTCGGAGTACATCCTCAAGGAAGGCAACCAGGACGTCATGCTCTGCGAGCGCGGCATCCGCACCTTCGAGCCCGGCTACCGCTTCACGCTCGACCTGCTGGCGGTTCCTGTCCTGCAGCAGCTGACGCACCTTCCGATCGTCGTCGACCCGTCGCACGCGGCTGGTCGTCGTGACCTCGTTCTCTCGATGTCGCTGGCAGCAGCGGCGGCGGGCGCCGACGGCATCATCGTCGAGACGCACCCCGATCCCGAGAACGCGATCTGTGACGGTCCGCAGGCGATTCGCGGCAGTGAGTTCGGTGAGTACGCCGAGCAGGTCAACCGCATTGCCGAGATGGTCGGCAAGACGGCCGAAGTCGTCGCGGCCTAGCGCTCGCCGCAAAATCCCGCGATCGTCCTAGGCGGTCGTTAGTAATAGCCGTATGCGCAACCCGTTTGCCAAACCGGCCGAGCCAGCTGCCGACGGCGCACCCGCCGCCGGCCCGACCTACGTGACACTCGATCGCGAGGCGATCGAAACCGTGTTCGTCGCGCCGAAGTGGCTGCGCGATGTCGGCCTGACCTCGTGGTTTGCGGTGGGGTTTGCGCTGCTGCTAACGGCCCTGGTGGCGTTGCTCGCCCTCACGGCGACAATCGTGATTCCGCTCATCCTCGCGGGCGTGATCGCCGCCGTCGCATCGCCGATCGTCGCCTGGCAGCAGAGGCGCGGGATCCCTCGCGGGATCGGGACGATCCTCTTCGTCCTGGCGTTGATCGCCGTGGCCGGGCTGTTCACGTGGGCTGTCTTCTCCGGCATCGTCAGCCAGTCGGAGGAGTCAAGCCAGCACATCAGCAGAGCCTCAGACAACGTCACCAACTGGCTTTCCGAGCACGGGATCGACCCGAAGGACGCCAAGAACGCTCAGGCGAACGTCGAGAAGTCGACCACGAAGTCGGTGTCGACGCTGCTCGACGGAGTTGGCAGCGTCATCAGCAGCCTCACGGGAATCGCGTTCTTCCTCGCGATGACATTCATCAGCCTGATCTTCCTGCTGAAGGACGGCCCGATGATTCGCGGCTGGACTGAGCGCCACATGGGCGTTCCGCCGCCAGTGGCGCACATCGTCACGGGACGGGTGATCGGCTCGCTGCGCGGCTACTTCTTCGGCGTCACGATCATCGCCGTGTTCAATGCGCTCGTGGTGGGCCTCGGCGCGTTCGTGCTGGGCGTCCCGCTGATCGCCACAATCATGCTGGTCACCTTCATCGGCGCGTACATCCCGTTTCTCGGGGCGTGGGCGGCCGGGGCATTCTCCGTACTGATTGCCTTCGGCGCCGGCACCAACGAGGCCGTGATCGGAATGATCATCATTCAGCTGCTCGCCAACGGCGTGCTGCAGCAGATGGTCCAGCCGATCGCCTACGGCGCCGCCTTGGGAATCCATCCGCTGGCGGCGCTTGTCGCCACCATCGGCGGCGGATGCCTGTTCGGCGCGATCGGGCTGATCCTCGGCGCACCGATGGTTTCCGCCATTGCGCGGATTTCGGCGGATCTGGCCAACGCGCGAGCCGAGGAGGCCGTCGCGGCACCCGAGCCACCGCCCGATCCCGCGGCGGGTCTGCCCGCCGTCTGATTCGTGCACCGGTGGCCCCGAACGGGTCGCCTGTACGATCTTGCGCGATGTCAGACGAGAGCACCGCAACCCCTGAGTCATCGAAGATCGCGATCATCGGCGTCGGCCTGATCGGTGGATCGGTCGGACTCGCGGCGCGCAGGCGGATCGATGGAGTCGGCGAAGTCGCCGGCTGGGATCCCGCCCCCGGGGTACTCGACGAAGCCCTGAAGCTAGGAGTGATCACGCGTGCGGCCCAATCTCCGGAGGATGCCGCTGCCAACGCTGACCTGATCGTGCTCGCGAGCCCTGTCGCGACGCTCGCTGAGAATGCTGAGCGGGTGTTGGCTGTCGCAGGGCCCGATGCGGTGGTCACAGATGTCGGTTCGACCAAACGTGAGATCGTGGCGGCCGTGGGCGACCCGCGCTTCATCGGTGGCCACCCGATCGCCGGCGCCGAGACCGCCGGAGTTGAGCATGCTCGCGAAGATCTGTTTGAAGATTCCACGTGGTTCGTGACCCCGACACCGAACACCACCGGTACGGGCCTGGAGCGCCTGATGCGCTTCGCGCGGAACCTCGGCGCGCAGCCCCACGCCGTCGATGCGGCTGACCACGATCGGTTGCTCGCCGACATCAGCCACCTGCCTCATGTGCTCGCCAACGCGCTCGTCACGCAGGCGGCAGGATCGATCAACACCGAGGACGGCTCGATCGCCGTGGTGGGGCCGAGCTTCCGCGATGCGACCCGCGTCGCCGGTGCCAACAGCTCGATCTGGCGCGACATCTACCTCTCAAACCACGATGCGCTGGTTCCGGCGATCGATGCCGTGATCGGGCGACTCTCCGAGTTTCGCGACGCGGTCAAATCGGGAGACGGCGACGAGATCGTTCGGCTGAACGAGCAGGCACGCGCCGACCGCGAGACGCTGCTTGAGCGCGATCTCGTCGGCGAAGAGGTCTTCGAGCTTCGCGTTTCCGTTCCCAACCAGCCCGGCGTGCTTGCGAACATCACGCTCGCGCTCGGCAAAGCGGGGATCAACATCGTCGACATCGCGCTTTCGCCCGCAGCGGACATGCGCAGCGGATCGATCAGCCTCTGGGTGCCCGGCGAAGAAGCCGCCACGCGCACCGAGAATCTGATCAGTGAACTCGGCTTCCCGGTGGCGAGAGCCTGATGCGCGCAAAGTTTGACCCCTCGGGCCCGCTCAAGGGCACGATTCGCCCACCCGCGGACAAGTCGATCTCGCACCGCGCGGCGATGGTCGCCGGCATGTGCGATTCCCCGGTGACGATCCGCAACTACCTGAACTCCCAGGACACCAACAGCACGCTCGCCGCCGTCGAAGCGGTCGGCGCCGGCATCGAGCGACGCGGTGAGGAGATCGTCGTGCGCGGCGTCGGTCTGCGCGGCGCGCAGGAATCGGCGGCAGGCGTGATCGATGTCGGGAATGCCGGCACGCTGATGCGCCTGCTCCCCGGATGGCTCGCCGGCCAGCCCGACGGCGACTGGGAACTCGACGGCGACGACAGCATCCGCAAGCGCCCGATGCGTCGCATCGTTGACCCGTTGCGCCAGATGGGCGCGCACATTGACGCTAGCCCTGAAGGCACCGCCCCGATCTGCATCGAGGCGGCACCGCTCTCGGGCATCGACTACGTGATGCCGGTGGCGAGCGGACAGGTCAAGTCGTGCGTGCTTTTTGCCGGACTCGTCGCCAGCGGCGCCACGCGCGTGACCGAGCCGGAGGTCTCCCGCGACCACACCGAACGCATGCTCGCGGCGGCGGGGGTGCCGATCCGGCGCGAGGGCGAATCGATCGTGATCGATGGCCTGGTCGATGAGCTGGAGCTGGGGACGATCGACGTGCCGGGCGACCTTTCGTCGGCGGCCTTCATGATCGTCGCGGGCGTGCTGATCAAGGGTTCGCGCCTCGTGATCAAGGATGTCGGCCTCAACCGCACGAGAATCGGGATTCTGCGCATTCTCGAACGCATGGGTGCCGTCGTGCTGGCCGACCCGGAGGGCGACAGCAATGAGATTCCGGGACACGAGCCGGTCGGCGATCTTGATGTCGCTGCCACGACGCTGGTCGGCACCGAGGTCTCCGGGGACGAAGTCCCGCTCGCGATCGACGAGCTTCCGCTGGTCGCCCTGCTCGGGGCGTTTGCTGAAGGCGAGACGGTCGTCCGCGGCGCCCAGGAGCTGCGCTTCAAGGAGTCCGACCGCATCGCAACCGTCGTAGACGGCCTTTCGGGCCTCGGCGCGGACATCGAGGCGACCGACGACGGATTCGTCGTGCGCGGCACCGGACGGCTCAAGGGCGGCACGATCGCCTCGCACGGCGATCACCGACTTGCGATGCTCGGCGCGATCGCCGGGCTCGCCAGCGAAGAGGGCGTCACCGTCGACGGAATGCAGGCCGCATCGGTCTCATATCCGTCGTTCGAGAGCGATCTCCGCCACCTGATCGGCTGATCGAATCACCGATGCCACAATGTGGGCATGACAGACGCAACAACCTCCCCTGACGTAATCGCCATCCCCGCAGACATCAAGCCGGCCGACGGTCGCTTTGGCGCGGGTCCCTCCAAGGTGCGCACTGAAGCGCTTGACGCGCTGGCTGCGACCGGCAGCTCGCTGCTGGGCACCTCTCATCGCCAGGCACCGGTCAAGAACCTCGTCGGCGAGGTCCGCGACGGTGTTTCAAGCCTCTTCAGCCTGCCCGACGGATACGAAGTGATCCTCGGCAACGGTGGCGCGACGGCCTTCTGGGACATCGCGACCCACGGCCTGATCCGCGAGAAGAGCCAGCACCTGGTCTTCGGCGAGTTCTCCTCCAAGTTCGCGAAGGCCGCGAAGCAGGCTCCGTGGCTCGCCGAGCCGACCGTGATCGAGTCTGAGACCGGCACGCGCCCGACCCCTGCCGCGGAGGCCGGAGTGGACGTCTACGGCTGGGCCCACAACGAGACGAGCACCGGCGTGATGGCTCCGGTCGAGCGCGTTGTCGGCGCCGACGCCGACGCACTCGTCCTGATCGACGCGACCAGCGGCGCAGGCGGACTGCCCGTCGACATCACGCAGGTCGACGCCTACTACTTCGCCCCGCAGAAGAACTTCGCCGCGGAAGGCGGCCTCTGGCTCGCTGCGTTCTCCCCGGCCGCGCTCGAGCGCGCCGCCGAGATCGCCGCCACGGATCGCCACATCCCGGCGTTCTTCGATCTCCCCACGGCGATCGACAACTCACTCAAGAACCAGACCTACAACACGCCCTCGATCTCCACGCTGTTCCTGCTCAACGAGCAGCTCAAGTGGCTGAACACGCAGGGCGG
>JAEMSX010000060.1 GCA_016462645.1 Thermoleophilaceae bacterium
TCGACCTTGACGGTCTTCTGCTCGAGGTCCTTGTAGATCGCGAAGAAGTGCGAGATTTCGTCCTGGAGCTGCTTGGGCACGTCGTTGAGCGACTCGAAGAAGTTCCAGTTCGGGTCACTGACCGGGACACAAATGACCTTGTCATCGGAGCCCTTGTCGTCGTGCATGCGGAAAAGCGCGATCGGCTTGACCTCGATCCAGCAGCCGGGAAATGTCGGCTCGCTGACCAGCACCATCGCGTCGAGCGGGTCGCCATCGGCGCCGATCGACTCGGGAATGAAGCCGTAGTCCAGGGGGTAGACGACCGACGAATAGAGGAATCGGTCGAGTTTGATTGCGTTCAGTTGTTCGTCCCACTCGTACTTGTTGCGGGAACCTTTGGGGATTTCGACCACCGCATAAAGGTGGCCTTCGGGGAGATCAGTCATGCCGTGAAGGCTAGGTGATGGAACCTAGGGCGCAGTGAGAAGTGCAACTGCTTCGCTCACGAGCTCGTCGGTACGGCTACCAACTGCCGCTACACCGTCGCGGTGAACGGTCATGCAGATCGTCTCGTTGAGACCGAGAATCACGATCTGGGCGCGCAGCGGCGAGAGCTCGGGCACTTCGGGATGCTCGCGGCGCGACTCCTCGCGCCAGGAGTGCATCACGGCAGAAAGCATCTCGGTCGCCTCGATCCAACGGTCCGCAAGTTCCGGTCCCGCTGACATCGATTCGCTGAGGAAGAGACGCGTGAAGTCAGGGAGATCGGCCAGCGCTTCGATGTAGGCGCGCATGCCCACGCGGATCCGGTCGACCGGGTCGGTCACGGGCGTGGCCTCGCCGACGATCGCCGAGATCAGCATCATCCGCGCGGTGTCGAACGCCTGCAGCAGGCAGTCCTGCTTGTCCTTGAAGTGCTCGTAGAACGTCCGCTTTGACGTGCCGGCCAGCGAGACGATGTCGATGATCGTGACCTTGTCGTATCCGCGATCGGCAGCCAGTCGCACAAATGCGGTGATCAATCGGCCGCGCTGAGAAGCGAGGACTACGTCGCGTTCAAGCTTGTGACGGCCGCGGGGCAATGGTTCGCCGCGATCGAGCTTGAGGTCTGTGGCAGTTGCGCGTTCCATTCGAAGACGCTTCAGACGGTACCGGGCGGCGATGCGCTGCCGGGTTGATTGGGTACTGATTAGTTTTCATTGGGACGCCCGCTGAGCAGGTCTCCAACTGCATCTGGCTCAGCGAACGCGTTTATTCGTGAATATGATTTGGTACGCATTGGTATTTATTGGCTATATTGCAACTTACAGGCGCCGGTCAGCCATGGGGGAAGTCCGGCGAAAACGACTCATTGGGGGATAACCAAATGTCATCCAGAACTCGCGCGATCGCGCTGGCCGTCTGCGCGTTTGCAGTCGCGGCCATCGCTGCGCCCAGCTCCAACGCCGCCACGCGCGACGTCGTAGTTGTCGGAAATGCCTTCGGGGGAACAGTCAGCTTCCTCGACGGCAACACCTACTCGTCGCTCGGCTCGATCAACATCGCGCCGGACCTCGCAACTCGCAAGTTCCTCATCCGACTCAACCCGATCAACCTGATCGGCTGGGAAGTGGTCAAGGGGCAGAAGGGCGGCGAGAACTACGTCGATGACGTCGCGCTCTCGAACGACGGCAAGAAGCTCTACGTCTCGCGCGGAATTCTGCAGGACGTCGCGGCCTTCGACATCAAGACCAAGAAGATGCTCTGGCGCACAGACATGGGCACCTTCAACTCTGACCACATGGCGATCACACCGGATGGCACGCGCCTCTTCGTGTCGGCAACCACCTCCGGCAAGACAAAGGCTGTCAACACCTCAACCGGAAAGATCATCGGCGAGATCGACGCCGGCGACTACCCGCACGGCGTGGACATCTCGGAGGACGGCAAGCGCGTCTACATCGGCAGCATCGGCACCACGTCACTGCCCTACTCGCTCAACTCACTGAAGGGCAACAAGCAGTTGACGATCGCCGACGCGAACACGTACAAGGTGATCAAGTCGTTCAAGTACGACTACGGCGTCCGCCCGACGTTCATCTCGCCCGGCGAGCAGACTGCGTTCTTCCAGCGCTCGTACTACCGCGGATTCGTCGAGGTCAGCCTGGCCACCGGAGCGATCCTGCGCACCAAGTCCGACCTGCCCGCCACCTCAGCCGGTGACGCGCTCTACCCGGACAAGCTGCCGGCCAACTCGATGCACCACGGTCTCTCGCTCTCGGGCGACGGTACTCGCATCTGCAACGCAGGCACGATCGACAACTACGTCTCGATCGTCGACCGCGCATCGTTCGGCACGCTCAGCACCGTCGGCGGTCTCTCGAAGCCGTACTGGTCACAGACCAGCCTCGACGGCAACAGCTGCCTCGTGAGCAACAGCACGGGCAACTACGTCTCGGTGATCAGCTACGCGACCGGTCTCGAGACCAAGCGCGTCGCGGTGGGCAACTACCCGCAGCGTGAGCGCCTGGGCAAGCTCGACACGACGGTCGTCTCGTCGCTCAGCAGCTCAGCCGGCTAACCACCAACAGCCGCTGCAAGACAAAGGGCTCGGCCGATTCGGCCGGGCCCTTTTTCATGGCCGAACGGCGTAGAAGCCGCCGTGCCCGACGCCGAAGCGGTAGTCCTCGGCGTATGCGGCGAGCGTGGCAGGATCAAAGCCGGTCTCGCGCAACGCGGCAAAGACGGCTTCGTGGTCGTAGAGCGCCAGGCGATGGATCTCGATGTCCGTCTCTTCACCACGCGTGCTCGTGATCCGCCGCTCGAGCGTGTTCGTGCCCGGTGCCTCCACCGTCTCGGAGGTGACCCGCCAGCCCTCACCCTCCCAGGTCGTGTGCTCAAGCCGGGGCATCGCGCGACCCGGCTGGGCGACATCGAAGATGAAGATCCCGCCCGGCTTCAGCGCGGCATGCACGCGCTCAAAGACGGCGCGCATCGCGTCAAAGCCCGCGCGCTCGTCGAAGCGATAGTTGAACGCTTCGCCGATCCCGGTGACGGCAACGCACTCGGGGATCTCAGCGTCATAGAGCGAGATCGTCTCGAAGCGCCCTTCGGGCACGCGCTCGCGCGCGATCTCGATCATGTCGGGCGACATGTCGAAGCCGAGCACGTCGAAGCCGCCGTCCACGATCATCCGCGAGGAGATCCCGCCACCGCAGGCGAGCTCCACGACGAGCCCGTCGTTGAAGCCCTGCAGCTTCAGCCCTGCGAGCAGCACCTTCGCGGCGCCGGTGGCGATGAATCCGAACCCGTCGTCGTGGATCTGCGCGAGCGCTGCGCGGTATGGCGATTGCTCCATACCGCGCAGACTATTCGCGTGCGGTTGTGGATGATCGGTTACGTGGCCAGGCGCGCTCGGGGACGTTCAGATGCGAGCTGGGCGCCGCGCGATCGCGAAGCGGGTAGCGGCGCTACCCGTGAGCGGTTGCGTGGTGATCCAGCGAAGCAGTTGGGCGTCATCCGTGCGTGGCTGGTCGCGTGACCGGCCATCTTTCCTAGACCCTGCCCTGAACCTGGCGCTGACGACGCGCGACGGCGTCGATGATCACAGCGATCAGGAGGACGGCACCGGTGACCATGTACTTCACCGATGACTCGTAGGCGAGCAGGTCCATGCCGTTGGAGATCGATCCGATCACGAGCGCACCCAGCAGCGCCGACCAGACCGTTCCACGGCCTCCGTACAAGCTCGTTCCGGCGATAACCGGCCCCGCGATCGCGAGCAGCAGCAGGTCGCTGCCGCCGGAGGACTGGTTCACGGCGAACAACCGCGAGGCGCCCATGATTCCGCCGATCGCCGCCATCGAGCTTGCGATCGCGAACACGGCGGTGCGCACGATGTGGGTGTTGATGCCGGCGCGCCGCGCCGCCTCGATGTTGCCGCCGATCGCGTACACCTTGCGACCGAATGCCGTGCGCACGAGCAGGAACTCCATCCCGACCACGAAGCCGAGCAGGATCAGCACTCCCAGCGGGAGGCCACGGTCGTTGTTGAGGATGATCATTGCGCCGAACGTGATCACCGCAAGAATCGCGATCCGCAGGATCACCGGCTGGAGCCGCTGGTCATGCAGTTGCGCGGCGACGCGTTGCCTGTAGCCCCACATTGCGATTCCGGCATAGGCACCGACGATCACCACGGCGATGACCCAACCGACCGTCGCGGAGAAGAACGTGTTCGCAAGTCCCGTGATCACGTCGTTGTCGATGTTGACCGTGCCCTCATTCCCGAGCACGGCCAGGAGCGCCCCCTGCCAGGCGAGCAGACCAGCCAGTGTGATCACGAAGGGTGGAATCGAGAAATACACCGCCAATCCACCCTGGAAGATGCCGATCACCGTTCCGGTCAGGATGCCGGCGGCGATCGCGAGGTACGGGTTGACCCCGTGCTTCACGTTCAGGACCGCCATCACCGCGGCCGCGAGGCCACTGACCGCTCCGACCGAGAGGTCCACCTCGCCGAGCAACAAGACGTAGACCACGCCGACCGAGATCAGGCCGACGGCCGTGATCTGCAGCAGCAGGTTGGTCAGGTTTGTCGCCGAGAGGAAGCGGTCGTTCTGGGAATAGAAGATGATCCAGATCAGCGCGAGCACCGCCAGCACGCGCACCGAGGGGAGGTCCCCCTGAAGCACGCGCTTGATCACGTTGGGCCGGTTGTTGTTGACGACCGGTTGTTCGGCGGTCACGCCGCCCGGAAGTGGCCCCGCGCTGCCGCTCATGCCGCATCCTTGATCTTGGACCCGGTGATCGCGGCGATGACCTCGTCGCGATCGGTGTCCTTGGCGTCATAGATGCCGTTCTCCCCGCCGAGCCGCATGACGAAGATGCGGTCCGCGACCTCGAAGACGTCGGCCATGTTGTGGCTGATCACGATCACGGAGAGTCCGCGCTCCTTGAGGCGCTTGATCAGCTGCAGGACCTGCGCGGTCTGGGCGACGCCCAGTGCCGCAGTCGGCTCGTCGAGCATGACCATCTTCGGGTTGCCCAGAAGCGAACGCGCCACCGCGACCTGCTGACGCTGACCGCCGGAGAGCGTTCCGACCTCGGTCCGCACGCTGGGGATCGACACTGCGAGCTGGTCGAGCAACTGGTGCGACTCATGCTCCATCGCGGTCTCGTCGAGCACGCGCAACAGGTGCTGTGGGCCGCCGGAGAAGCGCTCGGAACCGAGGAACAGATTGGAGACGACGTCAAGGTTGTCGCAGAGCGCGAGGTCCTGGTAGACCGTGGCGATGCCCAACGCCGTCGCATCCTGGGGACCTGTGATCGAGACCTTCTGGCCCTTCCAGTAATAGTCGCCCTCGTCGGGTTGATAGATGCCGGCGATCGCCTTCACCAGCGTGGATTTCCCCGCGCCGTTGTCGCCGACCAGCGCGAGCACCTCCCCCTCCCGGACCTCGAAATCGAGGCCCCGGAGGGCCTGCACGGCGCCGAAACGTTTCATGGCGCCGCGCAGTGCGAACAATGGTTGTTCAGCCGTGGACCCTTCCATCAATCACCTACTCGATGCCCGCGGCCTTGCAGTCGGCCGCATAGGCCGGAGTGCAGATCTGATCCACGGTCCAGAAGCCGTCCTTGACGATCGTGTCGTTGACGTTCTCCTTGGTGACAACAACCGGGTCGAGGATGATCGAGTCGATCTGTTTGCCACCCGCCTCGGTCTTGCCGGTGATCAGCGCTGCGTCCGGCGTCTCGCCGTTGGCAAGCGCGACAGCAAGCTGCGCGGACTGTTCGGCCTCGGGCTTGATCGCCTTGTAGATCGTCATGAACTGGGTACCGGCGATGATGCGCTGGATTGCGGCGAGCTCTGCGTCCTGTCCGGTGGTGGGACGGTCTGCGGAGTCGATGCCGGCTGACTTCATCGCGGCGATCGCGCCGCCGGCAGTTCCGTCGTTCGCGGCGTAGACGCCTTGGAAGCCGTCCTTGCCGAGCGCGGTGATTGCCTGTTCCATCTCGCTCTGGGCCTTGTCGGGCGACCAGTCCGGCGTGTCGTACTCCTTGCCGATCTTGATGTTGCTGTCGTCGAAGACGCTGTGCGCTCCGGCCTTGAACAGCTTGGCGTTGTTGTCAGTCGGGGCACCGTTGATCATCACGATCGTGCCCTTGTCGCCCATCTTGTCCTTCAGCGAGGTGGCCTGCAGTTTGCCGACCTTCTCGTTGTCGTAGGAGATGTAGTACTTGATGTCCGGCGAGTCGATCAGACGGTCGTAGCTGATGACCGGAATGTCCTTGGCCGTCGCCTGCTTGACGATCGTCACAGCTGACGCGGCGTCAACCGGGTCGAGCACGAGCACCTGAGCACCTTGGGTGATTGCGGCTTCAGCCTGCTGCTGCTGCTTGGCCGGGTCCTGATCTGCGTTGCTGTAGATGACTTCGCAACCGGAGCAGAGTTCCGCCACCTTCTTGGTGAAAAGCGGTTTGTCCTGGGTTTCGTATCGAGCGGTCTTCGACTCGGGAAGGAGAAGCGCGATCTTTCCGCTGCCGCCGCTTCCGCCGTCACCACTGCCTGAGTCGTTGTCGTCGCCGCAACCGGCGAACACCGCAGCTGCTGCGAGCACGAACATGCAGACCGCGGCGAGCGCAATTCTCTGCAACTTCATCTTTGGGACCTCCACTTTGTGGGTGAGCCGGCCTGGATGGTGGCCGCGTCTCCCACCCTTTCCCCGCGCCCTCCCCATGAAGGACACTCTTCGACGTCCATTCCCCAACGGACGCCTTACGAAACTGCACGTTATTGATTTCTGTGCAGCCACGCTGCATCCCCGCGCACAATGCAACGGGGATGCAACCCGGGGTACTGATCAGACTTCGATCAGTGCGCTGTCGAGCAATTTGTTGCCCTGCGCCTCGCCCGCCTCGATCGCTGCGGCGGCATCGTCCTCGGCCTGCATGCGACGAATGTTCTCGGCGCTTCCGTGCTGCGGGAGGAAGAGCGCAGGCACCGTCATCAGGATGACCATGCCGAAGGCCCACCAGTATGTGTGGCCGAACGCGTCGGCCATCATCGGGGCGATCTTCGCCTGCATCGCCGGCGGGACCGACTGCGCAGCCTCAAGACCGCCGGAGACCTTGCCACCGGGGGCGACCGACGAGAGGTTGTCAGTCAGCGCGTGGGTCAGGATGACCGAAAGGACCGCAACGCCGATCGATCCACCGACCCGCTGGATCACGTTCAGGGCGGAAGTCGCGCGCGGGACGTCGTCGTGGCGCATGGCCCCGAAAGCGGCCGACATCGCGGGCATCATCGTCGAGCCCATGCCGAGTCCGATGACAAACAGCACCGCGCAGAGTTCGTAGTACGAGGTGGTCGCGCCCATCCGGGTGAGCGCGAGCATGCCTCCGGCGATCAGCAATGAACCGAACGGGACGATCCGGCCGGCACCGTACTTGTCGGTGATCTTGCCGGCGATCGGCATCATGATCGCCGCGCCGAGACCCTGCGGGGCGATCAGCAGCCCGGCCATCAGGGCGGATTCGCCGCGGACTAGCTGGTAGTACATCGGCATCAGGATCATCGCGCCGAAGAATGCGGCGGCGAGCACGAACGTGGTGGTCGCAGAGACGGCCATCGTGCGGTTCTTGAACAGCTTGACGTCGATCAACGCGTTGCTCGTGCGGATCGCGTGAACGATGAACGAGCCGATCAATGCTGCGCCGACGATCATCGGAGCCCACACCTTCCAGGAGTCGAATCCTCCGGTCGGTCCGGTCTCGGCCAGGCCGTAGACGAACAGCGCCAGCCCGGGCGAGAGCATCGCAAGGCCGAGCACGTCGAGCTTCTCGCTCGGGCGCGGCTTGTCGGTTTCGAGAAAACGCTGCGCCATGAACAGTGCGGCCGCGCCGATCGGGACGTTGACGTAGAAGATCCACTGCCAGGAGAAGTCATCGACGAGCCAGCCGCCGAGGATCGGACCGACGATCGGGGCCATCAGCATCGGAACGCCGATCAGACCCATCATGCGGCCGACACGCTGCGGGCCGGCGGCCTGGGTGAGGATCGTCATGCCGGCGGGCATGATCATGCCTCCGCCGATGCCCTGGAGCACGCGGAAGAAGATCAGCGAGCCAGAGCTCCAGGCCGCGCCGCACAAGGCGGAGCCGATCACGAAGAGCCCGATCGAGAGCATGAACAGCCGCTTGGTGCCGAAGCGGTCGGCTGCCCAACCGGTCAGGGGGATGACCGTGGCGAGCGCCAGCAGATATCCGGTGGCGACCCACTGGATGTCAGTCAGCGACGAGTTGAAATCGCGGGCGAGCGTGTCGAGCGCGACGTTGACGATCGTCGTGTCGAGGATCGACATGATGATGCCGATGATCAC
>JAEMSX010000061.1:0-3408 GCA_016462645.1 Thermoleophilaceae bacterium
CAGACCGGCGTTCTCCAAAACCTTCACGTGTTTGCTGATTGCCTGGAGCGAGAGGTCGAACGGTTGGGCCAGCTCTTTGACCGTCGCCTCTCCCTTGCTCAGCCGCGCGAGGATCGCGCGACGAGTCGGATCGGCCAGCGCCTGAAATGTCGTGCTGAGTTGATCCTCCATGTATTCATCCTATCAGTTGATCAACTACTTGGTTGAATGCTTTGAAACTTCTTCCGCCGGCTCTCTCGATCGCCTCCGCGGGGGTTTCGGCGGCATACCCGAAGGCGGTCATTCCTGCGGCGACTGCGGCGGTGACCCCGATGTCCGTGTCCTCGACGACAGCGGTGTTCGCCGGATCCGCGCCGCGGGACTTCGCCGCGTGGAGAAACAGATCCGGGAACGGCTTTCCGCGCGGCACCTCGTACGCGGTGAAGATCGCGTCCTCGTCGAAGAGTTCGCGCAGGCCGGTGATGCCGAGTGTCTGCGCCGTCTTGAACGGTTTGCCCTGCGTTCCGACGCAGACGTCGATCCCGGCGGCCTTGACGGCCTCGACGGTCTCGCGCGCGCCGTCGATCGCCGTGAGCTCGTTGTCGAAGGCGATCGCGCGGGCGGCTTCGAACTGCTCGATCCAGCCGTCGGGAAGCGGCCCGCCGTGGCGCTCCTCGGCGCGGGCGGTCACGTCGCGCAGGATGCGGCCCTTGTAGAACTCGAGCGCCTGCGCCGGCGTGGTCGGCAGTCCGCACGCGGTCAGCGTCTCGGCGAGCACGCGGTTCGAGATCGCCTCGCTGTCCACGAGAACGCCGTCGCAATCGAAGATCACCAGTTCGAACACGCGCGCGAGCCTAGGTGCTCGTTGATCTGAAACACTGGCGCCGATGTCGATCGTCTTCGCGGATATCAGCGTGAGCGCGGACGGATTCCTCGCCGGACCGAACCCCGGCCACGAGCATCCGCTCGGGATGAACGGCGAGCGCCTGCACGAGTGGATCATGGATCTCTACGACTGGCGCGCGAGCCACGGACTCGAAGGCGGGACCAGGGGCGAGGAGTCGGACCGCATGCTTGCTTCGTTCGAGAGCGCCGGCGCATTCATCATGGGGCGCACGATGTTCGAGACCGGCGAAGGGCCGTGGGGCGATGATCCGCCGTTCCATCGCCCGGTCTTCGTGCTGACGCACGAGCAGAAGCCCGCGGTCTCCAAGGAGGGCGGCACGACCTTTCATTTCGTCAACGACGGGGTCGAGAGCGCATGAGTTCGCTCACCGGCGAGAACGGCCTGGTCCACACGCGCTACCGGATCGCGCCCCCACCCAGTGGCGACTAACATCTGAATCCGCCTGGTGGGATGTCCGAGTGGTTAAAGGAGACAGGCTGTAAACCTGTTGGCTCTGCCTACGTTGGTTCGAATCCAACTCCCACCACTTTTCTATGACTGCCGATTTCCAGCTCGGGGCCGGTGAGTCGATCACATGGTCCGGTCGCAGCAACAGCGAACGCCTGCTGATCCGGTCCGACTACTTGTTTGTGCTGAGCGGGGCCGTGCTCGGCGTTCTCGCACTCGGCGCGTTCATCGCCTCGATCCTGGCGATCTTCGCCGGCGATGGCGCGGCGGCGTTCGTCGGACTGGTGATCTCGATGGCAGTCGGCGCGCTCGCGCTGTTCCTGATGTTCGGCCGGCTAATCCGACGCTACCGACGCGCGCACCGCACGAGTTACGCGATCACAAACACACGTGTGATCGAAGTGGTCGCCCCGGCAGAGCACTCAGGGGAGCCGACCGTGCGCAGCGTCCTGCTTGCCGATCAACCGAAGGCTGCGTTCACGGATCACTTCGAACGCCGCGGCTCGATCACCGTCGGAACGATCAAGCTCGAGAACATCGACAACGCCGCCGTGGTCTACGAGCTCCTGAGCGCCGAGCTAGCGAAGCTCGCCCGCGCCTGACCGCGAAGGCGGGACCTCTGGAAGTTTGAGGCTTGTCCAAGGGGTCGGCGCTCCACGGTCTCGCCCTCGAGGGCGGGAGCGTGGAAGATCTGCCGGTCAGCTAGGGCTGCAGGCGCCGCCACGTCCACGTCTCGTCCGTGAACGTGTACTCAAGGCGCTTGTGCAGGCGGTCCGCGCCGCCCTGCCAGAACTCGAAGCGCTCGGGCTTGATGCGGTAGCCGACCCAGCGGTCCGGGCGCTCGAGGCGCGCGCCGCGTGAGATCATGTCGCTGATCTGCGCGTTCAGAACGTTCTCGTCGATCAGCTGCTTGCCCTGCACCGACACGCTCGAGACGGCGCGGCTGGCCAGCGGCCGTGCGTTGAACAGCGCGTCGGACTCCGCGTCGCTGAGCTTCTCGACGCCGCCGAAGATGTGCAGCTGGAGCCGCAGCTCCTGCCAGTAGAAGCTCGCTGAGGCGTATGGATTGGCGGCGATGTCCTGCCCCTTGCGCGAACCGGTCTGGCTCACGAACAGCAGGCCCTCCTGATCGAAACCCTTGAGCAACACGTACCGGCTCGACGGCCTGCCCTGTCCGTCGGCGGTCGCGAGTGCAATCGTCCCGGGCTCGCGGACGCCGGAGTCGATCGCGCGGGAGATCCACTCGGCGGCGAGCGAGAACGGGTCGGCGGGCGCGACCTGGAACTCCGGCAGGTCGAGGAAGGTCGTGCTGGTCAGCGAAGGCAGTGAAACGCGTGAGACGTCCATTGAGCCACCCGTGCCGATCAACCGTTGCGCAGCGCGATCGCCTCGGGCAAACGCTTCAGCTGCTTGAGCGAGCTGTGCTCGATCTGACGCACGCGCTCGCGCGTGAGGCCGAGTTCCTGGGCCACTTCGTCAAGCGTGGCGGGCTTGCGGCCGTCGAGGCCGTAGCGCATCTCGATCACCTTGCGATCGCGATCGGAAAGCATTGAGAGCGCGCGCCACACGGTCTCGCGCTGGATCGACTCGGCGGCGGCCTCGTCCGGGGACTCGGCGGTCTTGTCCTCGACGAGGTCGATCAGCTCGGAGTCTTCCTGGTCGCCGACCGATTTCTCGAGCGACACGGGCTGCTGCGCAAAACGCATCAGCTCGCGGACCTCGGCGGTCGGCCACTTCAGTTCGGAGGCGATCTCGTGCGGCTCGGGCTCGCGGCCGAGCTTCTGCACCAGCTGGCGCTCCATGTTGGTGATCGTGTTCAGGCGCTCGACCATGTGCACGGGGATACGAATCGTGCGGGCCTTGTCGGCGACGGCGCGGCTGACGGCCTGGCGAATCCACCAGGTCGCGTAAGTGCTGAACTTGTAGCCGCGGCGGTAGTCGAACTTCTCGACGGCGCGGATCAGGCCGAGCGAGCCCTCCTGGATCAGGTCCAGGAGCGTGAGCCCGCGGCCGACGTGGTTCTTGGCGATCGACACGACCAGGCGCAGGTTGGCCTCGACCATGTGCTGCTTGGC
>JAEMSX010000061.1:3508-8329 GCA_016462645.1 Thermoleophilaceae bacterium
TCTTGGCGATCGACACGACCAGGCGCAGGTTGGCCTCGACCATGTGCTGCTTGGCAGCGTCGTCGCCGCGCTCGATGCGCTTGGCGAGCTCGACCTCCTGCTCGGCGGTCAGCAGCTCGACGCGACCGATCGAACGCAGGTAGAGACGCAGGCTGTCGACGGAAGCGTCGGTTGCGACCTCTTCGGTCGCGGCTGCGCGTGCGCTGCCGGCTTTCAGGCGCGGCACGGAAGCCTTCTTCTCGGTCTCGGTCTCGGTCGGGCCTTCGTTGACCGTGCCGACGAGATCGATGCCCTGCTCGGTCAGGTCACTGCGCAGTTCCTGGATCTGCTCGGGCGTGAGTTCGGCGTCGATCTGCGCCTCGATCTCCTCGATCGCAACGAACCCGCGGTCGCGACCGGCGGTGATCAGATCTTCAATTCCGGCGATCGACGAGGTCGACTCCGAGGGGTCGTCAGCCGATCCCGCGAACTCAGGGACGTCGGGCGCCTTGTCCGACTTCTTGTCCTTCTCCGAATCCGTCATTGAGTCCCGTCTTGCACAGTTGGTTTACCTATCGGTCTCCTCCCCAGAAACCTTTTGCCAATCGAAAATTAGCACCTGTCCTGCGGGCGAATACCGGGCTCGAAAGGGTGCTGGAAAACCGCACTTTTGCACTACTGTCGGCTTATGGCGACGACTTCAAGCACACCGTTCGACAAGACCGCCCCGCGTCGGGACGTTCAATCAGAAAAGCCCCGCGTGACGGCGACGCTCTCCCGCGTCGGCGTCACCAACGTCGAGAAGATCGTCCGCATCGGCAGCGGCGACGATCAGAACTTCTTTCACGCCAAGCTCGACTGTTTCGTCGATCTTGCGGCCGCTCAGAAGGGCGTGCACATGTCGCGCTTCGAAGAGGTCGTCAACGAGGCGATCGAAGAGGTCGTGCTCGGCGGTGAAGCGTTCCGCGCGGAGCTGCTCGCCGGCCGTCTCGCCGAGATCATCCGCGAGCGCCAGGGCGGCGCGCGCGCCGAAGTGTCGATCGAGGCCCGCTACCCCGAGCACAAGCCGGCGCCGGTCAGCGGCGTCAAGACGCAGGAGATCTACACGATGTTCGGCAAGGCCGTCGCGTCCGCGCGCGGCACGCGCCGGCTGGTCGGAGTGCAGGCGCAGGGCATGACCGCCTGCCCGTGCGCGCAGGACCTCGTGGCCGAGCGCTCGCACGCGCGCCTCACCGAGCGCGGCTACGACGAGTCCCAGATCGTCGAGATCTTTGAGGCCGTTCCGGTCGCAACACACAACCAGCGCGGCCTCGCCACGCTGCACGTCGGCTGCCCCGAGGGCTGGGAAGGCACGATCGACGCCGCGCGCCTGCTGCAGATCGCCGAGAGTTCGATGAGCTCCGAGATCTACGAGCTGATGAAGCGCTCCGACGAAGTCGAGGTCGTCGAGAAGGCCCATCGCAATCCCCGCTTCGTCGAGGACTGCGTGCGCGAGATGATCTCCGGCGTGGTCGCTGAGTTCGGCGATTCGCTCGGGGCGGAGGCTTTCGTCTTCGCCCGCCAGGAAAACCTTGAGACGATCCACCAGCACAACGTGGTCGCCGAGCGCTACGGACTGATTGACGAGATCGCCGCCGAGCTGCGCGGCGAAGCGCTCGATGCCGCGCGCCACCTCACCCTGCGTGAGTGGCTCGACCCGCGCTAGTCGCTGGGGCGCGCAGGCCCGTCCTCGTCAAGCCGCTTGCCGGTGTTGACGAAATAGTCGATTCCGGTGGCGAGCGTCACGGCGACCATGATCCAGACGAGGACGTCCACGGCCGTTGACGGCTGGGCGACGATCACGATCAGCAGCACGAATGACTGGATGACCGTCTTGACCTTGCCGTACTGACTCGCGCTGATCACGCCCTCGCCCTTCTGCGTGTAGCGCAGCGCGGTCACCGCGAACTCGCGGCCGAGCACCAGGCCCGTGGCCCACCAGCTCATCCGGTCCAGCGCGCTCAGCGTCACGAGCGTGCCCACGATCAACAGCTTGTCGGCGATCGGATCCATCACCTTGCCGAACGTCGTCACCAGCTCGCGCGAGCGGGCGTAGTAGCCGTCGAACCAGTCGGTCGCGGCGGCGATCGCGAAGGCGACGCCGGCGATCACGTCGCCGGACGGTGACTCGGCCAGGAGGCCGGCAAGCACGACCGGCACGAGAAGGATGCGCAGGACCGTGAGGATGTTCGGCAGATTGACCTGCTCCATCGCCCGGCCGATGCTAACGGGAGCGGACCGCTGCAGCGACTACTTGGACAGCGCCACGTTGAACACGACGGGCTTGCTCGACTGAGCAGCCTTGTCCGTCACGATCACCGAGATCTTCAGGCGCACCCTGCTCCTTGCGGCGAGCATCGCCCGCATCGCCCGCAGTGTCGCCCTGGGCACCCTCACGGTCAGCGTGCGCGTGCCGGCGCCTTTGCTGCGTTTGAGTTTGCCCTTGAAGGCCTTGAAGGTCACGCCCGAGGAGATCGGTCGGAACACCGCCACCGCCGAGCAGACGTCCGAACACCTGATCCTGAACTTGACCTTGTTGGTCCTACCCACCCTCGACTTCAGCGGGCGGATGATCTGGAAGGTCAGCGGCTTGATCGTCGATCCGCCCTTCGGGGGCAGGTTGCCGCCGTCGCTCGACGGAGGAACGGTGCCGGTGCTGCCGGTCGAACCGCCGTCGGGGTCGGGCTGGACGGGCTGCTCGGGCGGGACGGGCCAGTCGGTGCCGTCTGAAGGAGCGGGACAACTGCCGATCGAGCTGACCGCGGCGGCGGCGTCGAGGCGTCCGCCGTACGCGACCTTGGTCCTGACGGCAGCAATCGGCTTCACGGTCCCAACGATCGCGCTTTTGATCTGCGAAGTCTGCAGCGTCGGGCACTTCGACCAGAGCAGCGCTGCGGTTCCAGCGACGGCTGGAGCGGCCATCGACGTTCCCGACAGGAGCTGGAAGGCGTATGGTCCGCCGCCGAGACCGACGGGCGCGGTCTCGTCGATCGCATCGTAGGGACATTCGGTCTGGTGGTCCACGTCCGGAGCCGGGACGGTGCACGGCTTGGCGGCGTAGATGCTCGAGCCGGGCGCGAGCAGATCGACTGAGTTCACGCCGTAGTCCGAAAAGCCGGAGAGCGCGTCGTTCCAGTTGCTCGATCCGACGCAGATGACGTTCGGCAGGTTCGTGTCGCAGGGGTAGCGATGGTCGAGGCCGCTGGCCGAGTCGTGGTTGTCTCCGACCTGGTCGCCGCCGCCGTTGCCGGACGAGAACACGAAGAGCGCCTGCGGGTTCTCCGCGATCAGCAGCTCGAACGCCGGGTCGTTGTCCGGTCCGCTGAAGCTGCCGTTGAAGACGCGAACGCCGTTGGCGAGTCCATGTGCGACCGCCTGCTCGATCGCCGCCCAGGAGAAGCTGCCGTATTCATCGGCCGCGCGCAGCGGCATGACCTTCGCCCACGGGTCGACGCCGACGGTGCCGATCGCGTTGTTCTGGACGCCGGCCACAACCGAGGCCACATGCGTGCCGTGACCGTTGATGTCGCGCGGGTCGTCGTCGGCGTCATAAAAGTCCTTGCCGGGCACCATGTTGGCCGCGAGGTCGGGGTGCTCGTAGGCGACGCCGGTGTCGATCACGCCGAGCTTCACCTCAGCGAGATCGCCCGGGGTGATCTGATTCCAGGCTTCGGGCGCGTTGATGTCCGCGTCGGGTGTGCCGCTGACGTTCTCGAAGACGCTGCCGTTGAGGCGCGACATGAAGACCTGGCCGTAGTTGTTGAGCGCCCACTGCTTGTCCAGGAAGTTGTCGTTGTAGTACGGGTTCGGGAGATCGTCCGGGCGGTACTCGCCCGACGCGACTGCGAATTCGACCGCGGGGTATGACGCGAGCTTGTCGGCGACGACCGCCGGCGACTTCCCGTCCGGGACGGTCGCCTGTTGCAGCAGCGGCGAGTCGAGTGAGACCTCGTACTGAACGCCGGCCGACTTGCGCAACGAACGGCGCTCGGCGGGTGTGGTCCCGTCGACGAACTTGATCGTGAGATAGGTGGAGAAGTCGGGTCCGTCGTCCTCGTCGGCCGATGCGGCGACCGGGAGCATGCAGGCAAAGATCGCGAGCGCAGCCACGAGCAGCGCAAAGCGGAACGTGCTGTCCTGCCACGTTCTGGTCGAACCGGAAACCAATTCCGTTCGTGCCATTCGCTCCATAAAACCCGCTTTGTTGAGTGGCGCCGGGCGGTTCAGCCCAAAGCGCACGTACCTCAATTGATCGGCAGGGTGACCTTTAGTCTTGACCCCAAAAATCAACTTTTGTTCGACCCTCGGACGACGTAAATGCCCGCGTCGAGGGCCTCTCCTTGTTAACCCGTCCACGCTGCGAAGCATTCGGCCGCCAAAAATCCGTATTCCGACCCCTTCAGTCGGCTACCCTTGCGCGCTGATTTTCCGTTCCACCCCATCCACCACGCATTCCTACGAGGTATTCGATGAGAATCGCGGTTCCAAGGGAGTCGGCCGACGGCGAAACGCGCGTCGCAGCCACCCCTGACACCATTCAGAAGTTCGTTCAAACCGGCAACGAAGTTGCCGTTCAGACTGGCGCGGGCGAAGCGGCGGGTCACCCCGACTCGCAGTTCACCGAGGTCGGCGCTTCGATCACCCCCGACTTCGCGGCGACCGTCTCCGGCGCCGACGCGGTGCTCAAGGTGCAGAAGCCCACGTCTGAAGAGATCGCTCAGATCCCCGACAGCTCGATCGTGATCGGTTATCTCGATCCGCTCACCGACGACGCCACCGCCCAGGCCCTGACCGCCAAGAAGA
>JAEMSX010000062.1 GCA_016462645.1 Thermoleophilaceae bacterium
TCGATGAACTGCTCGTACGGTGTGAAGTCGAACTTGTCCCAGTTGGTGTCGACGTGGTCTGCCCACGGGACTGCGATTCGCTCGGCGCCTTCGGTAGTGGTCTGATCGCCCTCCGGGGCGAGGACTTCCGAAACTGCGTGAGCGTCGAGCGGTGTCTCCTCCATGCGGTGAACTTTACACCAAATGATGCAACCTTCCAAGTCCGTTCAGTGCCAAACCCCGGCTCCGGGGGCAGGGCTATGCTCGGTGTGTGAGCCAGCTTTTCACTGACACGGACCTGACTGCGGGCTTGAACGAGCCCCAAAAGGCTGCCGTTCTGCACCGTGGAGGGCCCTTGCTGATCCTCGCGGGAGCTGGTTCGGGCAAGACCCGTGTGCTCACGCACCGCATCGCGCACCTCGTCCAGAGCGGCGACGCGCAGCCCGAGAACATCCTCGCGATCACCTTCACGAACAAGGCCGCTGCCGAGATGCGCGAGCGCGCCGGCAAGCTGGTGGGCGCGCGCGCAAACGCGATGTGGCTCACCACCTTCCACTCGGCCTGCGCGCGGATCCTGCGCTCTGAGGCCGAGCGCCTCGGTTACACACGTGGCTACACGATCTACGACTCCGCGGATTCACAGCGTCTTGTGCGCCAGTGCATGGACGCCCGCGAGGTCGACAACAAGCGCTTCCCGCCGCGCATGATCCAGTCGATCATCTCGCGCGCCAAGAATCAGCTCGAGAACGCCGCGCAGTTCGCGCAGCACACCGACGGCGTGGTGGACGAGGTCGTCGCCGCTGTCTACGAGACCTACGAGCGTCGCCTGCGCGAGATGAACGCGATGGACTTCGACGATCTGCTGCTGCGCTCGGTCGAGCTCTTCCAGACCTATCCCGACGTGCTGGCGAAGTACCGCGGCGTCTTCCAGCAGATTCTTGTGGACGAGTACCAGGACACGAACTCCGCTCAGTACAAGTGGGTCGAGCTGCTGGCACACGAACACCGCAACCTCGTGGTGGTCGGCGACGACGACCAGTCGATCTACGGCTTCCGCGGCGCCGACGTGCGCAACATCCTCGATTTCGAGAAGGACTTTCCCGACGCCGCCGTGATCAAGCTCGAGCAGAACTACCGCTCGACCGGCCGGATCCTCGACGCCGCGCACGCAGTCGTTTCAAGGAACACCGGACGCAAGGGCAAGAAGCTCTGGACCGAAGGGCCCAAGGGCGACAAGCTGAAGGTCCGTCAGCTCACCGACGAGCACGAAGAGGCGCGCTACGTCGCCGGCGAGATCCAGCGGCTCACCGAGGCCGGCCTCTCGAACAACGACGTCGCCGTCTTCTACCGGACGAACGCGCAATCACGCGTCCTTGAGGACACGCTCGTTCGCTACCGCATGCCGTACCAGGTGATTGGCGGCACACGCTTTTACGAGCGCGCCGAAGTCAAGGACGCGCTCGCCTATTTGACCATGCTTGCCAACCCCAATGACGCAGTCTCTCTGCAGCGGATCATCAACTCGCCGCGGCGCGGGATCGGCAAGACGACGGTCGATCGCCTGCTCGCTTACGCGAACACCACCGGCGAGCCGGTGCTGGACCTGGTCGGCCGCGCGGAAGAAGTGCCGAATCTCGGGGGCGCGGCGCTGAAGGCGCTCGCGCGTTTTTCGGAGACGATGGATTCGCTGCGTGCGAAGGCCGCGACCGAGCGCCATGTCGGCGATCTGCTCGAATCGGTGCTTGAGCAGAGCGGCTACTTCGACTACCTGAAGTCCGAGAGCGCCGGCGATCCGCAGGCGCTCACCCGCCTCGAGAACCTGCAGGAGCTTGTCGGCCTTGCGCGCGAATACGACCTCAACGCAGTCGGCGACGACGAGGCTGGCCTCGAGGCATTCCTGCAGCAGGTCGCGCTGTTCTCCGATCAGGACGCGATCGTCGACGACGATGGCCAGATCACACTGATGACCCTGCACAACGCCAAGGGCCTCGAGTTCCCGGTCGTTTTCATGATCGGCGTGGAAGAGGGGATCTTTCCGCACTCACGCGCGGTGGACTCCGGCGACATCGAGGAAGAGCGCAGGCTGTGTTACGTCGGGATCACCCGCGCGCGCGAGCAGCTCTACCTCACCCACGCGGCGCGGCGAATGCTCTTCGGCGAGTCCGGCTGGAACGATCGTTCGCGCTTTCTGGACGAGATTCCCGAGGAGCACGTTGAGATCACCGTCGAGACCAGCAACACGGGCACGTCCTATTCCAAGCCCGGAAGCAGCTTTCGCGCGTCGACCGGTTCGAGCATGCCGTCCAGCGGCGGCGGATCACTGCCGATGGCTCGCTTCAAAATCGGCGACGATGTCGAGCATGCGAACTTTGGCGAGGGAATGGTGATCGGCGTTGAGCCCGGCAACATGATCGTCGTGCGCTTCACCGGCGACGGATCCGAGCGCAAGTTCATCGCGGATTACGCGCCGATCACCAAGCGCGTGGGGGCGGGAGCGTAATGGCTGCAACGGCCGACGACCGATTCATCCCGCCGGCGCCGATCGGAACGCCGTATCGCTCCGATCCATCGGATCCCGCGCCTTTCCCGACCGAGGGCGAGACGGTCCCGGCCGTGCCGGTTGAGCCCGCTCCGTACGTGCAACCGACCGGCCTGCCGCAGCATGAGGAGGACGCGCCGCGCACCGAGTACGGCGCGCCGCCGATGTTTGAGAAGCCCGGCAGGAGCGGCAAACAGTCTTCGGCCACGCCGCTCTCACCGGAGGCGCGATTCGCGCGCACGGCGATGTGGGTCGGTGTCGCTTCGATCTTCGTCTTCAACATTGTGATCGGGCCGATCGCCGTGATCATGGGCGTTATGGCGATCCGCCGCGGCGAGAAACAGCAGGGTCGCCTCGCGATCATCTACGGAGTGATCGGAACAGCGATCGGCGTTGCGTTGCTCGTGCTCTCGGCCGCCGGCGTGATCCCGACGTTTGACGAGATGCTCGATGACATCCGCAACCGCAACTAAAAATTGGTGCGCAGATGACGACTGAAACAGGGATTGACACACGCGTGATCGACGGCAAGGCCGTCGCGGCGGAGCTGCGCACTCAGGTTGCCGCGCGCGTGAAGGAATTCGAGCAGCAGCACGGGCGCGTCCCGTCGCTCACGACGATTCTCGTCGGTGACGATCCGGCCTCGAACGTCTACGTGAACAACAAGCACAAGGCCTGCGCCGAAGTTGGGATCGACAGCGCCGATGAGCGCCTGCCTGCCGACACGTCGGCCGAGTATCTCGCAGGGTTGATCGACGAGCTGAACCGGCGCGATGACGTTGACGGAATCCTCCTGCAGCTGCCGCTGCCTGACGGCCTGGACGACGATGCGCTCAGTGGATTGATCGCGCCCGAGAAGGACGTTGACGGCCTGACCACTCTGAACGCCGGCCGCGTCGTGCAGGGTCGCGACGCGCTTGTGCCGTGTACACCCAGTGGCGTGATGATCCTGCTCGAGCACGCCGGCGCCGAGCTCTCCGGGGCCGAGGCGGTGGTTGTCGGCCGCTCAAACCTTGTCGGCCGCCCGGTCGCATCCTTGCTGCTCGCAAAGAACGCCACCGTGACCACGTGTCACTCGCGCACGCGTGATCTCGGCGAGGTCACGCGCCGCGCGGACGTGTTGATCGCCTGCGTCGGGTCGCCGAAGCTGATTGACGGTTCGATGGTCAAGCCGGGCGCGATCGTGATCGACGTCGGGACCACGCGCACCGAGGACGGGCTCTCCGGCGATGTCGACTTCGATTCCGTACTCGGCGTGGCGGGCGCCGTCACCCCGGTACCGGGCGGCGTCGGACCGATGACGATCGCCTGCCTGCTCGAGAACACCATCAAAGCCGCGGAAGCCCGCGCGAGCGCCTAGACCCGTGTCGGCAAAGCTTCGTCCAGCGGAATTCCTCGCGCTCGCGGGCACCGTGATCCTCTTCATCTCCACGTTCCTGCCGTGGTTCGCGCTGCCGAGCGCAGCGAGCATCGCGCGTGACACGCCGGGCGCTCGGCTGGTCGGCGGCGGCGATGACGGTCCGATCAACCTCAACGTCTGGGATCTCTCGCTGACGCGCTGGTGGGTCTACCTCGCGATCCTGCTCGGAGCCTGCATGGTGCTGGCCGCGCTGCTCTCGAAGACGGCTGAATGGTCGATCATTCTCTGCACTCCGCTGGTGCTGGTGAGCGGGATCGCATTCCTCTGCCTGCTCGGACGGTTGTTCAACTCCCCGACCTCGTACGCGACGAACCAGTTCGGGCTGTATCTCGCGTTCGTCGGATCGGCGGCGCTGTTTGCCGGCACCTGTTGGGCGATTCGCGACGACTCCGTTCCCGAAGGTTTTGAGAAGGCCCCGCGGCCTGAGCTGATTCACGTCGACTGACGTTCCATAGACTCTCCCGCGTGATCACCCCAGAAGACGTCTCTTACGTCGCGCGCCTTGCGCGACTGCGGCTCAGCGAAGAGGAGCAGGAACGGATGACGCGCGAGCTCTCCGCCGTGCTCGGATACGTCGAGCACATGAACGAACTCGAGCTTGACGGCGTGGAGCCGACCGCGCGTGTCGTTGACCTCGTCAACGTCCTGCGCGAGGACCAGCCGCGCCCGAGCCTGCCGCTCGATGTCGCGCTCGCGAATGCCCCCGATGAGGCCGACGGCGGCTTCGGCGTACCGGCGGCCGGAAGCTGATCATGAGCGACCTGCTGAAACTCACGGCGGCCCAGGCCGTCGAGGCGCTCGGACGGGGCGATGTCGATGCCGGCGAGCTGCACTCGCTCTACCGCGAGCGCGCTGCCGGCGAAACGATCAACTCCTACGTCTCCGTGGGCGACCCGCTTGTCCCCGATGCGGCGGGAAAGCCGCTCGCCGGCGTGCCGATCGCGGTGAAGGACCTGTTCTGCGTCGAGGGCATCGAGACGCGGGCCTGTTCGAAGATCCTCACCGGCTACATCCCGCCCTACACAGCCACCGCGATCGCCAGGCTCCAGGACGCCGGCGCCAGCTACCTCGGCAAGACCAACATGGACGAGTTCGCGATGGGATCCTCCAACGAGAACTCGGCCTTCGGCGCGGTGCAGAACCCTTGGGATCCCACTCGCGTGCCGGGCGGGTCGAGCGGAGGATCGGCAGCAGCCGTCGCGGCCGGCCTCGCCCCGTGGGCGACGGGCACCGACACCGGCGGATCGATCCGCCAACCCGCGGCTTTCTGCGGGCTCGTCGGCCTGAAGCCGACTTACGGTGCGATCTCGCGTTACGGAATGATCGCTTTTGCGTCGTCGCTCGACCAGGCCGGACCGATCACCCGTGACGTCACCGACGCCGCGCTGATGCTCAAGTACATGCAGGGCAGGGACGAGATGGACTCGACCTCAACCGGCATGACCGAGGACGTGATGATGCCGAGCAGCGAGTCGCTGGCCGGCAAGAAGTTCGCGATCCCCGCTCCGATCGACTGGAACGGCGTGCAGCCGGGCGTGAAGGAAGTCTTTGACCTTGCGTGCAAGCGCATCGAGGCGGCCGGCGGCGAGATCGTCGAAGTCCCGCTGCCGCACGCCGACTATGCGCTATCGGCCTACTACGTGATCGCGCCGGCCGAGGCCAGCGCCAACCTCTCGCGGTTTGACGGCGTCCGCTTCGGCGAGCGCGCAGCCGACCCGACGGGCCTGACCGACATGTACGAGCGCACGCGCGGCGACGGCTTCGGCCCTGAGGTCAAGCGCCGCATCATGCTCGGCACCTACGCGCTTTCATCCGGCTACTACGACGCGTACTACAACCGCGCGCAGCAGGTCCGCACGAAGATCCTCGAGGACTACGCGGCCGCATTCTCAAGCTGCGACTTCATCATCACGCCGACAGCGCCCAGCGTGGCCTTCGGGATCGGCGAGAAGACCGACGATCCGCTTGCGATGTATCTCGGCGACCTCTTCACCGTGCCGGTCTCGCTGGCCGGACTGCCGGCGATCAGCGTTCCAGCCGGGCTTGCGACTTCGGACGGATCGGCCGCTGCCGAGCCCGGCGCCGATGGCGCTCTGCCGGTCGGCCTGCAGATCGTCGCGCCGCACTTCAGGGAGAACGCGCTGCTCGAGGCGGCATACGTGTTCGAGCAGGCGACCGAGTTTGCTGACGGTCCCTGGACCTGGGCGGGCAGCTGATGGCTGAGTACGAAGCAGTCATCGGTCTGGAGATCCATGTTCAGCTCTCGACCGCGACAAAGATGTTCTGCGGTTGTCGGTTGTCGTTCGGCGACACGCCGAACACACACACCTGCCCGGTCTGCCTGGGGCACCCGGGAACGCTCCCGGTTCCCAACGAAGAGGCGATCAGATCGGCGATCAAGATCGGCCTCGCGCTGAACT
The DNA here is from genome assembly GCA_016462645.1 of Thermoleophilaceae bacterium. GTDB lineage: Bacteria > Actinomycetota > Thermoleophilia > Solirubrobacterales > JACPNS01 > JACPNS01. The sequence goes on from JAEMSX010000062.1 coordinate 6,359, forward strand.
GCGAGATCGCCCCGCGCTCGATGTTCCACCGCAAGAACTACTTCTACCCCGACCTGCCCAAGGGCTACCAGATCAGTCAGTTCGATTCGCCCATCTGCGGCGAAGGCGAACTCGCCGGCGTGCAGCTTGAGCGCGCGCACATGGAAGAGGACGCCGCGAAGAACATCCACGTCGGCGACTCCGGCCGCGTGCACGGCGCGAGCCGCACGGTCGTGGACTACAACCGCGGCGGCACGCCGCTGGTCGAGATCGTGACCAAACCAGACATTCACTCCGGCGCGCAGGCGCGTGAGTGGTTGCAGCTGCTGCGCGCCACGGTCAAGCAGCTCGGCGTCTCTGATGTGAACATGGAAGAAGGCTCGCTGCGCTGCGACGCGAACATCTCGATCCGCCCGGTCGGTCAGACCGAGCTTGGCGTCAAGACCGAGCTGAAGAACATGAACTCCTTCCGCTTCATCGAGCGCGGGATCGACGCCGAGATCGCGCGCCAGACCGCGCTGCTTGACGCCGGCGAGAAGGTTCAGCAGGAGACGCTGCACTTTGATCCCGCGACGGGATCGCTGACTTCGCTGCGCTCCAAGGAAGAGGCGCACGACTACCGCTACTTCCCTGAGCCTGATTTGGTGCCGGTCGCACCCTCGCCGGAACTGATCGATGAGATCCGCGCCTCGCTGCCTGAGCTTCCGCTCGCGAAGGCCGAGCGTTACGAGAATGAGCTGGGGATCGCCGCGGACACCGCGAAGTTTCTCGCCTTCAACGCCGACATGGGCGCCTACTTCGAGTCCGTGCTCGCGGCCGCGGGCGAGGGGGCGAACGTCAAGCGCATCGGCGACTGGGTCACCGGCGAGCTCGTCGCGCGCATCGGCGCGGACGCCAATCCCGCCGAATCGAATGTCTCGCCCGAAGCTCTAGCGCGCCTGGTCGAGCTTGTGAATGAGAAGGCCGTCAACAACACCGGCGCCAAGACTGTTCTGGACAAGTTGGTCGAGGGCGGGGGAGACCCGGACGCGATCGTTGAGGCCGAGGGCCTCGCCGCGATGGGCGACTCCGATGAACTCGCCGGGATCATCGACGCCGCGCTCGAGGCCAACCCGAAGGCAGTGGACGACCTGAAGTCCGGCAACATGAAAGCGATCGGCGCGATCATCGGCTTTGTCATGAAACAGACCCAGGGCCGAGCCGACGGCGGCGAAGTCACCCGGATCGTTCGCGAGAAGCTCGGGCTCTGAGCGCCGCCGGTAGATTCGCATTCGATCGCTGAATGCCGGGTAGACACATCGCATTCCCCTACGCTTGACCGCGTGGAGTACGCGATCATCCCACTTCTGTTCGGCTTCGTCACCGCTTGCGTCGGCAAGTACAAGGGAATGTCGTTCTTTCTCTGGTTTCTGATCGGCACCGTTTTGCCGTTCGTCGGGCTGATCGCCGCGATTCTTTTTCGCACCGAGCGCTACGACCCGCGTCGTGAATGCCCCAACTGCGGGGCGGTCGTGCCGATCACCACGCAGGTCTGCCTGCGCTGCGGTGAGGACCTGGAGTATCCGGACGAGCTGATCGCGCCGAAGGGGTTCACGGTCGTGGACGAGGACGACGCGGAAACCGCTTGAACCCGGAAGTTCGCAATTTGCGACCGACAATGGGCACCGGGTGCTCAATGTGCCTCGCAAATTGCGGCAAAACGCAAGAACGCTCACGCCGGGCGCGCATCCTGCCGAAGCCTGTAGTCTGTACGAACGCGCAGCGATCGCCCCTCAGAGCGAACGCGACGCGCAATTGTTGGGCCTGTTGCGGTGCACGCACACCACGTGCGCCGGGGCAGGCAATTTTCGGGCAGTCGCGGAACTCGCGCACTTGCCAAACGCATTGATGTCTCGCGTGCCGCGGAAACTCCGTGGGCGGAGATTGAAAGGAGGGACTGAAGATGCGAGCAGTTGAAGCTTTGATGGAAGCGCTCAAACACGAGGGCGT
>JAEMSX010000063.1 GCA_016462645.1 Thermoleophilaceae bacterium
CGCTCGATGAAGCCGAGCTTCATCGCTGCCTGTTCAACGCGTTCGCAGAAGTCGCGTTCGTTGAAGGTGAAGCGGAGCTCGCCGTACTCGAGGACGTAGTCCGAGCCTGAGTCGTAGTTTTGTCGGCGGTAGGGATCCATCATCTGGGAGCGGTTGCGGGACACAGGGTGCGTCCCGACGTCGGGAGATTACGGCTGAATCCTTCCCGCCCGCGAACGGTGCAAATGACCTTGCACTCCCGGGGTAACGAGAAAATCCAAGATCACCCATTTGGGGGAGTGAAGAATTGCCGGTCATTCCCTTAACCGGTCATGGGAATTATCGCCGAGCACTGGGTGATTGACGAGCGCGTGCACCTGTCCGTGCATCGCGCAACGGGACTCCGCAGATTGACGGGGTTGACGGCGCGGCCGGAACTCGCTCCGGATGCGGCTCTGCGCTTCACGCGCTGCCGCTCGGTTCACGGCTTCGGCATGGCGCGCCCGCTCGACGTCGTATTCGCCGACGCCGGCGGGGTTGTCACATCGGTCCGTCCGCTCGCGCCGTGGCGCTGCGTCTTCGACCGCGCCGCCGTACAGGTTTTCGAGCTCCGCGCCGGCGCGGCTCGTCGCCTCCAGATCACCGCCGGCGCGCAGATCAAACAACTGACCGAGGGAGAGCAATGAGCAGCACGCCAACCAATTCAGAGCCAACCCGCGCGGCACGACTACTCGTCGTCGATGACGACGAGGCCGTGCGCCTGCGGCTGGTCGACGCCTTCGCCCTCGACGGGTACGTCGCCGAGGGCGTCGAGGACCTCGCCAGTGCGCGTCGAGAGCTGCGCTCCCACGAGTGGGATCTCGTGCTGCTCGACATCAATCTCCCGGACGGAGCGGGTTATGAACTGCTGCGCGACCTGCGTGCCGGCAACGTGCGTCCGGCCGAGCGCTCGCTCGCGGAGCTGCCCGTCGTGATGGTCAGCGGCCGCGCCGCGGAGTTCGACCGCATCCGCGGATTCGAGTTTGGCTGCGACGACTACGTCACCAAGCCGTACTCATTCGGCGAGCTGCGTGCACGCGTCGCCGCCGTGCTTCGTCGGGAACGGCCGGCGGAGGACCACGACCCGCTCGAGCTGGGTGAGCTGGTGATCGATCCGCGCTCACGGAAGGTGATGCTCGCCGGGCGGAAGATCGCGCTGACGCACAAGGAGTACTCGCTCCTGAGTGCGCTCGCCGCTGACCCCGAGCGCGTATTTGAGCGCGACGTCCTGCTGCGCAACATCTGGGGCTACACCGGCGCCGGTTCCACGCGGACGCTCGATGCCCACGCCTGCCGCCTGCGCGCGAAACTCAGCGGCGGCCAGCATCGCTACGTCCTGAACACCTGGGGCGTCGGCTATCGCCTGCGCGATCGCGAACAGGGGGCGGAGTCCTGATGCTGACGCTGATGATCGTTGCCTGGCTCGTGGGCTCAGTACTGATGCTGGGCCTGATCGCGCTCGCGCGGCGCCGGCGCGGAGCGCTCGCTCGCGAGCTGCATGAACTGCGCGGCGCCCTGACCGCGGCGCGACTGGCCGTCGACCTGATGCCGGTCCTCAACCTCGATCGCCCGGGCGTGGCTCGCGCGGCATCCGACGAGCTTGAGCGCTCTTACGGATCGCTCGGCGATTTCGAGCGCCTGCTGCACTCGCGCCTGGTCGCGCCGACGCTCTCGCGCTCGCAGCTTTCGACTGCGGCGGCGACGCGACGCGCGCGGCGCGCGCGAATCGACGCCCACGCCGAACTCGAGCGCCTCGCACTGATCTGGGGCGAGGCCGCAAATCGCAGCGGCCGCGAGTTCAGCTTCGAGTGGGAGGGCCCGCGAGAGGGCGTGCTCGCGAACGGCCCTCAGCGCCCGTTCGTCGAGGTCGTGGCGAATCTGATCGCCAACGCGATCCGCCACGGCGAAGGCCGCATCGAGCTGCGGGCGCGCGTGCGCAGCGACTCGCTGCGCGTGGAGGTCTCCGATCAGGGCCCCGGACTGCCGGGGCCGCTCGCCGGGATCGTGCGGCGATCGCCCAGGGGTCCGCATGGTCACGGACTCTCGATCGCCCGGGATTCGGCGCGGCGTCTGGGTGGGACGCTCGCGAGCGCGCCTTCTGTCGGCGGGGCGAAGATCGTCTTCACGGTTCCTGCGATCCACGATCCGTCGCTCGTGATCGGCACGGACAGTGAAGGTTCGGTGAGTGAGTGAGCAGGGCGACGCAGTTCGCGGTTGCGGCAGCGGTGTGCGCGCTGCTCGCGGGCTGGCTCGTGCTCAGCTACACCGCTAGCGCCGAGCGCAAGGCGGGGCCCGGCCAGAAGGTGCTCGTCGCCGCGGCACCGATGAGGAGCGGTGCCGAGGTCGGCGTGGATGCGCAGCTGACCGTGCGCACCGTTCCGGCGCGGTTCGCGCCGCCCGACGCGCTCGGGGATCCCGCTGAGGCGGTCGGCCAGCGGCTGCAGGTCGCGTTGCCGGCGGGAGCATTCCTCACGCAGTCGATGCTCAGCGGCGGGGCAGATTCGGCTCCACGTTTCAAGTTGCGATCCGGTGAGCGGGCCGTGACGGTGGACGTGGTCATCTCGCCGATCGGAGAGCCGCTCGAGGCCGGCGACCGCGTCGATCTGTATGCCAGCGGCTTCGGCGGCGACCAGCAGACCGAAGCGCTGATCGAGGGCGCCGAGGTCCTCACGGTTGCCGAGGGCGGCCAGCCGGATCGCTCCCGACCGACGGTTCGGATCGAAACGGGGCAGGTCGCAGCGGTGGTGCGAGCGGATGTCTTCGCCCATGAGCTGCGTGCGGTGCTCCGAGGGTGACCAGAAGCGTTACTCGATTGCGGTGTCCAATTTGCCCCTAAAGCGATTCGATCGCGCGGCCGATACGGGGAAAGCGCCACTCCGCCAAGACGGCGCCCAAAGTCAATGAGCTCAGTTCGCAGACACGACACCCAGTTGAACCGCGCAATCGCTTTCGCGTTTGTTCTCGCGCTCGCACTGGCCGCGTTGCTCACAGCTGGTTCCAGCGCGAACGCCAAGAAGGTCACTTCTTCCGCGTCGGCGGGCAAGGCACCGAAGATCACCAAGGTGACGCCGATCAAGAACGTGATGATCGGAACCAAGCTCTCGCTCAAGGGAAAGAACTTCGTCAAGGGCAAGAAGACGCTCGTCGTCATCTTCAGGCGCGACGGCAGCAAGCGAAGCTTCACCGCTCGCGGCGATGCTTCCAGCTCAACCCGCGGCGTCGTTGTCGTTCCGGACGTGAGCGGTGACCTCGTCCGCTCGAATCAGACGACCGAAGGACCGCTCGACAATCTTTTCCGCCTTCGTCCGATCACCAAGTTCGGTGCCGCCAAGGCATGGACGGGTACCTCGATCTCTCCGCGCATCGTCGCGCAGTCGGGTACCAGCGTGCCGACCAACGTCGGTCCCACCGGTGACTGCGACAAGGACGCCATCAAGAACAGCGTCGACCTCGATGACGACGGTGACCTGCTGGAGGACACGATCGAGCTCTCGATCGGAACCGACGTCTGCAACCCGGACACCGACGGCGACGACGCCAGTGACTTCTACGAGTACACCGTCGCCTTCGCGTACAACGGCGGACCGACACTTCCGTACCCGAGCCTTCGTCCGTACCCGAACCCGCTCCTGGGCGACTCGGGCAATGACTTCGACGGCGACTTCCTCACCACGCACGGCGAGTACCGCGCCTGGCAGTACACCGGCAAGATGAGCCGCTTCTACAGCGACGCCGACCAGGACTCTGACGACGACGGCAAGAGCGACGGCGCAGAAGATGAGGACGGCGACCTGCTGCCCAACCTCACTGAACTCACATCCTTCAGCGATCTCAACTGGCTGAAGACTGACTCTGACGGCGACCAGCTCTGCGATGGCCTCGACGATCAGGACCATGACGGACCCGCAACGCCGCTCGCGCTCGCGGACTGCACCGCACGCGTTCCGAACAACGGTCCCGCGCCGGCATTCCCGCCGACCGACCCGGCTGACACCGTCCCCGGCGGCGACCCCGACGCCGGCAGGATCGACGGCGACGACAACCGCTACAGCAACTTCTACGAGTGGTACTTGGGCGGAGCCGAGGCGGACTCTGCAGGAGACGCCTACAACGTGTGCGCGCCGAGCATCTACCCGGTCAGCCCGTTCTGCTCACTCGGTGCTCCCTGGAACCCGCTCCCGGTCCCGGACCTCTAAAAAAAATTCTCTGAGAGGGGGTAAAAAACTCCCGCCGGACCCTTAACCATGCATGGGTCCAAACTCTCCACATCGAAAGCCCAGCCGCGCCGGCGACGACGCTGAACTCGCGCGCTTTGCCGACGAACTGCGTGAGCGGGCGATCGCGGATGCGAGGTCGCGCAGGCTGGCAATGCGGGGCGACGGGGAATCCGTTCGCGCGCATGTCCAGGGACTGGTCGATCGCGAGGCACCTGCGCTCTCTGAGCGATTGCGGCAGGAGCTCGTGGATCGCGTGGTCACGGCGTCTGTCGGGTACGGACCGCTCGAGCCTCTGCTCGCCGACTCGTCAATCGACGAAATCATGGTCAACGGGCACGAGCAGGTGTGGATCGAGCGTGGGGGCGTGGTCGTGCCGACCGACGTCCGATTCGAGTCGGCCGTCGAGCTTGACGATCTGATTGAGCGGATGATCGCGCCGCTCGGACGGCGTGTCGATGAGGCGTCGCCGATCTGCGACGCCCGGTTGCCCGACGGTTCGCGCGTGAACGTCGTCATTCCGCCGCTGGCGTTGGGCGGGCCGACGCTCACCATTCGACGCTTTCGCCACTCGCATTTTGACCCCGAGGCCCTGGTCGCCAACGGCACTCTGACGACGCGAGCGCACGACTTCCTGGCGCACGCGGTGGAGAGGCGGCTCTCGTTGCTCGTCAGCGGCGGCACCGGGTCGGGCAAGACGACGACGCTGAACGCGCTCTCGGCCTTCGTGCCCGAGGCCGAACGGATCGTGACGATCGAGGATGCCGCCGAGTTACGCCTGCGGCAGGGTCACGTCGTGCGGCTGGAGGCGCGGCCGGCCAACCTCGAGGGGCGCGGCGAGGTGACGATTCGCGCGCTGGTCCGGACGGCGTTGCGCATGCGGCCCGACCGCATCGTGGTCGGTGAGGTGCGCGGGGGTGAGGCGCTCGACATGCTCGCGGCGATGACAACGGGCCACGACGGCTCACTCACCACCGTCCACGCGAACTCCCCGGCCGGAGCGCTTGATCGCGTGCAGACGCTCGCGTTGATGGCTGGCGTGGAAGTGCCGCATGAAGCGGTCAGGCGAATGGCGGCGTCGGCGATCGATCTCGTCGTGCACCAGGCGCGCGTGGCCGGAGGACGGCGGCGCGTTGCCGCGATCTCTGAGGTCGCGCTGAGCACCAGCGGTGACCTCGGCGTGCATCCGATCATGTCCGTCGGTGCTGGAGGCGACGAGCAGTGGGCCGCCCCGCAGTCCCAACGCGTGGCCGAGGTCCTGGAGGCGACGCGGCGATGATCGTCCGACTCACTGCCGCCGCGCTGGCAGCGGTCGCGGCTGTGTTCGCGGTCCGCGCCTGCGCCGCGTGGGTTGGCGCCGCCGAGAGCCTCTCCCGGCTCGGTACCGGGGCGCAGCGCTGGAGGCTGATTGCGCGGCAGATCCTGCACGAGGGCCGGATCGACGAGTCGTTCGGCGGGAGGAAGTTCTTTGCGACGTCGCTCGCGGCTGGAGCGGTCTGCGGCTTCGCCGCGCTCGGCGTCCTCGGGGCACCGATAGGAATGGCGCTCGCTCCGTTCGGACTGCGCGCCGCGATCCGCTCACGCAGGCGGCGCTACGCCGCGCGGATCGACAGCTGCGCGCCGGAGCTCGCGCTCGCGCTCGCCTCATCACTGGCGGCCGGGCGTTCGGTACGCGGCGCGTTGCTGACCGCCGGTGCGGCGACACCCGAGCCGCTCGCGAGCGAGCTCGACCGCGCCGCGGTGGACCTGACGCTCGGCGGCGGGATAGGTGATGCTCTGGCCTCATTGCGCTCGCGCACGAACTCCGGGCGCATCGAGTCGTTGGCCGGTGCGATCGAACTGCATCGCGGCAGTGGGGGTGATCTCGTCCGGCTGATGCGCGAGCTTGCCGACGCCTTTCGTGCGCGCGATCGCGCGATGCGTGACGCGCATTCGGCGAGTGCTCAGGCGCGCTTCACCGCGATCGTCGTTGCGGCGATCCCGCTGATCTTCGGCGCAGCACTCGAGCTGGCGGCTCCCGGCGCGGTCACGGGTGCGCTCGAGCTGTTGCCGACTGCGATGATGCTCGGCGTCTCGATTGTTCTGATGGCATTCGGGGTGGCGCTCTCGCATCGCATCGGCGGGACCGGCGCGTGACGCGCGCCGCCGCCGCCGGGCTCGCCGCATCGGCGGCGTGCTTGCTCGTTCTCGCGCTGCGCGATCGGCGGCCGCGGCAACGGGAGCGGGACGGCACGCGCGGCGCGGCCGCGGCGCTGTCCGCGCTCGCGCACCTGCGCCGAGCGCTGCCGTGGCTGGTCGGTCTCTTCTCGCGCCGCGACGCGCGGCTCGCGATCCAGCGCGCGGGTCTAGACGGCCAGATCACCGCTCGCGACATTGCGGCTGCGCGCGTGGCCTGCGTGCTCTTCGCCGCTCTGCTGACACCGCGGCTCGCGACGATGCTGCCGCTGCGCATGCTCCCGATCGCGCTGCCTGTGCTGTTCTGGGCGGCCTCAGAGCTGCCGCTGCATCTTCTGGCGCGGCGTGCGACCCGGCGCGGCGCCGCGATGCGCGAGGCGCTGCCCGACGCGCTCGATCTGCTGCGCGCTTGCCTTGCCGCGGGACTGCCGCTGCGCCGGTCGCTCTCACTCGTCGCAGACCACTGCGCCGAGCCGGTGGCGGCTGAGTTTGCCTGCGTCGCCGCGGAGACGGCGTTCGGCATTCCGCAGTCAACCGCGCTCGACGGGCTTGCCGCGCGCAATCCGGAGCCCGAGGTGCGCGCGCTCGTATCCGCGATCCGCCAGGCCGAACGCAACGGATCGCCGCTGGCGCCGGTGATCGCGGCGCAGGCCGGCGACGCCCGAACCGCGCACAACCGCGCGATCATCGAGCGGGGAGCGCGAGCAGGTCCAAAGATTCAGCTGGTGGTCTCAGCGACGATCGTTCCCGGCGCGCTGATCGGACTGGCGGCGATCGTCATTGCCGCGATCGCGCGCGGTGAACTCAGGCTTCTATAGGGGAGGGCTTCCAGTTCTCGCCGTCGGCCATCGCACGGATGCCGACCCAGAAGAAGTTCATCAGCTCGGTCGCGTAGTCCTCGGCGGGTGTCTCGCAGCCGTTCTCCAGCCAGCGGTCGGCCATCGCGAATGCGGCGCCGAACAGGGCCCAGGAGGCAGCGACGCGCGTCTCCTCGTCGGCGAACGGGTCGGCCGCGGTCTCCTTGGAGGCGACCTTCTCGAGTTCCTGGACGACCGAACGCAGGTCGTCGTGGATCTCGGAGACCATCTCCTGGAACACTCCGACGTCATAGCTCGCCTGGCTCCGAATCAGCTTCCAGCTGGACGGCGCGCGCTTGACGAATTGGAAGAACGCGAGAAAACCCGACCAGAGCGACTGCTCGGGCGTCAGACCCGGGCGATACGAAGCGCTGATCGCGTTGATCGCGTCGGCACCAGCGCGCTTGAGGCAGGCGGCGCAGAGGCCTTCCTTCGAATCGAAGTAGGCGTAGAGCATGGGCTTTGAAATGCCCACGACGTCGGCAATCTGATCCATTGAAACGGCGTGGTATCCCTGCTCTCCGAAGAGGTCAGAGGCTGCTTCGAGCATCTGCTGCTCGCGCACAGGGCGTGGCAGACGTGCGCGCGCAGCGGCACCTGGGTTGGATTCAGAGATCCCGGTCGCGGATGGGATCCTTTGAGACTTCATTGTGAGCTCCCCGTTGTCGGAGGCGGACTAGTTGGGCTCGCCTTCACCAGTCTCTTTCCCCAGACCGGCATTTTCGAACCTTGGACTTGATCGTACTTCGGATTACCTACTCCTGTTCTACGGGCTGGACATATGTCCAGCCAGTCACTTACTGATTGGTCGCACCTGCACGTTTGTGACAGCTGCAAATCGAGTTGCGAAACAGAGAAATGGCTAAATGTGTTGAAAAGTGGGTCGATGTGGGGTATTGTGGCAATCAGCTTCGTGGACCGGGAAGGTGGAGTTCCTCCCGCTCAATCTTCCC
>JAEMSX010000129.1 GCA_016462645.1 Thermoleophilaceae bacterium
TCTCGACCTCGAACGGGTCGACTGATTCGTCGGGCGCGTGGATCTGGCAGAGCGGCTCCTGCGTGCCGAGCAGCATGATCTCGGCTTGCGGGTAGAGCTTCTGCATCAGCGTGCACAGCGGGATCGATCCACCCTGACCCTGCGTCACGACGTCCTTGCCGTAGCTTTCGCTCATCGCCGCGACAAGGGCGTCGTATGCCGGTCCGCCGTGGGCAGCGGTGAACGGATCCGCGACCGCCTCACTCGTGAACGTGACTTTCGCTCCCCACGGCGTGGCTGCTTCGAGTTGATTGATCAGGGCATCGCGCGCCTGCGCGCCAGTCAGCCCTGGCGGCACGCGCACACTGACCTTCGCGCTCGCCTCCGGGATGACAATGTTGCCCGCAGTCGCGACCGAGGGCGCGTCGATCCCGAGCACGGTGACGGCGGGGCGCGTCCAGACCATCTCGGGGACCGATCCGTCGCCCGCCAGCCCGACGCCGTCGAGCACGCCGGCATCCTTTGCAAACTGCTCAGGCGGGTATTCGACTCCGTCCCAGCCCTGCGAAGAGTCGAGCCCGGCGATCGTCGTGTTCCCGTTCGCGTCGGTCAATCCCGCGAGCATGTGGATCAGCGCGGTCAGTGCGTCCGGAGCGCTGCCGCCGTAGACGCCCGAGTGCTGCGCGCCGGCGAGCGTCTTCACGTTCACTACGACGTTGGCAATGCCGCGCAGGCTTGAGGTGAGGGTGGGGAGACCGAGCTCGAAGTTGCCGGTGTCGCAGATCAGGATCGCGTCAGCGCGCAGTACTTCTGGGTTCGCCTCGACGAAGTTGTCGAGCCCGCCGGTCCCCTGCTCCTCTGAGCCCTCGACGACGACCTTCACGTTCACCGGGAGCTCGGCGCCCTCGGCCGAGCCGAGCGCGCGCAGCGCCGTGAGGATCGCGATCGTGTTGCTCTTGCAGTCAGCGGCGCCGCGGCCGTACCAGCGGCCGTCACGCTCGGTCAGCTCAAACGGCGGGCTGTTCCACAGTGCTGGATCGAGGCCCGGCTGCACGTCGTAGTGGCTGTAGAGCAGGACAGTGGGCGCGCCTTCGGGACCGGGGAAGGCGGCGGTGATCGCCTTGCTTCCGTCTGAGGTGACGTTGGCCGCGACGTCCTGTCCGCCGGCGGCCGTGAATGCGTCGACGACCCACTGAGCGGCCTTCTCGCACTCAACCGCCGGTTCCACATCAGTGTTTGCGACGGATCGAAAAGCGACGAGCTCGGCGAGGTCAGATCTCGCCTGCGACATCAATCCTGCGACGCGTTCGGCGAGAGATCTCATCGGCTACCCGAGCTTCGGGCTCTTCCAGTCAGCGAGGAGCCGCGCGTTCAGTTCGGCGCGGACCTCGCTGATCGGAATCCTTGACTGATCAAGCGAGTCGCGGTCGCGCAGGGTCACGGTGTCGTCCTCCATCGTCTGGTGGTCGATCGTGACGCCCCACGGGGTGCCGATCTCGTCCTGGCGGCGGTAGCGCTTACCGATCGATCCGCCGGTGTCGAACTCGGCCTGCATGTCAACGCGGAGTTCTTCGTACAGAGCGCGCGCCTTCTCGGGCTGGCCCTCCTTGTTCACGAGCGGCAGCACGGCGACCTTCACCGGCGCGAGCTTCGGGTGCAGGCGCATCACGACGCGCTCACGGCCCTCGATGTTCTCCTCGTCGTAGGCGTCGACCATGAAGGCGAGTGTGCCGCGGTCTGCGCCGGCTGACGGCTCGATCACGTGCGGGATGTAGCGCTCGTTGGTGACCGGGTCGATGTACTCCATCTTCTCCCCGCTGAACTTGGCGTGCTGGGTGAGGTCGAAGTCGCCGCGGTTGGCGATGCCCTCGAGCTCGCTCCAACCCATCGGGAAGTAGTACTCAACGTCCGAGGTGGCCGAGCTGTAGTGCGAGAGCTCGTCCGACTCGTGCTTGCGCAGGACCAGGTGATCGGGGCGGATGCCGAGGTTGATGTACCAGTTGAGGCGATCGTCCATCCATTGCTTGTGCGCCTCTTCCGCGAGCGCCGGGGGCACGAAGTACTCGATCTCCATCTGCTCGAACTCGCGCGTGCGGAAGATGAAGTTGCCCGGCGTGATCTCGTTGCGGAATGACTTGCCGATCTGCGCGATGCCCATCGGCAGCTTCTTGCGCGCGAACTGCATGACGTTCTTGAAGTTCACGAAGATGCCCTG
>JAEMSX010000064.1 GCA_016462645.1 Thermoleophilaceae bacterium
CAAGCGTAAAACGATCGCACTACGCGAGCAGCAATCCGATTGAAAGAAGCACGCAGAAGACCAACTCCAGACGCGCGCTTTCTCCCAGCGCCTTGTTCAATGCGGCGCCGTCGGTGCGCTCGCGGACGGTGCGGGCCAGCGGCGGCCAGAGGGGGATGGCGACCAGCGCGAGGTTCATCCACGCAGTCAGGCCGGTCGCCAGCCAGACGATCGGCACCAGCACGAACGCGAGCAGGATCGTTGCGCTGAAGACGGTGCGCATCTTCTCGCGGCCGAGCCTGACGGCGAGCGTCTTCTTGCCGGCGCGGCGGTCGGTGTCGATGTCGCGGATGTTGTTGACCATCAGCAGCGAGCAGGCGAGCAGTCCCACGGGGATCGAGACGGCAACGGCTTCCCATGCGAACACGGTCGTCTGCACGAAGTAGGAACCGGTGACGGCGACGACGCCGAAGAAGAGAAAGACGAAGACCTCGCCGAGGCCGACGTAGCCGTACGGCCGCGGCCCGCCGGTGTAGAGCACGCCCGCGACAATCGACGCGGCGCCGATCAGGATGAGCTGCCAACCGGCCTCGATCACCAGGTAGACACCCGCGAGCGCGGCGATGCCGAACGCGATCCAGGTCGCGTACAAGACGTACTTCGGCGGAACGAGCCCGCCGGCGGTCACGCGGACCGGTCCGAGTCGATCCTCGGTGTCAGCTCCGCGACGCGCATCCTCGTAGTCATTGGAGAGGTTGGTCCCGATCTGTATGAACAGCGCACCGATGATCGTGGCGATCAGGACGAGCGGCTTGAATGTGTTCGCGGGTCCGGCCGCCAAGCAAGTGCCGACAGCGACCGGAGCAAGCGCAGCCGGAAGCGTCTTGGGACGCGAAGCCTTGACCCAGACTGAGAGGGCGCCCACCTTACGGTCGCTTCGGGTACTTGCTGAAGTCGGGGTCGCGCTTCTCGACGTACGCGTTGCGGCCTTCCTGGCCTTCCTCGCTCATGTAGAAGAGCAAGGTCGCGTCGCCCGCCAGCTGCTGCACGCCGGCCATCCCGTCCGTAGCTGCGTTGAACGATGCCTTGAGCATCCGCAGCGCGAGCGGCGAGAGCTGAAGCATCTCGGTGCACCACTTCACGGTCTCGTCCTCGAGCTGGTCGAGCGGAACCACGGTGTTGACCAAGCCCATGTCCAGCGCCTCTTGCGCGTTGTACTGGCGACAGAGGAACCAGATCTCCTTGGCCTTCTTCTGACCGACGATCGCTCCGAGGTATCCGGCGCCGAATCCCCCGTCGAACGATCCGACCTTCGGGCCAGTCTGACCGAAGCGTGCGTTGTCGGCCGCGATCGAGAGGTCGCAGACGATGTGCAGAACGTGGCCGCCACCGATCGCGTAGCCCGCGATTGAAGCGACGACCGGCTTGGGGCAGCGGCGGATCTGGATCTGAAGGTCAAGCACGTTGAGGCGGCCGACGCCCTGCTTTGCGACCTCGTCATCGCCGATGTAGCCGTCGTTGCCGCGGATGCGCTGGTCGCCGCCGGAACAGAAGGCGTCGGGGCCCTCGCCGGTGAGGACGATCACACCCACGGAGATGTCGTTCTGCGCGCGGTTGAATGCGTCGGAGAGCTCGAAAAGCGTCTGCGGGCGGAAGGCGTTGCGAACCTCAGGACGGTTGATCGTGATCTTCGCGATCCCGCTCCCGTTCTCGATGTGGTGAAGCTCGTACTTGATGTCGCCGTACTGCTCGCCGGCGTTGGTCCATTCGACTGGCAAAACTGCTCCTAAAGGGGGCTGATGGGACGCGGCGGATACTAGAGGCTTGCCCTTGGTGCTTGCGGTACCCTCGCGCCCATGATTTACGACAACGATGCAGACCTCACAAAGCTTGACGGCAAGACCGTCGCAATCCTCGGATTTGGTTCACAGGGCCACGCGCACGCCCTCAACCTGAAGGACTCCGGCGTAAACGTCGTTGTAGGCCTTCGTCCCGACTCTTCTTCCGTTGCCAAGGCCGAGGCCGAGGGCCTCAAGGTCGTCGACGTCGCAGAGGCAGCCAGCCTCGGTGACGTCGTGATGATCCTGCTCCCGGACGAGATGCAGGGCGAGATCTGGGAGTCCGAGATCAAGGACGGGATCGTCCCCGGCAACACGCTGCTCTTCGCGCACGGCTTCGCGATCCTGTACGAACAGGTCGCGCCTGACGAGACAATCAACGTCGCGCTCGTCGCGCCCAAGGGCCCGGGCCACCTGGTCCGCTCGCAGTTTGAGGAAGGCGGGGGAGTCCCCGGCCTCGTCGCCGTCCACCAGGACGCAACCGGCGACGCCCGCGACATTGCCCTGGCCTACGCCAAGGGCATCGGCTGCACCCGCGGAGGCGTCATCGAGACGACCTTCAAGGACGAGACCGAGACCGACCTCTTCGGCGAGCAGGCAGTCCTCTGCGGCGGCGCCACCGAGCTTGTCATCGCCGGCTTCGAGACGCTGACCGAGGCTGGCTACAGCCCGCAGCTCGCCTACTTCGAGTGCCTGCACGAGCTCAAGCTGATCGCTGACCTCCTCTACGAGAAGGGCATCGGCGGTATGGAGTACTCGATCTCCAACACAGCCGAGTACGGCGACCTCACCCGCGGAACGCGCGTGATCGGTCCCGAGTCGCGCGCCGCAATGAAGGAGATCCTCGCGGAGATCCAGTCCGGCGACTTCGCCAAGGAGTTCATCGCCGAGAACAAGTCCGGCAAGGAGAACTTCACCCGCCTGCGCGAGCAGCACGCAAACCACCCGATCGAGAAGGTCGGCAGCGAATTGCGCGACGGCATGGACTGGATCGACACGGAGTTCAAGAACGGCTGAGACCTGCAACTGGATTGATTGCTGCAAGTCGAGCGGGCAGATGTCCGCTCGATTTCCTTAAGCATGTTGGCGGCGCAGGAGAGGCGTCGGCGCGAGCGCGCCGCAGCTGAGCAATACTCCGGGAATGGAATCCGGACAGACACCACCAGAGCAGCCCACGTCACCGCAGACGCCCGCGCCGTCGCAGCAGCCCATCTTCGTGCCGCCCGGCCACGCGCCGCCGCCAGGCTACGTCGCGTACTACCCGGCCCAGCCAGGCGTTGGCCACAAGGAGTCCAATGGGAACGCGACCGCCAGCTTGATCGTCTCCGGCGGCGCGCTCGGCCTGCTGATCTTCACCGTCGGCGTGCTCGCGCCGCTGACGTTGATCGCGTCGATCGTCGGAACGGTGCTTGGCCACAAGGGCAAGAAGGCCGCCGAGCAGAACCCGGCAATGGGTCAGAAGGATGAGGCCGTGGCCGGGTTCTGGATGGGCATCGCCGGAATCGTGCTCGCCGCCCTCGCCGTCATCGCAATGATCGTGCTGATCGTCCTGCTTGTCGCCTACGGCGAGTCGAACAACTGGGACTTCGAAGACAACTCGACGATGCACGACGGGTTCAACTGGGATTAGTCGCCGGCTCACGCCCATCCGGCGCAAAAGGGTGCCATCGCTAATCTCCCACCCCGATGACTCCCAAAGTACTGGTTAAAGAAAAGATCGCCGACGCGGGCGTAGCCCTGCTCCAGGACAAATACGACGTAACGCTCGGCGTTGACTGGGATGACGCGGAACTTGACGCGAAGATCGGCGAGTTTGACGCCCTTCTGGTGCGCTCCGCGACTCAGGTCGATGCCGCGCTGATTGAGAAGGCCACCAACCTCAAGGTGATCGGCCGCGCCGGGGTGGGAGTGGACAACATCGACGTCCCCGCCGCCACCAAGCGCGGAATCATCGTCGCCAACGCCCCCGAGAGCAACATCGTCACCGCCGCAGAGCACACCGTCGCCCTGCTGATGGCTGTCGCCCGCAACGTCCCTCAGGCCGACGCCGCGCTGAAAGGCGGCGAGTGGGCGCGCTCCCGCTACGGCGGAGTGGAGGTCTACGAGAAGACTCTGGGAATCCTCGGTTTCGGACGGATCGGCCAGCTTGTCGCTGCCCGTGCGCGCGGATTCCAGATGAATGTGATCGCCTACGACCCGTTCGTCTCTGCAGAGCGCTACGCCGAGCTCGGCGTCGAGAAGGCCGCAGACACCGACGCGGTGCTCAAGGCCGCAGACTTCCTCACGATCCACCTTCCCAACACGCCCGAGACCAAGGGCTTCATGAACGCCGAGCGCTTCGGGATGATGAAGGACGGCGCGCGTTTCCTGAACGTCGCCCGCGGCGGACTCGTTGACTACGACGCCTTGCTTGAGGCACTGACCTCCGGCAAGCTCAGCGGAGCCGGCCTTGATGTCTTCGCATCCGAGCCGATGACCGAATCGCCGCTGTTCGCGCTCGACAACGTGGTTGTGACCCCGCACCTCGGAGCTTCCACCACGGAAGCCCAGGACCGCGCGGGCGTGCAGACCGCCGAGCAGATCGACGCAGCGCTTTCGGGCGAGATGGTCTCCAACGCGGTGAACATCCCGAAGGTCGGCACCGAGGACATGAAGATCCTCGAGCCGTTCATCCCGCTCGCCGGCCGCCTCGGCAAGCTCGCGGTGTCACTGGCCGAGACGCCCGCCGTCGACTCGATCGAAATCGACTTCCAGGGCCGCCTCGCAAGCTTCGACACGCGCCTGCTGACGGTCGCGGTGCTCCAGGGAATTCTGCAGGGCCACACCGAGGAGGACGTGAACCTCGTCAACGCTCCGGCGCTGGCCGACGAGCGCGGCATCAAGGTGCTCGAGACTTCAACGAGTACTTCCGAGGACTTCACAGAGCTGATCAAGGTCACGGTCAAGGCCAACGGTGATGAGATCGCCGTTGGCGGAACCGGCATCGGACCGAAGAACGACCCGCGCCTGGTGCTCGTCTACGGCCAGGACTTCAACCTCAACTTCGCAGACCACATTGCGTTCTTCCGTTACGAGGACCGCCCGGGCATGCTCGGCATCGTCGGCACGCTGTTCGGCAACAAGGGCGTGAACATCGACAACGCGGTCATCGGTGCGGGCAACGAGGGAAGCGCGGTTCTCGCGATCACCTCACAGCAGGAGATCCCGAAGGACCTGCTCGAAGAGATTCTGAAACTTGAAGGCTTCCAGGACGGCCACGTCGTAAGTTTCTAGACATGGCCGCACTGATCTCCAAGGACCACAAGGACTACCAGGAGCCCGAGCGCGCGCATTGGACCAACCGCCCGAGCGCCCCGGTCACGCTTTCGACGGCGGCTGGGGGAGTTGGGGTTGTTGGTGGGCTGGTGCTTGGGTGGCTGACGACGATCAATGAGGCGCCGGCGGCTGTGATCGGTGGGCTGATTGGGGTGCTTGGGTTTGACTTTTACTGGCGGTGGGTGAAGGACACCTTGCCCGGCTCCCGCGTATAGGCGTGGACCCTTCGAAAGCTAAAGCGGTTCGGATAGCCGTCTCCCAGGGCAACGGTTCAAAGTGTGTCCCATAATTAGGTAACTTCCCAACATCATGGAGTGGGGGCGATACAGATTTCCGGGAGTTGCGTCGAAGCGGCCGAGCGGTAGCGCCACACTTCGCGTGATCAACTTCAAGTCGATCGCGGCGGCTACCGTCGCGCCCGCTCAGCTGACTGTTCTCGCCGGGTCAAACTCGTCGGGCAAGTCGTCCCTACTGCAAGCAGCGCTCTTCTTCTCGCAGTCAACGGCTTCCCGTGCAGTTGTCATCAACGGGGACTTGGTTCGCCTTGGCGAGCCAGGCGACGTGATTCGTGAAGGCACCGACGACACCTCGTTCGAGATTGAGTTCAAACAGCGTGCTTCAGAGGATGAAGGCGAGAAGGCCGTTGCGTGTCGGGTCGTGCTCGGGCACAAAGGAAACGAACTTCGGCCGGTCGAGTTCTTGCTCTCAATTGGAGACCGCCAGATTCTGCGTGCTGAGCGAACACCCAGCTCAGCACTCCCGCTAGGAAATGAGCTTCGATCTCTGACCGTCATGAATTCCAAGGAGTCTGGGCTGCCCGCCGAAAGCCACGTGGTGCTAAGCGGCTTGTACCCAACACAATTCGTGTACAAGGCCGATCGCAACGTATTTAGAGCCGATATCGACGATTTTCTTGAGAGCCCGATGGTGATGTACAAGCTGGATGCACTCCAATCGATTCTCGACGTGGATATGGATTATGAGAACGAGGGGCTGGTTGACCTCGCTGAAAAAGTGCATTCACATGAAATCGATGAGGGGATTGGCGACGGCGTAGATGAAGACGCACGTGAAGAGCTCCTAACTCTCTATCTGGACGTCGTTGCGCCGAGCGGGTGGGTGCGGGAAACGCTTCGCGGCGCCTCGTTTGGCGCGCCAATTCGGCGACACGGACCCACGCGGTTTCGACCACAGTTCCAGGACTTGGCTGAACTAATCGGCTTGCTCTCACTTGTCGGCGCGGAGATGGACGCCTTTTCGGCGGCGGTTTCCTATCTGGGGCCGCTTCGCGAAGATCCGCGCGTTGCCTATCCGCTCGGGCACACCGTCGACAGTCTGCCGGTGGGCGAAAAAGGTGAATTCACCGCCGCGTACTTGGAGAGAAATAGCCGCAAACTTGTGCGTTACCACTCCCCAGAAAATGAGCTCTCTCGGTCATTTCTGCCAGTCGCGGTGTCCGAATGGTGCAACTACTTGCAGATCGCTACAGACGTAACGGTCGAGTCGAAGGGCAAGCTCGGTCATCAGCTCGTCCTGACGCTTGGCGGGTCTCTTCGCGACCCCACCGCGATCGGAGTCGGGGCAAGTCAGCTGCTACCAGTGGTTGTGATCGTGTTGGGAGCGAACGAGGGCCAGACCATCCTCCTCGAGCAACCGGAACTCCACCTTCATCCGAAGGTTCAGTCCCGACTCGCGGATTTTGTTGCATGGGCTCGACCCGATGTGAGGATTCTCCTGGAGACGCACAGTGAGTATCTAATTACGCGTTTGCGCCTCCGTGTCGCGCAGGAGCGATTGGACCCTGGGCGGCTGGTTGTGAAGTTCGTCGATCAGCGACCGAACGACGACCAGACTGAATTGCTCCACAGCGAGTTTCATCCGCTCAACATCAACGAGTTGGGCGATTTTGACTACTGGCCGGAGGGATTCTTCGACTCACTAGATCGGGACGTGGTGGCAATAGCGCGCGCAGTCAATCTCCAATTGACCAAGCGCGAGGGCGACGCAAATGCGACAAAGGATGACAACTGAGCGCTTACCTACTTTGCGACCCTGCTCTCCTTGTCGGACCGCCCAAATCCGGGGGGCCGGATCCTCGGGCGCATTGGGCAGAAGTAATTGCATGGGGCCGGGATCGACGCGTGAAGCTCGGCGCGAAATGTCACGTCACCGTCCACGAATACCTCGCGAGCAATGGTTGGCCGCAATACAAACCTCCCGGCTGCCCTCAAGAACTTTCCAGTGATGCTCGCACGGCCGTAGCAACCCTCCTCGGGAAGACAGTGACTGCTCCAGACGCCATTTCGGGCGAGCCACCTGAGTTCGATCCGAGTTACATTTTTGATGCGGGCTTGGGTTCAAGCTTGGCTCGCGATGTGGTGTCGACCCACGAAATCGGCCTAGTTGGTGTGGCCACTCGCGTTCCCAACTGGAGCGAGAAGTCCGATATTGCGCGCGTTGTCCCCTTCCCGCCAATTGAAGTGAGCCTGCTTCACGCCCCGAACCAATCGACGCCGACTGATATCGATTCGCACGTTTCTCAGCGGATTGGCGGACGCCGCATCACGATTCTGGGCGGACTCCGTAAGCCGGAGGTCGAGGCGGAACTGCGTCGCCGGTTCGGTGACAACCTCGACATACGGTGGATCGAATCTGAACCCAAGAAGGAGCCCTCTTTAGACTGCCTTCGGATGATGTCGGGTGACCGTGACCTACTCGTTTGTATCCTGGGCGCACCGGGTCAGTTGGGTCTGGGGCATTCAGTGTGCGGGAACGCGGTGACCATCGCGGGGCGCGGCGGAGTGCGTGTGCTCAAGTGTGAGCGGCCCAGCAAAGTCTCAGCCGTGATCGTCGAGTCTCTTTTTCGGGCGCCCTAGCGCGCTCCGGTCGCTAGGATGTGTTCGTGGACTTCCCGCGCAACACCCTTCACCTTCTTCTCCTTCTCCCTTCGGGGAGTTAATTGCGCGC
>JAEMSX010000130.1 GCA_016462645.1 Thermoleophilaceae bacterium
GCAGCTTCTTGCGCGCGAACTGCATGACGTTCTTGAAGTTCACGAAGATGCCCTGCGCCGTCTCGGGGCGCAGGTAGATCGTCGATCCCTCATCCTGGACCGGACCCATGTTCGTCTGGAACATCAGGTTGAAGTTGCGTGGCTCGGAGAGCTCGCCGCCGCAGACCGGGCAGACGACGTGATCGGTCGGCTTGCCCTCGGCCTCGAGCTCTTCGACCAGGTGGTCGTAGCGGAAGCGGCGCTTGCATTTGCCCATGCACTGCACCAGCGGATCCGAGAACCCCTCGAGATGGCCGGAGGCCTCCCAAGTCTTCGGGTGCATCAGGATGGCGGCGTCGAGCAGCACGACGTCGTCGCGCTCCTGCACGACTGAGCGGCGCCACTCCTCCTTGACGTTGTTCTTCAGAAGCACGCCGTAGTGGCCGTAGTCATAGGTGCTCGCGAGCCCGCCGTAGATCTCGGAAGACTGGAAAATGAAGCCGCGGCGCTTGCAGAGGGCGACGATTTTGTCCATCGTCACCGCGTCGGTAGCGGCTGTTGCTGGTGTTTGGAGCTCCCCCATGGAGGTCGTAAAGCTACCCTAACCGCCATGCCGATCTATGAATACAGGCGCGCCGACGGGTCGACCTTCGAGGTGATTCAGAAGTTCACCGACGACCCGCTCACCAAGGACCCGGAGACGGGCAAGCCGGTGGAGCGCGTCTACTCCGCTCCCGCCATCCACTTCAAGGGATCGGGCTTCCACAACACCGACTACGGCAGCAGCCGCAGGGCAAAGGCCGGCAGCGGCGGTTCTGAAGCTTCAGAATCCTCCGGCGCGGGTAAGTCTGAGAGCAAATCAGAAAGCAAGCCGTCCGAAAAGAAGTCAGAATCAAAGAGTTCGAGTTCGAGCGAATCCAAGAAGTCAAAGGGCGACTCCAAATGACAATCGGTGCATCAATCTTTCTGATCGCGGTCGGCGCGATCCTCAAGTTCGCCGTCACGGCAACAGTGGCCGGCATTGACATCCAGGTCGTCGGCGTGATCCTGATGGTCGCCGGCGCACTCGGGCTGATCCTCGGCCTCTTCATGATGGCCCAGGGCAACAAGCAGCCCCCGCAGGGCCCACTGCCGCCGCAGCCGCCGGCGCCGCCGCAGTACTGAGCCCTAGTCGCTGAACTTGCGCGCCCACCTGGCGCGCTCGGACTCCGGAATGATCAGAGACGACGCCGGGCCTGCCGCGCTGGGCTTCAGGACATGTGTCTTCGGGCTCGATCCCACGGTCATCGACGCCATGAAGTTGAGCAGCGTGAACGGGCTCATGTCCGTGACGAAAGCTTTCGGGGCGGCCCACGCGATCCAGGGCAGGCGCACGAAGGTCAGGGGGTTGTAGATCTTGTGTTTCATCGCGGTCATGACCTGCTGCTGACGCGCGGCGCGGTCGCGATCGTCCTCGCTGGTGTCGCAGCTGTTCTTGCGCACGCGTGAGAAGCGCAGCGCCTGCTCGCCGTTGAGTGTGTGAGTGCCGCGGCTGAGTTTGAAGGTCTTGCCGTCGAAGGTGCTGTGGATGCAGCGCTGCTTGACCTCCACCTTCACGCCGCCGAGCGCGTCGATCAATCCGGGGAAGTGCTCGAAGTCCACGATGATCATGTGGTTGATCTTCATGCTCCCGCCGCCGACGTTCATGAAGTTCTCGACGGTCTTGATCGTCAGCGCGGCGCCGCCGTAGGCGTAGGCGGCATTGATCTTCTGCGGCAGGTAGCCCGGGATCTCGGCGTAGCTGTCGCGCAGGATCGAGACGCGCTGCGCCTCGCCGCCGCCGGTGCGCAGCAGCATCAGCGTGTCCGTGCGCGCCGCGCCATGCTCGACGTCCCAGTTCTTCGGGCGTTCATCGAGACCCATCACCAGCACGTTGCCGGGGCTGGTCAGGAGATTGCCGCCACCGCCGAGCGCGTCGTTGGTCGCGTCAGACACCTTCGATTGCTGGATCGTCGCCGACACGACGAAGAGCACGCCGGAAAGCAATAGCCAGCTGACCGCCCAGATCAGGAACCACTTGAAGAACTTGAGCACCGGCTTGCGCGTTGACGCACGCGGTGCCTTGACGCGCGGTGCCTTCCTGGGCTGACGCTGCGGCGAGTCCTGCACGCGCGGGGCGCGGGGAGGCGGAGGCGGTGGCTGCATGCCGACGTCCTCGCGTG
>JAEMSX010000065.1 GCA_016462645.1 Thermoleophilaceae bacterium
CAGAGCAAGTTCGTGATCGTCACCACCCCGCAACCGGCCGCGCAGACTGTCGCCAAGCGCAGCGCCGACATGTCGAAGAAGGTCAACATCGAAGTGATCGGCGTGATCGAGAACATGAGCGGTTTCACCACCCCTGACGGCGAGCGCTTCACGATCTTCGGAGAAGGCGGCGGACAGGCGCTGGCAGACGAACTTGACGTGCCGCTGCTGGCCAAGACCCCCTTGAGCGAGCCGCTGCGCATCCAGGCCGACGAGGGCGTGCCGCTCGTCGTGTCAGACCCGGACGATCCGGCGGCGCAGGCGATCCGCTCTGCCGCGCGCGGAATCATCTCGCTGACGCCCGTTGAGCTGCCGATCTTCCAGGACGCCGCGGAGCCCCTGGGCTTCGAGCTCCCGATGATCTCCCAGCACTCGCCGGTGATCAAGACCGGCGCCTAGCCGCGCTCCCTAGCCGCGCTTCCAAGCCGCGCTTCCTCCACGCTCCCGCCCCTGTCGGCGGGACCGTGGAGCTTCCGTCCCCATTTCAAGCCAAGCCTCTCCAGAGGTCCCGCCTTTGCAGGGCTTAGGCGCCGCGATGATCAGACCATCGTCATGCCACCGGAGACGCTGATCGTCTGTCCGGTGACAAAGCCCGCGCCTTCCGACGCGAGGAACGCAACGACCGGGGCGATGTCGTGCGGCTGGCCCAGGCGGCCCATCGGCACAGCGCCCCTCAAAGAAGCGACCATCGCCGCCGCGTCTTCGGCGTACTGGATCATCTGATCGAGCATCGGGGTGGCGGTGGGGCCCGGCGAGAGGCAGTTCACGGTGACGCCCTTGTCGAGCACCTCGCGCGCCATCGCCTTCACGAAGGCGATCGTCCCGCCATTTGCCGCGCTCATCAGAGACTGCTCTGAAACTCCCGCGCGCCCGGCCTCGCCGGCGATGTGCACGATGCGGCCGTAGCCGCGTTCGATCATCCCGCCGAGCACAGCGTGGGTCAGGCGGATCCCGCCCAGCAGGTTGATGTCGATCATCTGACGCCAGTAGTTCTCGTCTGACTTCAGGAGCGCCATGGCGTGGTTCCAGCCGGCCGCGTTGATCATCGCGTCGATCGGACCGAGGCGCTGTTCGATCTCGCCGATCGCGCGCGTGACGGACGACTGCTCGGTGATGTTGAGGTCGACCCAGATCACCTCTGCGCCGCTCACAGCCTGCATCAGGTCAGTCGCGGCCTGCGCCGCTTTCTGCGGATCGATGTCACCGATCGCCACCGCCATGTTGTCGAGCAGGAGCTCCTTGGCGACCTCAATGCCGATGCCACCGGCCCCGCCGGCGACGAGCGCGACGCGGCGATCCTTGTGCTGCACGGGCGGCTGAGCTGATCCGATTGAGGTGATGTTCATCTGGCCGACAAGACTACTCGCGGTTGCCGTTGGCAAGCTCGTGGGTAAAATGCCCTTTCATGGCTTACGTCCCATCATCGGCGATTCTCGACATCGAACAGCTCGCAATGCTGCTCGAGCTCGAAGCGCCATTCGAGATCGAGGACGTGCAGAAGGCCAAGAAGAAGATGGCCAAGCGGTGGCACCCGGACATCGCGCCGCCGGGCAAGCGCCAGGCTCACGAGGACCATCTGAAAGTCCTGAACAAGGCCGCCGACGACCTCGAGTCGCTGCTCGAGACGATGCCCAAGGGCTCGATCACGGCCAACGCCCTGCGCGCCAGCGCCGAGGCCGCGCGCAAGCGCCGCGCCGACGAAGGCCGCCGCGCCTACGAGGAGGCCCAGCGCCAGGCCGCCCAGAACGAGGACCGCGAGAAGCACGACCCGTTCCACTCGCAGCTCCCCGACCACAGCGTCGTCTACCGCTACGCCCGCTGCAACGCCTACCCCGAGTGGGGCGTCGGCAGCATCCTCGGCATCTACTTCACCGGCGAGGGCGAAAGCATGCTGCAGTGGGCCCGCGTCGACTTTGAGGTCGGCGTGCGCACGGTTCCGGCCGGCACGCTCGACTTCGTCGAGTTCGGCAAGCCGGATGAGTCCAAGGACCGCGCCCGCCGCTTCCTGCTCAGCGCCGAGCACGCGATGGCCGAGGGCGACTACGCGCTGGCGTCCGAGCGCCTGATCTTCGCCCGCGACGCCGATGAGACCGACCCCACGATCCACCGCCTGATGACCGTCGCGTTCTGGCAGTCGGGCAACATGGAGGCCGCCGCACGATCGGTGCGCGCGTGGGTGCGCGTCGAGCCCGGCCGCCCTGCACCGCACCGCTACGCCGCCCGCCTCTACGAGGCCATGGGACTGCACGAGCTGGCCGCCGAGGCCGCCGAGCGTGAATGTGCCACCAACCCTCGTGACGGCGCCGCCTGGGGGCGCCTGGGAGCGCTGAGGCTGCGCCTGCTGCAACCCGAGGCCGCCAAAGAGGCCCTGACCCGCGCGCGCGTCAGCCCTGAAGTCACAACCGATGTCCTGCTCGACCTTTCCCTGGCCAACCATCTGCTCGGCGACCACGTCGGATCGCTCGAGTCGGCGCGCGCCGCGCAGCGCATCGACGACACCGACCCGGTGGTCTGGACGGCGCTCGCCCACGGCCTTGACCGCACCGGCAGCATCGCCGACTGCATCGCCGCCTGCGAGCACGCGATCGTGATCGGCGGAGACCCCGTCGAGCTCGGTGAACTGCGCGCGCGCAAACTTCACGAACAGCACGCCGAGATTCCCGCCGCAGGCGTCGAGACCGCCGCCTGAACGGCTTCGCGGCGCTGCTCCGTAGAATTCAAGCCATGTCTCTCGAAGCCAAGATGCTCGAAAACATCGTCAAGGGTCTCCAGCACCACGACGCCTCCTGCCCGATGCCCGCGCAGGCCGTTCTGATCAGCAATTTCGACCGCGAGCGCTTCGACTGGGAAGACATCAACGGCGTGCCCGTGATCGCCGCCGATGACATCCAGCCCGAGCGTTTTCGCATCCAGTGCGAGGGTTCGGCGAACGGCATCGAGGACGCGCTCGAAGAGTTCATCAACGCTCCGGAGCAGATCCCGATCGAAGAGCCGGCAGAACGCCCGCTGGCACCGGTCACGCCGGAGCGTTCGCCCTTCACCGCTTCGTGATCGAGTTCCTCTTCTGGGAGGGCTGTCCTTCGCATGAGCGCGCGCTGAGTGACCTCACTGCGCTGCTCGATGAGTATGAGATCCCGCGCGACAGGTTGCGCGTTACTGAGGTCCTGACCGACGCCGACGCCCAGCGCGAGCACTTCATCGGCTCGCCGACAATCCGCGTCAACGGGACCGACATCGTCGATCCGGGAGACTCGCCTTTTGCCCTCGATTGCCGCATCTACTACCGCGGCGATGGGAAGGTCTCACCTCTGCCCGACCATGATGTAGTGCGAGCCGCGATCGCAAGCTACGCGACCAACACCACGACAGGAACCTGAATGGCCTTACAAATAGGCGACACCGCCCCATCCTTTGTCCTTCCCGGCACCGACGGCCACCAGCATGCTTACGGCAACGCCGACGAGAACGCCACCGTCGTGATCTTCACGTGCAACCACTGTCCCTACGCGATCGCCTGGGAGGAGCGCCTGCTCGACGCCGGCCGCTACTACGCCCCCCACGGCGTGCGCTTTCTCGCGATCAACCCGAACGACGACACGATCAAGCCCGCAGACTCATTCGAGAACATGAAGATCCGCCACGAGGAGAACGAGTGGCCCTTCCCCTACCTGCGCGACGAGAGCCAGAAGGTCGCCCGCGCCTACGGCGCCCTGACCACCCCCGACGTCTTCGTCTTCAACTCAGACAACAAGCTCGTCTACCGCGGCGCCCCCGACAGCGACTACGAGGACGACGTTCAGGCAGCGGTCTGGATGCGCGCGGCGATCGACGCCGTGCTCGCAGGATCCACGCCGCAGCTCGCCGAGACGGACTCGGTCGGCTGCTCGATCAAGTGGAAGGCGTGAGCGCGCGATCCCACGGCCGCGCGGCGCGCAGCGAACTCAGGATCGCCCGCGTGGCCGGCGACTTGTTCAACGTGTAGAAGTGGATTCCCGGCGCGCCGCGGCTGAGCAGGTCGGCGCACTGGAGCGTTGCGTAGGCGACGCCGAGGTCCTGGATCGCCTCGGGGTCGTCCTTGCGCGCGTCGAGCTCCGTCATCAGGCGCTCGGGGATCGTCGCTCCGCACATGCTGGTGAACCGCTTGATCTGCTCGTAGCCGCCGATCGGCATGATGCCCGGGACGATCGGCACCTCAATGCCGGCGGCGCGGGCGCGATCGACGAAGTCGAAGTAGGCGTCGTTGTCGAAGAAGAGCTGCGTCACCAGGAAGCTCGCGCCGTTCTCGACTTTCTGCTTGGCGTACTGCAGGTCTGACTCTGCGGAGACCGCCTCGGGGTGCACCTCGGGGTAACAGGCACCGGCGACGCAGACGTTGTAGTTGTCGACGATCAGCCTGGTCAGCTCGTCGGCGTTGCCGAGGCCGCCCTCGGTGCGGGTGAAGGTGGTCTCGCCTTGCGGCGGGTCGCCGCGCAGGGCGATGATGTTCTCGACGCCGGTCGCAGTGATCGCGTCCAGCGTCTCGCGCAGGTGCTCGACGGTCGATCCGACGCACGTGAAGTGGGCCATCGTCTCGATGCCCAGCTCGTTCTTGATCCGGCCGATGATCTCGATCGTGCGGTCACGGGTGGATCCGCCGGCGCCGTAGGTCACCGACACGAACGCGGGTTCCAGCTGGCGCAGCTCCGAAACCGCGTTGAAGAGGTTCGTCATCCCCTCGTCGGTCTTCGGCGGGAAGAACTCGAACGAGAAAACCGGCTCATCGCCGGCTTCCTGGATCAGTTGATCAATGCGCGCCACGCGGTCATCCCCCGGGCGAATAGGAGCCCATCAGCATGCCGCGCTCCTCTTCGGTTGGCGTCTCAAGGACGTCGATCGGCAGGTTGACATGGTGCTTGCGCTCGCCGTGGGAACTGCAGACCACGTCGACGGAGTCGTTCTGCTTGTAGCTGCCGGCGATCCCGATGAACATGATCAGCCAACGGAAGCCGGAGAGCTTCTCTTCCTTGCGGATCGGCTTGAAGAAGAAGATCTCACGCTCGCCGAGCTCGTAGTCCTTGCCCGGCTCCTGCTTGACGCCGTTGCAGTAGACCTCGATGCTCTCTGCCGCGTCGGGATCTGCGTCGGGAGGGAAGTCGACCTTGGACCAGTGCTTTTTCTCTTCAGTCATGACTCTGAGTCTAATTCCCGCCGCAGCGCGGCGGGCAGGGTCTCGCCTGGACGCGGCTCGATCAGCGCCTTTGACGCGCCGCCGAGCCAGCCCTCGCTCGAACCGTCGCGACGCACATCGATGCCGCCGCGGCGCTTTTTGAACAGTCCGTCAGAGATGATCACCTCGAGCCGCGAGTGCACGAGCTCGATCGCCTCGTAGTTGCGTAGCGGCGAGCTGATCCCGCCGAGCCCGCGCGTGTCCTCGATCTGACCGGCCAGCTCGTCGACGAGCTTCGCGAAGAGCGCGTCCTCAGAGTCCAGGTCGAACTTCGCGACCTTGCCGGTCACGCGAACTTTGAGTTGATATTTCAGCGGCCTACGGCCTTGCGACCCTCGAGGAAGTCACGGTCGCGATGACCGGTGTAGATCTGGCGCGGACGCGCGATCTTCGTCTCCGGGTCGTCGAGCATCTCAAGCCATTGCGCGATCCAACCGGAAGTGCGCGGAATCGCGAACATCACCGTGAACATCGAGCGCGGGATCTGCAGCGCCTCGTAGATCAGGCCGCTGTAGAAGTCCACGTTCGGGTAGAGCTTGCGCGAGGTGAAGTATTCGTCGTCGAGCGCCTGCTTCTCGAGCTCAACGGCGATCTCGAGCAACGGGTTGTCGGTGCCGGTCACTTCGAGGACTTCCCCGACGTGTTTCTTGATGATCTGCGCGCGCGGGTCGAAGTTCTTGTAGACGCGGTGACCGAAGCCCATCAGTCGCTCGTTGCCGGCCTTCACGCTGGAAAGGAAGTCGGGAATGTTCTCGACCGACTTGATCCGGGCGAGCATCCTCAGCACAGCTTCGTTGGCTCCGCCGTGCAACGGCCCGTAGAGCGCGGCGACGCCTGCGGCGACGGCCGAGTACGGATCGACCTGGCTTGACCCGACCGCGCGCACAGCGGCCGTCGAACAGTTCTGCTCGTGGTCGGCGTGAAGAATGAACAGCGTGTCGAGCGCCTTGGCCAGGCGCGGATCGGGCTCGTACTTCAGCTCGGTCATCTTGAACATCATCTGCAGGAAGTTGCCGGCGTAATCGAGGTCGTTGTCCGGGTAGACGTACGGCATGCCCTGGCTGTGGCGGTACGCGAACCCGGCCAGCGTCGGCATCTTCGCGATCATGCGGATCCCGGCCATGCGGCGCTCTTCCGGGTCGCCGATGTTCTTGGCGTCGGGGTAGAACGTCGAGAGCGCGCCCACGGTCGCGAGCAGCATCCCCATCGGGTGCGCGTCGTAGCGGAAGCCCTGCACGAAGACCTTGAGGTTCTCGTGGACGAACGTGTGCATCGTGATCTCGTAGCGCCAGTTCTCGAGCTGCTTCTCGTTGGGCAGGTCGCCGTGGATCAGCAGGTAGGCCACCTCGAGATAGCTCGCGTGCTCGCAGAGCTGTTCAATCGGGTAGCCGCGGTGCTGGAGGATCCCTTTGTCACCGTCGATGAATGTGATCGCGCTTCGACACGAAGCGGTGTTCGTGTACGCGGGGTCGTACGTCATCAGACCGAAATCTTCTGGGTCGGTCTTGAACTGACGCAGTTCCGAAGCACGCACCGTGCCATCGGTCACCGCAAGTTGCTCTGACTTTCCAGTCCGTCCATCCGTGACGGTCACAGCGTTTGAATCGCCGTTCTCGGAGACGGGCGGTTCCACTACTTGAACCTGATCATCCGACATTGTTCAGGGGGCTCCCGGATCGCATTTTCTTTATCTGCACAGATTATGTATCAGGCGGTGCATCATTCTCGTCGCCAATGGTCGAAACTTCCCGTAAGCGGGTAGTACGCATTTGAGACTATGCAAAGCCGAAGTACAGAAACCGTCCGCCAAGCGCCTGCCGAAGGCCGCGCTGCAGCAATCGAAAGAATCCTCGCAGTTGCCGGCGAAGAGGCGGTCCGGGTTGGCCCTGAGCGCATCCGCATGGGCGAAATCGCCGTGCGGGCAAACGTGTCCCGCGCCAGCCTCTATCGCTACTTCGCGAGCAAGGACGAGCTGATCCGCGCCTGGACGAGTCGCGAGCTTGAGCGCATCTTCGCCGAGGCCGACAAGGCCGCCGCAGAGGAACAGACCTTTGACGATCGACTCGCCGCGGGATTCGCGAGCGCGCTTGTCGCGCTACGCGTGCATCCGGTCTTCCGCGCTGTGGTGGTCGGCAACAACACGCAGATCGTGCGCTCAACGCTCGAGTCCGCCGAAGCCATCGATCACGCGCGCGAGTTGATGCTCGAACGCTTCAACGAAGCCGTGCACGCCGGTCGGCTGTCAGTCGGTCAGTTCGACGCCTCGGTGGCGGGCGAGCTGATCGCGAGGATCGCCGTCTCGCTGACCATCGCCCCGGAGACGATCGGGCGCCTGGACACGGACGAGGACATGCGTGAGTTTGCGGTCAGATACATCGCGCCGCTCGTTCACGGCGTCGAAGGCGTTGGGACGGACTAGCTAGTTGCTCTCGAGCAGGTAGCCGCCGGGCACGACTTTGACGTTTCCTGCGCTGGCCTCGTGCGCCTTCTGCGCTTCTTCGTGCTTGCGGTGGTCGACTTCTTCTTCGCCGCCCTTCCAGACAAACGCAAAGGTGGCGATACCGAACACGACGCCGGCGAGGATCACGAGGCCCATGAACTTGCCCGGAAAATCGTTCGGGCGCTTGATGCCGATGACGGAGACGATCACGGCGAAAGCGCCGAAACCGACTGCGAGGAAGTAGTACGGGGTGAACATCTGGGGCGAGAGGTTACTACG
>JAEMSX010000066.1 GCA_016462645.1 Thermoleophilaceae bacterium
ACCGACGCTCTATCCAGCTGAGCTACGGGCGCGCAGCGGCATAGGTTAGTGCAGGGAAGTCAGTGGAGCAGGCCGCTCTCGAATGCTTCGCGTTCGAGCTGCTCGCGATGGTCGGGATGGGCGATCTCGATCAGGGCGTATGCGCGCTCGGCGATCGTGCGCCCGCGCAGGCTCGCGATGCCGAATTCGGTGACGATGTGGTCCACGGTGTTCTTGCCCGTGGTCACGACCGCGCCGGCCGTCAGGCGTGCGCGGATCTTGCTCTGACCGTCGCTGGTGGTCGAGTGCAGGACCATGAAGGCCTTGCCACGTTTGGCGAACATGGCTCCGCGCGAGAAGTCAGCCTGCCCGCCGCTGGAGGACCAGTACTTGCCGCCGATCGTCTCCGAGGCGCACTGCCCGAAGAGGTCGATCTCGGCGGTGGCGTTGATTGCCGCGAAGTCAGGCTCTTTGGCGATCATCCGCGGATCGTTGACCAGGTGCACCGGGAGCATGTCGACCGCGTGGTTCTTGTCGAGCCAGTCGTAGAGATGCTGCGTCCCCATGCAGAACGTTCCGACGAGCTTGTTCGGTCGCCACTTCTTCTGCGTTCCGGTGATCACGCCGCTCTCGACCAGTTCGACGATGCCGTCGGAGATCAACTCGGTGTGGATGCCGAGCTCGGAATGGTCCTTCAGCTCGGACATCAGTGCGTTGGGTACGCCGCCGATCCCGACCTGGAGCGTGGCGCCGTCGGGAATCTCCGGTGCGATGAACTCGGCGATCTTCCGGTCGAGCGGATTGTGCGCGACGGGCGGGACCTCAAGCAGGGGCCGGTCCGACTCGGTCCAGCCGATCACCTGGGACTCGTGGATTTCGTTGAGTCCGAACGTGCGCGGCATGTGCGGGGTGACCTCGAGGAAGAACGGCACCTTTCCGATCAGCGGCGCGACGTAATCGGCGTTGGTTCCGAGCGTGAAGAACCCGCGGTCATCCGGAGTGCTCGCGGCGGCAAGGACGATCGGATCTGACGCGTTGCGCTGCAGCGTCTGCGGCACCTCGGAGAAGTTCGCCGGGACGAGATCGATGTCGCCGGCCCAGTAGTGACGGCGCGTGACCGGCGACAGGAAGTAGCTCACGTGGCGCAACCGGTCGCCGTACTCGCCGGCGAGATACGGCCGGTCGTGAAGCGCGTGCATCTGATGGATGCGCACGCCGGAGAGCCGCTCGTTGCCCGCTTCGAGCGCATCGATCACCGCTGTCGGCTCGCCGCAGGCCAGTGGGACGATCAGGTCGGCGCCGGGCTTGATGTGATCGAGCACGGCCTCGGCGGGAACGGGACTGGTGCGCAACATGGCGGTCTAGTTGCCTTCCGCGCGGCTCTCGGGAAAGTGCTCGAGCTCGTCACCCTCGGGGATCGGCTCCCAGACGGCGGCGTAGTTGGTGAAGTGCCGGGCGGTCGGGCGAATGCCCGGATCGCCGTCGAAGGCACCCATGCGGATGCTCACCATGCCGGATCCGGCCGGGTCGCTTGCGAGTACGTGCGATCCGCAAGCTGAACAGAACTGCTTGTCGAAGCCGTCGCCGGCGCTCCAGGCCCGCAGCGAGTCCTCGCCCGCGGTGATCTTGAAGCTGCCGGGCGCCGGGATCGCTCCGGGGGCAGCTCCGGTTCCGCTGCGTCGCTGACAGCGCGTGCAATGGCAGTAATAGGCGTAAACGAGTGGTTCGGTGACCTCGAAGCGAACGGCTCCGCAGTTGCAGCCACCGGTCAATGGGTAGTCAGTCATGGCGCCAGCCTACTTCGGTCCGGACACGGGCGTCCGCGGCTTTGGAAGAATGCGCACACGCTTGGATCTCCTCGAAAGGAAACTTTGAAATGGCAGCACGTATCGGCAAGGCGCAGTGGCAGGGCACGCTCAAAGAGGGCGTGGGCCGAGTCACCGTCGGCGAGAACGGCCTCAGCGGCCCGTACTCATTCTCTTCCCGCTTCGAAGGCGAAGAGGGCGGAACCAATCCCGAGGAGCTGATCGCCGCCGCGCACGCGGCCTGCTTCACGATGGCGCTGAACAACGAGCTCTTCCAGCACGACCACGCACCGGTGTCGGTCGAGACGACCGTGAGCGCCTCGATCCGTCAGATCGACGGGTTGCCGACTGTCGCTCTGCTTGAGATCGCGACCGAGGCGGTCATCCCGGACATCGACGAGGCCCACTTCGTCGAGCACGCCGAGAACGCCAAGAACAACTGCATCATCTCGCGTGCCCTCGCCGGCGTTCCGGAAATGACGCTGAGCGCCAAGCTCGTCTCGTAGGGCAAGGTCTGGGGCTCAGCCGACGGTCGTGCCCAGCAACGAGCCGATCGCAAACGTCACGCCCGCTGCGGCGAGCCCCACGACCAGTTGCCGCAATCCGGAGAAGAACGGCCCGCGCCGCGTGAAGCGCGACGTGGCCCCGCCGATCGCGAACAGCATGATCGAACTGAGCGCGATGCTCATGTAGATCGCCGGCGATCGCGAGAGGAACGCGAACGGCAGCACCGGCGGAGTCGCTCCGACCAGAAAGAGCGCAAACGATGCGCCGGCCGCGCGAAACGGCGAGCCGCCCATCTCGACCGGGTCAAAGCCGAGTTCCTCGCGCGCCATCGTCTCGAGTGCCTTGTCGGGATCGGCCAGCACGCTCTCGGCTGCGCTGGTTGCGATCTCGACCGCGATCCCGCGCTCCACGAAGATGTCGATCAGCTCCTGGCGCTCGAACTCGGGCTGCGAGCGCAGCTCTTCGCGCTCCTCGTCGAGTTGAAGCTCAAACAGTTCGCGCGCGCTCTGCACGCTGATCCACTCGCCCATCGCCATTGAGCCGGCGCCGGCCAGCAGGCCGGCGATGCCCGCGATGAAAATGTCCCCGGTCGCGAGTCCGCCTCCGGCGACACCCATCACGAGGCTGAGCACCGAAACCAGACCGTCGTTCGCGCCCAGCACCCCGGCGCGCAGGGCGTTTGCGCTGCCTGCTCCGGTGTGATCGTCCCCGGGGTGTCGTTCTGCGGTCGCCATCAGGTCAGACATTAACGTCCGGAGTTACTATACTTTATGAAGTAATGGATACTTCAGCGATAAAAGAGCACTTTTCCAGCTACCAGGGTGAACGGCGCGGCGTGCTTCCGGACGGACTCTCGCTCGGCGCCGCCCACCTGAAGGTCTCCGAGCTCGACCGTTCGATCGCGTTCTACACGGACGTCCTCGGCCTCCAGCTCGCGCGCCGGGAGGGCCCGGAAGCCGGCCTTTCCGCTGGCCGCGACGAGCTGATCGTCCTGCACGAGACGCCCGGCGCGCGCAGCGTCAGTCGGCACTCCGGGCTCTACCACGTGGCCCTGCTCTACCCGAGTCAGCACGAGCTCGCCCGCGTCGCCCAGCGCATCATGGTCAGCAAGACCCCGATCCAGGGCGCGTCCGACCACGGCATCTCTGAGGCGATCTATCTGCCCGACCCCGACGGCAACGGCATCGAGCTCGCGTCCGATTACCCGCGCGATACCTGGCCCGATCTCTCGAACGTCGATTCGATCGCGCCGAACCCGCTCGACATGGGTCGCCTCTTCAACCTCGTCTCCGGCCACGAGCCCGAGCCCGAGGCCGACCCCGGCACAGTTGTCGGCCACGTCCACCTGCACGTCGGCGACGTGGCCGAAGGCCTCGCGTTCTACCGCGATCTGCTCGGCTTCGATCTCGTGACCTACATGGACAGCGCGGCCTTCGTCAGTGCCGGCGGCTACCACCACCACCTCGCCTTCAACGTCTGGCAGGGCAAGGGCGCTCCGCCTGCTCCGGCCGAGGCAGCCGGACTGCTCCACTGGACGATCGAGCTGCCGACGGCTGATGACGTCATGGCAGCACGCGACCGCCTCAGCGCCGGTGGCGTCGAGACGGAAGCGATTTCAAATGGTTTCGCGGCGAGCGATCCCTGGGGGATCGCCTTCCACGTCGTCAGCTAGCTGCTGAACGCCGGCTCCACCTGGAAGCTCTTGGAGTTCAGCGTGAAGGTCGCCGTCTGGCTGTTGACCTTCCAGCTGTTGTTCACCGCGCCTGCGGCGAGCCACTGGCTGAACAGGTTCGTGGCGCCCGCACAGGTTGTGCCCGGCGCGACGTTCACGTAGTAGACGCCGGGGTCGAACGCCATGCCGGCGAGCAGGCCGGCCTTGGTGACGGTCAGCGTCTTGCTGCAACGCACCATGTTGCCGGGGTGGTAGCCACCGCCGCCGGAGTTGCCGAGGTACTTGAGCGTGAAGTAGTGGTTCGGCGAGCGCTGGATCTTCTTCAGCGCGGGGACGACCGTCCACGGGCTCGGCAGCTTGCCGGTCTCGTTGTGGTCGAGGAAGTAGGCGAGCTTCTGCGTGTCGAACCAGCAGTAGAGGCCCTTGGTCCTGATCTGGTACTGACCGGCCTTCAGCGGCATGCCGCCGACCTTGTCGTTGTGCAGCACGGTGAAGCTGCCGGGGCAGATGCCGTTCTGGCGGTCTGAGCCGCCGCCACCTGAAGGCGCGACCGTGGTGCGCTTCATCGTGATCGACTCAGCTGTTCCGGCCTTCTTGAAGACGATCGAGCTGCCGCCCGTGATCGTCCAGCCGTCGGGCAGATTGCCGTCGTAGTCGTCGAGGAATCGCTCGATCAGGATCGCCGAGTTCTTGCAGGTGACGCCCTTGGGCGCAACCGTGTACTGACCGGCCGGGATCCTGACTGATCCGATGTGGTCGTTGTGCAGCACGTGGAAGGTCGGGCAGGTGTTCGCGGCGGACGCGCTGGCCGTGAATCCGGCAGCAGCGGTGGCGACGAGGGTGAGGGAGATGATGAGGCGCTTGATCATGGGCCCACGCTATCGAAACGACAAGCGCCTAACGGCTCACCCAGGCGTCCTCGTTGGCCGCACGTTTGTCGACAATTTTGGGCAGATCGTTGTTTGCGACGTCGGCGAGCGTGACGTGTTCGAGGATCTCCCGCAGGTTTGCGCGCACTGCGATCCATACGTCCTGGAGCGGCGCAGCCGATCCGGTGAAGTCCAGTTCCTCGGGGTGCTGGCCGGAAACGCCGGCGAGCGGGCCATCGATCGCCCGGATGACATCAGCGATCAGGACCGTGTCGGCGGGCTTTGAAAGCGCGTGGCCACCGACCGGTCCGCGCTTGCTGGTGACGAGTCCGCCCTGGCGCAGCGACTGCAGAATGTTCGTGAGAAACGCGTGCGGGATCCCCTGACGCTCGGCGATCTGCTCGGAGGTGACGAGTCTCTCGTCGCCCTGATGCGCGGCCAGTTCCACCGCCGCGCGCAGCGCGTAATCAACTTTTGCCGAAACCCTCACTAATTGCCCTTCGCGCTCATCTATTCATCACTTTGGCGACCTGTTCGGTCGAAGTGGTTCAGTTTACGCGGGCTCAGGCACTGCGACTTCTTCCCCGGCGGCGATCGCCTCATCGACCGGAAGGTCGAAGCTGCGCTCGGATCGCACGTGGACGATGTCGTTCTCCTCGATCTCCAGCGCATCGGCCTCGCGCCGCGTGAGCAGAACCTCAACCGGGTCGCCGCTGTCCAGCAACAGCTGAACGCGGACTTCGAATCCGACGCGCGCAACGCGCCTGACCAGGGCCTCGCGCGTCCCGGGCTCGGCTTCATCGAGCACGGTCAGGTCGTGCGGGCGCACGAGCCTGCCGTCGAAGTTCGCGACCGGTCCGATGAACCCCGCGACGAAGCTCGTTCCAGGATTGTCGTAGAGCTCGTCGGGCGTGCCGGTCTGTTCGACTCTTCCGTTGCGCACCACGACGATCTGCGATGCGAGTTCCATCGCCTCCTCGCGGTCGTGCGTGACGATGATCGTCGTGACCGGCCACTCGTCGTGCAGGCGCAGCAGCCAGGCGCGCAGATCGGCGCGGACCTTCACGTCGAGCGCGCCGAACGGCTCATCGAGCAGCAACACGCGCGGCTGCACGGCGAGCGCGCGGGCGAGCGCCATGCGCTGGCGCTGACCGCCGGAGAGCTGATCGGGGTAACGATCGGCAAGTCCGCCGAGCTGAACGAGTTCCAGCAGTTCGTCGACGGTCTTCCTGGTCTCAGCTTTTCCGCGCTTGCGGATCTTCAGGCCGAACGCGACGTTGTCGCGCACTGTCAGGTGCTTGAAGGCCGCGTAGTGCTGGAAGACGAAGCCAACATCGCGCTTCTGCGGTGCGTGGGCGGTGACGTCCTCACCGGCGATGCGAACGATCCCCTTGTCGGGAAGCTCGAGGCCCGCGATCACGCGGAGCAGGGTGGACTTCCCGCCTCCGGACGGACCGAGCAGCGCGGTCAGCGAGCCGTCGGGGACGTCGACGGAGACGTCTTCGAGCGCGGCGAAGTCGCCGAAGTGCTTGGTCACGTTTTCGACGGCGATGGCCATCAGGATTCCTCCTTGATACTGCGTTCCTGACGCCGCTGCAGCAGCGTCATTGAAAAGATCACGAACAGGGCGGCCGTGGCGAGAACGACCGAGACGGCGTAGGCCACCGGCAGGTTGAAGTTCTCGAATTGATTCGCGACGTAGAGCGTCGCTGTGTCGGTCTGGCCGACGATGTGCCCGCTGACGACAGCGACTGCTCCGAACTCGCCGATCGCGCGCGCCGTCGTGAGCACGATGCCGTACCCGAGCGCCCACTTGATCGAGGGCAGCGTGATGCGCCAGAACGTCTGCCACGAGTTGGCGCCGAGCGTCTGGGCCGCCTGCTCCTGCTCGTCGCCCAGCTCGCGCAACGTGGGGATCACTTCGCGCGCGACGAACGGCAGGCAGACGAAGGTGGTTGCGAGGATCATCCCCGGAAGCGCGAAGATCACCTGGAATCCGCTGCTCACGAGCGAGGAGCCGAACCAGCCGTTCTCCCCGTAGACGAGCACCAGCGCGAGACCGACGACCACCGGTGAGATCGCGAAGGGGATGTCGATGATCGCGTCGAGCGCCTTGCGCCCCGGGCCCTTGCCGCGCACCACGTACAGCGCGGCCGCAATCCCGAAAATCGTGTTCAGCGGCACCGCGACGATCGTGCAGATGAAGGTGAGCCAGAGCGCGTGCTGGGCATCGGGTGACGAGACTGCCGTCCAGAAGGCGGCGAGGCCGGGCTCG
This sequence comes from Thermoleophilaceae bacterium, assembly GCA_016462645.1. GTDB lineage: Bacteria > Actinomycetota > Thermoleophilia > Solirubrobacterales > JACPNS01 > JACPNS01. The sequence continues at coordinate 7,108 of JAEMSX010000066.1, forward strand.
AACGCGCGAAAGAAGACCAGCCCGACGGGGATGAACAGGATCGCCAGCAGGTAGAAGAGGGCGACGCTGCGCAGGGAGATGCGGGAGAGGCGCTCAGGCACTGTGCTCGGACCTCCGCGCGAGAACGCCGATCACGATGATGAAGAACAGCGATGCGGCGAGCAGGACCATCGAGACCGCAGCTGCCCCGCTGAGATTGTCGTTCTCGATCTGTCCGTACAGGTAGACCGAGGCGACCTCAGTCTTGAAGGGCAGGTTGCCGGCGATCAGCACGATCGATCCGAACTCACCGAGCGCCCGGCCGAAGGCGAGGGCGCAGCCGGCGAGCATGCCGCCGCGCAGGTTCGGCAGGATCACGCGCCGGAAGGTCGTCCACGGCGAAGCGCCGAGCGAGCGCGCCGCGTCTTCCATCTCGCGGTCGAAGCCGATCAGCACCGGCTGCACGGAGCGCACGACGAACGGCAGCGTCACGAACAGCAGGGCGAGAGTCACGCCGATGCGCGTGTAGGCGATGTTGACGCCGAGCGGACTGTTGGGGCCGTATAGCGCCAGCAGCACGATGCCGGCGACGATGGTGGGGAGCGCGAAGGGCAGGTCGATCAGAGTGTTGATGAAGCGTTTGCCGGGGAATTCGTCGCGCACGAGCACCCAGGCGATCAGCGTGCCCATGATCGCGTTGATCAGCGTGACGACGATGCTGATGCCGATCGTCAGCTTGAGCGCGGCCTCGGCCTGCGGGCGCGTGATCTCGTCCCAGAACTCGCCGACGCCACCGCCGAACGCCTTCACGGCGACCGCCAGCAGCGGCAGCAGCACGACGAGCGAGAGGTAGAGCGCGCCGGCCCCCACAC
>JAEMSX010000131.1 GCA_016462645.1 Thermoleophilaceae bacterium
GGCTGGGGTGGAGGAGATCTCGCTCGTTGACGGCGGGTTTGTCGAAGAGGGGGACATCGGGGTTTCGCCGCTGCAGTTCACTCCGGACCTGCGGGCGGGGAAGGCCGATGCGCTCGTGGCGAAGCTCGGGTTGATCAATCCGGGGGTGCATGCGCAGGCCTTTCCGGCGGATCTTGGGGCGGAGAATGCGGCGGCGATTCTGACCGGGGCGGACTGCGTGGTTGATTGCGTGGGGGATCTTGATGTCTCTGCGGCTGTGGAGTTGGCGGCGAAGGAGCTTGGGATCGCGGTTGTTGCTGCGCCGGAGGGCTACTCGCCGGAGACGGTTTCGGCGGCGGAGGCGGTTTCGATCGGGGCGCTCCAGGCGCACGAAGCGTTGAGGCACCGCAACTAAGCCAGATTTTGCTGCAAGGTACGTCCTTGCAGCCGCGCAGAGGACGTACCTTGCAGCGGATTTCCGCTCGTGTACGCAATCGCGATTGCATGCGCGCGCGGGAACGCTGCGGCGGTACCTTGTGAGTCGACAGTTAAACCGCTGCTCATGGCCTCCTTCTTCACCGAAATCCGTCAGGACATCGCCGCCGCACAGGCGCGTGACCCCGCGTCCCGTGGCCTTGGTCGCCTGGAAGTGTTCGCCACCTACAACGGCGTGCACGCGATCCTCTTCCACCGCATCTCGCACCGCCTCGACCGCGCCGGCATCCCATTGCTGCCGCGCCTGCTCTCGTACTTCGCGCGCATCATCACCGGCGTGGAGATCCACCCGAAAGCGATCATCGGCGAGAACTTCTTCATCGACCATGGTGCGGGCGTCGTGATCGGCGAGACGGCCGAGATCGGCAATGACGTCACGCTCTACCAGGGCGTCACGCTGGGCGGGACGGGCCTCGAGCCCGGCAAGCGTCACCCGACGGTTGAGGACGGCGTGACCGTCGGATCCGGGGCCAAGCTGCTCGGGCCGATCCACATCGGGCGCCACGCCAAGATCGGCGCGAACTCAGTCGTGATCCACGATGTCCCGCCGGACACGACCGTCGTCGGAAATCCCGGCCACCCGGTCCGCGTGAACGGAGCCCGCCCTGAAGGACCGGACACAGACTGGATCCATCTTCCTGACCCGGTCGCGGACGCGCTCTCCGGAATCAGCGACAGGCTGCGCGCGATCGAGCATGACCTCGCGGAGATCCAGGGCGAGGATCCGCCGGAGCAGTCAAACGTTCGCCCGTTGAAGCGGCGCCAGGGGCACGACCCGGCCGGCGGTTAAGCGGCTGCTTGGGCCGGAGCCGCGTCAGCGACTTTCGGCACGTACTTCTCGATCACCGCGTTGAAGCGATCGGGCGTCTCGAACATCGGGATGTGACCGACGTCGTCCATCAGCTCGAGCTTTGCGTGCGGGATCATCCGCGCGAACTTGAAGGCGTCACGCTTCGGTATCAGTGCGTCGTTGCGACCCCAGATGATCACGGTCTCGACGTTGACCTCGCCCGGGAATTCCGCGACCGGCGTATGGGCGATTGTGTGAACCGCGGGGACGAACCCGGGCTTGCCGATGCCGGCCAGGAGAACGAGGATCAGTTCTGAGCTGATGTTCCCCGGCTTCCAGAGGACGATCTTCGTGAAGGCCGTCGCGAGCCAGCGGTTGCGGGCGATCACGTTACGCATGACCACGCCAAGCGCGAAGATCCAGTTGAAGTACTTGACGTACGGCGAAATCTTGCGCAGAAGCGGGGTGGACGTGGAGAATCCGGCGGGATCCACGAGGATCGCCTTCTCCAGGATCTCCGGCGTCTTCTTGGCGACGATCGTCGCAACCTGGCCACCCATCGAGTTGCCGATCAGCGTCACCTTGTCAATCCCAAGCTTGCCGCAGAACTCCTTGATGACATCCGCATAGTGCTCGATCGAGAACTCGCCGACGGGCATCTCGGAGAGACCGAAGCCCGGTAGGTCCACCGCGATCACGCGGTAGCGATCGGCAAAGGGGAGAAGATTGAAGACCCAGTTGCGCCAGGTGCCCATGATGCCGTGGACATAGAGCAGGACGGGCTTGTCCGCCTCGCCGAGTTCGACGTAGTTGAGCTTGGAGCCGTCGATCTCGATGAACTGCTCGTACGGTGTGAAGTCGAACTTGTCCCAGTTGGTGTCGACGT
>JAEMSX010000005.1 GCA_016462645.1 Thermoleophilaceae bacterium
TGATGCTCAAGAAGGAGCTGCGGCCCGCGGTCGCCGCCCCCGACGACCTTGCCGGCGCCTTCACGCGCCTGACGAACCTCGACGACGCGGTCACGGAGGCGTTCGATGATGACGACGAGGACGAGGCAGTACAGCTCGATGTGCGCGAGACCGCGTCCGATGCGCCGGTCGTCAAGCTGATCAACTCGATTCTCGTGCAGGCCGTCACGGTCGGCGCGTCCGACCTCCACTTCGAGCCCGAGGGCAAGGAGATGCGCGTGCGTTTCCGCGTGGACGGCGTGCTCCAGCGCGCCACCACCGTGCCGCGCAAGATGGTCAGCGGCATGATCAGCCGCCTCAAGATCATGGCCGACATGAACATCGCCGAGAAGCGCGTTCCGCAGGACGGCCGTGTGGCCCTGCGCGTCGGCGCGGTCTCGGTCGACCTCCGTGTCGTGACGCTCCCGTCTGTCTTCGGCGAGAAGGTCGTCATCCGAATCCTCGACAAGTCCTCCACGCAGCTCACCTTCGACGATCTCGGAATGGACGGCATCGCCGGCGAGCGCTTCAAGACCGGATTCATGAGCCCGTACGGCGCTGTGCTCGTGACCGGCCCGACCGGCTCCGGTAAGACCACTTCGCTCTACGCCGCGGTCAACCAGCTGAACACGATCGAGCGCTCGATCCTCACGATCGAGGACCCCGTCGAGTACCAGCTCAACGGCATCTCGCAGGTGCAGGTCAACAACAAAGCGGGCCTCACGTTCGCCGCCGGACTACGAGCCGCGCTGCGCTCTGACCCGGACATCATCATGGTCGGTGAAATTCGAGACGGAGAGACGGCCCAGATCGCGATCGAGGCCGCCCTGACCGGTCACCTCGTGCTCTCGACCCTGCACACCAATGACGCGTCGACCACGGTCACCCGACTCTCCGAAATGGGCGTCGAGCCCTTCCTGACCGCGACTTCGCTGGAAGTCGTCGTCAACCAGCGCCTCGCGCGCCGCGTCTGCCCGCACTGCGCGGAACCGGTCACGATCTCTGCCGAATCGCTGCGTGTCAGCGGTTTCACGGCCGACAAGGACATCGAGGCCGTCCAGGCTGTCGGTTGTCCGCGCTGCTCGAACGGTTACAAGGGTCGCGTCGGTCTGTATGAGGTGCTGCCGATCAGCGAGACGATCCGCTCGATGATCCTCGAGCGCGCAAACAGCCAGGAAATCGAGATCCAGGCCGTCGAGGAGGGCATGGACACGCTGCGCCAGGCCGGCCTCGCGAAGATCATCGACGGCAAGACCACTGTTGAAGAAGTTTCCCGCGTCACAGGTGTGACATGAGCCGACCCGCACAGATCGCAGTGCAGAGCTAAGGGGAGAGGGCGATGCTGCCGACAAGCAATGAGAAGCAGTTCAGAACCGTGTTCGGGATCCTCCGCCCGCCGTCACGGCAATACGACTTCAGAAAGATTTCTGGATGAGCACAGAGCAAGCAATCGACTTCGCAGACATCATCACGCAGATGGTGACTCGCGGCGCGTCCGACCTTCACATCACGGCCGGCGCCCCGCCGACGATCCGCGAAAAGGGAACTCTCGTTCCGCTTAAGGGCTACCCGCCACTGACCCCGAACCAGACCCGCGCGATCATCTACGGAATCCTCTCCAACGACCAGCGCCAGCGCCTGGAGGAGAACCTCCAGCTCGACTTCGCGTACTCGGTTCCGCGCATGGCGCGTTTCCGCATCAACTGCTTCTTCCAGCGCAATGCGATGAGCGCCGCCTTCCGACTGATCCCTTCGGACATCAAGTCGATCGAAGAGCTCGCACTCCCGCGCGTGATGCACGAGTTCGTGAACAAGCCGCGTGGTCTCGTGCTCGTGACCGGCCCGACCGGTTCCGGCAAGTCGACCTCGCTCGCGGCCGTGATCAACGAGATCAACGAGACGCGTCACGACCACATCCTCACGATCGAGGACCCGATCGAGTTTCTGCACCGCCACAAGAACTGCATCGTCAACCAACGAGAGATCGGCACCGACGCCGAGGACTTCGCGCTCGGCCTCAAAGCCGCACTGCGTCAGGACCCGGACGTCATCCTCGTCGGCGAAATGCGAGACCTCGAGACGATCGCAACCGCGCTCACCGCGGCTGAAACCGGTCACCTCGTGTTCGGCACGCTGCACACCCAGGACGCGTCCTCGACGATCGACCGTGTGATCGACGTCTTTCCACCGGCTCAGCAGGAGCAGGTGCGAGTCCAGCTTTCGATGGCGCTCCAGGGCGTCGTCACCCAGCAGCTTCTGCCGCGCGCCGACGGCACCGGCCGTGCCGCGGTCTGCGAGGTGCTGATCCCGACCCCCGCTATCCGCAACCTGATTCGCGAGGGCAAGACCCACCAGATCTACAGCGTGATCCAGACCGGTGGTCAGCACGGCATGCAGACGATGGACTCGGCGCTCGCCGACTTCGTCCGCGCCGGCGTGATCAGCCGCGCACTGGCGGAGACGCGTTCTTCTTCACCGGCAGACCTCAAGCGCTTGATCGGCTCGGACGCAGCCGCGAGTGTTTCAGGACTCAACAGTCAGGGACAGGTCGCCTAGCGGCATCGGAGAATCTGAATGGCCGCGTACGCATACAAAGCAATCGATCCGGCGCTCGGGCGTCCGATCGAGGGTGAGATCGAGGCCGAGAACAAGCTCGGCGTAACCGAACACCTCCGCGGCAAGGGCCTCGTCGTTCTGCAGATCGACGAGCAGAAGAACACAGACGTCGGCGACCTCTTCGGCCGCTTCAAGAAGGTCAAGTCGAAGTCGCTGGTCGTCTTCACGCGTCAGCTCTCAACGATGATCGACTCTGGTATGTCGCTGCTTCGCGCGATGTACATCCTCGAGGAGCAGACCGACGACGAGTTGCTCCAGGAGCGCATCGCATCCGTCCGTGAGGACATCGAGGCCGGCTCGTCGCTCGGTGACGCGCTCGACCGTCACCCCGACACTTTCAACGAGCTCTATGTCGCAATGGTCCGCGCCGGTGAGGCAGGAGGAATCCTCGAGGACACACTCCGCCGCGTGGCAACCCAGCTTGAAAAGGACGAATCACTTCGCCGCCAAGTCAAGAGCGCGATGATGTACCCGACGGTCATCATGATCTTCGCGTTCATCGTGCTCGTCGCACTGCTGACCTTCCTGGTGCCGGTCTTCTCGGGAATCTTCAAGGACCTCGGCAGCGAACTGCCGATGATCACCCAGATCTGCGTCTCGATGTCGAACGCGATCCACAAGTACTGGTACATCCTGATCTTTGCGCCGCCAGCGCTCTGGTTCGGCTTCAAGAAGTGGAAGGCAACTCCGACGGGCCACCGCCTGTGGCACAAGTTCCTTCTGCGGATTCCGTTCAAGATCGGCGACATCATCCACAAGGTCGCGCTAGCGCGCTGGGCACGCTCGTTCGCCTCGCTCACCGCGGCCGGCGTGCCGATCCTGCAATGCATCGACACAGCGGGGCGCACGGCGGGCAACAACGAGATTCTCCTGGCCATGGAGGGCGTGCAGCACTCGGTCGAGACGGGAGGGACGGTCGCGGCGCCGCTGAAGGCATCGCCGGTGTTCCCGTCGATGGTCGGTCACATGATCAGCTCCGGTGAGGAAACCGGTGCGCTCGACCAGATGCTGAGCAAGGTCGCAGACTTTTATGAGGACGAGGTGGACGCAGCCGTCAAGGCGCTGACATCGATCCTTGAGCCGGTGATGATCATCATCGTCGGTGGCGTCGTCGGCTTCATCGTCGTGGCGATGTACATGCCGATGTTCAAGCTCTACGACAAGGTTCAATAACGCGTCCAGATCGCAGGGATTCCTGGAAATCCCTGCATTAGAGCGGTTTTGTTGGCGCATGATCGGCGTGTATCAGGCTGCGCTGAACCTCTGGTTGCAAGACATCGGTCATTCGTCCATCAGGTGTCCAACCTAGGTCAAGTATCTGGCACGACCGTTCGATAACGCTCGGGACAGGACAGCAGCCTGGGATCGGTGGGCGACATTTCGCTCGCTCCTCCGAAACAAGAAACAACCGGGCAATTTTCGTAAGAGGAGCAAGTTCAAATGTTTGAAAAAATCCGCAACCGCGCTGAGAGCGAAGAGGGCTTCACCCTTATCGAACTCCTCGTGGTCATCCTGATCATCGGCATCCTTGCCGCGATCGCCATTCCGTCATTCCTGAACCAGCGCTACAAGGGTCAGGACGCATGTGCCAAGTCAATGGTCAAGCAGATGCAGACGGCTGCCAAGACGTACCAGACCGACAACAACACCTACGCCAACATGACGCTCGGACCGCTCACCGCGATCGAGAGCTCGATCACCGGTTCGACGGCGCAGGGTAACTGTGCCCCGGCCCCCGCGCCGATCGGCACCGCTGCTGCAGGTGGTATCTGCAACGGCACCACACCGACCGACTCGGTCAGTTACTGCGTAAGTGCTTTGTCGCTGAGCGGCAACACGTTCGCGATCTCCGAGGCTGGTGCCGGCGTGATCCGAGGCTGCACGATCAAGGCCGACGGAAACGCAGGTGGGTGCAAGGGAACGGCAGGCTCAGCCGCCGCGAACGGCACCTGGTAGTTCAAGCCGACACAAGCTGTTCAGAAAGGGGCGCCGCATGGCGCCCCTTTCTTGTGGTCGCAGAGGGCCGGGAGCATTGAGTTCCCGGCCCTCGGCCATTTAACTATGGAAGCTAACTATTGGGTCGATTGTCCATGGGGGGCTGGCCCTAGGGTCGCGTAACGGAGCGTTGATGCCGACAAACGATGGACGATGATTCGCGACCGCTCACGCAATCTCGGCAGCTCAGAAGGTTTCACGCTCATCGAGCTGCTCGTAGTAATCCTGATTATCGGCGTCCTCGCCGCGATCGCACTACCCGCATTTCTCGGCCAGCGTTCAAAGGGCCAGGACGCCTGCGCGAAAGCGATGGTCAAGAACATGCAGACCGCGATGATGAGCTACCAGGCGGAGACGGGAAGCTTCGCGAACGCATCGCTCCCGTCACTGACGGCGATCGACGCGACGATTGCGGACGGCGGCTGCGGGGCGGCATCGACCTCTCAGATCGGCAGCGCCAACAGTGGACCCGGAGCCTGCGTCGTCGGCGCTCCCGCTCCTGCCGGCTACTGCATCTCCTACGACTCCGAGTCCGGGAATCGCTTCAGCATGTCCGAGAGCGGAACGGGGATCGTCCGTACATGCACGGTGGCCTCGGCCGGCGGCTGCAAGCCATCCGGCCTGTGGTAGCCGGGCGGACCCCACGCGCAACTACCGTAGGAAAGGCGTCCGGCGCGGCGAATTTCCTGATCTATGTCGAGCAACTCTGAGACCCTCGTAGTCGCCCTCGCGCTTTTCCTCTTCGGACTTCCGCTCGGCAGCTTTTTCAATGTTGTGGCCTACCGCCTGCCGCGCGGCCAGAAGCCGTGGAGTCCGTCGCGCTCGCACTGCCCGAGCTGTGACGCGCAGATTTCCGCGCGTGACAACCTTCCGGTGGTCGGCTGGCTGCTGCTGCGCGGCAAGTGCCGCAACTGCGGCGCAACGATCTCGTGGCGCTACCCGGCCTTCGAGTTCATCACCGCGGCCCTGTTTGCCGCCTGCGGCGTCAAGTTCGGCTGGCACCTCACGCTGATCCCGGCGCTGCTGCTGGTCTCGACGCTCGTGATCGTCGCGAACTCAGACCTTGACATGCGGATCGTTCCGAACCAGGTCCTGTTCATCTCGCTGCTGGCCGGCGTGGTCGCGATGGCGCTCGCGTATCCCGACGACTGGCTGACCTGGACGCTGTCGGCCGTGATCGCCTTCGTGGTGATGCTGCTTGTCGCACTCGCGTACCCGCGGGGGATGGGAATGGGCGACGTCAAACTCGCCGGCGTGATGGGTCTGTACCTCGGGCGGGCGATCGCGCCATCGATGCTCATGGCGTTTTTCCTCGGCACCGTGGTCGGGCTCGGCGTGATGGCGCTCCGCGGGGTCAAGGCCGGTCGCAAGACGGCGCTGCCGTTCGCGCCATTCATGTCACTGGGCGGCGTGTTCGGCATCTTCTGGGGCGAAGATGTCGTGCAGTGGTACCTGGACACCTTCGCAAACAAGGGTTGAGCGTCCAAATCCGTGGGTTGGTGACCCTATGGTGGTCGCTTTAGGGTTGACCCATATTTTGGACAAATGGGTGAGCGGCGGCATTTCGCAACTCAAGCGAATGCCTTTGCTGACCGATGTTTGGTGACATGCATGGATCGCATTCACTCTTTGGCCTGCTTGGTCGACGGCTCAAGGACGAGCGGGGATGGGCACTGGTTGACGCGCTCGCGTCCGCTGTCGTTGTCGTTCTGGCCTTCGTCGGCACAACCATGGCCTTCAACGGGGCCACCGCGAGCGTCTCGCGCGACCAGAAGAAGACGCAGGCGATGATCGTCGCCCAGAACGAGTTGAACTCGCTGCGTGGGCTCGGCCAGCGCAAGATCTCAAGAGAATTGCCGAGCGACCCGCCGGGTCTTCTTGACATGAACGGCACGACCAAGACCGTCACCTATCGCGGCGTGGACTACAACGTCGCGTACAACGCGTATTACGTGACGGGGCTTGGAAGCGACCAGCAGGACGCCTGCTCAGTCGCGTACTCATCTGGTGGTGGCTCCGCGCGCTACATCTATATGCGCGTGAGGGTGACCTACGCCGGTCAGGGCACGTCGTCGAATTCGTCGAATCAGTATCTCTCTGCCCCGGCTTCGCTCGACTCGTACTACTCGCCCGAGGGTGGAGGCGTGCAGTCCGACACCGGAACGTTGCGCATCTACATCCTCAACCGCAACGCGCAGGTTGCCAGTTATTCGGGAGCCGTGACGCTGAAGGCGGTTGGTTCGTCTTCGCTGATCCCGCCGCAGACGACCAACGCGTCGACCGGGTGCTACCTCTTCACCGGCCTTGAGCGCAACACGTACGTGGTGAGCGTCTCGGGCGTCGGTACGCGACAGGACATGTACATGTCGAACACGGCCACCGGCGGTGGCACCGTCAGCACGCCGGTCGTGGTCCCGGATCGCGGCTCGATCTCGCGCGACGTCCGGATTGACGATCCCGTGACGGTGACGCCGAAGTTCTACGTCTCGACGGGAAGCCTGTCGAAGTACGAGGTTCGGGGATCCAACGGCAACCTCAACGGCATCACCGCCCTGACGGCCAATTCGACCCCTTGGTGGATCGCTGGATCGAGTCAGATCAAGTCCTCACCGACGGTGGACTTCAGCGCGCTGCCGAATGGACTCGCCTTCATGCCGCACACTGCTGCGCCGGCGAGCACCTACCCCGACAAGATGTTCCCTTCGCCGCAGGGCTACTCGGCGTACGCCGGCCCATGTGAAGCGAGCGACCCGAACGTGGGTGCGGCCGAGGGCGTGAACAACTACGCCCAGATTCCGTCGTCGCCTTCGGATTCCGCCTGGACGCCGGGAGGCAACTACAACTCGACCGAACTCTGGCTTTCGCAGATCCGCGCAACCTTGTCGCTCGATCCCGCTCCAAAGCCGACATCCGGGATCGCACGCCTCACGACGTACTACTGGGATCAGACACTTTCCACCACCGGGGGCAGTGTCTGGGTGCGGTTGAACTCTGACGTCGAAGGCGGTAACACCTCGCCGCGCTGCCGCTCCAACTTCTCATCTTTCGGCGCCTGGGTGCGACTGCCGGGAACTATTTCAAGCGCGGGCGCGTTCCTCAGTGACAACGCCGAATCGCTTCCCCCTGGTACCTACGACATCTGCGTGAAGATGCCGTACCGCTACACGAGCGGAACTTCGAGCAGCTCTTACACAAGCCCGACGCTCGGGTCCGGTACGACCACCACCAGCGACCGCTGGGGCTACATCAGCTGGAGCGCGCAGCCGCTGTTCTACAAGAGTTTCCTCGCCAAAACCGCCGCGTTCTCATGGAACTCAAACGCGAGAGATCTCGACCCGACCGGGCCCGCCGACGCAACGTTCAGCACCACCGATTGCACTGCCTAGGGCGATGCGGGCGCGGTTGAAAGCACTCAAGGATGAGCGCGGTATGACTCTGGTCGAGCTGCTCACGGCCGAGTTGATCGGCGGGCTTGTGATCACGGCCGCGATCATGCTCGTGGTCATCTCCTTCACCGGCTCTCAGCGCGTGTCCGACCGCGTGAACTCGCTCCAACAGGGACGCATTCTTGCGGCGCAGTTGGAGCAGCGCCTGAACTCGCAGGTCTGCCTGTACGCAGGCGAGTACGCGCTCGACGGCGTGACCAACTACACGACAAGTGCGGACTCAATTCTTTTCGCCAGCGCGAACAAAATCATCTTCTTCGCGGATGTCGGCAAGAACGGCGGCACGTCGGCAACGGGTAGCGCCGGCTTCGTCCCGAACATCCGCTACCTCTACTTTGATTCAGGGCCGACCACCGGCCCGAACGCCGGACGCAAGGGGTCGTTTGTCGACGGGCAGCGCAGCCCGCTCAACAGCACCGTGCCGTTCAACTTCGATGTGCCGACTGGCGTCACCGGCTTCGAGTCGTTCGCCAGTCCTTCCGGTCAGGCCGGTCTCCCAGCCACTGCGACGCGCATCGTCGTTGACGGCGTGACCAACGATGTAACCGGTTCGACCGACAACGCGCTTCCTTTCTTCGAGTACTGGGACACCGCCGAGGACCCGTTGCCGATCACCGCGGCCAACGGCGCCCTGGCCCAGACATCGCTCGAGAACATCGGCCACATTCGCGTCAATTTCCGCATTCTCGCCGAGAGCGGACGCGACAGCGGTGCTCAGAACACGAGCAAGCAGGACACCCGCACGGCCTCGTTCAACTCAGACATCGTCCTGCGCACCAACCCGAGTATCTGTGGATAGCGAGAAGGACCTCCGATGAACACTCTGCGCAAAACAGACAAGCAGCTCTCAAGTCTGATCTCGAAGATCGGCCATCGCGAAGAAGGCTTCTCGATGATCTCGGCCGTGATGGCGCTGATGGTCGGCACGCTGCTCTCTCTGGCGGCCTGGGCCACTGCCCAGAGCGACATCAGCTTCACCGACAAGGACAAGTGGAGCCGTCTCGCCTACCAGCGCGCGCAGAGCGGGGTGTCTGACTACGTACAGCACATGGCTGAGGACTCCGGCTATTGGAAGTTCTGTGACCGTCCCGATGGCGTGACGGGAGACGGTCTCGGTCAGACCGCGATCAATGACAACGACTTCGGCGTTACCCTCCACCCGCAACGGCGCTGGCTTCCCTGGGCAACTGCGGGTTCAGCGACCGACCTGAGCTACAACGCGCAATACACGATTGACCTGCAGCCGATCAGTGGTAGCTGCAAGCCAAGTTCGTCCGCTTCCGACCGCATGATCGACCCCGCTTCGGGAACGTTCAGAATTGCGGTGACGGGCCGAGCCGGGCCGCTTGTCCCGTCGGTCCTTCCGAACGGGGAGACGCCCGAAAGCTGGCGCCAGAAGAACTGGAAGCGCGCGACGATCGTCACTGAGTTCCGCCGCAACGGATTCCTCGACTTCGTCTACTTCACCGATCACGAGGGATATGACCCCGCGCTCCAGCCGCTCAACCGCCAGGAGCAGTGCAAGGCCTACTACCAGGACAACCTGGGGTACGACTCGTCGCAGCCATCATCGGATGAAAACCGTCCGGGCCGTTGGCGACAGAACGTCTACACCACCAATGACTGCTCTGAAATCCAGTTCGCGAACGGCGACACGGTGGCTGGTCCGTTCCACACCAACGACGGAGTCAAGATCCAAACCGCTTACAACACCAGCACCAGCACGATCTTCGGCAACGCGAACAAGGGGGACCGCGTCGAGATCTACAACAATGGTCGGAGCAACTGTCCGGCTCGTACCGGTGACCTCAACTTCTCGAGTTCCTCGACCCCGTCGGGTTGCCAGCCGAGAGTCCGGGTCAACACAGGCGTGACTCCGGTGATGGGTCCCGCCGCGAAGTTCCTCGACCTGCCGCAGGACAATGACGACCTTGTGACCTACGCGACCGACACCGGCGATCCGACGCAGGTGGGTGTGACTTACCTCGGTAAGACCACGATTCAGCTGAACGCGAACAACACGTATGACGTCACCAATCAGTACATCAACGGCGGAGTGAAGCTGACCGGCGTCGCGAACCCGACCTCCGGCGTGATCTATGTCGCCAACGACAATGTCGCCCAGTGTCAGTCGGACCCGGTGAAGCTCAAGTACGCGGTCTCGATTCCCGCGGGCTGCGCGCTGCTTGAAGTCCAGGGCACCTACAACCAGTCGCTGACGCTCGGCTCCCAGGCCGATGTTGTCTTCACGGGCAACGTCCTTCGCGGCAGTTCACCCACAGCGGTGCTCGGCGTGATCGCCAACCAGTACGCGCGCGTGCGGCACTACCGCAAGTCGACGTACGACATGACCTGGGCGAAGAATGGATCATGTTCCGGCTCCTCATCCGACGTCGACACGGCCACGCCGATCGTGTCAAACCAGAACCGGACAATTCAGGCCGCAATCCTGACACTGAACAACTCATTCATCGTCGATGGGTACAGCTGTGGTTCACAACTCGGAACACTTAGCGTGTCCGGCGCGATAGCTCAGCGCTGGCGCGGAGCCGTTGGTACAGGTGGTTCCGGGGGCTGTAGTACCGGAACTGGCTATTGCAAGGACTACGACTATGACTACGTCTTCAAGTCGCAGACGCCGCCGCATTTCCTCGCGCCGTCGGCCGCGACCTGGAAGATCATCCGCATGCGGCAGACACTGCCGGCATGCAGCTGCGGGATAAACGGGTGACCCGCACGTAGGCGCCAGAAATCTCCTCCGGCAAGGATGCCCGGTGAGCGTTGACCACCTGATTGCACCTCAGAAGGCAAGTGGGTAAAGCTCCCCGACATCGATGCCGATAGGGAACTTGTCCAACCCGGCCGAACCGCCATTGAAGGCAACCCGGTCGCCTCCCGCACCGAAGGAAAAATGCAGCTCCCATTTTCATCCAAGCCCGCTGAGGGCGAAGGCGAAGCCACCGAAGCTCCCGCGTTGTCCAACAACGCGAAGCTTGAGAACGTCTCCGCCGAGTCGATGAACGGCAAGGTGCGGAGCGAGGGTCTCACGGGCCTCGACGTGTCCGGCACAGGGCTTGCCGCCGCGCGTGTTTCCGACGGACGCATCCGCAGCGCATCGGCAACGACGATCGACCCCGGCCTGGTCGTGGACGGCGAGATCGCCGACCCGGCAGGACTCGGCGCAGCGATCTCAGAGTTCTTCACCGCCAACGGCCTTCCGAGCAAGGTGCGCATGGGTGTCGCCAGTCCGCGCGTAGTGATTCGCACGATCGAGACTCCGGTCATCGCCGACCGCAAGGAGTTCGCTGCGGCGATCCGCTTCCAGGCCAGCGACCACATCCCGATGCCGCTCGATGAAGCGGTGCTCGACTACCAGGTGCTCGACACGATCCCCGGTCTCGAGACGGGCGACCCGCCGAAGTTCAGCGTCATGCTCGTCGCGGCCAGCCGCGGCCTGATCGACGGTCTGATGGAGACGTCGCGCCACGCCGGGATCAAACTCCAGGGCGTCGACCTTGCGGCCTTCAGCCTGATCCGCGTGATGTACCCGGGCGACATCGCCCAGCGCGAAACGATCGCCTATCTGCACTTCGGCGACATGCTCAACGTGACGCTCGCCCAAGGCCGTGTCTGCAAGTTCACCCGTGCCACGCCGGTCGGTTACGAAGCTCTGATCGCACGACTCTGTGAGCGCGTGAACCTGACGCCGGCGCACGCCCAGATGTGGCTCGACCACGTCGGACTCGCAGCCCCGATCGAGTCGATCCAGGGCGACCGCGACATCGTTGTGGCCGCGCGCCAGGAACTGACCGACGCCGCAGAGCGCGTCAGCAACGACGTCACCGCGGCAATCGACTTTCACTCCGTCCAGGACTCGACCGCTCGCGTGAGCCGCATCCTGCTGGCTGGACCGGGGTCGAGCATCCCGGGTATTGCAGAGACGGTTTCGCAGCGCACCGGTCTTCCGGTCGAGGTTCCTGCGCCGCTCGGCGCGCTTGACGACTCAACGCTTCAGGGCTCGGGAATCGACGAGCGTCGTCTGACGCTGGCCGCCGGCCTCGCGATTGAAGAGGTGGTGGCTCAATGAGGGCCGTAAACCTGATCCCGGAGGAGTTGCGCCCGCGCGTTCCCGGCGACGGCGATCCGCGCATTGCCTACGGCGTGCTGGGAGGTCTTGCGCTGCTTCTGGTCATGGTGCTCGTCGCGATCCACTACTCGAACGAGCTCAAGACGATCGAGGACCAGACCGCCGCGATCACCGCGGAGTCCCAGAGCCACCGCGCCCGTGTCGCGACCGTCGCAACCACACCGGACCAGGTCGCGGCCGACGTGAAGACGCGCACGCTGCTTGTCGGTGGACTTGCCAAGACCCGCTTTCCGTGGGGCGACGCGCTCTACGACCTCTCCCGCGCGATCCCGGAGGACACAACTCTCAACGACATCAACGTGAGCTCGGGGGGCGGCACCGAAGGCGACACCAGCGGCTCGACGATGTCATTGACCGGTTGCACCTCCAGCTGGGTCGGCTACTCGCGTTTCATGACCTGGCTGAAGACGATGCCCGGAGTCGAGAAGGTTGAGTCGAGCTCGAGTGCGGTCAGCTCTGCCCAGGGCGGCGCCGACGGCGTCGATCGCACACGCAACTGTGGCCCGGCTCCGCTGTCATTCGCGCTCGAGGTCACTTACTCGCAGCGCAAGATCGACCTGCTCGGACTGCCCAAACCCGACGCCGGGGCGTCCGGCGCGACGGGCGCGGCTCCGGCTGCCGGCACGCCGGCCGCTGCGACGACGCCTGCACCTGCCCCCGCACCCGCCGGATCGGAGAACTGATCGACCATGGGTATGACTGAACGCGATCAGAAAGTTTTGGCCATCGTCATCGCAGTCGCGGTGCTTGGCGGTTACTGGTTCCTCGTGCTGGGCAAGAAGCGCTCCGCGATCAAGGAGGCGCAGACCGCGCAGGTCACCGCACAAGCCGACCTCGATGCCGCGAAGGCTGCAGAGCAGGAAGCGCTGAGCGTGGCGAAGGTCAAGCCCGCCGCGTACTCACGCCTGCTTCGCCTCGGCAAGGCGATCCCTGCCGACAAGGACTTCGAGAGCCTGCTCGTCCAGGTCAACGACATCAGCGTCGACTCGAAGGTCAGCTTCGTGAGTCTCTCGGCCGCCGAAGGCGCAGCAGGCGCTGCGGGCGCCGGGGCGACCGGAACCACCACTTGTGACGCGACCGGAGCAACCGCCGCCGCGCCGACGACCGCCCCGACCGGGGCGACCGGGACGACGGGCGTCTCCGGCTCAACAGCAGAGACCTGGGTCGGACGCGATCGTGACAAGGCCAAGAACGCCGCCGCGGCCAGCGATGGCGCCAATGCAGCCACCGAGGCGCAGGCAAACGCTGTCAGTTGCGAGGACTCACCTTCGCTGACCGATATCGCGGCGACTGCCGCAGGCCTGCAGTCGGAGGCCTACACCTTCACTTTCACGGGCAGCTTCTACAACCTCAAGGATGTCTACAACGGCCTGCTCGACATGGTCACGGTGAACAACGGCAAGGTCAAGGTGACCGGCCGCCTGCTCGACATCAACTCGATCGCGATGAGTGTGTCGACCTTCCCAGAGCTCAACGCCACGGTGCAGATGACTGGATACAAGCTGCCAGTCGCCACCACGACCAGCGGCGCTCAGGTGCCCCCGGTTTCCGGCGGCAGCCTCGCCGCCGAGGCGACCCAGACAGCCAACGACGAATCCGCCAACGCGGCTGCGGCACAGTAGGCATGAACGGCAAAGACCTCAACAAGCAGCTCGACGCGCTCAAGCGCCAGGCGACGGATCTTGTCCGCGAACTTCACGCGCGCAAGCTCGCGATCCCTGCGGGCGCGCTGCTGCTGGCGATCCTCGCAGCGGTGTTTCTGCTGCCGCAGTCTTCATCCCCGCCCGCAGCCCCGCCGACAGCGACTGCACCGCCTGTGCAGTCGAAGGTCGCGCGCGTCGCTCAGGTTTCGCTGATCGAGCCGAGCAGCCTGGACGAAGATGTCCCACTGGCCAATTCCGAGGACCCGTTCATCGGCAAGTCCGGCTACAAGTGCTCCAAGGTCGGCTCCAATCCGAAGACTTATGACTGCATCGTGTCCGATCTCAAGGTGCGCATCATCTGCACCGGTGAGACCGGAAGCGGCCCATGCGCCGAAGGTGGCGGTGCAACCGCCGGCGGAGGCGCCTCCAGCGGAACAGGTTCCGGCGGAGACGGCGGTGGCGCGACCGGAGGCGGCGACTCGGGCGGCGGCGACTCGGGCGGCGGCGACAGCGGCGACTCCAAGAGCTACTACTACGTGGTGACGGTCTCGATCGACGGCACGACGAAGAAGAACGTGGTCGCCGGCACCGAGCTGCCCAAGACTTCTGACGCGCTGGTGGTCTACGCCGGCACCAACGACGCGAAAAACAAGGCCGTGTTCATCTCCGGGGACGGCGTGATCGTCACCGGCGTCAAGGTCGACGCGACGTTCGGCAGCTTCTCGCTGAAGAAGGGCGAGACCGCCACGCTCACCGACGCCAACGGCGCAGAGCACAAGCTGACGCTCAAAAGCATCTCCAAGGTCACGAAGTGAAGCTGAAGACCGGCAACCCTCGGGTGCGCGGTCCCCGTCGTAACGCCTCCAGCGACCGGCGCCCCGCGCAACGCGTCGAACCGGCGACCTTCGCCTGGATCGAGCCGCTTGCCGACGTCAACCCGGTTGTCGTCGAGCGCGAAATCGTCAACGAGCGCAACGTGGACCGTCCGGTCTATGTCGATCGCACGGTCGAGGTTGAGAAGATCGTCGAGGTCGAGAAGATCGTTGAAGTCGCGCGTCCGGTGGACCGCATCGTCGAGCGTGAAGTCTTCATCGAGCGCCCCGTCGAAGTCGAGAAGATCGTCGAGGTCGAGAAGATCGTCGAGAAGCCGATCATCGTCGAGAAGGAAGTCTTCGTAGAGAAGGAAGTGTTCGTCGACCGCCCGGTTGAGGACAAGCCGAAGGTGGCTGCGAAAGCAGCGGTTGGAGCCGTCGCGCTGGATGAAGCCGCAAAGGACTCCAAGAAGACCAGGACGGACAAGCAGCCGAAGGCGATCATCGTCGGCCGCGGACCGTCGCTGGCGACGAAGATCGGCCGCGTCATGCCCAAGCCGATGCCGGTACTCGCAGGTGCCGCCTCGCTGCTTGCCGTGATCGTGCTGATGACTTTGATTTCTCCCTCCGGCGACAATGCGAATGCCGAGCGCGCCAAAACAAAGGTCGCGGCCGCGAGCGCCACGGAGCCGACTGCAAAACTCACGCTCGACGACTCGCCCGGAAAGCTCCGCGGCAAGAGCCGTGACCCGTTTGCCGCCAAGGGATACGTCGCACCGCCGACGGCCGCCACCGGTGCAGATCCAAAGGCCAAGGCCGAGAAGGCCAAGCAGGCCAAGGCCGCCGCCGCAACGCGTGCCGGCGCTCCGGCAGCTGCGGCCACCTCGCTCTTCACCGCGAATCTCACCACTTACTCCTCTTACACACCCTGGAAGAAGGCGCGCAAGCGTGCCGGGGGGTGGCTCGACTTTGACGCCAAACCGACGGTCAAGGTGCTGTCGGTGGGCAAGAGCAGCGTTGTTCTCTTCGTCGTCACGGATGTCGAAGTGATCAAGGAGAAGAGCGCGCACATCTCCTACAACAAGCCGATCCGCCAGGTCAAGCTTGCCAAGGGTGGCGTTGTTCGCTTCGCCGACTACCGCGACATCCAGGGTGACGACGTCACCTACACGATTCGCTATGACGGCAGCGAGAAGATCAAACTCTCAGCAGTGACCAAGTAGTTGCGCGTTCGGCCCGCGGGTCGGCACGTGATCTAGGCTTGGCGCCATGCATTTGCGCTTCACAACCGCCGGCGAATCGCACGGCCCCGGGCTGATCGCCGTGATCGAGGGCGTTCCGGCCGGCTTGCAGTTGACGCCGGAGGACCTCAATCACGACCTCGCGCGCCGCCAGCTCGGCTACGGCCGCGGCGGCCGCATGAAAATCGAGAAGGACGCGGCGGTCGTCGTGTCGGGAATCCGCCACGGAAAGACGCTCGGAACACCGATCGCGCTCTCGATCCCGAACAAGGATTACGCGAACTGGGAAGATCGCATGAACCCGTGGCCGGTCGATGCAGAGGTCGCCGCGGTGCACCTGCCGCGCCCCGGTCACGCAGACCTGCCCGGCGTACAGAAGTACGGCCACGATGACGTGCGCAACGTGCTCGAGCGCGCCAGCGCCCGCGAGACCACCGCCCGCGTGGCAGTCGGCGCGATCGCCCGCGCGATTCTGCGCGACCTCGGCGTGACGATCCGCAGCCACGTCACGCGCATCGGCGAGGTGGACGCACCGGCACCAGAGCGCCCGCGCCAGATCGACGACTTCGAGGGTGTCGATGAGTCGCCGGTGCGCTGTCTCGACAAGGAGACCGAGCGCCTGATGATCCGCCACATCGACGTTCAGCGCAAGGCCAACGAGACGCTCGGCGGCATCTTCGAGGTGCTCGTCTTCGGTCTCGTTCCCGGCATCGGCTCCTACTCAAGCTGGGACAGCCGCATCGAGGGCCGTCTGGCGCAGGCCTTCTGCTCGATCCAGGCGATCAAGGGCGTTGGCTTCGGCGACGGCTTCAAGCTGACCGGGATCCCCGGCTCTCAGGCGCACGACGAGATCTTCCCCGGTGGTGAAGGCCCCACCGAGGCATTCGGTTTCCACCGCACGACCAACCACGCCGGCGGCATCGAGGGCGGCATGACCAACGGCGAGACCGTGGTGGTCAAGGGCGCGATGAAACCGCTCCCGACGCTCACCAAGCCGCTGCGCAGCGTTGATATCACCACCGGCGAAGAGACGGCGGCGTTGAAGGAGCGCACTGATTCGTGCACGGTGCCCGCGGCTGGCGTTGTCGGGGAGGCGATGGCCGCGCTGGTGTTCGCGAACGCCTATCTCGAGAAGTTCGGCGGAGACAACATCGCCGACACCAAGCTCGCGCTGTCCGCCTATCAGGACAGAATTGCCGGCAAGGTGTTTTTTCAAAAAGCCGGTTTTTCGCCGGAGAGTCACTAGATCCATGGCCCGTCATCTCGTCTTGACCGGCTTCATGGGCGCCGGCAAGTCGAGCTCGGCGACCCGACTGGCCAAAGCGCTCGGCCGGGAGTCCGCCGACGCCGATCGCCTGATCGAGGATCGGATCGGTATGCCGATCCCGGAGTTCTTCGACCAGCACGGTGAGGCTGAGTTCCGCGCGCGCGAAGAAGCCGTCGTGCTTGAGCTGCTTGCGCGCGACGCGCCGCAGGTGATCGCACTGGGCGGCGGGGCGCTCGGATCGAAAAAGACCCGCCGCGCGCTGAAGAAGCACCTCACTGTCTATCTCGAGGTCGCCGCCGACGACGCCTGGGCGCGCGTGCGCAAGTCCAATCGCCCGCTGGCGCGCGACGAGGAGGCCTTCCGCGCCCTCTATGCCGAGCGCGCTCCGGCCTACGAGGACAGCGCCGACGCGATCGTCGCCAACTCGGGTTCGTCGGCGATGCGCGAAGCGCTCCCGCTGCTGCGCGAGCTGCTCGCGCGTCCGGCCGGTCCACGAATGATCTGGGCGTCGGGCAAGACTTGGGGCTACCCGTCGGTCTTCGAGCCGGGCGTGCTTGAGGCCGGTGACCTCTGGCTCGCGCGTCGCGACGCCGTCACCGTCACCGACGAGCACATCGCGAAGCTCTATCCCTGGCTCGACGAAGGCATCGTGATCCCGCCGGGCGAGACCTCCAAGACTTTGGAGCAGGTCGAGCGCGTGTGCTCTGCGCTGGCGGAGCAGGAGTTCGCGCGCGGACGCCAGCTGGCGGCGGTGGGCGGGGGAGTGGTCGGAGACCTCGCGGGATTCTGCGCGGCGATCTACCAGCGCGGTACGCCGTTCGTGCAGGTGCCGACGAGCCTCGTCGCCCAGGTCGACTCCGCCTATGGCGGCAAGACCGGCGTGGACCTTCCCGCGGCCAAGAACTACGCGGGTGCCTACCACCAGCCTGACGGCGTGCTCGTGGACACGAACGCGTTGTCCGGCCTGCCGAAGGCCGAGCTTGTCTCGGGCTGGGCCGAGGTGATCAAGACGGCGTTGATCGCCGGCGATCGCCTCTGGAAGAAGGTCTCGGGCGGCGTCGATTTCAAGCAGCCGATCGACCCTTGGATCATCTTCGAGTGCGCCCGCACCAAGTTGAAGGTCGTCGCTGCCGATGAGCGCGATCAGAACGTTCGCCAGATCCTCAACCTCGGCCACACGATCGGGCATGCGATCGAGACCGTCGCCGGCTACGGGAATCTGCGCCATGGCGAGGCCGTGAGCATCGGTATGGCCGGCGCGCTGAGGCTTTCCGGAAACGACGAGTTGCGGGCCGAGGTGATCGACGTCTGCAAGCAGGCCGGTCTGCCGGTGAAGGCCAAGGGCATTCCGCTCGATACGGTGCTCGACGTGATCAGACTTGACAAGAAGCGCGTCGGCGAGAGTGTCCCGTTTGTGCTCGTGAACGAGCCCGGCGATGTGACCCCTGGGCACTCGATCGCGGCGGACGACCTCGAAGCGGCCGTCAAGGAGCTCGTGCGATGAGGCACCGCATCGAAGTTCTGCACGGCGTCAACCTCGACCAGCTCGGCGTGCGCCCGGCCGAGCACTACGGCTCGCTCACGTTCGATCAGCTTGAATTCAAGATCGAGGGCTTTGCCGAGGAGCTTGGTCTTGAGCTCTCGAGTTTTCAGACCAACAGTGAGGGCGAGTTCGTCGAGCGCCTTCACCGCGCGCGCGAGATGGACGACGGCCTGATTCTCAACCCGGGCGCGTGGACGCACTACAGCTGGGCGATCCGCGACGCGCTGGAGATCTCCGGTCTGCCGGCTGTCGAGGTGCACCTTTCCGACGTCAACGCTCGCGAGGACTGGCGCAAGCAGTCCGTGATTCGCGATCTCTGTTTCATGACCATTGCGGGCAAAGGCATTGAGGGCTACAAGGAAGCCCTTGAAGCGCTGGCCGCGCGCCTTGAGGAGGGCGACGAACAATGACTGCCACGCCTCCCCGCATCACCCGCATTCGTGACGTGCTGATCGAACGTGAGCTCGACGCGTTGATGGTCACGAATCCGCACAACGTCTTCTATCTCTCCGGGTTCACGGGAACCAACGGCACGCTCGTGATCGACGCCGAGCGGGCGACCCTGCTGACCGACTTCCGCTACACGGCCCAGGCAGCCGACCAGTCTCCGTACTTTGAAGTCGTGGACGGCGAGACCGAACCGCGCAACCGCCTGGTGGATGCTTTCGGCGACGCCAAGCGCGTCGGCTTTGACGATGCTGACATGCGCGTGAAGCCGCTCGAAGAGCTGATCAAAGCGCTGGAGGACCGCATCGCACTTGTCCCGGAATCGGGGCTGGTCGAGTCGATGCGCGCGATCAAGGACGACGATGAGATCGATGCGATCGCCCGCGCCGCGATGATCGCCGACTCGATCTACGTCTCGCTGGCCGAGGAGGGGCTCGTCGGCCGCACCGAGCGCGACATCGCCTGGCGCATTGAGCAGCTCGCACGTGAGGGCGGCGCCACGGGCCTGTCATTTCCCCCGATCGTCGCCTCGGGCGCACACGGTGCGCAGCCGCACGCCGTGCCACGCAATGTGGAGATCGAGGCCGACCAGTTGGTTGTTCTCGACCTCGGCGTTATCCATGACGGCTACTGCTCGGACTGCACGCGCACGTTCGCGACCGGCGCGATCTCCGATTCCGCGCGCGAGGCCTACGAACTGGTGCTTGACGCGCAGCTCAAATCACTTGCCGGCGTTGTCGTCGGAGCCGAGTGCAAGGCCGTCGACGCGATCGCTCGCGATGTGATCAGCGCAGACGGAATGGGGGACAAGTTCGGACACAGTCTCGGTCACGGCGTCGGGATCGAAGTTCACGAACTGCCGACACTCTCCAGCCGCTCCGAGGGTTCGCTTGTTGCGGGCAACGTCGTGACGGTCGAACCGGGGGTCTATCTTCCCGGCGAGTTCGGTGTGCGCATCGAAGACCTCGTGGTCGTCGCGGAAGACGGCCCGCGTGTGCTGACACCTTTCACCAAGGAACTGGTGACAGTCGGCTGACCGTGACATGAAACGACGTAGAGTTTCTCGCAGTTTCACCCCACCACCAGGAGAAGTACAAAGTTGAGCAAGAACACGCGATGGGCGCTGGCGATCGTCGGCGTCGTGATCATCATCGTCGGCGCGATCGTGATCGGTACCGGCAAGGACAACACGGACGCCGTTCAGCCGCCGAGCGAGCAGTCGACCACTGAGACGGGCGCGACGCAGTCGACAGGCACCACGCCCGCCACCGGTTCGACGGGGTCAGGAGGCGGCACCACCAATGGTGGCTCAGGCACCGACGACGGCTCCGGGAGCGGCGGCGCAAGCCCGAGCGACTCCGGCGAGAACAGCGGAGGGTCAAGCCCGGACATCGACAACGACGACAGTTCCGGCGGCGCGAAGGCGAAGGTCGGCAGCAACGGAGTCGTGTCTCCGATCCTCTCGGATGTGAAGGTTCAGACCGTCAAGGTCGACAAGGGCGAGAAGGTGATGATCCGCGGGCTCTCCGATTCGAGCGGCGAGATGCACGTTCACGGTTACGACAAGGAAGTGCCGCTGAAGGCGGGCAGGATCGCGCGCGTGACGTTCACAGCCAACATCGACGGTGAGTTCGCGATTGAGTTCCACCTGTCGAACGGCGGCCACCTCGACGTCGGGACGCTTCGGGTCAGTCCGTGAACCTGACTGCGATCCCGCTCGCACACGGGCTGGGCGGTCGCACCGATCTTCCGCTTCCGGGATGGCTGTTCGCCTGGGGCGCGGCGCTCGTGCTCGCGCTCTCCTTCTTCGCGCTCGCGGCGCTGTGGACTGAGCCGAAGCTCGAGATGGCCCGCGTGCGGGCGCTCTTCCGTGTGCCCGGGGTCATCGAGCCGATCTGCGGGGCGGTCGGTGTTGCGATCTTCGCCGCGCTGGCGTACTTCGGTTTCGCGGGCAATCAGGATGCCGACCAGAACGTTGTCCCGACTTTCGTCTACGTCTTCTTCTGGACGATGTTGCCGCTGCTCTCGGCGATCTTCGGAAACATCTTCAAACCGTTCAACCCGTGGCGTGCGCTCGGGCGAGGCGTTTCGTGGTTGCGTTCCCGCCGAACGCCCGATCATCGCCATGCGCCCGCGCGATTCGCCTACCCGGACGCTCTCGGCCGTTGGCCCGCAGCGATCGGCATCGTCGCCTTCGGCTGGCTGGAGCTTGTCGGCGGAGAGCAGGGGCGCGACCCGTCAACGCTGATGACACTCGCTTTGATCTACGCGGCGTTCCAGCTGAGCGGGATGGCGTTGTTCGGCGTCGAGCGCTGGTCTGAGCGCGGGGACGCGTTCGGTGTCTATTTCGAGTTCTTCGCGCGCATTTCGCCATTCACGATTGACGACGGCAGGCTCTGCGCGCGCCTTCCACTCGCGGGGCTCACCGACATCGTTCCGCTGGCCGGAACCGTCACCTTCGTTTCCGCGGCGATCGGCATCACCGTCTTCGACGGCGCTGAGCGCGGGGGGCTCTGGGAGTCGATCGCCGGCAGCGATCCGTCGACTTTCGTCTCCACGATCGGGCTGATCGCGGCGGTTGCGCTGGTCGCCGGCTTCTATCGCCTGGGCGTCGCAGGCATGAAGTCGAGCCACATCGAGAAGTCGCCACGAGAGCTGTCGTTGATGTTCGCTCCCTCGCTCGTTCCGATCGCCCTCGGCTACCTGCTCGCCCACTACTTCTCGTTCATGCTCTTCGTCGGTCAGGCGCTGCCGCACGTGATCGCGCATCCGATGGGCAATTCCGGGCCGCCTCCGGTTGACTACTTCGTCTCCGGAAGGGTGATCTGGTGGGTTCAGGTCCTCGCCCTGCTGGCCGGACACGTTGCGGGACTGATCGTCGCCCACGACAAGGCAACCGCCGTCTGGGGCAAGGCGCGCGCCGCGGCGCAGTCGCAGATGTGGATGCTCGTGGTGATGGTCGGTTTCACCTGCCTCGGGTTGTGGCTACTTTCGCAATCACCCGCATGATTCTCATCGCGTACATCCTCCCGATCGCCCACGCCGGTCACTGGCTTGCCAGCATGCTGTACCTGGTGCCGGTGGTCATCCTCGCCGGCGGAATCTTCTGGCAGCGTCGCAACGACAAGCGGCTGCGCGACGCGGGCGAGTCGGTGGACGATGCAGACGTGCCGTTCACCGACGAATAGGCCATTCGACGACCATCTAGCCTTCAAGGCATGATTTCAACGAACCAGTTCAAGAACGGGAACCACATCGACGTCGATGGCACCGTTTTCAAGATCGTCGAGTTTCAGCACGTGAAGCCGGGCAAGGGCGGCGCCTTCGTGCGCACCAAACTGCGCCGCGTAAGTGACGGAAACGTGATTGACAAGACCTTTCGCGCCGGCGAGAAGTTTCGCGCCGTGCGCACCGAAGTGAAGAAGCTGCAGTTCCTCTACAGCGACGGACAGGACGCGCACTTCATGGACAACGAGAGCTTCGACCAGCTCTCGGCTCCGTTCGCGAAGCTCGAGGAGCCGCTCGGATTCGTCAAGCCCAACACCGAGATCGAGGCGCTCTACATCGACGGCGAGTTCTCGGACATCCAGCTCCCCGCATCGGTCGTGCTCGAGATCACGGAGACCGAGCCCGGTGTGCGCGGCGACACGGTCAGCGGTGGCGGCAACAAGCCCGCAGTGCTCGAGACCGGCAAGACCGTGAACGTTCCGCTGTTCCTCAACACCGGTGACGTGGTCAAGGTCGACACGCGCAGCGGCGAATACATGTCACGCGGCTAGTCCTTGAAACGATCTGATCAGCGCAAGCAGGCAGTTTTCGCGCTCTACCAGCACGATCTCACTGGGCGCGAACTGGAGGATGTTCTCGATGATGAAACGACTGATTTCGCTCGTGCGCTCGCTGTGGAGACGCTTGACGAGCGGGACGCGATCGACGCAACCCTCAGCCGCTTCATCAAGCAAGGATGGACCCTCGAACGCATCGCCCCGCTCGAGCGCAACATCCTTCGTGTCGCCGTCCACGAGCTCAGCGCCGGCGACGTCCCCCGAGAGGTCGCCATCGACGAGGCCGTCGAGCTCGCCAAGCGCTACTGCTCTGCTGACGCGCCAAAGTTCGTCAACGGTATTCTCGGATCAGTCCTACGAGACCTCCCCGGCGACTGACGACGTCGATTCGCAAGAACTGGACGAACTGGAAACGCTGATTGAACTCATGACCGATCTCGATCCCACAACCCAGCAGACGCTCACCGAACTCGACGGACTGATCGTCGAGCTGAAAGAAAAGGTCTCCACGCTGCGCGAGGGCGAATTTGACGCGGGAGCGTTGGAGACACGCCTGCGCGAGCTGACCGAGCTGGCGAGCCGCGCCGCCTCGACTCTGGAGTCGGTCTCGCGGTGACCGCCGCTCCGGCGTTCCCGGACGCCAAGCGTTTGGCGGTCGATGCCTATCTCGAGAAAATCGATTTCGAGGCCGTGCCTCAGATTGACCGGCTCGTCGAAGCCATGCGCTATTCGCTGCTCGCTGGCGGAAAGCGCGTTCGCCCGGTCCTCGCGCTGAGCACCGCCCACGCGCTGGGTCACGACCCTTCGGTGGTGATGCCGTTCGCCGCGGCGCTCGAACTGGTCCACACGTATTCGCTGATCCACGACGATCTTCCGGCGATGGACGACGACGATCTGCGTCGCGGAAAGCCGACCTGCCACGTCGCCTACGGCGAGAACGTCGCGATCCTCGCCGGCGACGCGTTGTTCGCGGAGGCGCTGCGCCTGATCACCGCGAACCAGGCCGGCGAGCCGATGCACGTGGTCGGCGCCATGGACGAGCTGCTCGCGGCGATCGGAGCCGCGGGAATGGTCGGCGGGCAGTTCATCGACATCGATGAGCAGGTTGACAATCCCGGCGCGCTCAAACAGATGCACGAGCTCAAGACCGGCCGCCTGATCCGTGCTTCCGTCCGCGGCGCGGCGATTGTCCTCGGCACGCCGACCCGGCAGGTGGAACAGCTCGGCGAGTTCGCCGGCGAGCTGGGGGTGCTTTTTCAGATCATCGACGATATTCTCGATGTCACCGGCTCGGACGCGGAACTTGGGAAGCCAAGCGGAAGCGACGAGCGGCACGGCAAGGCGACATACGTCAGCGCGTTCGGAGTCGAAGGAGCGCGAAAGCTGGCCGACGAGAGCTACGACCGTGTGCGCGGGCTGCTTGAGTCGATCGACTTCCGTGGCGACGCCGGTGACCTGGAGGCCGTGAGCGCCTACATCTACGGTCGGGACAGGTAGGAGCGATGGCAAAGAACAAAAGAGAACTGAGTTCGGGGCCGCTGCTTCCAGGAATTTCCGGACCGGACGATCTGTCCGGCCTTGGCGATGAGCAGCTCCAGCAGATCGCTCAAGAAGTCCGCGAAGAGCTGATCGACACTGTCGGCGAGATCGGCGGCCACTTCGGCGCGAACCTCGGAGTCTGCGAGCTGTCGGTCGTGCTGCACTCGTTGCTCGACTCGCCGAAGGACAAGATTCTCTGGGATGTCGGACATCAGTCCTATCCGCACAAGATGTTGACCGGGCGCCGCGAGCAGCTTTCCACGATCCGTAAATACGGCGGGCTGGCGCCGTTCTGCGCCACCTTCGAATCCGAGCACGACATCATGGGCGCCGGTCACGCCTCGACCTCGATCTCGTATGCCGTCGGCCTTAAAGAGGCGATGCGCCTGGGTCAGGGCGAGGACGGCAAAGTCGTCGCGGTGATCGGCGACGGCTCGATGACCGGCGGCGTCGCCTTCGAGGCGATCCACAACGCTGGTGGTCTCGGCACCCCGATCGTCGTGATCCTGAATGACAACGGAATGAGCATCTCGCCGAATGTCGGCGCGCTCAGCCGCTACTTCAACCGCGTGCGCATGAACCCGAAGCTCTACAAGGCGCGCGACAAGGCCGAGGGCGGGCTGACCAAGCTGCCAGCCGGAATCGGCGCGGCGTTTGAGCGCTTTGGTCCCGCATTCAAGGAGTCGGTCAAAGCGTTCTGGGCACCCGGCCTGCTCTGGGAAGAGCTTGACTTTGCCTATATCGGCGTGGTCGACGGCCATGACGTCGGCGAACTGCGTACCGCAATCGAGGAAGCGCTGGAGGCCGACCGACCTGTCGTTGTGCACATCGCCACCGTCAAGGGCAAGGGCTTCACGGCCGCCGAAGAGGGCGGACTCGAAGGCATGGAGCAGTGGCACGCGGTCAAGCCGATGGGAATCGCCGATCGCAAACCGGCGCCGGCCGGGATCAGCGGCGGCGCGCCGAGCAGGCCGTCTCCGCCGCAGTACACCAAGGTCTTCGGCGAGGCGATCGTCGCCGAGGCGCGACGCGACGAGCGCGTCGTCGGTATCACCGCCGCGATGAACTCCGGCACCGGGCTCTCGATCATGCAGAAAGAGCTCCCCGATCACTACTTCGATGTCGGCATCGCGGAGCAGCACGCGGTGCTGTTTGCCGCCGGTCTCTCACTGCAGGGCGTGAAGCCCGTGGCCGCGATCTACTCGACTTTCCTGCAGCGCGGCTACGACCAGATCGTCCACGATGTCTGCCTCCAGAACCTCAACGTGGTGTTCGCGATGGACCGCGCCGGTCTGGTGGGCGACGACGGTCCGACTCACCACGGCGCCTTTGACATCGCGTATTTCCGTCCGCTTCCAAACATCGTGATGATGGCTCCGCGTGACGAAGCGGCGCTGGTGGACATGCTGCACACGTCCTTGGTCCATGACGACGGACCGGTCGCAATCCGCTATCCGCGCGGCGAGGGTCTGGGCGTGCCGCTGCCGACGACGCCGACCGCAATCGACATCGGCGTGGGCGAGGTGCTCACGCGCGGCGACGGCTCGGTTGCCCTCCTGGGCTACGGGACCGGCGTCGGACTCGCGCAGGGTGCCGCGCAGCTGCTCGCAGAGGCGGGCATTTCGGCGACGGTCGCCGACGCGCGTTTCGCCAAGCCGCTGGACACGGAGCTGATCAACGAGCTCGCCGCCGAGCACAAGTTGCTGGTCACGCTTGAGGAGGGCGTGCTCGCAGGGGGCTTCGGCGCCGGCGTGCTTGAGCACCTCGCCGACAACGGCTTGCCCGTGCAGCTTCTGCGCGTCGGGCTCCCGGACCGCTACGTCACGCACGGAGCACCGGCGTTGCTTCACGAAGAAGTGGGATTCACGCCTGAAGCGGTCGCCAAGCGCATCACCGATCGCTTGTCCGCGAAGACTTCGGTCGACGCGTCCTAGCTGCGCTCGACGACTTCGATCTTGATGCCGGCTTTCGGCAGGCGCTCAAGCAGCGCGTCGCCCATCGCCGCGACCGGCGTGAGCTGGCCCGAGCGCTCGGGAGTCACGTCGAGCGCGAGCGCGAGACCGCTTTCGGCGAGCATCTTGGAGGTCTCTTCGTAACCGGCGTCGCCGCCGGAGACGGCCGTGCGCACGGTCTTGCCGCCGCCATTGCCCACGAACTCAACCCTGAACCAGCTCTTGGCGCGTTTCTCGGCGCTCGGTCCGCTCCCGGGCGGGATCAGCTTCAACAGGCCCTTCCGGATCGGCGGGATCTGCGCCATCACGAACACAGACGCAACTCCCGCGGTACCGAGGAACACCGTCGGCAGGTGCTTTGCCGCGTAGTTGTGGCCGTACTTGAAGTCCGGGCCGTAGCGATCGATCGTCGACGCCGAACGGGTGGCGATGAACTGGTCGATCGTCGGGAGGGGGGCAGTCCACATCCCCATCTCCTTGTCGCGCCTCAGGCCCGGTTTCACGAGCCCGACTTTCCGGCCTTCGGGCCGGGGTTCGCGCTTGAGACGTTCGCGCACCGCGTCTACCGTCTGCTTGGCGTGGCCCATGCCGTTCAGCGCCGAATAGAAGGTCCCGCCGGAGATCATGCCGGAGGCGCGAACTCGGCTCTCGACCGTGATCGGCACGTTCTCGGGGAGCTGCAGCACCGTGAAGTAGGCGCCGAGGTCGTGGGGGATCGAGTCGAATCCGCAGCAGTGCACGAGCTTCGCGCCGGTCGATTTTGCGGTGGCGTCGTACTTCAGGTACATCTCATCGACGAAGCCTGGCTCGCCGGTCAGGTCGAGGTAGTGCGTGCCGTTCTCTGCGCAGGCCTTGACCAGCGGTTCGCCGTAGAGCGCGTACGGGCCGACGGTGCTGATCAGGATTCTCGTGCTCCGGGCCATCTCCTCGAGCGACGTCGCGTCCGCGGCGTCGGCGGCGATCAGCGGGAGATCGGCGAGCGCGGGATTGGCCTTCGCGAGTTTGCTGCGCAGTGCGGTGAGTTTCTCGGGATTGCGACCGGCGAGCGCCCACCGCAGCGAGTCGGGGGAGTTGGCCGCCAGGTATTCGGCTGTGAGTTCACCGACGAAGCCGGTGGCGCCGTAAAGGACTATGTCGAGGTCGCGCTCGTTCATTGATTTTCCATCCTATTGGGCGCGGCGTCAATTAGGCATCTCAAAGACTTTGTGCATCTGTGAGCAATCTCACACACACATCACATACCGGCCCGTATCTTTCTCATCAGATACGGAAGTCGCCTCCAAGTTCGACCGGACACGATTTCTAACACGGATCAGCTCACTCCCCCAATATCGAGCTGACCCAGAGACACAGCAGTATCCTCCCCAGAGACAGGCCCCGCCCAACGCGGGGTCTTTCTCTTTAAACAGCAATGGCGCAGAATAGGCAAAGACTCGACGTTCTTCTGGTCGTGCGGGGTCATTTCGACTCCCGCGCGAAAGCCGCTGCCGCAATTCTCGCCGGGGATGTTCAGCTCAAGAGCGGTGGGCGCCGGCTTGAGAAGCCGGGGCAGATGCTGGCCGAGGACGTTGAGCTGATCGTCGCCGAGCGCAGTCGCTACGTGAGCCGCGGCGGCATCAAACTTGAGAACGCGCTCGAAGCGTTTCCCGAAGTCGATCCCTCCGGCCGCTTCGCACTCGATGCAGGCGCCAGCACGGGCGGCTTCACTGACTGCCTGCTCCAGCGCGGCGCAAAGCACGTGATCGCGATCGACGTCGCCTACGGCGAGCTGCACTGGAAGCTGCGCGAGGACGAGCGCGTGACCGTGATCGAACGCAAGAACATCCGCGAGCTCACGCCGGACGATCTTGAGTACGCACCGGATCTGCTCGTGGCAGACCTCTCGTTCATCGCCCTTGAGAAGGTGCTTCCCGCACTGAAGGCCGTCACCGCGGCTCAGTTCGACTTCCTCGCCCTCGTGAAGCCGCAGTTCGAGGTCGGGCGTGGGAATGTCAGAAAAGGGGGAGTGGTGCGCGATCGCGAGGCACGGATCGATGCGATCGAAGCGGCGGCGCGCTCGGCCCAGGCGATCGGCTTTTCCGTGCTCGGTGCGTGTTCATCGGGGTTGCCGGGGCCGGCGGGGAACCTCGAAGCATTCCTCTGGCTGGCCGAGCAGTCCCGTCCCGGTCTCGCAGATCTGCGTGCGGCGGCTGAGGGCGTCGAGCCGCAATAGCGATAATCACTCAGACACATGCGCGCTGCAGTCATCACACATCATTTCCCGAACGACAACGTCGAGCCGGCGCTCGAGCGTCTGCGCACGATTGCGGCCGAACTCGACTGCGAACTGATCTTCGACACTCCCGAGCCTGCGCTGGCCCATGACGGTGTCGAGTACCTCGTGAACCCTGAGCTTGCGGCGGCCGAGCCGGACGTCGCGATCGTGCTGGGCGGCGATGGATCGATTCTTCGCTCGCTGCGCACATTTGCCGGATCGACGACTCCGACGTTCGGTTTCAACTTCGGCACGATCGGGTTTCTCACCACGGCAGAGCGCGAGGCGTTGCCGGAGGGACTGAAGCTGGCGTTGACCGGCGCGTTCGAGGTGCTTGAGCTTCCGGCCCTGCGTCTGAAATACGGCGACATCGATGTGATCGGCGTCAACGATGTCTCTTTCCACCGCGCTCGGGATGCCCGGGTTGCGGAGGTGTCCTACTCACTGGCCGATGAGCCCGTCGGCCGCGTGCGCTGCGATGGCGTTGTCGCCGCGACTCCCGCCGGATCGACCGGCTACAACCTCGCCAACTACGGACCGATCCTTGCCTGGGGCGTCGAGGGCTACGTCGTCAGTTTCATCGCGCCGCATACGCTCACGGCCCGCGCACTGGTTGCCGCGCCGGGAGACATCCTCGGGGTGACCAACTCCGGCCGCCTCGACGAACTTGAGATCCTTGTGGACGGCCTGATGGTCGGCACGCTGCCGGTGGGCGAGTGCGCAGCGGTGTCGTTCGAGGACAACGCCACGCGCCTCGCGCAGCTCCCCGGCACGAACTTCTACGACCGCTTCCGCGACAAGTTCGGCAAGCTCGCCAGCTGACACGAACAAGTGTTCGTCCGACGTGGTCTGTACAAAGACCGCATGCTTGTTGAACTGCGCATAGAAAATCTTCTGCTGATCGAGCGGGCCGAGCTGTCACTCGACCGCGGGATGAACGTGATCACCGGCGAGACCGGCGCCGGAAAGACGATGCTGGCTCACGCGATCGACCTCCTGCTGGGAGGCAGGTCGAAGCGGGGGATCGTGCGCCCCGGTGCCGGCGAGGCGTACGTCGAGGGGCTGTTCGAGCTTCCGAAGGGGTTGCTGGACGCGCCCGAATTCGCTGACCTGCGCGAGCGTCTTGCGGATCCCGACGCGGCAGAGATCGCAGTCGGTCGTCGCGTCACGCCCGAGGGGCGAACGCGCGCCTACATCGAGGGGCGTTCCGCGACGGCGGCAGACCTGCAGTTGCTGGGCGGCGCGTTGGTCGCCTTCTACGGTCAGCACGAACACCGCAAGTTGACGCTTGCCGGCGCTCAACTCGCCGTGCTCGACGCGTTCGCGAGCGGTATCTCCGGCGCGAAGCACGGCGAGCGTCTGGACGAGCTCGCCGCTCTGCACACGGAAGCGTCCGAGCTCACCGGCAGACTCGCCGAGCTCGAGCTTGTCGACGGTAGGCGTGAGCGCGAACTCGGCCTGATCGAGTTCGAGCTCGCCGAGATCGAGGAGCTTGCGCCGGAAGCCGCCGAAGAGGCGGATCTCTCGGCTGAGCGCGACCGACTGAAGTCGGTCGATGAACTGCGATTGGCAGGGGAGGGCGCACTCGCTGCGCTCGAAGACGAGGACGCTGGGGTTCCGGGGGGGACCGGCGCCTCGTCGCTCCTTGCCGGCGCGGTCATGCAGTTGCAGGGACCGTCCGGGTCCGACCCAGAGCTTGACGCGCTCGCGCAACGGGCGGCAGCAGTCGCGCTCGAGCTGCAGGACGTCGCGGCGGACCTGCGCGTCTACGCCGAAGGGCTGGCCGCCGATCCTGAGCGTCTGGCGTTCCTCGATGATCGACTCGACGGCTACGAGCGCCTCAAGCGCAAGCACGGCGGAACCGTCGAGCTCGTTCTCCAGCACGCCGAACGCTGCCGCGAGGACCGCGACCGGCTCTCGGGTGCCGGGGACCGCATTGACGAGGCGGCCGAGCGCCTCTCAGACGTCCGCGCGCGTCAGAAGGCGCTGGCGACCGAGGTCTCGAAGGCGCGCAAGAAGGCCGCGCCGAAGCTCGCTGCGGCCGTGCGCGAGAAGCTCGCGATGCTTGCGCTGGAGGGCGCATCGTTCGAGGTGGAGATTGCTCCTGTGGAGGGCGATGTCCGCCCGACTGGCGCGGACGTCATCGAGTTCATGATCGCGCCGAATCCGGGCATCGCCCCGGCACCGCTGCGCGAGACTGCCTCCGGCGGTGAGCTCTCGCGCGTGATGCTCGCGCTGCTCACGGCGGGCAACGCGCCGGCCGACCAGACCTTCGTCTTTGACGAGATCGACGCGGGCATCGGCGGCCACACCGCCCGCGCGGTCGGCGAACAGCTGCGCGCGCTCGGGCGCGATCGCCAGGTCATCTGCATCACGCACCTTCCGCAGGTGGCCGCCGCCGCTGATCGTCACTTCCAGATCGAGAAGTCGGCCAATGCAGGCGAAGCGCGCACTGATGTGCGTCAGCTCCCGGAGAAGGAGGTTGTGAACGAGCTCTGCCGCATGCTCGGCGCGGACTCGGCTGACGCGGGCGCGCGCAAGCACGCACGCGAGCTGTTGGCCGCTGCTTAAGTCCGTTTCACCGCTCGCGGTGGTGATCTAAAGTCCCTCCAATGGAGCGGAATCTGGCCGGCACGGCGAGGAACGAAGTCGCGGCCGCGCCGCGGGTGACGGTCGTCAATGGCGTGGTTCGTCCCGGCAAGCGCACGAAGCTGCTGACCAAGACGCTCCAGCCCGGTCAGATCGCGCTGATCGACCACAAGGACATCGACCGCGTCTCCGGTGAAGAACTGGTGCGCAAGGGCGTCTCCTGCGTGATCAATGTCGCCGAGTCCTCGACCGGCGACTACCCGAACACCGGGCCCACGATCATCGCCGGAGCCGGCGTTCACCTCGTTGACGCCGTCGGCAGCGACCTCTTCGACCAACTGAGTGACGGCGATCAGATCATCGTGCGCGGCGGCGAGATCCTGCGCGAGGGCACCGTCGTCGGCCGCGGCGAGGTCCAGACCACCGAGGTGGTCGCCGAAAAGTACGAGCAGGCCAAGCGCGAGGTCGGCCGGGCGCTCGAGCGCTTTGCCGAGAACACGATCAACCACATTCGCCAGGAGAGCGAGCTGCTCTCCGGCAAGATCGACCTCCCGGAGCTCGACACGGTGTTCCGTGATCGCGACGTGCTCGTGGTCGTACGCGGGGTGGATCACCAGCGCGATCTCAAGGCCCTGCGCAGCTACATCCGTGACGAGAAGCCGATCCTGATCGGCGTGGACGGCGGCGGCGACGCGCTCGTCGAGGAGGGCCACAAGCCGGACATGATCGTCGGCGACATGGACTCGGCCGCCGACTCGGTCCTCAGATGCGGCGCCGAGCTGATCGTCCACGCCTACACCGACGGCCGCGCACCCGGCAGTGAGCGCCTCCAACAACTGAATGTGCCGTACAAGACCGTCGCCGCCACCGGCACCAGCGAGGACATCGCGATGCTGATGGCCGCAGAAGAGGGTGCCCGCCTGATCGTCACCGTCGGCGCGCACTTCAACCTCGTCGAGTTCCTCGACAAGAACCGCAAGGGGATGGCGTCGACCTTCCTCACGCGCGTGCGGATCGGCGAGATCCTGATCGATGCCAAAGGCGTCTCCCGCCTGTACCGCCCGCGCCCGTCGAACCGCGCGCTGAGCGTCGTCATCGCCGCCGGCGCCTTTGCCGTGATCGTCGCGATTCTCGTCTCCCCGCCGCTCAGCGACCTCGTAGACCTCATCTGGCTGAAGTTCAAAGTGACCTTCGGTATCGGCTGATAAAGCCCGATCTGATTGGATTGCACGCCGCATGATCGACTTTCGCTACCACGCCATGTCCCTGGCCGCCGTATTTGTCGCACTGGCGGTCGGCCTGCTGCTGGGCGTGACGCTCGGCGATACCAGTCTGGTCTCGGATGTGCGCGGCAGCCTCGAGGATTCGCTGAAGAAGGACCTCAACGAGTCGCGCCAGGAATCGAGCGATCGCAAGCAACAGATCGAACGCCAGAACGAGTTCATCGGTGCCGCGTATCCGCAGCTCGTGGCCGACAGCATGTCCGGCGACCGCGTCGCGACGATCGGCTCGGCCACTGTCGCGCAGAGCACTCTGAAGTCCGTCACCCGCGCGGTTGAACCCGCGGGGGCGAACGTCGAGTACATCGCCCAGCTGCTGGCCAAGCCGCAGTACGCGAAGATCGCCGCCGCACTCGACGTCAATGACGTTGTGGCCGACGAGACGCCGACGCCCGCCGAAGCCGACCAGCTCGGCCGCGCCGTTGGAAGGCGCCTTGCGCGCGGCCGCAACACCGGCGTGATGCGCCGGCTCGTCTTCAGCCGCCTGTCCGGCAACCTCAAGCGCGCGCGCTACTTCGCGTACGCCCGCCAGCAGGCGACCGACGCCGACACCGAGGAGGGCAAGGTCTTCGACGGCTTCGAGCGCGGCGTGGTCGCGGGGCTCTCCCAGCAGGCCGATCGCGTCGCCGGCGTCGAGAACACGACGACCGAGCCGACCAACATCAAGTGGTACAACTCGCTCGGCCTCTCGACCGTCGATGACATCCAGGACTTCGCCGGCTACTACTCGCTCGTCTCGATCTTCAACGGTGCCAAGGGCGACTACGGCTACAAGGACAGCGCTGACTCGATCGTGCCGCAAGTCGGCCCGTAGGCGCTGATCGGGCAGTGCACGTCATTCCACTCCTGATCGCATTTGTCGTGGCCCTGCTCGGGGCGCCGGTGCTGCTGCGCGGTCTCCAGGAGGCGGGCTTCGTGCGCACCAACTATGCCGGTCGCGAAGTGCCGGTTCCTTCCGGGATTCTGATCCCGCTCGCCGCCTTCGTCGCACTGGGAGTCTCCGCGCCGCTCGACCGCCTGCTCAACGATGACATCCTCGGTGGCTCGGGGCTGGTCGGCGTGATGATCTACATCATCGGCGTCTGTCTGCTCGGCGCGATCGACGACCTGCTCGGCACCCCGGTGATCGAGGGCGGCCTCGGCCGGAAGGATCCGCGCGGCGTCCGCGGCCACGCCAAGGCAACCTTCAGCGGCGGCTTCTCGACCGGCGCCGTCAAAGCGGTCGGCTCGCTCGGTCTTGCCGCGTTCGCGATGGGGCTGATCGTGCCCGGCGACCTCGAGTACCTGCTCGCGATCGCACTGGTCGTCGTCACGACCAATCTCTTCAATCTTCTGGACCTGCGCCCGGGCCGCGCGCTGAAGGTCTTCTTCGTCGTTGCAGCCGGGCTGTGCATCGGCGCGTGGACGCTCGAGCCGGTCTGGCTCACGGGCGTATTCCTGGGATCGCTTCCCGTCCTGCTCTACTACGACCTCGGCGAGCAGGGAATGCTCGGCGACACAGGCTCAAACGCGATCGGTGCGATCGCCGGAGTCTGGATGGTGCTCACCCTGAGCACCACCGCGCAGCTCATCGCGCTCGGGGTCGTTGTATTAATCACGCTATATGGGGAATTCAGATCTATCTCGCAAATGATTGATCGGACGCCCGTGTTACGGTTCCTCGACCGCTTAGGAAGACGCTCTTAAGGGAGACTGGATTGCCCAATCAGACACGAGACACACGCTTCATCTTCATTACCGGAGGCGTCGTTTCGTCCCTCGGAAAGGGCATCGCCGCGGCCGCAATCGGCCGCCTGCTCGTCGCTCGCGGACTGAGCGTTCAGATCCAGAAGTTCGACCCGTACATCAATGTGGACCCGGGCACGATGAGCCCGTTCCAGCACGGCGAGGTCTTCGTGACCGAAGACGGCGCCGAGACCGACCTCGACCTCGGTCACTACGAGCGCTTCACCGGCGCGAACACTTCACGTGGCAGCAACGTCACCACGGGTGCGATCTACAACCAGGTGATCCGTAAGGAGCGCCGCGGCGACTACCTCGGCGGCACCGTGCAGGTGATCCCGCACATCACCGACGAGATCAAGTCGCGCATCGACCTGATCGCCGAGACCGAGGACGTCGACATCGTCATCACCGAGATCGGCGGCACGGTCGGCGACATCGAGAGCCTTCCGTTCCTCGAGTCGATCCGTCAGTTCCAGCAGGACCGTGGCCGCGACAACTGCATCTTCATCCACCTCACGCTCGTCCCGTACATCGCGCACGCCGACGAGCTGAAGACCAAGCCCACGCAGCACTCTGTGAACGAGCTCCGCCGCATCGGTATTCAGCCCGACATGCTGATCTGCCGGTCAGAGGAGCCGCTCCCGCAGGAGATGCGCGACAAGATCGCGCTCTTCACCAGCGTGCCCAAGGGCTCGGTGATCAGCGGCGAGAACGTCAAGGACATCTACGAGGTGCCGCTCGTCTACCGCGCCCAGGGGGTTGACGATTCGATCCTCGCCCACTTCGGCATTGAGGCCGGCCCGCCGAACCTCACCGAGTGGGAAGCGCTCGTGGACAACGCCCGCGAGGCACAGGCCGCGGAGCCGGTGCGCATCGCGCTGGTCGGCAAGTACATGGGCCTCCAGGACGCCTACCTCTCAGTCTCAGAGGCACTGCGCCACGGCGCGATCTTCCACGGCCGCAAGATGGAAGTCGTCTGGATGAACTCCGAGAAGCTCTCTCACGATGAGATCGAGGCCCAACTGCAGAGCTGCCATGGAGTGCTGATCCCCGGCGGCTTCGGAATCCGCGGAGTCGAGGGCAAAATCCACGCCGCGCGCATCGCTCGCGAGCAGGGCATTCCGTTCCTCGGAATTTGTCTCGGCATGCAGGTCGCGGTCGTCGAGTTCGCCCGCCACGTTGCCGGCTTTGACGGCGCCAACTCCACTGAGTTCGACCCCGAGACGCCGTACCCCGTCGTCGATCTGCTGCCCGACCAGAAGGAAGTCGCGGACATGGGCGGCACGATGCGATTGGGAGCGGACCCCGTGAAGCTTCACGAAGGCACCCGCGCCCGCGAGGTCTACGACGAAGCCGTCATCTACGAGCGCCACCGCCACCGCTTCGAGGTCAACAACCACCTGCGCAAGAAGCTCGAGGCCAAGGGCCTCGTCTTCAGCGGCACGTCTCCGGACGAGCGCCTCGTAGAGGTCATCGAGGTCTCCGACCACCCATTCTTCATCGCTTCGCAGTATCACCCGGAGTTCAAGTCACGTCCGCTGCGTCCGCAGCCGTTGTTCCGCGATTTCGTCGGGGCGGCCGTGGGTCACGCTCCGTCGCGCACCGTGGAGGAGGCGGCAGCCATCCTCGAGAAGCGCGTCGACACAGGCGAGATAGAGGCCGTTGACGCAGACGGCTCAAGCATTTCGGCCTCCGGCGCCTGAGCCGTACGGCGCGGCGATCGATCGATGCTCAGCCTTCGGCGCGGAACGGTCGTCTCGATCGAACGCGCAGCCGCCGGCGTGCGCGGGATCGAGCGCATGGTCGTCGACGTTGACGGCGTAGAGCGGTCGGCTTACGCGGATGTCGGCATGGTCGGCGGAAGCCTCGTCGGCGACGAAGTGGTCGTGAACACCGAGGCGCTCGACCTCGAGCTCGGCTCTGGCGGCAGCGATGTCGTCGTGGTCAACCTCACGCGGGGCCTCGACGGCAAGGCTGACCCTTCGCGCCACGTCATGAAACTGAACTACACGCCGCTGCAGAGCGGGGTGGATCCGGTCGAGCCGGAACTGCTCGACGCACCGATCGGCAAACCGGTCGGCGTCTTCCAGTTGCACGGCCAGCTCGCGCCGGCCGTCTGGGCCGCAGTCCAGGAGCGCCCGGGGGTGAAGATCGGCTACGTCCAGTCCGGCGGGGGCGCGCTGCCCGGCGCGCTCTCCTCGACCGTCGCGGAGCTGCGCTCGCGCCAGCTGCTGATCGATCATCTCACCGCTGCCCCCGCGTACGGCGGAGAAGGCGAGGCGATGTCGACGATCGGCGCACTGCACGCGGGCCTGACCGAGCGTGGATGGGACTGCGCGATCGTCGGTCCGGGCCCCGGGATCATCGGATCGGGCACGGCGCTCGGACACGGCGGAATGATCGCGCTCGACAGCGCGCACGCCGCGCTTGCGCTCGGGTGCCCGACGGTTCTGGTCGCGCGCGCCTCGAACGGCGATCCGCGCGAGCGCCACCAGGGAATCTCTCACCACACCAGGTCGGTTCTCGGGCTGCTGCTGGCGCCGGTCACGGTCGGTCTCGGTCCCGGCGCACCGGTGCCGGCCGAGCTGGAGGGCCATCGCTGGGTCCGCGCCGAGCCCGATCTCGCCGGATACGCCGAGAGCGGCCTGCCGCGCCGCACGATGGGGCGGGACATGGATGACGACACGATGTTCTTCGAGCAGGCGCTGGCGGGCGGTATTGCGCTCGCACGCTCGGTTTCGTAACCGCAGTACTTGTTTCTTCGCTGGCGGGCGCTACTTCCACCCGTTCTAGAGTGTTCGAACCTACGAGTTCGCGAACTTCTTCTCGTTTTGACTTACCGATCTGAGCGCCACACATCTCTTACGCGCGCGGCCATGCTGATGCTGGCGGCGGTCATCGCCCTGCTCTGCGCGGCTGGAACTGCCGGCGCGGCCACGTACGCCGTCGACGTTGCCAACGACAACGGCGCGCTGAACACGTGCGGCGCCGGAGCGGGCGACTGCTCGCTGCGCGGGGCGATCAACAAAGCAAACGCCGACACGACGGCAGACATCATCACTTTCTCCGCGCTCGCGAGCGTCACGCTTGAATCTCCGATGGACCCGATCACGGAGAAGGTCACGATCAACGGCGGCGGAACGACGGTGATCGGATCGCTCAACTACACGACGAGCTGCCTGCCGGGCGACTACGCGTTTGATCTCACCACCTCTCAGGTTCAGCTCGTGCGCCTCCCGATCTACAACGTCTGCACGCGCCCGATCAAGTCAATCCTCCCGGCACCGGCGATCCAGATCGGTCCGCGCCGCGCTGACAACACCGTCTCGATCAACGGGACCGGCGGCGGCGCGAATGTCGACATCTATCGGGCCGACGCGCCCGCCGGCCAGAGTGAGGCCCTTGAGTACTTCGAGTCGGCGGTCGCGCCGGGCGGCAGCTACTCATACGTGCTCCCTTCGCTGCCCGCGTTCTCGGAGAAGTTCACGGCTGCCGGCACCGACACGAACGGGACCACGCCGTTCGCGGCCGCGGTCTCGCGCCCGGCAGACCTGACATCCCCGGTCCTCAACAACGCCGTGGCCAACGCAAACAACAGCGTGCGCCTGGACTTCAGCGAGGGGATCGGCGGCAACGTGACCGGAATGCTCGGAGCGTTCGCATTGAAGATGGGAACCGCGAACCGTCAGATCACAAGCGTCGATGTTTCCGGCAACTCGGTCTACCTGGGCAGCGCGAGCACGCCGTGGAGCACGGGGGAGGCCGGAGCGGTCAGCTTCACCGGCACCAGCCGCGTCACAGACCCGTCCGGCAACGAGGTGCTCGGCACGCCGACCAAGACGGTCTTCTCCGGACCCGGCGAGCTGAACGTGCCCGTCGTCTCGAAGTTCCGCGCGAACCCGACGAAGTTCTGCCGCAAGAAGACCTCGAAGTGCCGTCGTGGCCAGACCTACCTCTACATCACGCTGAACAAGGCCTCGCGCGTCATCTTCAACGTCTACCGCGCCAAGGGCCGCAAGTTCGTCGTGAAATACGTTCGCAAGCTCCCGGCCGGCACCAGCAAGACGCGCCTCTTCGGCACAATCAACGGACGCACGCTTCCGGCGACCTCGCTGATCGTGAACGCTGTCGCAGAGGACTCAGCGCGCAACCTCAGCGCTCCGGTCGACGCGACGTTCAAGGTCGTCACCAAGAAGTCGCAGCTCTGACGCTGCCGCAACCGCAGTTGCGCGCGTCCCTCGCACGCAAGGACAATTCGCCGCGCCCTGCAAACTAGGGCTGATGGCACCCCCGGTGGCAACACAGAAGAGCCTTGTCGCTCCACGCTTTGAGGACCTGCTGCTTGAGTTTCTGCAGTACCTCGAGTTCGAGGCGCGCTCGGCGGAGAACACGTTGATCGCCTACCGCACGGACCTGATGCAGTACGGCGCGTATCTGGGGTCGATCGGGCAGGATGCGCTCACGGTCAGCCAGGCACAGATCGTCGAGTATCTGGAGCAACTGGCAGGCAGCGGTGAGATCGCCGGCACCACGCTGCACCGCAAACTTTCCTCGATGCGCTCGTTCTACGTGCATCTGCGTCGCGAGGGCGTGATCGACAGCGATCCGACCGCGGACGTCAAGGCGCCCGCGCAGGCAAAGAAGCTGCCTAGCGTGCTCAGCCGCGCCGAGGTCTCGCACCTGATCGACCAGGTGCGCGGCTCGGATCCGATCGCCACGCGCGATCGCGCAATGCTCGAGCTGATGTACGCGTCCGGCTTGCGCGTCAGCGAAGTGATCAATCTTGAGGTCTCCGACATCGACTTCGACGACGGCATCCTGCGCACGCGCGGCAAGGGCAACAAGGAGCGCATCGTTCCCGTGGGCCGCCAGGCACTGCTCTCGATCCGCATCTATCTGCGCGCCGGTCGTCGCGCGCTGACCAAGGACCGTCCGCAGCGTTACCTGTTCGTGAACTTCCGCGGCGGACAGCTGACGCGTCAGGGGCTCTACAAGATCGTCCGCAAGTACGCCGCTGCGGCCGGGCTCTCTGACCGCATGAGCCCGCACACGCTGCGCCACACATTCGCGACGCACCTGCTGAGCGGCGGCTGTGACCTGCGTTCGGTCCAGGAGATGCTCGGGCACGCCGACGTCTCAACGACCCAGACCTACACGCACCTTTCGACCGAGCGACTGAAAGACGTCTACTTCGACGCGCATCCGCGCGCGGTTCTGCACGAACTGCGTTAGGCGGCCGAGCGTGCGTGGTCCGGGGCGCTGGATCTGGTCATGGCCAGCGCCTCTTGAATACCGGGCACGATCCGATGCTCCTGATCGAGCGTGTGCATCGCGCCTACGCCGTCGATCAGCCTGCGGTGTTCGGCGCGCACGCTCGTGAGGATCACGGAGATGCCGCGGCTTTCGAGGCGTTCGACGAGGTCGCCGATCGCGCGCGCTCCGGTTGCGTCGAGCACGCGCAACTTCCCGAGTCTGAGTACGGCCCAGCGAACGTCGCTCACATCCGCGAGCTCAAGCAGAAAGCGCTGCGCGGCGCCGAAGAAGAGCGCTCCGTCGAGTTGGTAGACGACCACGTGGTCGTGGAGGAGCTGATGTTCGGTCTCGACGTCGATGTCCACTGAGCGCAGGTCATCCTCCTCGAAGCGGGTCTCTGATGCCACCGAGTGAAGCGCGACGAGAATGGCGATCACGAGACCGATCTCCACGGCAACCACGAGATCGAAGGCCAGGGTCGCAAACGCTGTCGTGAGCAGTACCGCGGCATCGCCACGCGTGGACCGCAGGATGCGGCCGATCGTCCCGAACTCGACCATGTGCACGGCGGTGACCATCAGTACGCCTGCGAGCGCGGCCAGCGGAATGCTCGCCACGAGCGGCGAGAGCACGAGCATCACGACCACGAGCACTGCCGAGTGGACGATCGCTGCGGCGCGGGTGCGGCCGCCGGCGCGAACGTTCACAGCCGTTCGGGCGATGGCGCCGGTGGCGGGCATCCCGCCGAAGAGGCTGCTGCCCAGATTCGCGACGCCCTGGCCGACCAGTTCGCGGTCGGGGTCGTGGTGGTCGGTGTCGGCCATGCCGTCGGCGACGCGCGCTGACAACAGACTCTCGATCGCGGCCAGCGCCGCGATCGAGACTGCGGCGCCGAGCAGGCCAGAGAGCTCTCCCCAGTTGAAGCCGGGCAGGTTCGGAGCGGGAAGGCTGGTCGCGATCGTGCCGATCTCGGAAACCTGCCAGCCGGTCGCAACCGCGATCAGAGTCGCTGCGGCCACGCCGAGCAGCGAGGCCGGAGCGGAGCGGTGGATGCGCGGGATGGCGATCATCGCGATCGCGACGATCAGCGAGAGCGCGATCGCGTGCCAGTTGG
The DNA here is from genome assembly GCA_016462645.1 of Thermoleophilaceae bacterium. Taxonomy (GTDB): domain Bacteria; phylum Actinomycetota; class Thermoleophilia; order Solirubrobacterales; family JACPNS01; genus JACPNS01. Next base: position 40,667 of record JAEMSX010000005.1, read on the forward strand.
CCGCGCCTGCATCCGCGATCGCTGCGAGCGCCCTGACCGCGGTGTTCTCGTTGTCGGGCATCGGAACGCCGAGCGCCACCGGCACCTGCTGCAGGAAGATGATCGCTCCGATCCCGAGCGTGAATCCTTCGATCAGCGGCCACGGCAGCAGGCGGATGAGGCGGCCGAGTCGGATTGCCCCCGCAGCGATCAGCATGATTCCGGCAAGCGCCGTGACCACGAGCACGCCGTCGATTCCGAACTTCAAAACCACTGGCGCAAGGACGACCGTCATCGCGCCCGTCGGTCCGGAGACCTGGACGTGCGATCCGCCGAAGACGGCGGCCAGAGTCCCGGCGACGATCGCGGTGATCAGGCCCGCGCTTGCTCCGAGTCCTGAGGCGACACCGAAGGCCAGCGCCAGGGGCAGTGCGACGACGCCGACTGTCACGCCGGCGATCAAATCGGTCCGCCAGGTATGAGGCAGAGCTTCGTAGTCGCGACGCGACGGAAGCAGCTTTCCTAGCTGTCTGCGGAGTTCACTGGGGGGTTCCATACGGCTATGACGATATTACAAAATGATAAAACAGGAATTAGTACGGCGTGCGCGGCTTCAGCGAGCGGCTGCGCCTAGTTCTTCTGGCAGGCGGGGCAGTAGTACGTTCCGCGCCCGGCGCAGCGGATCTTCTTGACCGGCGTGTCGCACTCGGGACAGGGGAGGCCTTCGCGCCTGTGCACGAGGAACTGGTCCTGGAAGCTGCCTTTGACGCCGTATGCATCGCGGAAGTCGTCGATTGAAGCGCCCTTGGCGTCGATACCGGCGTTCAGAGCGTCCTGAACGGTCTCTGTGAGCAGTTCGGCCTGCGCCCTGGTGACGCGAGCCGCGCGGCGCTGCGGGGCCACACGAGCCCGGAAGAGGGCTTCGTCGGCATAGATGTTGCCGACGCCGGCCACCACGCGCTGATCGAGCAGGACGGCCTTGATCGGTGTCTTGCGCCCGTGGGTACGGGTGTAGAGATACGGACCGTCGAAGAATTCGTCGAACGGCTCGGGGCCCAGGCGCGCGCCGAGGTAGTCCTGCAGGGCATCGGGCGTGGAGATCAGTTCTGCCGTGCCGAAGCGACGCGGGTCCGTGAAGGCAAGGCTGCCTCCTGAGGCCAGCCAGATCTGACCGCGGAGGTGCGCTTCGGGCACGGGATCGCCTTCGGGGATGTACAGCAGATTCCCGGTCATGCGCAGGTGCATCACGAGCGCCGAGCCGTCATCGAGCTCGGCGACGAAGTACTTGCCGCGGCGGCCGAGCCTGAGCACGCGCCGGCCGACGAGCTTCTTCTCGAACGCCTTGACGCTTGCGGGGGCGACCCATCGCGCGTCGGTCACCTCGACCTGATCAATCAGACCGCCCTCGACCACCGGCGCGAGCTGTCGTCGGATCGTCTCGACTTCAGGAAGCTCTGGCAACTCTGCGCCTATTTGACGGCGAGTGCTTCGCGGATGCGCGGATTGCGCAGCGCCAGAACGAGATCTTCGAAGCCACCGATCAGCTCGTCGCCGACGAACACCTGCGGCATCGTCATGCGGCCCGAGCGCTTGGCAAGCTCGACCTGGCCGTCCATGTCCCCGGTCAGGTCCACGTACTCGTAGTCGACGCCGTTCTGTTCGAGCAGCATCTTTGCCCGAATGCAGAAACTGCAGCTGTCCTTCGAGTAGAGCGTGGCGGTTTTCTTGTCGTCCATGAGGAAGCAAATTGTAGGTTCCGGGGCGGACTCGGCGGCCGCATCCACCGCATACGCGATCATCTCCCTGTATGTCCCAGACGCTAAAAACCGAAGCGATCGTGCTGCGCAAGATGCGCTACGGCGAGGCCGACAGCATCCTGCACCTCTACACCCGCGAGTTCGGGCGTGTCGGGGCGATCGCCAAGGGCGTCAGGCGTTCAAAAAGCCGCTTCGGCGGGCGCCTCGAGCCGTTCTTCCGGCTGGATCTCGTGCTGCACGAGGGCCGCGGCGAGTTGATGACGATCGCGAGCGCATCGACCGTCGACCCGTACTCGGATCTGCGCACGCGCGCCGATTCACTCGATGCGGCATCAAAGCTCGGCGACTTCGTGCTGCGGCTGCTCGACGAGCGCGAACAGAACCTGCCGGCCTACAACCTCGTCGCCAACATGCTTGCGCTGCTCAACACAGACCCACGCGCTTCGCAGCGCGAAACCGGCCTGGCGTTCCGCGCAAAGATGCTCCTCGCGTCCGGCTTCTCACCCGAACTCGACGCCTGCGTTCACTGCGGCGCGACCGAGGATCTCGTTGCGTTCTCTCCGGCTTCCGGAGGAATCGTCTGTCGCGACTGCCGCGAGAGCGGCGACTTCGATTTCGGCGCCGCGTCGCACGCTTTCTACAGCGGCGCGATCAAGGCGCCGCTGGCGCAGGCACCGGACGCCGATCCAGATTCGCAACGCCAGGTTGACAAAGCGATCACAGAGACGCTCGCGCACCATGCAAATGTGAGGATTCGTAGCCTCGCGTAGGCAATCCCCTGTCAGAATCAAAGCCATGGACGCGGCCCAGCAATCGGTGAACACAACTACTCCCGAGGCTGATTTCCGCGCCCGGATCGACGCCCGTGAGGACGTCATCCTCCAGCCGCTGGCCGTGCGTTCCTACCCGGCAGAGCGCAGGACCCCAGAGCCCGACTCGCCGCTGCGCACGCCCTTCCAGCGCGACCGCGATCGCATCGTGCACTCGAAGGCCTTCCGGCGCCTGAAGTACAAGACCCAGGTCTTCATCGCCCCCGAGGGCGATCACTTCCGCACGCGCCTCACGCACACGCTCGAGACCTGCGGGATCGCCCGCACCGTCGCCCGAGCGCTGGAACTCAACGAGGATCTCACCGAGGCGATCGGGCTCGGCCACGACCTCGGCCACCCGCCGTTCGGCCACATCGGCGAGGACGTTCTCTCCAAGTGCCTGCAGGAGCGCTTCGGCCGTGAGTTCCACCACAACGAGCACTCGTTGCGCACCGTTGACTTCTTGGAGCGCGACGGCCAGGGACTCAACCTCACCGAGCCTGTACGTGACGGCATCCTCAATCACACCGGCCCGACCAAGCCGGTCGCCCTCGAAGGCCGGATCGTGCGCATCGTCGATCGCATCGCCTACATCAACCACGACATCGACGACGCGCTGCGCGCCGGGATCCTCACCGCCGAGGACCTGCCGCAGAAGGAGATCGACCTGCTGGGCCAGACGCCGTCAGAGCGGATCGACACGCTGGTCAAGGATCTCGTCGCAACTTCATACGCCACCGGCGACATCGCGCAGTCGGATGAGATCGGCGGCGCGATGCTGCGCCTGCGCCGCTTCATGTTCCAGAACGTCTACCTCGGTCCGCAGGTCCGCTCCGAGGCCGAGCGCGTGACCAACCTCGTGAAGGGTCTCTTCGCCTATTACGTCGAAAACCCCGAGGAGATTCCTGACGGAGTCTCCGAAGACCTCGCGACCCGCGTCACCGACTGGATTGCCGGCATGACCGACCGCTACGCCTTCCGCACGTTCGAGGCGCTGAACTCGCCGCGCACCGCACGCTGATGCCACGGATCAGCGACGCATCCAAGGAGAAGGTCCGCGAGGCCGTCGACATCGTCGACCTGGTCAACCACTACACCGACCTGCGCCGCAACGGCTCGCAGTACATGGGCCGCTGCCCGTTCCACGAGGACAACTCGCCGAGCTTCTCGGTCAACCCGCACGACAAGGTCTACCACTGCTTCGGCTGCGGGGTGGGGGGCGATGTCTTCAAGTTCGTGCAGGAGAAGGAAGGGCTCGACTTCGCGGGATCGATCGAGTATCTGGCCGATCAGTTCAACGTCGAGATCGAATACGAGGAGCTCGATCCGAAGGCGCAGGAGCGGCAGAAGCAGCGCGAGCGTCTGTTCGAGCTGCTCGAACGCGCCACGAAGTTCTACGAGCGCACGCTCGCCGACTCCGACGAGGCGGCGCCCGCGCGCGAGTACCTCGCCGGCCGCGGCTTCAGCCCTGAGGTTCTCGCCAAATTCCGTGTCGGCTACTCGCCGAAGGCCTGGGACAAACTGTTCGTCCCGGCGCTGCGTCAGGGGTTCACCGAGAAGGAACTGCTCGATGCCGGACTCGTGCAGTACAACCGCGAGCGCAATCAGATCTTCGACCGCTTCCGCGGGCGGATCATGTTCCCGTTGGCTGACAAGAAGGGCGTCGTGCGCGGCTTCGGCGCGCGCGGGATGCGCGACTCCGACAAGCCGAAATATCTCAACTCGGCCGACGGCCCGGCTTACCACAAGGGTTCGCAGATTTTCGCCATCGACCACGCGCGCAGGCCGGCGGCTTCAAAGAAACGCGTGATCGCCGTCGAGGGCTACGCCGACGTGCTGGCGCTCCACGACGCCGGCTTCGAGGAGTCGGTCGCCGTGATGGGCACCGCGATGACCGAGCAGCAGGCGGCAGAGCTTGCCCGCATGGCGCCGCGCGTCTACCTGGCGCTCGACGCCGATGCCGCAGGCCGTAGCGCCGCGCTGCGCGCGGCCGAGGTGCTCGGCGCGCACAAAGACACCGAAACGCTCGTGATCCAGATTCCCGATGGCAAGGACCCGGACGAGCTGATCAAGAACGGAGGGCCCGAAGCGTTCGAGGCGGCGATCTCCCGCGCCGTCACCGTGGCGGAGTTCGCCGTCGCTCAGGTCTTCGCCGAGGGCGACCTCTCCAGCGCACGCGAGCGCGAGCACGTGCTCGACGATCTGGTGCCGGTCTTCAACGCGATGGCCCCCGGTCCGGTCAAGGAGGATCAGATGCGCGTGGCCGCAGACCGCCTGGGGATCTCTGAGGCCGTTCTGCGCGAATCGCTGCGCGAGCGCGCCAGGAACGCGCCGAAGCCGCGGAGGCAGGACGAACAACAGGAAACGGCGCCCGCGCCGCCGCCGCGGCCGATCCAGAATGACCCGCGAGAGCGCTCAGAGCGCATCTTCCTCGCGCAATGCCTCTCGAACGCGCCGGTGGGGAAGACGTACCTCGAACAGCTGCAAGATGGCGACCTTTCCACGCCGTTGATGCGGGAATTGCGGGATCATCTGAGAAACAACGCCGAAAACCCGCTTGCGAAGCTGCCGGAGCTAAAGCCGGAGCTTCAGAGTGCCGTTACAGAAGTAGCGATGCTTTCCGAGAGGGAACACGCCTCTGCAGAAGTGATCCAGCTTGGCTTTTTGCAACTTGAGAAAGCCGGTCTCGACCGAAAAATATCCGGAGCACCCGGGGACCAAAAGGCCGAAATCGAACTCAAACGGCAAGAACTCATTCGCAAGATCGGAGAACTTTCCGCAGAGTTTGCGTGAACCCGGGGGGAATCCCCACCCTTCACCCGACACACCCATGTGATCCGGGTAAATCGGATCGATCGCGCCCCCGCAAATGATTCGACAAGCAGCAGAGCAGACACCGGCCGACGAGCCACTTGAGGAGGGAACACCTCCAGCGCTCAGCGTGCTGCCTTCGTTTGACAAGAAGCCGCTCGATCTGACCCCGGGCGAGTCCCGCGAGGCGATCGACACGGTCCATCTTTACCTCAAGGCGATCGGCGAGCGCAAGCTGCTCTCGGCCGAAGACGAGGTGAGACTCGCAAAGCGAATTGAGCGCGCCGACAACGAGGCCAAGAACATCATGATCGAGGCCAACCTGCGCCTCGTCGTGAGCATCGCCAAGCGCTACAACGACCGCGGAGTGTCTTTGTTGGACCTGATCCAGGAAGGAAACGTCGGCCTGATGCGCGCAGTCGAAAAGTTCGACTGGCGCCGCGGATACAAGTTTTCGACTTACGCAGCGTGGTGGATCCGCCAGGGCATCACCCGCGCGATTGCAGACCAGGCACGCACGATTCGCATTCCCGTGCACCTGCTGCAGAACGTCAACAAGGTCGCGGCCGTGCGTCGCCGCCTGGTGCAGGAACTCGGACGCGAGCCGACGATCGAAGAGGTCTCCAAGGAAGTCGACATGGACGAGGCCGACGTGAAGAAGCTGATGGAGCTCTCCGCCGACGCCATTTCACTGGAGACCCCGATCGGCAGCGAAGACGGCACGGCAACGATCGGGGACATGGTCGAAGACGACTCCGAACAGGCGCCTGAAGAGATTGTCGCCGAACGATTGCTTTCAGAAGACATCGACGTTGTCCTCGGTCAGCTCGGAGACCGCGAACGCCGCGTCATCGAACTGCGCTACGGAATCAGCGGTGACGAGCCTCTGACCCTGGTGGAGATCGGCAAGTTCATCGGGGTGACCCGGGAACGCGTCCGCCAGATCGAGATTGCCGCGATCGAGAAGCTGCGTCGTGGTGGCGAGACGGAGCGTCTTCGCCGGCAGTACGGCTGAGCGCGACCCGCGGCGATCAGAACTTCAGCCTGAAAGCGCTTTCGATCGCGGCGGCACGTTCGGACGGCACCTCGGCGTCAGCGGCGATCGACGACCAGTGATCCGTGGACGCAATGACCTGGTCGAGCAGCGAACGCCATCGCCCCCTGACCATTCCAGCCCGCTCGGCGATCGCCTGAAAGTCCCCGGATACGAAACCGTCGAGCTTGCCGTTGATTGACATCTGGTGACGCGACGTGAATTCGCCGGTTGGATTGAACGCGAAAGACAGGTCGTACGCGGGGGAGAGCCGCCAGGATCCACGCTTGTCCATGAGATAGGAGATGTTCTTCGGGTGGTCGTCCTGATTGCGGGCAACGACGTTGAAGATCATGCGCAAATACTGCTGCTCGATGTCTTTGGCAGGGGCACCGATCGCTCGCAATGCGTCGAAGACGTCTTCGTACGAGGCGCTCCCCGGCTGATTGAAGTCGACATGGGTCAGGCCCGCGTGAGTCTGCATGTGCAGTTTTGACCCGTCGCTCCCCCTGTCGAAGCGCCGGGTCATGAAATGACGCCGACCGCCTTCCGTGAAGAGTCGACACTCGGTCATCTCCACTCCGGCGATCGCCGCCATCCGTGAGTATGCGTACTCGATCGCTCCGTATCCGCGCGAGCGTCCGAATTCGCGACCACCGTCGCCGACGCCGTCGAACTTCAGGATCCAGTATTCGAATCCGGCCGCAAGATCCACTCGCCCGGAGCGCACTTCGTTGGTATCCGGATTCCAGCCGATCACCGCCTTGGGTCGGGCGCCGCCGGCCGAAGTTCCGACTTCGAGGAGTTCCTCCATGCCGTCGCCCGAGCCCAACTCCGCCGACCAGCTCGCGTCGTCTTCGAATGCGAGGGCAGCGAATTCGCGGAGGCGGGAAACGTCGACGGGCGCACTGATCGTCGGACGATCCAAAGACGGGGTGAATTCAAGTGCTCCCATCCCACGTGTGCCGACGTAACAGAGCAACTGAACCGAATCAAGCGACGAAGCCGGCCTGCCGACGGACTCGAAGTAACGCTCAATCAGCCGTCGGCCGAAGTGGTCTGGCAGCGAGTCCCAGAGCATCCCGGGCAAACCGTGGAAGGTCGCACGCGGCAGGCCCGGAAACTCATACAGACCGGGTCGCTTGGGCATGCGCAGGGGAGAGGGTTCGACTCCGCTCGCCAGGAATTGAGGGTCGTACTCGAACACCGCGTAGCCGTCCGGAGTGTTCTGGCGAACGGCGCCGATTCGACGACCCCAGAGATTCACGTCGGCAAGACTCATTGATCGTCCTCGCCCCAGGACCATTCATCCACGTCCTTGCGTGCGCCGCTGCGCGGAGACCGCTTTCGCGGGCGACCGCCGCGGTCTGACTCGGCGATCGGACTCGAGACTGCTCGCGGCACTGCGGCATCGAGGTTTGCGAGCAGCCCCAGGGCACGAAGTACGCGGAGGAAGTTGCGAGCCTGTCCGAGCGCTCCGGACTCCATTTTGCTCACCGTGAGCTCGGAAACGCCGGCGCGTGCGGCAAGCTCGGCCTGCGAGATGCCCTGATTGAGGCGCGCCTGCCGCAGTCGCCTGCCCAGCTCCTCGAGCGTGGCGGCTTCTGTTGTCTGGTTGGTGATCTGCATCGCAATTCCGTTCATAACCTATAGAAACATATGGATTATATCGCCAAAAGGCGGTTAACCCTTAGGAAATCATGGGTTATGAACGAGAAAGAGCGGAGCCGGAGCCCCGCTCGATGCAGAAGAAGCTCCCCGGGCTGGACTCGAACCAGCGACATTTCGGTTAACAGCCGAACGCTCTACCAGCTGAGCTACCGGGGAATGCGGTGAGAAAGATACCAGCGCGGTTCAGGTGGTCACGGTCGCGGTGAACGCCATGATTTCCTGGGCGGCCGTGCTGGCGGCATCGTGGGTATCGGCCCAGGCCGCGAGCTTCTTGACCCGCTCGCCGTAGCGCGGGTCGGCGAGGATCTTCTCCACTGCCGCGCCCATCGTTGCGCTGCTGATGAAGCGGTTCGGAACCGACACGCCGACCTTCGCCCACCGCACGCGCGCTGCGTTCTCGTACTGGTCTCCGCTGGCCGGGCACACGACCACGGCGGCGCCGGAAGTCAAGGCACGCATGATCGTGCCGTGGCCGCCGTGGCAGAGCACGACGTCCGCGGCCGGGAACATCTGGCTGTAGGGCGCCCAGTCGACCACTGTGGTGTTCGGGCCGGGATTCAACGGGGTCGCCGGTTCGCGGCCGTTCTTGGCCGCCAGCACGCGCACAGGGAGGTCTCGCAGGCCCTCGACCGCCGACGTCAGCATCGTGTGGTCGAGATCCTGGGCGGTGCTGGGCGCGACGACCACGAGGGGCTGGTCGCCGACCGGGATGTCGATCGGTTCCGATGGCGGCTCCCACATCACGGGACCGATCACCTTCACGTGCTCCGGCCAGTCGCGCTCTGGCTCGAGCTGCGGGAAGGTTCCGACGAGCACGAGGCTCTCCGACAGCGCGCCGTGCACCTTGTCGACGGCGGGCAGTCCGACCGCCGCGCGCGTCTCGTTCAGCTCCGCCCGGCCGTATTCGAGCCCCATACGCTCGAAACGGTGGACCCAGCGGAAGACCGCTTTCGCCGGCCGGGCCTCGGCGGGCGACCAGCCCGAGCCGAACGGCACGGACTCGGGTCCGGTGGCGTGCCAGAAGTGAGGGACCGACGTGACGAACGGAATCCCGTTCAGTTCGGCGGTCAGCGCGCTCGCGAGCGTCAAGACGTCTCCGACGATCACGTCGGGCTTCCTTTCGCGCACGACCTCGCTCAACTGCTCGGTGGCCAGCGCGGCCGCCTGGTGCACATCCGGCACCTGTTCGCCATCCTCGACATCGAACTTCGGCGCCTTCAGGAACTCTGCGCCCGCGTTCACGATGTGCTCCTCCCAGCGAAACCACGTGTGGACGCCGACATCGCAGCCGGCCGCGACCAGCTTCGTGGCGATCGCGATCATCGGAAACGCGTGGCCCGGCTCGCCGATCGTGACGAGCAGGATGCGTGGCGGGCGGGTCACTGCCGGCGGAGCTAGACCGCGCCGGCTTGTTCGGCCGCTGCGGCCACCGTGCTGAGGATCTCTTTGCGGCCCTGGTGGTCTGCGGCCATCGGGACGACCATCAGGTTGTCCGTGCCGATGTCCTTGTAGGCGGCGATGCGCTCGGCGATCCGGTCCTTGTTGCCGACCAGCGAGACCATGTCGATCAGCTCGACCGGCACCGCGGCCGCGGCCTCGTCGTACTTCTTGTCGAGGTAGAGGTCCTGGATCTTCACGGCGTCTTCCTCGTAGCCGTATGAGGTCACGAGCGCGTTGTAGAAGTTCTTGCCGCGGGCGCCCATGCCGCCCACGTACAGGGCGATGATCGGGCGGATGCGGTCGCGCAGTTCATCAAGGTCGCCGTCGCCGGTCGCTGTGAAGATCGAGGGCGAGATCTCGATGTCGTCGATCGAGCGGCCGACGCGCTCGGCGCCTTCCTTGAGGTTGGCGTTCAGGAAGTCGGCGTGCTCGGGGCCGTAGAGGTACGGCAGCCAGCCGTCGCAGAGCTCGCCCGCCAGCGCCGTGTTCTTCGGGCCGATCGCGGCGAGGTAGATCGGGATGCGCTCCTGGATCGGCTTCGTCATCAGCTTCAACGGCTTGCCGAGGCCATCGGGCAGGGGCAGCTTGTAGATGTCGCCGTCGAACTCGACGTATTCACGGGCGAACATCTTGCGCAGGATCTCGATGTACTCCCGCGTGCGCTGGATCTGCTTGGCGAACGGCTGACCGTGCCAGCCTTCTGCAACCTGAGGGCCGCTGGAGCCGAGGCCCATCACGAAGCGGCCGTTGGAGAGGTTGTCGATCGTCGTCGCGGTCATCGCCGCGTTGCCGGGCGTGCGGCCGGGGATCTGGAAGATCGCCGATCCGAGGCGGATCTTCTCGGTCCTGGCCGAGAAGTAGGCGAGCGGGGTTGCCGCGTCAAAGCCATAGGCCTCTGCGGTCCAGATCGAGTCGAAGCCCAGGGCCTCTGCGTCCTGCGCGGTCTGCGCCATTCCGAGCAGCTGCTCCTGGTTGACGGCGTAGCCGGCCATCACTCCGAGTTTCATCTGAACACTTCCATTGAAAGAGTTGCCTCCGGTGGGGTCAGAACAGGTCGTCGCCGACGCGTTCGAAAATGATCTCTGGGATACGCACGTTCGGCGAGAGCTGGAGCAACCACAGAACGGCGCTTGAAAGGTCTTCGGGACGGATCATCTTGTCGCCGGGGACGCCGCCGCTGGTCTGCGCGAACTCGGTCATCGGCGTTTCCACGAACGCAGGGGAGAGCGCGGTGAAGCGGATGCCCTCGTTCTGGAACTCCTTGTGCATGCCGTTGGTCCAGTTGGCGACGGCCGCTTTGGTGGCCGCATAGAGCGAGAGCCACGGCTGGCCGTATCGGCCGGCGATCGAGGCGAGGTTGAAGACGTGGGCCATGCCGTTCGCGTTCCCCTTGGCGGCTTCCTTCAGGTACGGCATCGCTTCGCGCGTGACGATGATCATCGAGCGGATGTTGACCGCGAGCTGCATGTCGATGAACTTCGTGTCGTAGCCCTCGAGCTGTCCACCGATCCCGACGCCGGCGCTGTTGACCAGAACGTCGATGCGGCCGTACTTCTCGACGTGCGACTCGACGAGCCTGATCAGCGCGTCTTCCTGATCCGCGGGAGCGACGACGTCATTGATCTCCAGGCCGCCCGAGCGGAGGTCGTCTGCGGCGGCGCGGAGCTTGTCCTCGCGACGGCCGCTGATCGTGACCGCGTATCCGGCATCGCCAAGTGCTTTCGCGATCGAAAATCCGATCCCGCTCGATCCCCCGGTGATGAGTGCTGCGCGCTCCGCCACGACGTGCGGCATCATAACGGGAATGAGCGACCCGATGGCGGAACTCACGCAGCGCTTCAAGGGCGAGGCGCTCGATCGCACCGGACAGATCGAGCTGCTGCTCAACGCTCTGCCGAGCGCCGCGGATCCCGCTGCGATCTGCGATGAGATCCGCGACCACGCCCACAAGCTCAAGGGCGCTGCGGGAATCTTCGGATTCGATGATTTCAAGCAGCGAGCTGCCGAGGTTGAGGAAGAGGCGGGCGCCCAGGCGGGCGCTGCCGACGGCATGATCGCGGCCGGCGCACTGGCCCCCGTCGTCGGCGAGTTGCTTGCGGTGATTCCGACCGAATGAGGCTTACCTAAGCGGTTTTCGGCCCACCTAACGGCCTTGAGGCGCTACCGTGAGGTCACTACTTTGAACAAGAAGATCCACCCAAACAGGAGAAGTTGATGCTCAAGGATTCAGTCCAGACCGCCCTGAACGATCAGGTCAAACAGGAGTTCTACTCAGCCCACGTCTACCTCTCGATGTGCGCCTGGTTCGAGGACCAGGGACTGCCCGGCTTCGCCAAGTGGATGCGCATGCAGTACCAGGAAGAGCTCGGCCACGGCATCAAGATCTTCGACTTCATCAACGACCGCGACGGCAAAGTGATCATCGAGGGCGTCGAGGCCCCGCCGACCAGTTGGGCGAACCCGCTTGCCGCGTTTGAAGCGGCTCACGAGAACGAGAAGGCCGTCAGCGCCTCGATCGACGACCTCTACAACCTCGCCGACGGTGAGGGCGACCACGCGACCAAGGTCATGCTGCAGTGGTTCATCACCGAGCAGGTCGAAGAAGAGGCCTCGACCAAACAGGCGGTCGACCGCCTGAAGCTCGCAGGGTCCGACAGCTCCGCGCTGCTCGTGCTCGACGAGCAGTTCGGCAGCCGCACAGTCGCCTAGTCCGCCGGCCTGCCCTCGGCGAAGTCGATGTCCTCCTCCGGCTCGCCGGATTCATCGCGATACGGAGGAGGCTTCGTCACGCCGTCGAGCGTGGCGAGGCAGATCAGTGGGGTGATGATCCACGCCAGCAGAAGCAGGGGCGTGAGGAACTGCGCAAACGGGATCACGGCGGCGACGGCCAGCAGCGTGATCGTGCGTCGCCGCGGGAATGCGTGGGTGATGCGCGAGTTGAAGACCGCATTTCCGAACATGTAGAGGCAGACGCCGCCGACGGCGACCGCGGTGAGCTCTGGCTTGACGTGCCCCGTGGGGTGGGCGATCACTTTCTCGGCCGCCACGGCGGTCGCGATGATGCCCGCGATCATCGGAATGTGGAAGTACGTGTAGGCGCGGCCCATCCCGCCGGGGTTCTTCGAGTGCTCGAAGATCTCCGCCGCCTTCCCGGCGCGCGAGAAGTAGACCCACCAGAGCATGACGCTGGTCGAGAAAGTCAGAGCGAAGGCCGCGGCGACCGGCGTTGTCAGCTCCTCCTCGTGAGCCAGCGTCCCGCCGATCAGCAGGATCGACTCGCCCAGCGCGATGATCACGAAGAGCTGGCAGCGCTCAGCGAGGTGTCCGCCGGAGATCGTCCAGACGGCGGTGCTCGACGCGCCGAGCCCCGGCACGCGGAAGCCCAGCGCCGGCCCGGAGCTGTCGATCAGTACCGCCGCAAGCCAGAGGAAGAGTTGGGTGTCGCCGTGCGAAAGTCCGCCCGCGATCCAGAGCGGCGCGGTCAGGCAGGCCCAGATCGTGATGCGCGTGAAGTTCTCGGCCTGTTCGTTCTTTCCGAGCATGAACAGGCACAGCGCGCTGCGCCCGACCTGAATGATCACGTAGGCGAGCGCGAACCACTCCGCGCGGCCGTGCCAGGCCTCTGGGATGGCCGCAGACATCACCAGGCTCATGCCCATCAGGCCGATCAGCATCAGGCGGACGGGAAGGCGGTGTGGATCGAACCAGTTCGTGATCCAGGTCGTGTCGATCCAGACCCACCAGATCGCGGCGGTGAGGATGCCGGTCTGCAATGCGCCACGCCAGGTCAGATCCTCAAGCAGCAGGTGCGAGAGCTGCGTGATCGCAAAGACGTAGACGAGGTCGAAGAAGAGCTCGAGCGTCGAGACCTCAGTGCCCTCTTCGCGGTCGCGCAGGGCGTGAATCCGCTGGCCCTCAAGGCCCGGCTGGAGGTTTTGGAACGGCCCGCTCACTCGACGGGGGACAGCTTCCCGCTGTGCACATCGAAGATGAACTCGCCGACCTCGGTGCCATCCGGCAGCAGCTTGCAGTCACGAATCCTCTGCGAGTCCTCGTGCAGGGTCCTGATCTGGTCGTCGATCGTCAGGAAGTCGAGTTCGCCGATTGACTCGCCGGTCTGCGTCTCGACGATCCGGGTCAAGGATTCCTGGGTGTTGGTCGCGACGCCGCAGTCGGTGTGCTGGATCAGCGCGATGCGATTGACGCCCAGGGCGTGCGAGGCGACGATCAGCGTGCGCAGGACGTCATCGGTCACGCGCGCGCCGGCGTTTCGGATCACCTTCGCGTCGCCGGGGATCAGGCCGAATGCTTCGAGTGGATCGATGCGCGTGTCGATGCAGGTGACTATCGCGAGACCCCTGCGCGCGCGGCCGTTCGCAAGCTCCTCATGGTCTGCGGCATAGGCAGCGTTGGCAGTAAGGATGTCAGTGAACGGCATGGCGCGCAAATCTAGCCGAATCTCCCGACTCGACCCTGCGTCCATGGCCGACCTAAGGTCCGGACCCCAGACGGCCGACGACAAAACCATGGGATTGTTCACTCGCAGGACGCTTCTGGTGCTGGTCGTGGTCTGCGCAGTCGTGGCGCTGCCGGCAACGGCGAGCGCAGCGTTCTCATCGCAACTCCCGGTGTCCGGGGGCGACGCGGCCGTCAAGGGCCCTGGCGTCGCACAGGACTCCGCGAGCAGTCAGTTCGTCGTCTGGGTTCGTGCGGCAGACCGCCATGTGATGGCGCGCCGAGTCTCAGACGACGGATCGATGGGGGCGATCGCAGACCTCTCGGGGGAACCTTCGAAATCGGACAGCACAACCGCCGCCGTGGCGACCGCCGACCCGGCGGGGAACGTCACGGTGTCCTGGATGCGCGGCTCCGATCAGCATGTCGTTGCAGTGCGGATCGCCAAGGGCGGAGCGCCCGGCGGCGTCATCGATGTATCCCAGGGATCGGTCGCGGGAAGCTCGCAGAGCAATGCGGCCGCGGATGGGCTCGGGAACGTCCACTTTGTCTGGCGCAACGGCTCTGACAGCCACGTCACGACGCGAACGCTTTCGCCGGCGGGCGCGCTTGGAGCCGTCACCGACATCTCCGTGATCGACGGCGAGGCGGCGCTCTGGGGAACCGCGCCGAACGTCGCGGCCGACGCCGCGGGCAGCAGCTATTTCACGTATCACCGCAACACCGACTGCCACATCATGCTGCGCGTCCTGTCCACCGGCGGGGCGCTCGGACCCGCAATCGACGTCTCGCAGACGCCGGACAAGGCTGTGGGCGACACCAGTCCGGCGATCGCGACGGCGGGCGGAAACGCGTTGCTCGTATGGCACCGGGACGGCGATCAGTTCGACCATGCCGACGACACCGTGTACTTCAACTTCGTCCTCGGGGGAACGACAGCGGGCACGCCGACAGCGCTCTCGGCCGCCGGAGACGTCTCGATGATGGGAATCGGGGCGGCCGGCGGTCCGGACGGCGCTTTCGGCGTGAGTTGGCAGGGACGCACCAGCGGAGCGGTCTGGTATCGCGGGATCGGTTCGAGCGGCGTGGCGCTCGGCGCGCCGCTGCAGCTCTCTGCAGGAGCAAGCAGAGCTGACGCGGCGCCTGCGATCAGCATCGGACCGTCCGCCGGGACGGCTGTGGCCTGGAGCGCAGATGCAGACAGCGCGGTGAACCTCACTTCGTCCACCGGCACCTACTCGCCGCCGGTCAAGGTCTCAGCGCCGGCAGTGACGCTGGCGAAGAAATCGATCTCGCTGAAGCGCGGGACTGTGACTCTGAAGCTGACGTGTTCTGCGTCGGCCGGGGTCGCGTGTTCGGGCAGGGTCAAGCTGACCGACACCAGACGAAAGCGGTCATGGGGCTCGGCCCGGTTCACCGCCGCGCACGGCGCGACGGTGAAGGTGAAGCTCAAGCTCACCAAGCGCGCGAAGAAGCAGCTCCGCTCAAGCGGCAGGCTGAAGGGCTATCTCGGCGTCAGCGTCGATGGCGGCGCGCCCACAGGCACGAGCGTCAAGCTGCGCGGGCGGTGAACTAACCCTTTGCGCGCTTGCGCATGTGCGGGAGCAGCTCGCGCTTGCGCAAGCGCATGGAACTCGGCGTGACCTCGAGCAACTCGTCGTTCTCAAGGAAGTCCATGTTCTGTTCGAGGCTGAACACGGTCGGCGGCGTCAACTGAACGACGCCGTCTGATGCCTTCGAGCGCATGTTGGTGAGCTGCTTGGCCTTGCAGACGTTGATCTCGAGGTCGTCGCCGCGGCTGTTGAGTCCGATGATCTGGCCCTGGTAGACCTTCTCGCCGCCGCCCACGAAGACGATGCCACGTTCTTCCGCGTTCTGCAGCGCGAACGGGGTGGTGGTGCCCTGCTCGAACGCGATCAGCGCGCCGTTGCGCTGCTGGTCGAGTGCCTGACCGACAGGCTGGTAGCCGTTGGTCAGCGAGTTCATCACCGCGGTGCCCTTGGTGTTGGTCATCAGGATCCCACGCACGCCGAGCAGCGCCCGGGTGGGAAGCTCATACGTGAGTCGCGTGACGCCGCCGGAAAGCGCATGCTGCTCCTTCTGCACCGCCCTGCGGCTGCCGAGTTCGGTCTGGACGGCGCCGACGTGTTCTTCGGGAACCTCGACGACGAACTCCTCAACAGGCTCGAAGGTCTCGCCTTCAATCTCAGTGGTGACGACCTGCGGGCGGCCGATCTCAAGTTCGAAGCCCTCGCGGCGCATCGTCTCGATCAGCACCGAGAGGTGCAGCTCGCCGCGTCCGGAGACGAGGAAGCCCTTGTCCTCCTGCTCGACGCGGAGCCCGACGTTGGTCTCGAGCTCCTTCTGCAGGCGGTCACCGATCTGGCGTGACGTAGTGAAGTCGCCCTCGGTGCCTTTGAACGGGCTGGTGTTGGGGCCGAGGTAGATCTGCAGCGTCGGGGCCTCGACCTCAATCGTCGGCAGCGCCTCGGGATTCTCGGCGTCGGCGATCGTCTCACCGATCTGCGCGTCTCCGACCCCGGTGATCTGAACGATGTCGCCGGCGATTCCGCCGTCGACGGGGAAGCGCGAGACGCCGTGCGACATGAAGACCTCGCCGATGCGGGCCTTCGAGTGCTCGCCCTCGCGGTTGATCAGGACCACGTTGTCGGCGGCCTTGACCTTTCCGCGGGTGATGCGGCCGATCGCGTACTTGCCCTTGAAGTTGTCCCATGCGAGCGCGGTGACGAGCATCTGGAATGCTCCGTCGAGCTCGACACGCGGTGCCGGGATGTACTCGATGATCGCGTCGAAGAGCGGCTTGAGCGTGGCCTCCTCCTCGGGGTTGTCCGGGAGCTTGTCCCAGGCCTTGCCCTCGCGGCCGATTGCGTAGAACTCGGGGTAGTGAAGCTGGTCGTCGTCGATCGCGAGTTCGAGGAAGAGGTCGGCGAGTTCGTGTTCGACCTCGTCGACGCGGCTCGCGGACTTGTCGATCTTGTTGATCACGACGATCGGCTTCAAGCCGTTCTCGAGCGCTTTGGTCAGCACGAACTTCGTCTGCGGCATCGGCCCTTCCTGGGCGTCGACGATCAGCAGGCAGCCGTCGGCCATGTTCAGCGTGCGCTCGACCTCGCCGGAGAAGTCGGCGTGGCCTGGCGTGTCGATGATGTTCAGGCGGTAGTCGCCGTACTCAACGGCGGTGACCTTCGCGGTGATCGTGATCCCGCGCTCCTTTTCCTGGTCGCCGGAGTCCATGATCAGGTCCTGCTGCATCTCGGCCTGGTGGGCGCCGAAAATCTGGGACTGCTTGAGCATGTGGTCGACGATCGTGGTCTTGCCGTGGTCGACGTGGGCGATGATCGCCAGGTTGCGGATGTGGGCCGGATCGTGTCCGGCAGTGGGGGAAGAACCGTCATTCATGGGCACGAGGGTAGTTGTCGGCGCGATTACAGCAAAACACTGCTGGGCGGGGGCTCGGTTCCGCGACGGTCGGCTTTGTCCCGCCGGAGCGCTTCCTCGGCGTGTTCCATGAGTTCGTTGCCGGTGCGACCGGCGGTCCACGCCGCGCTACCGACGCTGCCACGGATGGGAATCAGCGATCCGCCGATCATTTCGTCGTGCTCGACCGCCGCGGCGCAGCGGCCGGCAAACGTTGTCAGCGCGCGGCCGCTGAGTCCGAGCACGATGAGCGCGAACTCGTCACCGTCCACGCGATAGACCCGCGATGATCCGGCGACTTCGCTGAGCCTGCTCGCCACGCCGCGCAGGACGTCGTCGCCACCGCGATGTCCGGCCAGTGCGTTGGCGCGACGGAAGTTGTCGAGATCGAGCACGACCAGTGCCGGAATCGGCGAGGCCTGATCCTTCTGATGCCGCAGCAGCGCATCGTCGAGGTCGGCGCGCAGGGCGTAGACATTGGGCAGCTCGGTCAGACGGTCGCGGGTTGCGGATTCGCGAATCACGCGTAGTGACTTGTCCTGCAGTCCTCCGCTGTATTGCATCACCGCGATGATCAGAAGCATTCCGGCGACGATCGTCACGAAACGCGTCTCCTCGACCGGTCCGTGGTGGCCAAATCCCCAAAAGGTGATCGCGTAGCTTGCGAGGAGGATTCCGATGCGCGGAAACGCCTGGCCGCGCGCGAGCGTCTGTGCGTAGAAGGCGACCGGCAGGAGCAGGCCAATCTGCATCGGACTGCTGGCGCCGCCGGTCGCCCAGCCCACCGGGAGCGCCCAGCACAGGGTCGCCAGGTCGATTGCGCGCGCATAGCCACGAGAGGGCCCGCTGCGGCGGCAGTACTCGGTGATCAGCCCCCAGAAGACGCCGTACGCGCCGCAGATGGCCGCGGCGACCGGAATGCTGAAGGGCGTTTCGGCGTGAGCGATCGCGAGCACCAGGGCGGAGATCGTGAACCAGTTCAGTGCGGCGAACTTCATCCGCTCGTTCACGTCCACCGCGCGGCGTGGCGCGTCTTCAAATCGCGCGGCGCGAAAGCGGTGCCCGGCGTCGGCGGTTGTCAGACCACCGATCTCATACGGAGGCGAGACGGCGGGAGTCTTCTCCTCGAACATCCTGCGATCGGCTGTGTCGAGCAGATCTGCCGCGGTCACGCCGTCTTCCGGATACAACGCACCGCCGATCGAGACGGAGATCTGCGGGAGCCGCCCGCGCACCGCCGAGTTGTGGCGCTCGACCGCGCGCTCGAACTCCTTGCGCCAGCGAATCAGGTCGCCCTCGCGGCCGCCGGGCAGCACCACGGCAAACTCGTCGCCGCCGATGCGCGCCACCTGGTCACGCGAGCCGGATGCACCGAGCATCAGCCGGGCGAGCCGCACGACCATGCCGTCGCCGGTTTCATGGCCGAACACCGCATTGGCGCCCTTCAGGCCGTTCATGTCCGCCATCACGACGGCGAAGCGTTGGCCGTCGCGGCGGGAGAGTTCCTCGAGAAACTGCTCGAACGAGCGCAGGTTCGCGACCGAGGTCAGCGGGTCGGCGAGCGCAAGGAACTTGACGGCGCGCTCGAGAGCGTTCTCCGTACGACGCTGCATGATCAGCGAAATCGCCGCCACCCACATCACCGCGACCAGCGACGTCAGCAGCAACAATGTGGAATCGGTCGCGTTCGTCTCGTTGAGCAGCAGGGTCGCCACGGCGAGCAGCGAGAACTCCGCGACGTTTGCGATCGCCTGCGATCTGGGCATCAGGTAGGCCGCGTAGAAGGCGGTGAGGATGAACCAGAACAGGTACGGGCTGTTTGTCCCGCCAGTGACTGAGCACTGGTAGAAGATCACGAGGCTCGCGTACGTCAGCACAGACTGTTCGACGGCCATGAAATTCGTTCCCGCGAGGCGCGGATAGACCAACGCGGTGAAGATCAACGCAGCGACGACGAGGCCGACCGTTATCCAGAAAGCTCCGGTCGGCATCCGGAAGCCGACCGGGCTGACCTGGTTGGCAGCGTCCGTGACGAGCGCCGCGCCCCAGAGCATCAGCGAGGTGCGCGTGCGCAGCGCGAGTCGCGGTGATAGGGCGAGGGCTTCGCGCAGGTAGCCCTGACCGTTGAAGGCGGCGACGGGATCTTCCGACTGGTCGGTGTCGAGGCCGAGCTCAGCCGGTCGCACGCGCCAGTCTGCGCTGCCGCCGAGCAGGGAGATCAGGTCGTGCTGAAGCGCCCAGGCACGGAAAGGCCGGTGCGCCGCGTCGTCCTCCGTCTGTGTGATGCCAGCAGCCATTTGTCCCCGAAACTAAGTACCTGGGACCAGCATACGGATTCGGGCGGAGTGCCGATCGAACGAAAGTGGGGCGGGTAGGACTCGAACCTACGACCCGGGGATTATGAGTCCCTTGCTCTGACCAACTGAGCTACCGCCCCGCGCGCAGAATTGTAAGTGCGCGCAAGGCGGGGCTTCAGCTTCAGATCTAGCGGAGCACCACCGGCATCACGAATGAGTAGGTGCGCAGCGCCTTGGGCTTGGTTCCGCCCTTGCTGACGACTGCGGCGACGCGGACGAAGACCACGCCGGTGCTGACTTTGTATGACGTCGCAGTGCTGAACAGGCCGTTGCGCTTGACCGGGCCGGTCGCGATCTTGACCCACGGTCCGTTGCATCCGGTGCGGGCAGTGATCGTCACGGGTGCCTTCGGCATCAACGGCTTGGTCAGCTGGCCGCTGACGATCAGCTTTCCGTTGCTGTACGTCGCGGTGGAGCTGGCCACGCGACGCGCGAGCTTGGTCCACGGAGTGCTCTCGTCGCCGACCGTGGCGCGGTAGAGCGTCTTGTTGGAGAGGCGCAGCTTCTTGGCCGGCGCCGAAGCGCTGGCGGAGAAGGATCCGTCTGCCGCCACAACGCCGGTGGCGACAATCTTTGAGCCGGTCGGCTTGTAGGTCAGCGAGACTGTCTTGCCGACGTAGCTGAGGCGCGCAAATCCGCTGACCTTGACCTTGCCACCCACGACCGCGAGGTTCGAGATCGCGATGCCCTTGGCGAAGCAGCCGGCCGGGAGGGGGTCGCTGTCATTGGGCGGGGCCACCGAGGAGCCGGCGATCACGAACGTGATCGTGCGCGTGGTGACGTTCCCGACCGGGTCGGTGAATGTGACGACCAGGGTGTGCGTACCCGGTGCAAGGGTGCCCGTCGGTGTGAAGGGCGAGCTGCACGGAGTCGAGGGCGAGCCGTCGAGCGAGCATGCGATCGTCGCGGTGCCGTCCGGTGTGGAGATGTTGAACGTCGGGTTGGTCCCGCCACCGCCGCTGCCGGGCACCTCGGCGACCGATCCACCCGGAGGCGTCGTGTCAACGGTGAATGCGACGGCATCCGAGTCGGCGCTGATGTTGCCGGCTTCGTCGGTTGCGCGGGCGGTCGCGTTGTGCGGGCCGTCAGTCAGTGTTGTGGAGTTGATCGTCCAAGCGCCGCTGCCGTTGGCGGTCGCGGTTCCGACCGAGTTCCCGTCGACGAAGACCTGAACGCTCGAGTTCGGCTCGGCCGTTCCGCTGATCGTCGGCGTGTTGTCGCTCGTGGTGATCCCTGCGGTCGGGACGGTCACAACCGGCTTGGCCGGCGGCGTCGCGTCGACGGTCCACGTGTAGCTCTGAGCCGGCGACTCGGTGTTGCCATGCGTGTCGGTGGCGCGCACCTCGAACGTGTGCGAGCCGTCGCTCAGCGCCGGAGAGGCGGTGAACGGGCTGGTGCACGGCGCGAATGCGCCTGCGTCGATGCGGCACTCAAACGTCGATCCGGACTCGTTCGCGGTGAACGTGAAGGTCGGGGTCGTGTCGTTGTCCAGCGCGCCTGGCTTCGTGCCGATCGTGGTGGTTGGCGCCGTCGTGTCGACCGTGAAGGTCGAGGTCGCGATTGCCACGTTGCCGGCCAGGTCGGTCGCTTGCACCGAAACGGTGTGCGATCCGTCGGCCAGATTCGGCGTGGTCCACGGGCTCGTGCATGCCACGTAGCTGTCTGAGTCGACTTTGCACTCGACCGTGTCGAGGTTGTCGTCGGTCGCGGAGAAGTTGACATCGGGCGTCTGCGTTGTGACGGTCGAGCCGTTTACGGGGCTTGAGATCGAGACGCTCGGGTTGGTCACGTCGATCGTGACGTCAACCGGGTCAGAAGCTCCGCTCTCGTTTCCGGACGGGTCGGTTGCCTTCGCGGTCAGCGCGTGGTCACCCTCGGACAGCGGGGTGGTCGGCGTGCAGCTCCAGTCGCCAAGTGCGTCTGCGGTGGTGCTGCAGATCAGCGTCGGTCCGTCGTAGACGTCAACGTCCGCGTTCGGCTCGGCGGTGCCTGTGACTGTCGGCGTGTCGTCAGCAAGCTGATCGCCGGTCACCGGGCTGTCGATCTCCGGCTGGAGCGGGGCGGTGTTGTCGATCGTGATGACACGGACATCGCTGGCGCTCGAGGTGTTGCCGGCCTCGTCCGTGGCCCAGGCCGTGAGCGGGTGCACGCCTTCGGAGAATGTCGGGTCTGGTGAGAGCGACCAGTTGCCGCTGCCATCAGCAGTCGTGGTTCCGAGCAGTGTCGGGCCGTCATTGACGGTGACCGTGCTGTTCGGCTCCGCGGTTCCGCTGACGGTCTGCGTGTTGACAGCGGTCGTGAGGTCCTGGGCTGGTGTCGTGATGCTCGGTGCCGCTGGCGCGGTCAGGTCGACCGTGAGCGTGCGGACGTTTGAGTCCGGACCTGTGTTTCCGGCCGCGTCGGTCGCCGTCACGTGGAACGGGTGCGCGCTTTCGCTGAGGTCGCTGGACGGAGTGAACGCCCAGTCGCCGGCACCGTCTGCTGTCGCCGTTCCGATCTCAGTCGTGTCGTCGTAGACCGTGATCGTGCTGTTCGGCTCTGCGGTGCCGCCGATCGGCGGGCGCACGCTGTTGGTCGAAGCGTCAGCTGCCGGATCGTTGATGACCGGTGCCGCCGGGGCGGTCAGGTCAACAATGATCGTGCGGATGTTGGAGTCGGCGCTCGTGTTGTCCGCCGCGTCCGTGGCGGTCACGTGGATCGGGTGCGCGCTTTCGGCGAAATCGCTGGTCGGGGTGAAGGACCAGTTGCCACTGCCGTCCGTGGTCGTCGTGCCGATCACGGTCGTGTCGTCGTAGATCGTGATCTCGGTGCCCAGATCGGCGGTGCCGCTGATCGTCGGACGAAGGTTGGTGGTGGAGATATCGGTCGCGGGACTGGTGATCACCGGGGCGTCCGGAGCGATCGTGTCGACGGTGAAGGTCACCGTGTCCACAGTCTGCTGCGAGCCGGTTCCATCCGCGCCCAGGACCGAGACCGTGTGGAGGCCGTCGCTCAAGGTCGGGGTGGTCCACGCCGAGGTGCAGTTCACCGGCGGGTCGCCGTCCACGCTGCATTGGACGAGCGTGAGGTTGGTGTCGGTTGCCGTGAAGACGATGTCCGGCGTGCTGTCGTTGGTCACCGAGCCCGTGGTCGGGCTGGTGATGTTGACGACCGGCGCGATCGTGTCGATCGTGATCGTGCGCGAGTCCGAATCCGTGCTCGTGTTGCCGGCCTCGTCGGTTGCGCGCGCGACGATCACGTGCGGTCCCTCCGTGAAGGTCGGGTCCGGCGAGAGCGACCACGCACCGGTGCCATCCGCCGTCGCGGTGCCGATCAGCGTCACGCCGTCGTAGACATTGACTGTCGAGTCCGCCTCGGCAAGACCACCGATCGACGGCGTGGTGTCGGTCGTGATGATGTCCGTTGCCGGGGGGTTGATCGACGGCGGCACGGGGGCGGTCGTGTCGATCGTCCAGATGTAGGTCTCCGGCGTCTGATCGACGTTGCCGTACTGGTCGATCGCACGCACGCTGAATGTGTGCGTTGCCTCGCTCAGGCCGCTGTAGCTCTGCGGCGAGCTGCAGGGGGCGATCGGTCCGCCGTCAATCGAGCACTCGAACGTGCTCGGGCTCTCGCTCGAGGTGAACGAGAAGCTCGCGCCGGTGCTGCTTGTGACGCTCGGCGGGTTGTCCGTGATCGATGTCACCGGCGAGGTGGCGTCAACGTTGAAGTTGCGCACTTCGGGACTGCTGTTGCTGACGCCGTCAGTCGCCACGACGGTGACGCTGTGAGCGCCGTCGCTGAGACCCGTGAAGACGAACGGGCTGCCGCAGCTCACTGCCGGGTCGGAATCGATCTGGCAGGTGTACGTGATCGGGCCGGTGGCGTCCGTGGCCGAGAAGGTCACGTTGCCGTTCGGTCCGACGGTCTCGAGATCGGTCGGGGCCGTGATGCTCAGCGACGGACCCGCGGTGTCGATTGACCACGTGCGGGTCACGGTCGGCGAGTTCTGCGACCCGTTGACCGCGTAGACGGAGAACGTGTGCGATCCGTCTGCGAGCGGACCGGTCGTGAACGGCGAGGTGCACGGGGCGAAGCCGCCGCCGTCGACGTCGCATTCGAATGTCGTGCCGGAGAGAATCGTCGCGGTGAAGCTCAGCGAGTTGTCGCTGGTTGCGACGGTGCCGAGCGGGCCGGCCGTGATCCCGGCGGTGAACAGCGAGCTGTCGACCGTCCAGTTGATCGTCGTGGATGCTCCCGCGTTGCCGAGCGCGTCGACCGCGTAGACCTCGTAGGAGTGCGGTCCGTCGCTCAGGCCACTGAGGCTCTCCGGGTCGGTGCAGGCGCTTGCGGGCGCTCCGTCGAGGCTGCACATGTACGTGACAGGGCTCTCGGAGTCGTTGAAGTTGATCGTCGCGCTCGTGCTGCCCACGGTGCCAGTGGGGCCGCTCACGCTCGGGGCCGGCGGACCGACCGTGTCAACGCTCCATGAGCGGGTGGATTCGGAGCTGACGTTGCCACCGGCGTCCGTCTGGCGAACGTGGAACGTGTGGGCCCCCTGGTCGAGTCCGGTGTAGGTCTCGGGGCTCGAGCATGCGACCCAGTTGATCGGCGAATCGATGTAACACTCGAACGTCGCGCCGACTTCGCCGGTGAACTCGAATGCCGCTGTTGTGCTGGCGACGGGTGCGGACGGTCCGCTTGTGATCACGGGCGCGGCCGGAGCGACTGTGTCCACGGTGAACGTGTTCGTCGTGCTTGAACCGACATTGCCTGCGAGGTCGGTGTGCGTGACCTGAACCGTGTGCGAGCCCTCGCCGAGCGCGGCGGGCGAGTATCCCGACGTGCAGACGACCGGCGCGCCACCATCGATGATGCACTCGGACGCCGGGGACGGATTCGAGTCGCTGACAGTGAATGTGATGACCGGTGTGGTCGTGTTGATCGTGCTGCCGTCGGCCGGCGTGGTGCCGGCGACTGGCGTCGTCAGGGTCACCGTCGGCGCCGACGTGTCGATCGTGATCGTCCGCGTTCCCGAGTCCGGACTGACGTTGCCTGCGGGGTCGGTTGCGCGTGCGACGAGCGCGTGCGCGCCGACGCTGAGGGTCGGGTCGGGCGAGAGCGACCAGTTGCCGCTGCCATCAGCGACGGCGGTGCCGATCAGGGTCACGCCCTCGTAGACGTTGACTGTCGAGCCGATCTCTGCGAGGCCGCCGATCGCCGGCGTGGTGTCGCTGGTGACGACGTCGCTTCCCGGGGTGGAGATCGTCGGCGCAATCGGCGCCGTGGTGTCGATCGTCCAGGTGTAGCTGGCGGGCGTGAGGTCGATGTTGCCGTACTGGTCGGTTGCGCGCACCTGGAATGTGTGCGAGCCCTCGCTGAGGCCGACGTACGACTTGGGCGACGTGCAGGACCCGATCGGATCACTGTCGATCACGCACTCGAAGGTGCTTGATCCCTCGGTCGCCGTGAAGCTGAAAGTTCCGGTCGTCGAGTTGGTGACGGAGGCCGGGTTGGACGTGATGTTCGTGTTCGGCGGAGTGTCGTCAACGGTGAACGTACGCACGGCTGCCGCAGAGTTTCCGGCCGCGTCGATGGCAGTGACGGTGAGGCTGTGTCCACCGGATGCCAGCGGCCCGTACGCATACGGACTCGTGCAACTGACCGCCGGCGTCGCGTCGATCTGGCAGGTCGTGGTGACCGGGCCGACGGCGTCCGTGGCGGTGAAGGCGAAGTTCCCATTCGGTCCGACAGTGAGTCCGTCGGATGCAGGCGACGTGACCGAGACCGACGGGGCGGTCGTGTCAATGGTCAGGCTGCGTGACGGAGCTGACTGCGGGCTGGTGTTGCCGGCGTCGTCGACCGATTCTGCGTAGACGCTGTGGGTGCCGACGGCGACGGTGCCGAGGTCCATCGTCCAATTGCCGCTTCCGTCCGAGAACGTGATCGAGTTGAGCACGCCGTCGACATAGATGTAGACCCAGTTGTCGGGCTCAGCCAGTCCGCTGAACGTCGGTGTCTGGTCGTTCGTGGTGAACGGAGAGACGGGAGAGTTGATCGACGGGGCCACCGGCGCTGTGGTGTCGATCGTGAAAGTGTTGGTTGCGCTGGTGCCGACGTTTCCTGCGAGGTCCGTGTGCTGAATCGTCAGGTTGTGGGATCCCTCCGCCAGAGCGGACAACGACGATCCGCTGGTGCAGGCAAACGGCGAGCCTCCGTCGACGATGCAGGCCGAGGTGCCGGGGTTTGTTTCGGTCACACTGAAGGCGATTGCGGGCGTTGTGTCGTTGGTGACGCTGCCATTTGCGGGAGTCGTCAGGACGACGGTCGGGGAAGTCGTGTCAATCACGATGGTCTTGGTGCCGGAGTCGGCGCTGACGTTGTTCGCCGCGTCCGTTGAAGTTGCGTGGATCGTGTGGGAGCCAGTCGCGAGCAGGCTGGTCGAGAGACTCCAGTTGCCGCTCCCGTCCGCGGTCGTCGTTCCGATCAGCGTTCCTGTCCCTGCGCCGTCATAGACCTTCACCGTGCTGTTGGCCTCGGCGGTTCCGGACACGAGCGGTGTCGTGTCTGAGGTGTAAGAGGTCGCGGCCGCCGGAGACGTGATTGTCGGCGCGGACGGGGCAACCGTGTCGATCGTGAAGCTCACCGCGGAGGACGCGTCGCCGGTCATCGAATCCAGCACCGGTATTGCGTAGACGCTGTGCGATCCGCTGCCGAGCGCACTGCCCGGTGTGTAGCTCCAGTTTCCGGATCCGTCAGCAACCACGGAGCCGGACAGAACGCCGTCGAAGTAGACCGACTGGGTGGCCCCTGCGGTGCCGGTGCCGGTGATGGTCGGGGTTGTGTCGGATGTCGAGCTACCGCCGGTGGGTGACGTGATCGTCGCGACCGGCTTGACAAGCGCGGACGGCTGCGCGGTCGTCTGGCCAACATTGCCGGGTGAGTTGTTCACCGTCGGAGTCGCTCCGTCAGCGGCGCCCGAGGGGTTGGTGCCGGCGACCCCGGAGACCAAGCTTGGAGTACAGCCGATCGACGCGCCCTGAATCAGGGCGTAACCGCCCGCTCCGCCGCCGCCGGGAGAACCATCGCCGCCGAGTCCGCTGGCCGGCGTAGAACCGCCGTTTCCACCGGCGACCGACATCGTCGAGCAGTTGAGCGCCCCGGTGAAGCGTGCATAGACGACGCCTCCCGCGCCGCCGCCGCCTGCCGAGGCCTGGCGGTTGGTCGAATTGGCGCCGTTGGCGCCTGCGGCCGTGATCGTTCCCGTGCCGGCGAGCGATGCGCCGCGGATGAAGACGACGCCTCCACTCGCGCCACCTGCGCCGTTTGCACCGCTGTTGTCGTCGCCGCTTCCGCCGCCACCGCCGAATGCGAAGTGGTTGTACGGGGAGTAAGTCAAGGGCGCGCCGCCGTAGCCGCCAAATGGGCGGTTTCCGTCGCTGGTGTTTCCGCCTTTGCCGCCAGTGCCAGCACTACCGCCACCGGCACCGCCACCTTCGGCGCAGTCTCCGCCACCAGCACCATTGGCCTTGTTTCCCGCACCGACTCCGTTGCTCGTGTCGCCTCCAGCGGTATCGAAATAGGCGGGGACGATGCCTTCACCCTTTCGGTTGTTGTTGCCCTGGACCAGCTGGGTGCAGCCCGTCGCGGTTGTGTTTCGGACCGTGCCGCCGCGAAAACCGATGCCGGCGGCGGTGAGCGTTCCGTTCACGGTGATCGCCCCGGTGGCAAGGAATCCGACGAAGCCGCCGCTGGCACCGTTCCAGGCGGGTCCGTTCACCGTGTTTCCGACGCCGATCGTGGCTGTCGTGAACTCGGGGATCGAAACGATCTGTGCGCCCGAGGCGGTGTATGAGTGAATCAGTGGGGAGTCGAAGCTGACCGTCGATCCGGCCACACCGGAGACGCGCGCGAGCTCCCAGTCGCCGACGCTGTTGCTCGTCAGGTCGATTGCGGTCGGACTCCCGTCGGTCGCAGTTCCGGTGAAACCGGTTGATTGGATGACGAGCACGAGGCGGTTGGTGGAGATGCTCGCCACGCTCGAATAGCTGCCAGTGCGCTCGGTCCCAATCGTGACGCTCGTTGCACCGGCAGACGCCGCAGCGGTGATCGGAGCGACGTGGTTGAGTGTCGTCGTCCCCGCGGAGGCGGTGAAGCCCGCAGCTGTGCCGTTGCCGAGATGAAATGAATCAGCCTGCGCGTTTGCCGACGAGGCTTGCAATAGCGCGAATCCGGCCACGACGAGCGCGACGAATATGGCGTTGATCAAGGCGTGCTTGCTACGAGCAGGGACGAACGACATTGGAGGGGATTCCTCTTCCTTAGCTGTGGTGTCTGTCTACTGGCCGCGCAACGCGATTTCAGCGGTGCGGTCTGCCGGCCTATATGGCGTACACCTAAGTACGCCATCTTCTACCAATCGGTAACCCGTCGAGAAAACTGAAGTAGTTCCCCCCGGGTGAATTTCGCCCGCAAGTGGACGAATGTTCTAGTGCGCAGACCCTAGGGGGCTTACTTGACGGCGAAAGGCTTCTTGAAGACCTGCCAGACGCCGTCGACGCTGCAGGTTGAGACCTGGACGATCGCCCTACCCTTGGCCAGCCGGTTGCCAGAAAGGACCTTGATCGGGGCCGTCAGCTTCTTGCCCGGCTTGAGCAGGAACACGCGGCGACCGATGGTTTTGCCGTTCTGAATCACGCGGAACGTCGCGACCGACCAGTCGGAGGCCTTGGCCGTCGCGGTGAGCTTGGTGAGGCCGACCTTGACGCGGGCTTTCGACGCGACCTGGAACTTGATCTTCTTCGCGCCCTTCTCGGGTGCGCAGTCAACGCTGCTGGCCGTCGGGGCTCCGACCGTGCCGTCAGCGCCGACCAGCGTGGTTTTGCCCTTCTTGTCAGTGACCATGTTGGTGCCGGCGACCGACTTTCCGCCGCTCATCGTGATCGCGGAGAGGCGGATCGTGAACCTCTTGTTCTTGGGCAGGGCCTTCTTGGTCTTGATCGCGACGATGCGCTTGCCGGGGTTGTTGGCGCGAACCGCGGTGCCGACCAGCTTCCTGCCGTCGTAGATCGAGACGCGCACGAGGATGTACTTGTCGCTGCTGGTCGTGAACTTGACGACGTTCTTCTTGGCGACGGCGCTGAGCACGGTCATGTTGGCCGGGATGCCGGGCTCATCGCCCGCCCCGGTGCATGTCGGCGCGGTCGGCGGGTTCGGAGTCGGGTCCGTGATCCGCGGCGTGGTCGTCGGGGGCTGCGGCGTCGATGGGGCGGTCACGCTGAAGTTCACAGACCTGGTCCCGGTGTTACCGGCGGAGTCCGTGTACTGGACCTCAAGCGTGTGACTTCCCACGCTGAGCGTCGGAGCGTTGAACGGCGAGCTGCATGTGGTGAAGGCGCCACTGCCGTCGATGCGGCACTTGTACGTGGTGCCGGATTCGCTGGACGCGAAGCTGAAGGTCGGGCTGACGCCGGCGGCCGGAGTGTTTGACGTGACCGTCACGTCGGGCGCCGTGGTGTCGATCGTCCAGTCCCACTCTTCCGCTGCGGACACGTTGCTGCTGGCGTCGAGCGCGCGCACGAAGAAGCTGTGCGGGCCGTCCGCGAGTGTCGCCGTGGTGAACGGGGAGGTGCAGGCGCTGTAGGCGCCGCTGTCGATCCTGCATTCGAAGGTGCCCGGCTCGTCAGCGGTGAAGCCGAACGTCGGGGTGGAGTCGCTGGAGAGCGCTCCGGGCTTTGCCGTGATCTGCGCGGTCGGGTCGCTGCCGTCCACGCGGATGTCCACGGTGGCGCTGACGGGCGAGATGTTGCCGGCGGCATCCGTCGCCTTCGCGGTGAAGGCATAGTTGTTGTCGACCAGCGTCGACGGGGCCGTGAAGCTCCAGGATCCGTCCCCCGCGGCGGTCGTGGTGCCGACCGCGGTGCCGTCGATGTGGATCGTGACGGTCGAGTTCGCCTCGGCGCTACCCGGGTTGCCGGTGACTGTCGGCGTGCTGTCCGCAGTCACGGCGCCGTCGCTCGGCGTGTCGATCGACGGGGCGCTCGGGGCCGTCGTGTCGACCGTCCATGTGCGCGTGACGTCCGCAGACTCGTTGCCGGCCTGGTCGACGGAGTGGATCGTGAAGCTGTGGGTGCCGTCGCCCATCGCCGGCAGCGTGAACGGCGAGCTGCAGCTCGCGAACGTGCCGCCGTCGATCGAGCACTCGAACGTGCCCGGTTCGTTGCTGGTGAAGGTGAAGGTCGGGGTGTCGTCGCTCGAATCGCCGCCCTCGCTCGGTCCACCTGTGAGCTGCGCGGTCGGGTCGGTCAGGTCCACGCTGAATGTGACCACGGCGGTGGCGACGTTGCCGGCACCGTCGGTCGCCTCGACTGTGGCCGTGTGCGGGCCCTCGGTGAGGCTGCTCGCGGCAAATGGCGAGGTGCAGCTCGCGTACGCGTCGGTGTCGAGCTTGCAGCGCGTTGTCGAGCCGGGTTCGGCTGTGAACGCGATGGCCGGGCTGTCGGTATTGACCTGCGCGGCGGCGGCCGGGCTGGTGATCGCGACGCTCGGGGCCGCAGTGTCGACAACGAGCGCGAGGTCAGGTGCCGGGGGAGAGGTGTTGCCGGCGGTGTCGACCGCGATGGCGGTGATCGTGTGCGGTCCGTCGGTGAGCGCGGGCGAGATCGTCTTCTGCCAGGTCCCGTCTCCCTCGACGGTCACGGTGCCCGAGACCGGGTTGCCGTCGACGTGAACGGTCACGGTGGCACCCGGCTCGGCGGTACCCGAGACGAGCGGAGTGGAGTCGTTGGTCGGACCGGCCGCAGGTGCGGTGATGACCGGCTCGCTCGGCGAGGAGACGTCGACGGTGAGCGTGCGCGTCGCCGACGAAGGGCCGGTGTTGTCATTGATGTCCGTGGCAGTGGCGTGGAAGTTGTAGGTCGCTTCGGCGAGCGGTGTGGGCGGAGTCCAGCTCCATGCGCCGCCGGGGCCTGCGGTGAGCGTGGCCAGCAGGGCTGCTCCGTCGTAGAGCTTCACGGTGCTGCCTGCTTCCGCGGTGCCGCCGACCGTGGGCGTGGTGTTCGCGGTTGAGCCGTCGGCGGCCGGCGCGGTGATCAGCGGGGCGCTGGGCGCGGTGTTGTCGACGTGCCAGGTGACCGCGGCGTTGCCGGAGTTCCCGGCGGCGTCGGTCGCGCTGACCACGACGGTGTGGTTGCCCTCGGCGAGGTTCGTGTATGCCTGCGGGCTGGTACACGGCGCAGGCGCGGCGCTGTCGAGCTTGCACGTCGTGGTGATCGGCGCGTGCAGGTCGTTGGCGGTGAAGGCGATCGAGGTGTCTGCGCCGGTGGTCGAGCTGGCGAGCGGAGCCGTGATCGTCACACTCGGGTTCGTCAGATCGATCGTCCAGCTGCGCGTGACCTCGGGTGCGTCTTGGGCGCCGACGCTCGCGCGCAGAGCGAACGTGTGGTCTCCCTCGGCAAGGTTGGAGATGCTGACCGGGCTGCTGCAGGAACTGAACGGAGCGCCGTCGAGCGAGCACTGGAATGTGCTTCCGGGCAGCGACGCTGAAAGCGTCATTGACGCGCCGGTTGCGCTCACGACGCCGCTCGGCGCGCCGCCGATGTCTGCGGTGTAGAGCGAGTGGTCGACAGTCCAGGCGAACGACCCGATCGCGCTGCCGTTTCCGGCCGCGTCGTAGGAGCGCACGTCGACAGTGTGGGCGCCGTCGACGAGTCCGCTGAGGCTCAGCGGGTCGGCACATGCCGCGTAGGAGCCGCCATCGACCGAGCACTCGTACGTGACGCCGGGTTCCGTGCTTGAGAAGTCGATCAGCGCTGAGGTCTGCCCTGACGGGCTGCTCGGTCCGGAGACGGTCGGTGCGGGTGGCGGAGTCGTGTCGACGGTCCACGTGCGGTTGACCATCGGGCCGACGTTTCCGGCGGCGTCAACCTGCCGCACGCGGAAGGTGTAGGTGCCGTCGACGAGGCCGAGGACGTCGAACGGTGAAACGCACGTGACTGCGGGCTGAGAGTCAAGGCTGCAGCGGAACACTCCGCCGCCTTCTGCTCCGGTGAATGAGAACTGCGCGTCAGGTGACGGCACGGAGCCGACCGGGCCGGCGGTGATCGTCGGCGCGCCCGGCGCCACCGTGTCGACTTCCCACGTGATCGTGCTGGCGGAGGAGTTGCCTGCGGCGTCGAAGGCTTCGACCGTGAAGCTGTAGTTGCCGTCGGGCAACTCACCGAGCGACAGCGGTGACGTCGGGCAGGTCGAGAACGCGCCGCCGTTGAAGCTGCAGCGGAGTTCGACCGTGTCGGGGCTGCCAGCGAAGCTGACGGTCGACTCAGGGTTGTTGGTGTGGGCGTTCGGGCCGTTCAGTGTCGGCGCGCTCGGCGGGGTGGTGTCGACGGTCCAGTTGTGCGTCGCCGCGGGGCTGATGTTGCCCGCCTCGTCACGCTGCGTGACCTGGAATTCGTGGATGCCGTCGGCGAGTCCGAGGTACTGGACCGGGCTGGTGCAGGCGGTGAAGGGGGCAGCGTCGAGCGCGCAGAGCAAGTCGCCCGAGATCTCGCTGCCGGTGAAGCCGAACTCCGCTTCGTCGCTGGCGATCGGGTCCGCCGGCGCGTCGGTGATGGTCGGCGCGTTCGGGGCTTGCGTGTCGACGGTGAAATTGATCGATGCGCTGCCGGTGTTTCCGGCGCTGTCGGTGTTGCTCACGGTGACCGTGTGGTCGCCGTCGCTGAGCGGATTTGTCGAGAAGGCACTCGTGCACGGGACGGTGGCCGCTCCGTCGACGCTGCAGTCGGAACTTGCCGCCGCGTTGTCATCGAGCACAGCGAAGGTGATGCTCGCGACGGCCGTCGCGATGTGCGCGAACGCGGTCGGGCTGGAGATTGAGACCAGCGGCGTGGCGCTGTCAACGGTGAACGTTGAGCTCGAGCTGCCGGTGTTGCCGGCGAGGTCGGTGTGCTGGACGGTGACTGTGTGCGAGCCGGAGCTGAGCGTCGCGGTCGCGAAGCCGCTGGTGCAGGGGTCGAAGGAGCCGCCGTCGACCTGGCAGATTGAGGCTGCTGCCGGGTTTGCGTCCGTGACGCTGAAGCTGACCGTCGCGACCGTGGTGTTGATGAATCCGCCGCTTACGGGCGCGCTGATTGCGACCGTCGGCGCGATCGTGTCGATCTCCGCGCTGGCGGGTGCGGAAGCGGCGCCGCTGTTTCCTGCGGGGTCGGTTGCCGCCGCGACGATTGAGTGCGCGCCGTCGGCGAGCGAGTCCGTTGCGACCGACCAGTCGCCGCTGCCGTCCGCGGTGGCGGTGCCGACGAGCGTGGCGCCGTCATAGAGCTTGACCGTGCTGCCCGGCTCAGCGGTGCCCGAGAAAACCGGTGTCGCGGTCGCGCTGTAGTGGGGCGAGCCGGTGGGCGAAGTGATGATTGGCGCACCCGGAGCGGTGAGGTCGACGATCCAGGCGACCGTGCTCGCGGAATCCGCGTTGCCGGCGTCATCGAGCTGGCGCACCGAGTAGGTGTGCGGCCCGTCGGCCAGGCCGGTGAGCATGATCGGGCTGCTCGTGCAGGCGGCGTAAGGCGCGCCGTCGAGTGAGCACTCGAGCGTGCCGCCGAGCTCGCTCGGCGTGTAGGTGATCTCGGCGGTCGATTCGCCCACGGTGCCGGTGCGGTTTGAGCTGACTGACGGTGCGCTCGGCGCGACGGTGTCGACTGTCCAGCTGACGCTCGCCGATGCGCCGGTGTTGTTGCCCGCGTCTACCTGACGGACTGCGTAGCTGTGCGGGCCGTCGGCGAGCCCGGAAAGGGTTGCTGGGCTGCCCGCGCATGTGGCGTAGGCGCCGCCGTCAACCGAACACTCGA
This sequence comes from Thermoleophilaceae bacterium, assembly GCA_016462645.1. Classification (GTDB taxonomy): domain Bacteria; phylum Actinomycetota; class Thermoleophilia; order Solirubrobacterales; family JACPNS01; genus JACPNS01. The sequence goes on from JAEMSX010000005.1 coordinate 74,237, forward strand.
GCGTGCCGCCGGACTCGTTCGGGGTGAAGGTGATCTCTGCGGTCGTCTCGCTCGTCGGACTTGCGGTCGGCGCAGTGCGCGTGACAGTCGGAGCGGGCGGGGCGATCGTGTCGACGATCCAGCTCACGGTCGTCGTTGAGCCGGTGTTGCCGGCCGTATCGATCTGGCGAACTGCGTAGCTGTGCGGGCCGTCGCTCAGGCTGGAGAGCGTTGCCGGGCTGCTGCCACAGGTGGCGTACGTGCCTCCGTCAATCGAGCATTCGAGCGCGCCGCCTGCTTCGTTGGCGACGAACGTGACTTCGGCGGTTGTCTCGCTTGTGGTTCCGCTGCGGTCCGAGTTCACGGTCGGGGCCGGCGGCGCAGCCGTGTCGACGGTCCAGCCAACGGTGTCTGCCGCGCCGGTGTTTCCGGCGTCGTCGACCTGGCGCACGGCGTAGCTGTGCGTGCCGTCGGTCAGGCTGGAGAGGCTTGCCGGGCTGGCGCCACATGTCGCATACGCACCGCCGTCAACAGAGCATTCGAGCGTGCCGCCTGCCTCGTTGGCCGAGTGGATGATCTGCGCGGTTGTTTCGTTGGTCGGCGTGGAGGTCGGGGAGGCGAGCGTGACGTTCGGGGCCACCGGCGCGACGGTGTCGACCGTCCAGCTCACGGTCGTTGCCGGGCCGGTGTTTGTGCCGGCGTCGACCTGGCGCACCGAGTAGCTGTGCGGGCCGTCGGCGAGACCGGAAAGGCTTGCCGGGCTGCTGCCGCACGCCGCGTAGCTGCCCCCGTCGACCGCACACTGCAGCGTGCCGCCGGCTTCGTTTGCGCTGAACGTGATCTGCGCAGTTGTCTGGCTGGTCGGCGATGAAGTTGGTGTGGTCCGAGTGACCGTCGGGGCCGGCGGGGTGGCCGTGTCGACGGTCCAGGCCACCGTGGTCTCGGACCCGGTGTTGCCCGCGGCGTCTACCTGGCGGACCGCGTAACTGTGCACTCCGTCGGCGAGTGAGTGCAGGGCGTTCGGGCTGGGGCTGCAGGCTTCGTAGGTGCCGCCGTCAACCGAGCATTCGATCGTGCCGCCGCCCTCAGCTGCGGTGTACGTGATCAGCGCGGTGGTCTCGTTGACCGTGCCGGTGCGGCTTGAGTTGACGGTCGGAGCGGCCGGGGCGATTGTGTCGACGACCCAGTTCACAGTTGTCGCGGGGCCTGTGTTGCTGCCTGCGTCGACCTGGCGGACTGCGTAGCTGTGCGCGCCGTCGGTCAGGCCGGAGAGGTTCGCGGGGCTCGATCCACAGGTCGCGTAACTGCCGCCGTCGACCGCGCACTCGAGCGTTCCGCCGGCCTCGTTGGCGGAGAACGTGATCTGCGCCGTTGTCTGGCTGCTCGGTGATGAAGTGGGTGAGGTACGCGCCACGGTGGGTGCGGGCGGCGCGTCGGTGTCCACTGTCCAGGCGACGGTTGTTGGCGATCCCGTGTTTCCAGCGGCGTCAACCTGACGGACCGCATAGCTGTGGTTGCCGTCCGCGAGCGAGGAGAGGTTCACCGGGCTCGGGCCGCAGGCCGCGTAGACACCGCCATCAGCAGAGCACTCGAGCGTCCCGCCGGCCTCGTTGGCACTGAAGGTGATCTGCGCTGAAGTCAGGTTGGTCGTGCCACTGCGGTTGGAACTCACGGTCGGGGCCGGAGGCGGCGTCGTGTCAACGGTCCAGCTGACGCTTGAGGCGGCGCCGGTGTTGCCGGCCGCGTCCACCTGGCGCACGGCGTAACTGTGCACGCCGTCGGTCAGGCCGCTGAGGTTCGCCGGGCTCGATCCGCAGGAGGTGTAGCTGGCTCCGTCAGCAGAGCACTCGAGCGTCCCGCCGGCTTCGTTGGCGCCGAAGCTGATCTGCCCGGACGTCTGAGTGGTCGGCGTTGAAGCTGGGACGGTTCGCGTGACGGTCGGTGCCGGAGGTGCGGCGGTGTCGACGGTCCAGCTGACCGTCGTCGCGGCGCCGACGTTGGTGCCGGCGTCGATCTGACGCACGGAGTAGCTGTGCGCGCCGTCGGTGAGGCCGGTGAGATTGGCCGGGTTCGATCCACACGGTGCGTACGCGCCGCCGTCGACCGAGCACTGCAGCGTGCCGCCGGCCTCGTTTGCGGAGTACGTGATCTCGGCGGCTGTGAGGCTGGTCGGCGTTGAAGTCGGGGATGTGCGCGTGACAGTCGGCGCCGGCGGGGCGGCTGTGTCGACGGTCCACGAAACGGTGGTGGCTGACCCGGTGTTACCCGCTGCGTCAACCTGGCGGATCGAGTAGCTGCGCGCACCGTCGGCGAGACCGGTCAGGGACACTGGGCTGGCACTGCAGGATGCGTATGCGCCGCCGTCGATCGAGCACTCAATTGTCCCGCCGCCTTCGGCAGCGCCGTAAGTGATCGTTGCGGTGTCGAGGTTGACGGTGCCGGTGCGGTTCGAGCTGACGCTCGGAGCGGCCGGGGCGATCGTGTCGACGACCCAGTTCACGGTTGTCGCGGGGCCTGTGTTGCTGCCTGCGTCGACCTGGCGGACTGCGTAGCTGTGCGCGCCGTCGGTCAGGCTGGAGAGGTTGGTCGGGCTGGTGCCACAAGTTGAATACGCGCCGCCGTCAACCGAGCACTGCAGGGTCCCGCCGCCCTCGTTGGCGCTGAAGGTGATCTGCGCCGCGGTCTGGCTGGTCGGCGTCGAAGCCGGGGAAGTGCGCGTGACGTTCGGTGCAACCGGCGCGACGGTGTCCACCGTCCAGGCAACGGTCGTGGCCGAGCCGGTGTTGCCGGCCGCGTCGACCTGGCGCACCGCGTAGCTGTGTCCGCCGTCGGTCAGGCCCGAGAGGCTCACCGGACTCGCGGCGCAGGTCGCGTAGCTCCCGCCGTCAACTGAGCACTGCAGCGTTCCGCCGGCCTCGTTGGCGCTGAAGGTCACCTGTGCGGTCGTGAGGTTGGTCGTGCCGGTGCGGTTGGAGGCGACGGTGGGTGCTGGGGGCGGCGTCGTGTCCACGGTCCAGTTGACGGTGGTGGCGCTGCCGGTGTTGCCGGCTGCGTCAACCTGCCGCACCGCGTAGCTGTGGGCGCCGTCGGTCAGACCTGAGAGATTCGCGGGGCTTGCGCCGCACGCCGCGTACGCGCCGCCGTCGACCGCACACTGCAGCGTGCCGCCGGCTTCGTTTGCGGAGTAAGTGATCTGGGCCGTGGTGAGGCTGGTCGGCGTTGAAGCTGGGCTGGTGCGCGTCACAGTCGGTGTCGGCGGGGCGGCAGTGTCGACGGTCCAGTTGACGGTGGTCGCGGGTCCGGTGTTCGTGCCGGCGTCGACCTGACGGACGGAGTAGCTGTGTGCGCCGTCGGTCAGACCGGAGAGGCTCGCCGGACTCGATCCACACGTTGCGTACGCGCCGCCGTCAACGGAGCACTGCAGCGTTCCGCCAGCTTCGTTTGCACTGAAGGTGACCTGCGCGGTCGTGAGGCTGGTCGGAGTTGCGGCCGGTGAAGTACGCGTGACGGTCGGGGCCGGCGGCGCGACGGTGTCAACGATCCATGCGACCGAGCTCGAGGAACCGACGTTGCCCGCGGCGTCGGTCTGGCGCACCGCGTAGCTGTGGTTGCCGTCCGCGAGGGCGCTGAGGCTGATCGGGCTGGCCGTGCAGGCCGCATATGGGCCGCCGTCGACCGAGCAGGTCATCGTTCCGCCGCCCTCGGCAGCGGTGTAGGTGATCGTCGCGGTGGTCACGTTGACGGTGCCGGTGCGGTTCGAGCTGACGGTCGGGGCGGCCGGAGCGATCGTGTCCACGACCCAGTTGACTGTCGTGACCTGGCCGATGTTTCCGGCCGCATCCTGCTGGCGCACGGCGTAGCTGTGGGCGCCGTTGGGGAGGCTTGAAAGATTCGCCGGGCTTGCGCCGCAAGTTGCGTACGCGCCCCCGTCGACCGAACACTGCAACGTTCCGCCACCCTCGTTTGCGCTGAACGAGATCTGCGCCGCCGTGGACTGCGTCGGCGTCGAGGCGGGGGAAGTGCGCGTCACAGTCGGAGCCGGAGGAGCGGTCGTGTCGACGACCCACGCGACCGAGCTGATCGATCCGATGTTGCCGGCGGCGTCAAGTTGGCGCACCGCGTAGCTGTGTCCGCCGTCGGCGAGTCCGGAGAGGTTTGTCGGGCTGGCGGCGCAAGTGGCGAAGGCGCCGGCGTCGACTGAGCACTGCAGGGTTCCGCCGCCCTCGTTCGCGCTGAAGGCGATCTGCGCGGTGGTCAGCGTTGTCGGAGTTGAGGCCGGGCTTGTCCGGGTGACGGTGGGCGCGGCCGGCGGTGTCGTGTCGACGACCCAGTTGACCGTGGTTGACGTGCCGGTGTTGCCACCGGAGTCGACCTGGCGGACGGCGTAGCTGTGGGCGCCATCGGCGAGGCCGCTGAGGCTGGTCGGGCTTGCTGCGCAGACTGAATAGGTGCCTCCGTCGACCGAGCACTCAAGCGTGCCGCCGCCCTCGTTGGCGGAGAAGGCGATCTGCGCGGTGGTCGAGTTGGTCGGCGTGGTCGCCGGAGCGGTTCGCGTCACGGTCGGCCCCGGGGGTGCGATCGTGTCGACGGTCCAGGCGGCCGTTGTCGCGGAGCCGATGTTGCCCGCCGCGTCGATCTGACGGACTGCGTATGTGTGGGCTCCGTCGCCGAGCCCGGTCACCGCGACCGGACTGGCGGTGCAGGTCGCGAAGGCTCCGCCGTCGACCGAGCACTGAACTGTTCCGCCGCCTTCAGCGGGGGTGTAAGTGATTGTCGCCGTGGTCTGGCTGGTGGTGCCGGTGCGGTTGGAGCTCACGCCCGGCGCGTTCGGGGCGATCGTGTCGACGACCCAGTTCACCGTCGTGATCGGGCTCGTGTTTCCGGCCACGTCCTGCTGGCGCACGGCGTAGCTGTGGGCTCCGTCGGAGAGACCCGACAGGTTCGCCGGACTTGATCCGCAAGTCGCGTACGCACCGCCGTCGACCGAGCACTGCAGCGTGCCGCCGGCCTCATTGGCGGCGAAGGCGATCTGCGCGCTGGTCAGCGAAGTCGGGGTTGATGGCGGTGACGTGCGGGTGACCGTCGGGGCCGGAGGCGCGGAGGTGTCCACCACCCAGGCGACCGAGGCGACCGAGCCGATGTTGCCAAGGCCGTCGAGCTGGCGCACGGCGAAGCTGTGGCTTCCGTCGGCGAGCGCGGAGAGGTTCGCCGGGCTGGCACCGCAGGCGGTGTACGCGCCGCCGTCAGTCGAACACTGGAGGGTGCCGCCGCCCTCGTTGGCGGAGAAAGTGATCTGGGCGGTGGTCGACGCGGACGGGCTGGATGCCGGGCTTGTGCGCGTGACGGTCGGCGCGACCGGCCCGGTCGTGTCGATGACCCACGAAACGCTTGCGACGGCGCCGTTGTTTCCGGCCGCGTCAACCTGACGCACTGCGTAGCTGTGCGTGCCGTCGGTCAGTGACGCGAGGTTCGCCGGGCTTGCGCCGCAGGCTGCGTACGCGCCCCCGTCGACCGAGCACTGCAGCGTTCCGCCGCCCTCGTTCGCGAGGTACGTGATCTGCGCCGTGGTCTGGTTGGTCGGGCTGGAGGCCGGTGAGGTGCGGGTTACAGTCGGCGCGACCGGGCCGACGGTGTCAACGGTCCAGTTGACGGTGGTCGCGGGGCCGACGTTCGTTCCCGCGTCAACCTGACGCACTGCGTAGCTGTGGCTGCCGTCGGCAAGGCCACTGAGGCTGACCGGGCTCGCGGCGCAGGTGGCGTAAGCGCCCCCGTCGGCCGAGCACTGCAGTGTTCCGCCCGCCTCATTGGCGCTGAAGGTGATCTGCGCGCTCGTCAGCTGGGTCGGTGTCGAGGTGGGGGAGGTGCGCGTGACCGTGGGTGCCGGCGGTGGGGCGGTGTCGATGACCCACGCGACCGTCGTGGCGGAGCCGGTGTTTCCGGCCGCGTCAACCTGACGCACTGCGTAGCTGTGGCTGCCGTCGGCGAGGGAGCTCAACGCGACCGGGCTCGCGCCGCACGTTGCGTAGGCGCCGCCGTCTGCTGAGCACTGCATCGTGCCCCCGCCTTCAGCGGCGGTGTAGGTGATCGTCGCCGTATTCAGGTTGACCGTGCCGGTGCGGTTCGAGCTGACGCTCGGCGCCGCAGGGGCGAGCGTGTCGACGGTCCAGTTCACCGTCGTGACCGGACTCGTGTTCCCGGCCGCGTCCTGGTGGCGCACGGCGTAGCTGTGAGCTCCGTTCGTGAGGCCGCTGAGGTTCGCGGGGCTGGCGGCGCAAGCTGCGTATGCACCGCCATCGGCCGAGCACTGCAGCGTTCCGCCGCCCTCGTTGGCCGAGAAGCTGACCTGGGCGGTCGTCAGCTGGGTCGGGGTTGAGGCGGGGCTGACTCGGGTGACCGTCGGCGCGGGCGGGGCCGCAGTGTCGACGGTCCAGTTGACGGTGGTCGCGGCGCCGTTGTTGCCGCCTGCATCGACCTGGCGCACCGCGTAGCTGTGCGGACCGTCGGTCAGGCCGGAGAGGTTTGCGGGACTCGCTCCACACGCTGCGTAGGCACCACCGTCGGCCGAGCACTGCAGCGTTCCGCCGGCCTCGTTGGCCGAAAAGGCGATCTGCGCCGTAGTGAGTGCGGTCGGAGTCGATGCCGGTGATGTCCTGGTGACGGTCGGTGCCGGCGGGGCGAGGGTGTCCACGACCCAGGCGACGGTCGTCGCTGAGCCGGTGTTGCCCGCCGCGTCAACCTGGCGCACCGCGAAGCTGTGGCTTCCGTCGGCAAGGCCGCTGAGGCTGACCGGACTCGCGGCGCAGGTTGCAAATGCTCCGCCGTCAACCGAGCACTGCAGCGTGCCGCTGGCCTCGTTCGCGCTGAAGCTGACCTGCGCGGTGTTCAGATTTGTGGTTCCCGTGCGGTTCGAGCTGACCGTCGGCGCAGGCGGGGCCACGGTGTCCACGACCCAGTTCACCGTCGTGACCGCGCTGGTGTTTCCGGCGGTGTCCTGTTGGCGGACCGAGTAGCTGTGGGGGCCGTCGGCGAGCGAGCTGAGGTTCGCGGGGCTCGCAGCGCAGGTGGCGTAGGCGCCGCCGTCAACCGAGCACTGCAGCGTGCCGCCTGCTTCATTGGCTGAGAATGCGATCTGCGCGGTGGTGAGCGCGGTCGGCGTCGAAGCCGGTGACGTGCGCGTGACGGTCGGAGCCGGCGGGGCGGCGGTGTCGACGACCCATGCGACCGTCGTGGCCGAGCCGGAGTTTCCGGCCGCATCGACCTGACGGACCGCATAACTGTGACTGCCGTCGGCCAGACCGCTCAGCGCGACCGGGCTTGCCGCGCAAGTCGCGTATGCCCCGCCGTCGAGCGAGCACTGCATCGTGCCGCCGCCTTCTGCGGGTGTGTAGGTGATCGAGGCCGTCGTCTGGGCGACCGTGCCGGTGCGGTCGGAGGTGACCGTCGGGGCCGCCGGTGCAATCGTGTCGATGGTCCAGTTGACGGTCGTCGCCGCGCCGGTGTTGCCGGCCACGTCGACCTGGCGGACCGCGTAGCTGTGCGCTCCGTTGGCAAGGCTGGAGAGGTTCGCCGGGCTCGCGGCGCAGGTTGCGTAGGCGCCGCCGTCAACCGAGCACTGCAGCGTGCCGCCGGCTTCGTTCGCGCTGAACGCGATCTGCGCGGTCGTCGCGTTGGTCGGGCTGGAGGCCGGCGAAGTGCGGGTGACCGTTGGCGCGGGCGGGGCAGTCGTGTCGACAACCCATGCGGCCGTGCTCGCCGAGCCGATGTTGCCGGCCGCGTCGACCTGACGGACTGCGTAGCTGTGGTTGCCGTCGGCCAGACCGCTCAGCGCGACCGGGCTTGCCGCGCAAGTCGCGTATGCCCCGCCGTCGAGCGAGCACTGCATCGTGCCGCCGCCTTCTGCGGGTATGTAGGTGATCGAGGCCGTCGTCTGGGCGACCGTGCCGGTGCGGTTCGATGAAACGGTCGGCGCCCCCGGGGGCGTGAGGTCGATGTTGATTGTGCGCGAGGCCGTCGCGGTTCCGGCCAGGCCGTAGAAGACGGGTCTCACCGTGTAGCTGTGGGCACCGGCGCTGAGCGCTGACGGCAGCACGTAGCTCCACGTTCCGTCTCCCGCCGTGGTGGCCGACCCGACGTAAGCGCCGTCGACGGTCACGCGGATTGTTCCCGCGTTCATGCTCGAGTTGCCGGTGATGGTCGGCGTCGTGTCGTTGGTGATGACGCCGTCCGCGGGGTCGGTGACCGCAGCGGTCGGCGTCGTGATTCCGCCGCCGCCCGGAACGGCCTCGGTCGCGCCCGAGGAAGTTGCGTCGGTGCTGCTGGTCGGACCAGAGCCGCGCGTACCGCCGCCGCCGTTCGGGACCGTTCCGCCGACACCGTTCGCGACTGTGGTGGGGCATGTGCCGCCGGAGCTCTGCAGGATGAGCCGCCCGCCGGCGCCACCACCGCCGGGCCCGTGGACGCCGCCGGTTGACTGCTCGTCGCCTCCGGCACCGCCGCGGACAGTGACGCTCCCGCATGCCGCTGTCGAATTGAAGCGGGCGTAGACCACGCCACCGGCGCCGCCGCCGCCGGCCGCGTCGCTTGAGCCGACGTTGGCCGAGTCGGCCCCGTCGTTGCCCGTGGCTGAGATTGTGCCAGCGCCGGTCAGAGAATTCGCACGAACAAACACGAAGCCGCCGCCGTTTCCGCCTGCGCCACCGTTGGAGTTGTTCTCGTCGCCCGCGCCGCCACCGCCACCGAAGATCGCGTGGTCGAACGCTGAATAGTCGAGTTTCGATCCGCCGAGTCCGCCGACGTTGCGGTTGCCGTCATACGAGAGGCCGCCGATACCGCCCTGTCCGCCGTTTCCGCCTCCGCCACCACCGGAGTTCTCACAGACGCCACCGCCACCGCCGTTGGCGATGTTCCCGCGCGAGGCGTAGCTCGAAGCCGTTCCCGGGTAGACGCCGGAGACGATGCCCTCGCCCTTGCCGCCGCCGACCGTTCCGTCGAGTTGGGTGCAGGCGGTGGAAGAGCCGTTGTAGAGCAGGCCGCCGCGGAAGCCGTCGCCGTTCGCGTTGATCGAGCTGCTGGCGTTGCTCAGGTTCACGGCGCCGGTCGCAAGGAAGGCGGTGATGCCGCCATTGGTGCCGTTCCATGAGTTGGCGCTCCAGCTGCGTGTGCCGTTGATCTGCACCGTCGTGAATTCCGGGACCGCGACGATCTGCGCGCCCGTCGCGGCGTACGAATTGACGAGCGGGTTGTAGAAGTTGACGGTCATGCCCGCCGCGAGCGAGCCGCTGATTGAGCTGATCCGTGCGAGCTCCCAGCGCCCGACGCTGCTGCTCGAAAGGTCGATGTCCGTCTGGTCTCCGCTCGGCGCCGAACCGGTGTAGTTCGATGACTGGATCACAAGCGCGAGGCGGTTGGCTTCGAACTGTGTCTGCGCGGCCGAACCGGTCGTCGTGGAAGTCCCCGTCGCGCCGGTCCGGCCTGCGCCGGTGGTCAGCGAGTTGGCGCCCGCCGAAGCTGCGGCGTTCAGCGGCGCCGAGTAGTTCAGCACCGAGCTGGTTGAAACGGTGACCGCGCCTTCATGGCCGTCGCCCGTCGTGAAGGTGTCGAGATCCGCAGACGCAGATTCCGACAGCGCGATCGCGAAGACCACGAATGAGAACGCGAGCACGAGCAATTGAGCAAGCGATCGCTTGCTGAAGCTCGGCTTGATCACATGCAGGATCATGCGGGGTTTTGCGTCCTTAGGTATGGGGGCTTGTTCCGGGCGGCACATCGACTTTTGGTCGGATGGTCTGCGAGCCGCCTTTCCCGCATGTCTGCGCGGGATATGTGTTCCATCGGTACAACATCGCAAAAGCTGAATAGTTCCCCGCGACAGAAACTGAATGGTTTCCTGACACCAATCGCTATTCGGTACGCGAGACATCCATTTCCCGTCGTTGAGCGCTTTTGCGCATGAAAGTCGTGGACGGATGATCGATGCACCCGTTCTGCACAATTTTTGTCAGCGCAGCGATCGGTTTCGGAAGGGAATACCTGCACAAGAGCGAAAAACCGCCCCATGAGCAAAGCCGCCCTCGCCGATAAGCCGGCCCACAAGACCGTCGCCAACAAAACCGCCGCCAAGGCGGACTCGCCGATCAAGGCCAGCAAGACTTCCAAACCGACCGTGAAGGCCGAGGCGGAGCCGCTGACACTCAGCGCCCTGATCCGCGGCAAGCTCGACGGGTGCTCGCGTGCGCAGCGCGATGTCGCGCTCTACATCATCGACCACCTCGAGGAATCGGCATTCCAGACCGCCGAGCAGCTCGCGGCCCAGGTTCAGACTTCTTCTTCAACGGTCGTTCGCTTCAGCCAGGCACTGGGCTTCGAGGGTTTCCCCGAACTGCAGACGGCCGCCCGCGAGGAATACCGCGCCACACGCCGCGAGCAGGAGACCGGATCCAACGGCTCGCTCTTCGGGCTGAACCCGACGCCGGCCGAATCGGTCGTGGCGGCCGACCAGATCAACATCGAAGAGACCGCGCGCCGCATGGACCGCGCGACTTTCGACGCCGCTGTCGAGGCGATCACGACTTCACGCAACATCCTCGTGGTCGGCACCGACCAGATGGCTTTCTTCGCTTCATACATGCGTCACATGCTGATGCTGCTCGAGCACCGCTGCGAGCTGATCGCCAGTCCGTCGCAGGACTCGATCAACCGCGTCGCGCGGATCGACGAGGACACGCTCGTCATCGCCTTCTGCGCAGGTCGTCCGCACACGATCGTCACGCGTGCGATGCGCCTCGCGAACACGCGCGGTGCCCGCTCGATCAGCATCACTGACGCCTCGATGAGCGAGATCGCCAAGCTTTCCACGCACCACATGTACTACTCGTCGACCAGCCCGTCCTTCGTGCGTTCGCACACCGGACTGCTGTCGGTGGTGCAGGGACTCGTGAACGAGCTCTACGCGAGCAACAGTGATGTCTACGGCGGGCGCATTCGTGCCTACCGCGGCAAGTAAGCACTCCTGTAGCTTGAGATGATGACCCGCTTTGGCGTGACCGCAGTCGCGCTCGCGATCACCGGTGCCGTCGCGGCGACCGTTGCGCTGGCGAGCGGCGGCTCCGACAAGAGACTCCCGGTGAAGGTCGCGGACTCCGCAACCGCGAAGCTCACGACCGCCCAGCTCGTCGGCCAACGGATCACGACCGGCTACGTCGGTACTTCTCCGCCACGCACGGTGCTGCGGGCGGCGCGCGCCGGGCGCATCGGTGGCGTGATCCTGTTCACGAACAACATGCCGTCGCCGAGCGTGGCGCGACGAGCGATCCGGAAGCTTCAGGCGTGGGCCAGGGCAGGGGGGATGCCTCCGCTCTTCGTGATGATCGATCAGGAGGGCGGGATCGTGCAGCGGCTTCCCACGCTGCCGCCGACGCGCACGCCGGCGTCGATCGGCCGCTCATCAAACCCCGCGCGCACGGGCATGAGCCAGGGCCTCGCCACCGGACGCGCGCTGAAGAAGTACGGCTTCAACGTCAACCTCGCGCCGGTCGTCGACGTGCCGAAGGTCCGGAACTCATTCCTCGGGAACCGCGCGTACTCAAGCAGTGCTCAGATCGTGGCCAACGCCGGCTGCGCGTTCGCAGGTGGGAACGAGAAGGGGGGAGTGGCCGCAACGTTCAAGCACTTCCCCGGACTCGGTCGCGCCGGCGCCGACACTGACTTCAGCGACGTGAAGATCTTCGCCCCACGCGCGGTGATCGACGCTGAGAACAAGGCCTACACGCAGTGCCCGGACACGCCGACGTTCGTGATGATGGCCAGCGCGCGCTACCCCAAGCTTGGTTTCAATCGCCCCGCTTCGCTGGAGAAGGATGCGTACGCAATGCTCGCCGAAACGGGCTTCAAGGGTCTGACAATCACTGACGCGCTTGAGACGCCGCAGTTCGGTCCGGGCGCAAACACGGCCAGGTCCGCGTTGCGGGCGGGCGTTGACGTTCTGCTCTGGGGCCAGGCATGGAGCCGTGCGATGACAGCGCGCAGCAGGTTGCTCGCCGACGTCAAAGCCGGGCGCGTGACCCGCGCTCAGTTGGAGCCGGGTGTCGAGCGCCTTGTCGCACTCAAGAAGCAGCTAACCGCCGAATAGCAACACCGGTCAGCAGCTCGCGCACCACGCGGTCGCCGACAAGCGCCGTGATGTCAGCCGATCCAACTCCGGTGGGGATGATCTCGACGAGATCCGCCCCGACGAGCTCGACGGCGGCGGCAAGTGCGCGGCAGGCGTTCAGCAGGTCGCTGCTGGTCATGCCGCCGGGTTCAGGCGTTCCGGTGCCGGGGGCGAACGCCGGGTCGAGCACGTCCACATCCACGCTGATGAACACCGGCCCCTTGCCGACGATTTCAAGCGTACGGGCGACCGCCGCATCGATCCCGTTCCGGTGCACCTCGTGCATCGGAATCGCGGTGATTCCCTTCTCGGCCTGCCAGCCAAACTCTTCGTCACCCGGCCAGTAGCCGCGCAGACCGATCTGTACGTGGCGACTGGGATCGATCGCGCCTTCTTCCACCAGGCGATACATCGGGGTGCCGTGACTCACCTCCACGCCGAAGACCTCTTTGCCGGTGTCGGTGTGGGTGTCGAAATGGATCAGTCCGACCGGTCCGTGCTTTGCCGCGCACGAGCGGATGTCGGGCTCCGCGATTGAGTGGTCGCCGCCGAGGATGATCGGGATCGCGCCGGCCGCGAGCACTTCGCCGACGGTCTGTTCGATCGCGCGGTGCGTGCGCTCCCAGTCCGCAGGGAGCACTGCGGCGTCGCCGTAGTCGACGATCTTCAGGACCTCGAACGCATCGACCCGCGCCTCCATGTGCGGGCCGGGCGGGCAGCTCGCGGCGCGGATCGCGCGCGGCGCAAATCGTGCCCCGGGTCGGTCGCTGACCAGGTCATCGGTCGGCGCGCCGACGATCGCGACGTCGAATCCAACCAGTTCGGAGGGGTCCTGCGTGTACGGAACGCCCCCGTAGGTGAGGAGTCCCGCGAAGTCCGGCTTCTCGCCGTACTCACGCCAGCGTTCAAGCGGATCAATCATTTCGCGAGCATATTCCGATCGTTGTGTGATCGAAATCACTTTGTATACGAACGAATTGGCCGAAGAAGGGTTATGGCAATTGGATTCAGAGGTGTCGGCGTGCTCGCGCTCCAGGGTGGCTACAACGCTCACATCAAAAAGCTGCGTGCGATGGGCGCGCTGATCCGCGAGGTCCGGACCCCGGGCGACCTCGCGAATATCGACGGACTGGTGCTGCCCGGCGGAGAGTCGACGACGATGGGACTCGGGATCGACCGCGAGGGTCTCGGCAGGCCGCTGCGGGAATTCATCACCTCCGGGAAGCCCGTGCTGGCGACTTGCGCGGGGACGATTCTGCTCGACGACGCCCACATGGGCCTGCTCGACGTCTCTTGTGATCGCAACGCCTACGGCGCGTCCACGCACAGCTTTGAAGCCGAATTCTCGGTGCGCGGCGTGGAGGGTGGCGATTTCCGCGGGCTCTTCATCCGCGCGGCCAAGATCAGTCGTGTCGGTCCGCGAGTCGAAGTTCTGGCGAAGGTGGAGGACGTTCCTGTCGCAGTGCGCAGCGGGAACGTCACGGCGCTGACATTCCATCCCGAACTCACCAACGACGACCGGATTCATCGTGCGTTCTACGAGTCGATTCCGCTTGGGCATCGCAGTGAGGAGCCGGCCGCATCGCCGCTTTCGGAACGGCCGCGCTTTCGCGCACTGCCCAACTAAGCTCACTGTCATGACTGATGAATTGACGCGTGAAGCAACTTTTGCAGTAAAGACCGGAATGGCGGAGATGCTCCGCGGCGGCGTGATCATGGATGTCGTCGACGCCGAGCAGGCAAAGATCGCCGAGGCCGCAGGTGCCTCGGCAGTGATGGCGCTCGAACGCGTCCCCAGCGACATCCGTCGTGATGGTGGCGTCGCCCGCATGAGCGCGCCGGAGATGATCCGTGGCATCCAGGAGTCGGTGACGATCCCCGTGATGGCCAAGGCGCGCATCGGTCACTTCGCCGAGGCTCAGGTGCTCGAAGCGCTTGAGGTCGACTACGTCGATGAGTCCGAAGTGCTCACCCCGGCCGACGAGGTCAACCACATCGACAAGTGGGACTTCAAGGTTCCGTTCGTCTGCGGCGCGACCAACCTTGGCGAGGCGCTGCGCCGCATCGGCGAGGGCGCCGCGATGATCCGCTCGAAGGGCGAGGCTGGAACCGGCGACGTCGTCGAGGCAGTCCGTCACATCCGCCAGATCCGTGGCGACATCAAGAAGCTCACCGTGCTCGATGAGAGCGAACTCGCCGCAGCGGCCAAGGAACTGCGCGCGCCGCTCGAGATCGTCCGCGAAGTCGCACTCTCCGGCTCGCTGCCGGTCGTGCTGTTCGTCGCCGGCGGAATCGCAACGCCGGCTGACGCCGCGCTGATGATGCAGCTGGGGGCCGAAGGCGTCTTCGTCGGCTCAGGAATCTTCAAATCGTCCGACCCGGAGAAGCGCGCCGCGGCGGTCGTCGAGGCAACAACGCACTTTGCCGACCCCGAGCGCGTGCTCGCGGCCTCCGAGGGACTCGGCGCCGCAATGGACAGCCTTGAGAGTCGCAAACTCGACGAGTCGGAGTTGCTCGCAGGCCGAGGCTGGTGAAGTTGCCGCTCGTCGGCGTGCTCGCGCTGCAGGGCGGCTTCAGCAATCACCTGGCGAAGCTGCAGGAGCTCGGCGTCGCAGGGCGCGAGGTTCGCACGCCCGCAGATCTGGACGGGCTCGACGCGCTGGTGCTTCCCGGCGGCGAGTCGACGACCATGACGCTCGGAATAGAACGCGAGGTTCTGACCGGACCAATCGTTGATTTCGTTCAGTCCGGCCGCCCGGTGTTGGCCACTTGCGCGGGCACAATCTTGCTGGACGATTCGCACCTGAACATCGTCGACATCACATGTGAGCGCAACGCGTACGGCCGGCAGACGCACAGCTTCGAAGGCGAAGTGACGCTCGCCGGCAACAGGCCGTTTGCGGGAGTCTTCATCCGCGCGCCGAAGATCGTTCGCGTCGGCAACGACGTCGAGGTGATCGCGACACTCGGCGACGAGCCGGTTGGAGTGCGCAGCGGCGCCGTCACTGCGTATACGTTTCACCCCGAGCTGACCAAAGACACGACCATCCACGAGGAATTCATCAAATGAGAGACCCACGCGTAGAAGCCCTAGCCCAGATCCTCGTCAACTACTCGACCGGGGTCAAGCCGGGCGAGACATGCGTGATCCAGTCCGAGGTGGTCGCCGAACCACTGGTCCAGGCGGTCTACGAAGAGGTGCTGAAGGCCGGTGGTCTTCCGATCGTGCAGCTCTCGCTCAGCGAGCAGGCACCGGCTTTCTACAAGTACGCAAATGACGAGCAGCTCGCGTGGATCCCGCCGACCGCGCAGTGGGTCGCCGAGAACATCGACAACCGCATCGTGATCATGGCCGACACCAACACGCGCGCTCTGAGCAACGTCGACCCGGCCAAGCAGGGCATCGTCAGCAAGGCGCGCAAGCCCCTGATGGACGCATCGATGCAGCGCTCTGCGTCGGGCGACTACCGCTGGTCACTGACGCTCTTCCCGACGCAGGCCTACGCCTCCGAGGCCGGCCTTTCGCTCTCTGAGTACGAGGACTTCTTCTACAGCGCGTGCCTGGCCGACGACGCCGACCCGCTGACTGCGTGGCAGCGCCAGTCCGACACGGTCAAACGGCTCGCTGAGTGGATCCAGGGCAAGGAAGAAGTGCACATCCAGGCACCGGGCACCGACATCAAGCTCGGCATTGCCGGCCGCACGTTCATTCCGTGCGTGGGCACGCACAACATGCCCGACGGCGAGTTCTTCACCGGCCCCGTCGAGGACAGCGTCAACGGCGAGGTCGCCTTCAGCTTCCCGGCAACCTACGGCGGCCGCGAGGTCAGCGGCGTCAAGTTCAAGTTCGTGGACGGCAAGGTCACTGACGCGTCGGCCGAGCAGGGCGAGGACTTCCTGCTCGAGATGCTCGACACCGACGAAGGCGCGCGCACGCTCGGCGAGCTCGGAATCGGCACCAACTACGGCATCACCACAGGCACCAAGGAGATCCTGCTCGACGAGAAGATCGGCGGCACCGTGCACATGGCTGTCGGCATGAGCTACCCGGAGAGCGGGGGAGTCAACGACTCCGCGATCCACTGGGACATGGTCTGCGACCTTCGACAGGGCGGCACGATCCACGTCGACGGCGAGCTGATGCAGAAGGACGGCAAGTTCGTCGTCTGAGCGCCGTTCACCTTTCCATCGTTTGATGTAGCCTTCGCGGCCATGAGCTACGAAGTCTTCAACAACAAGATCGCGATCATCACCGGCGCCGCCTCAGGCCTGGGGCTTGGATTCGCCAAAGAGATCGGCAAGGCCGGCGGCACGGTCATCGCCGCGGACATCGACCTGCCCGGCGTCGAGAAGGTCGTCGCGGAGATCGGCGGTGATGCCGAGGCCCACAAGCTCGACGTGCGTGACAGCGCGGCAGTCGTTGCCCTCGTCGGCTCGACGGTCGAGAAGCACGGCCGCATTGACTACATCTTCAACAACGCCGGCATCGCCGTGCAGGGGTACGTCGAGGAGATTCCGATCGAGGACTGGGACGCGATCATCGACATCAACCTCAAGGGCGTCGCCTACGGAACTTCGGCCGCGTACAAGCACATGGTCAAGCAGGGCAGCGGCCACATCGTCAACACCGCTTCGCTCGCCGGCCTGACGCCGGCCCCACTGCTGGCCCCGTACAGCACCGTCAAGTTCGGCGTCGTCGGAATGTGCGATTCGCTCCGCGTCGAGGCTCAGTCCAAGGGCGTCTACGTCACCGCACTGTGTCCCGGGTTCATCGACACCGCGATCTACGACAACGCGCGTTCGACCGGCTTTGACAACACCAAGGCAAAAGAGTCGATCCCCGGCGGCATCGTTCCGCTGGAGAAGGGCGTGAAAACCCTGCTTGACGGCGTCGTCAAGCGGAAGCGTGTGGTCACGCTGCCGTGGTTCGCGCACCTTTTGATTCTGAGCTACAAGCTGACGCCGAACATCAGCATCAAGGTCAGCGGCAAGTTGGCGGCCAAGCAGGCCAAAAAAGCCCGTTTGCCATAACTACCTCAAACTAGCCATATATACGAATATGCAGTAGAGGTTCATGCGAATACGTTTGATTTCGATGCTCTAGGGATACCCCATCCATAGTAGGGCGCTCGCAAGGACTGAGAATTCGCACGAGCACCGGAATCATCGCAAGTACAGGGAGGTGCGTTCAATGGGCACCACACTCAAATCAAGGACGATTGTTGGTCTTTGCTGCGTCGTCGCATCGCTGGGTTTCGCTCAGCAGGCGAGCGCCGACACTCTGCCTGCGCCGAGCATCCTCAGCGGCCCCGCAGAGGGATCGACCATCAGCACGGACAGCGCCAGCTTCGTGTTCGACTACGCCGACTCGCTCGCCGGTGCAACGCTGGTCGGGTTCCTCTGCAGCCTCGACGGGGCGCCGGCCGCGGCCTGCGACGCCAGCCACAATCTGACCGGACTCACCGACGGAGTGCACACACTTGGAGTGAGCGCTTTGATTCTGCCGCTGGGCGGCGAGCCGGTGTGTGTTTTGACCAACTGTCTGACGTTGCCACCGGTTGAGACGGGCACGGATGTGCTCATGCGCACGTTCAACGTTGACCTCGGCGGAGTGTCGGTCGGGACGCCACCGTCGACGACGGGCGGCAGCAGCACGACCAACAACTCCTCGAACAGCGCGACCACCAGCAGCGACAGGATCGGCGCCTTCGCGCTCGCCTGGGGCAAATACAAGCGCCAGCAGAGCAAATGCAATGCGATCAAGAAGCGCATCAAGAAGTACCGCACACACAGCAACCGGATGCGCGCGGCCAAGCGCTACAAGAGCTGCGTCAGGACGCAGAAGAAACTTCGCGCAGAGGCAATGGCTCTGGCGAACTAACCCGGACTACCCAACTCCCCCTGGGTAGGACGAGAGCGCCGCCCTTGATCAGCTGGCTGCCAGCTCCTCGAGGGCGGCGTCCGACACTTCGAAGTTCGCGGCGACGTCGTTGACGTCGTCGTTGTCGTCGAGCAGTTCGATCACGCGGAAGACCTTTGCGGCGTCCTTGTCCTCGACCTCGACGCGCGTCTTCGGGCGCTGGATCACGTCGGCCGAGGCGACGGTGATCCCGGCCTCCTCGATCGCGGCGCGTACGGCGACGAAGTCATGCGGGTCGGAGACGATCTCGAAGTGGTCGCCGTCCTCGACGATGTCCTCGGCGCCGGCGTCGATCGCGACCATCAGGTCGTCCTCGGAAGCTGCCGCGGCCTCGACGACGATCGAACCCTTCTTCTCGAACACGTAGGCAACCGAACCCGGCTCACCGAGCGATCCGCCGTTCTTGGAAAGAATGCTCCGCACATCCGCACCCGTGCGATTGCGGTTGTCGGTGTAACAGTGGATCAGCAACGCGACGCCGGCTGGGCCATAACCCTCGTAGACGACTTCCTCAACGGCGGCGGCGTCCTTGTCGGTGCCGGCGCCCTTGGCGATGGCGCGCTCGATGTTGTCCTTTGGCATCGAGTTGTCCTTGGCCTTTTGAATGGCCAGGGCCAGGGCGGCATTACCGGCCGGATCCGCGCCGTCTCGCGCCGCAATCGTGATGCCGCGCGCGAGCTTTGTGAACAGCGCGCCGCGCTTTTTGTCGGCCGCGCCCTTCTTGTGTTTGATCGATGACCATTTTGAGTGTCCAGACATAGCGGGGGGTAGTTTACGACTGATGGCACGATTCGGGCTCTGCGACACCTGCGCCCACGCGAAGCTGAACGCGAACACCCGTGGCTCGGTGTTCCTGTTCTGCAAGCTCTCGCGTGAGGACAAGGCCTTTGCCAAGTACCCGCCCGTGCCCGTCCTGAAGTGCCCCGGCTTCAAGCCATCCGACCGCTGACGCAGAATCACCGGTAGGAACATGCGTTCGTATCGGGAATACAAAGGGATGGTTGTCCTCGGCATCGATCCAGGGCTTGCGAACACCGGTTACGGCGTCGTTGAAAGCCGCGGTTCCGCGCTGCTCGCACTTGATGGCGGCGTGATCGAAACCCCGGCCGGTACCGCACTGGAGCTGCGCCTTGCGCAGGTCGCCGATCGGATCGTCGAGCTGATCGGCGAGCACAATCCCGACGCGCTGTCGATCGAGTCGATCTATTTCGGCAAGAACGCCGAGTCGGCCTTCCAGGTCGGACAGGCGCGCGGCGCCGTGATCTGCGAGGCGGGACGCCGCGGCATCCCCGTGCACTCCTACACGCCACAGCAGATCAAGCTCGCTGTCTGCGGCAGCGGCGCCGCACAGAAGCGTCAGGTGCAGACGATGGTCACAGCGCTGCTCGATCTCGTCGGTCCGGTTCCGCCCGACCACGCCGCCGACGCCCTGGCGGTCGGCATCTGTCATCTCAACACCGCGCCTCTGGCGAGCGCGATTGGAGCCGCATCTTGATCGCATCCGTATCTGGTGAAGTCCTGCACAAGTCCCTCGACCACGTCGTGATCGAGGCTGCGGGCGTGGGCTACATGCTCAGCGTTTCGGCAAACACGCTCGAGGATGTCGGACCGGCGGGCGCGAAAGCAACTTTGCTGGCCACGCTCGTGGTGCGCGAGGACGCAATGCAGCTCTACGGCTTCTCGACCGCCGAGGAGCGCGATGTCTTCAACCTCCTGACCAGCGTGAGCGGCGTGGGGCCCAAGGTCGGACTCGCCGTGCTCAGCGGCATGACGGTGCCCGAAGTTGAGACCGCACTGGTGGCCGGCGACCACGAGTCCTTCCAGAAGGTTCCCGGGATCGGCAAGCGCACGGCCGAACGTCTCGTCGTCGAGCTCAAGGACAAGATCGTGCCCTCGGGCGCGCCGACCGTCCTGCGTGCTGCTGGCCGGGCCGACGATCCGGGCCTGCTCGCTCGCGACGGCCTGCTCGGCCTCGGCTATTCGCTGGCGCAGGCAGAGGCGATGCTCGCCGAGGCCTCCGGCGAGACAACAGAAGACCTGATCGCGTCGGCCTTGCGTGGGGTGGCGGTCTAGATGGCGTCCCCGATTCGTTCAGCATCGATCGCTCCGGCAGAGCTCCCGGACGACCTCGACGTCTCGCTGCGTCCCCGCCGGATCGACGAGTTCGTCGGTCAGGAGAAGGTCAAGGAGCAGCTGCGAATCGTGATCGAAGCCGCGCGCAAGCGCGAGCAACCGCTCGACCATGTGCTTTTTGCCGGGCCGCCCGGTCTCGGCAAGACGTCGCTCGCGCAGATCGTCGCCGAGGAGCTCGAGGTCCCGTTCGTGATGACCGCCGGACCTGCGCTGGAGAAGAAGGGCGATGTCGCAGCGTTCCTGACCGCGCTCGAACCCAACTCCGTCTTCTTCGTCGATGAGATCCACCGCCTCCCGCGCGCGCTGGAAGAGACCTTCTATCCGGCGATGGAGGACCGCAAGCTGCCGATCACCGTCGGCCAGGGCGCGGGCGCTCGCGTCGTCACGCTCGATCTGCCGCCATTCACACTGATCGGCGCAACAACTCGCACCGGGCTTCTCACGACCCCGTTGCGCGATCGCTTCGGCGTGTTCCATCGCCTTGAGCACTACGACGCCGACGATCTCGCGGCGATCGTCACCCGCTCATCCGAGATCCTCGGTTGCAAGCTCGATCCGGCCGGCGCCATCGAGATCGCCAGGCGCTCACGCGGCACGCCGCGCATCGCCAACCGGCTGCTCAATCGCGTGCGCGACTATGCCGAGGTCCGGGCCGATGGCGAGATCACCGAACAGGTCGCCGCCGACGCCTTGAACACCTTCGAGGTCGACCACGAGGGGCTCGACCGGCTCGACCGCATGCTGCTTGAGACGATCTGCGAGAAGTTCGGCGGCGGTCCCGTCGGTCTGTCCACGATCGCCGCGTCGCTCGGCGAGGCCGAAGACACGATCGAGGATGTCATCGAGCCGTACCTGCTCGGGCAGGGCCTGCTGCAGCGCACGCCGCGCGGTCGCATCGCCACGCGGGCCGCGTTCGAGCACCTCGACCTGCCGATCCCGCAAGACGCGGGGCTGTTCTAGAACTGTTCACCTGCCGTGCGGGCATTCAGCTCGCGGTCCCGGGCAGGGGAGAGCACTTCGTTGTCTAATCTGGTTTTCAGACTTCTGATGCCCATCTTCATCTGTCCGCAGTGCGGAAAACGTTCAAACCATGGTGACCGCAACGCCGGGTTCACGGCGCGCCCCCGGGGCTGCGACAAGTGCGGCTATGGATTCGTTTTCGAGTTGCTCGACGACTACTACCCGGCGTCCGGAGCCGCGTTCTTCGTCTGCGACCAGGAATCCCGGATCATTGGATGCGGTCGCGGTTCATACGAGCTGACGGGCCTGACGGACGTCGATGTCTTCGGTCGCCCGGTGCGTGATGTACTCGGACTCGAGTTCAAAGCGAGCGACGATCCGATCGACACAACTCTTGAGTGGGGCGTCCGTTCAATTGGCAATGACGTGACCGTACGCGCAGAGGGCGATTTAGAAGCCCGCGCCGTTGCCGATATATTCCCCGCGTACGACGAAGACGGGGGAATGCTTCTCG
>JAEMSX010000132.1 GCA_016462645.1 Thermoleophilaceae bacterium
GCCACACCGGCTACCCCGGTGGACTGCGCAGCCGCACCCTCGAGGAGCAGCTCGACCGCCGTCCCGAGGAAGTCATCCGCAAGGCCGTCAAGGGCATGATCCCTCGCACCAAGTTGGGCCGCGCACAGCTGCAGAAGCTGAAGGTCTACGCAGGCGCCGAGCACCCGCACAAGGCACAAAACCCGCGCGTTCTCGAGACGCAGTCCTAAACCCCGAAAGAGTTTTTCAAGTGAGCGAAGAGACGAACAACGAAACAACCCCGGTCGAAGAGACGCCGACCGCAGAGACCACCGAAGAGACGACCACCGAGGTCGTTGAAGAGGCTCCGGTCCTGAACCCCGTTCTCGCTCTCGCCGCTGACGCCCGCTACACCGCGACCGGCAAGCGCAAGACCGCGGTCGCTCGCGTGACGCTCAAGCCGGGCACCGGCGTGATCACGGTCAATGGCCGTGAGCTCAACGAGTACTTCCCGCGCCCGACGCTGCAGATGACCGCCAAGGAGTCCCTTGAGAAGGTCAACTCAGTCGACAAGGTCGACGTGATCGCTCGCGTTCACGGCGGCGGCGTCGCCGCTCAGGCCGGCGCTGTGCGCCACGGCATCGCTCGCGCGCTGCTCGAGGCCAACGCAGACCTCCGAGGCGAGCTCAAGCGCGCCGGCTTCCTGACGCGTGACGCGCGTGTCAAGGAGCGCAAGAAGGCAGGCCTCAAGAAGGCCCGCAAGCGTCCGCAGTTCAGCAAGCGCTAAAACCGCTGCTGGCCTCCGGCGCTGCCATGCGCAAGTACTTCGGAACCGACGGCATCCGTGGCGATGCCGCGAACCTGCTGACCGACGAACTCGTCGAGAAGCTCGGTCGTGCTGCAGTGACTGTGCTCGGCGGCGCAGGTACGCGCATGGCGATTCTGCGCGACACGCGCGAGTCCGGGCCGCGGATCGAACGCGCGCTCGCTCGCGGCGCCGCGCTCGCCGGCGCGGACGTGAAGCTCGCCGGCGTGCTGCCCACGCCTGCGGCGCCAGTCCTGATTGAGCAGCTCGGATTCGAACTCGTCGCGGTCGTCAGCGCGTCGCACAATCCGTACGCCGACAACGGCATCAAGTTCTTCGGCGCCGGCGGTCTGAAGCTGACTGACGCTGTCGAGGCCGAGATCGAGAAGCTGATCGATGATCCTCCGGCCGACGTCGAGGCTCCGGGAGCGGTCAGCGAGCTGCACGGCGCGGAGGACGACTACATTCGCGCGCTGGCCGAACGCTTCGCCGAGTTGGACCTTTCCGGCGTGCGCGTGCTGATCGACACCGCCAACGGCGCGACCTACCGCGTCGCACCGCGCATCCTGCGTGACCTCGGCGCCGAAGTCACCGTTCTGGCCGATCGTCCTGACGGGACGAACATCAACGCCGACTGCGGCTCGACCCACCTCGACGGTCTGATCGCAGAGATCAGGAGCGGCGACTACGCCGCGGGCTTCGCGTTCGACGGCGACGGCGACCGCATGCTGGCCGTGGACTCCGAGGGCCGCGTCGTGGACGGCGATGAGTTGATCGCGCTTGCCGCGCTGCATCTGCGCGAGGACGGCAGGCTGCCCGGCAACGGTGTCGCCGTCACCGTGATGACCAACTACGGATTCCACCAGGCGATGAAGGAGGCCGGCATCGAAGTGGAGACCACCGATGTCGGCGATCGCTACGTGCTCGAGGCACTGCTTGAGAAGGACTGGGCGCTGGGTGGCGAGCAGTCCGGCCATGTGATCGACCGTGGATTCGTGCCGTCGGGGGACGGCACGGCGAGCGCGCTGCTCACACTCGAGGCGCTGCGCGCGGGCGGCAAGAGCCTTCATGACGTGATTCCGATGCAGAAGCTCCCGCAGACGCTTGTGAACGTGCGCGTGGCCGATCGCAGCGCGATTGCCGGCGCAGAGACGGTCTGGAGTGCGGTTGATGCCGCCAACGCAGAACTCGAAGGCCGCGGCCGCGTGCTGGTGCGCGCGTCGGGCACCGAGCCGGTTGTACGCGTGATGGTCGAGGCGCCGACCGAAGACGAAGCGGACGGTGTCTGCGAGCGACTCGTGGGCCTGATTCGCCGCGAACTCGGCGACGCGGACTGACCCCGGATCGCGGTCCATACACTCACCTGAATGTGCGGCATCGTCG
>JAEMSX010000067.1 GCA_016462645.1 Thermoleophilaceae bacterium
GTGACGTACCAGATCCACATGCCCTGGCCGCGCATCGGGTTCGACGCGGCGGACGCTCCGGCAGGAGCGATCAGAGCCACGGAAGCTGCCGTAACTACGAGCGTGGCGCACGTGAGCAGACGCGCGCGACGAAGGTTTGGTCTCACCGAGCCAAGCATCATCGTTCTCTTACCCGAACACGTGGCATGACCTTTAGTCGCGGCTCCAATGCAATTGACCTTCCGCCTTCCGGCAATTCCTGTATGCTGCCGAAAAGCGGAATGACGTGTCATTCTTTTGAATCTTCGTAGAAAGTCACCCAGCGGGAGTAGCGGCGTGAATGCCACACAGCAGACCAAAGTCCTCGTAATCGGCGGCGGATACAGCGGAATCGGAACCGCCATCCGTCTGGGCCAGGCCGGCATCGACGACTACATCCTGATCGAAAAGGCCGAGAAGCTCGGCGGTACCTGGCGGGAGAACACCTACCCCATGGCCGGGGCCGACACGCCTTCGATCATCTACTCGTTCAGCTACGCGCGCAATCCCGACTGGGACTACACCTTCGCCCTGCAGCCGCAGATCGAGAAATACCTCGACGATGTCGCCGAGCGCTTCAAGGTGCCCGAGCACGTCCAGTTCAACACCGCAGGGGAGCTGGCCGAATGGGACGCCGACGCTGGTCAGTGGACTGTGCAGACCAACCAGGGCACGATCATCGCCAAGTACGTGATCACCTGCGCCGGTCCGATGCACGAGGCCGCGCTGCCGAACCTGCCGGGCGTCGACACCTTCACCGGCGACGCCTTCCACACCGCCCGCTGGGACCACGGCGTTGATCTCAGGGGCAAGCGCGTCGCCGTAATCGGCACCGGCGCTTCGGCGATCCAGTACGTGCCGGTCATCCAGAAAGAGGTGGGCAAGCTGATCCTCTTCCAGCGCACCGCCCCATGGGTGATGCCGCGCTTCAATCGCAGGGCATCGGCATGGAAGAAGGCGATGTATCGCCGCTTCCCCGCGATCAACCGCGCCGTCGCACACGCGGTCTACGCCGGCAGCGAAGGCCTTCAGCTACTCGAGCGCAGGCCCAAGCGCATGCGCCTGCTCGAGAAAGTCGCGCTCAACCACCTCAAGAAGCAGGTGCCCGACGAGAAGCTCCGCGCGGAACTCACCCCGCACTTCGCGATGGGCTGCAAGCGCATCCTCTTCAGTAACGACTGGTACCCCGCGATCACGGCCGACAACGCCGAGATCGTCTCCCACGGCGTCAGCGAGATCACGCCGACCGGCCTCGTCGACACCACCGGTGTACACCACGAAGCCGACGTGATCATCTACTCAACCGGCTTCAAGGTGACCGACCCCGACGTCGCCAAGCGCGTCCGCGGCGTGGACGGCCAGTTGCTCTCCGACCTCTGGCAGGGCAGCCCCTACGCCTACCAGTCAGTCGCGGTCCACGGTTACCCCAACGCTTTCGTGATGCTCGGACCGAACGTCGGCAACGGCCACGGCTCGGTCAGCACGCTGATCGAGCTGCTCGCCGACTACGTGGTGCACGGGATCGAGACCGCCGAGCGCATCGGTGCCTCGACGATCGAGGTCAAGAAGCATGTGCAGGACATCTGGAACGCCGAGGTCCAGGACTCCCTGCGCGGCACCGTCTGGAATGACGGCGGTTGCTCGAGCTACTACATCGACTCGACCGGGCGCAACTCGGCGATCTACCCGTGGACGACGCTGCGCTTCCGCCGCGACACGAAGACGTTTGACCTCGACGACTACGAAGTGACGATGCCCAGCGCCCCGGTGCCCGGCGAGCCAGCAAAAGAAACGGTGACAGCATGAACAAGAACCCCGCGCCCATCTCGTTGATCGGAGCTGTCGTCGCAATCACGGGCGGCGCTCGCGGTATCGGCAACCAGGCAGCCAGGGACTTCACTTCCCGTGGCGCGATTGTCGTGATCGGCGACCTCGACGAGCAGGCCACCGTTGATGCGGCGGCGGCGATCGGTCCCCGCGCCCGCGGCTTCAAGCTCGACGTGACCGATCGCGAATCATTCGCGAACTTCATCGCGACGACCGAGCGTGAAGTCGGGCCGATCGACGTGCTCGTCAACAACGCCGGGATCATGCCGGCCGGACCGTTCCTCGAAGAACCGGAGTCCGTGATCGACACGCAGATCGACGTCAACTTCCGCGGTCCGATCATCGGAATGCGCGAAATGCTGCCGCTGATGATCAAACGTGGCCGCGGCCACGTGGTCAATGTCGCCTCGATGGCGGGCAAATTCCCGGTTCCCGGTCTTGCGGTCTATTCGGGCACCAAGCACGCCGTGGTCGGGCTGTCAGCCTCTGTGCGGGATGAGCTCGCCGGCACCGGCGTGTCGATCTCGACCGTGATGCCCAATGCAGTTCGCACCGAGCTGACCAGCGGCCTGCCGACCGAGCGGATCGGGATCTTGAAGCCCGAACAGGTCGCCGAGGCGATCGTGGCTTCAGTCGACAACCGGCGCGAGGAGATCGCAGTGCCGCGTTGGTACAGCGTCTACCCCGCCCTTCCGGTGTTTCTTCCGACCAGGCTTCAGGCGTTCCTGAAGAAGCTGCTCGGCGTGCACCGCCTGCTCGACCACACCCGGATCGATCGCAAGACACGCGACAAGTACGACGAGCGCATCGCAGGCTCGAGCTCGCGCACAACTGACAGCAGCTCGCAGGACGACTCGCGCGACGAATCGAAGGTGGCATGACCGCGACCGCCGCAGAACGCCGGGCCGCACGAGCCGAGGCGCGGCGCGAGGAGATCCTCGACGCCGCGCAGAAGATCTTCGCCAGCAAGGGGTACAACGAGACCGGCATCGCGGACATTGCGGCCGAGCTCGGGATCGGCCACGGCACTTTCTACCGCTACTTCGAGAACAAGCAGGACATCGCGGTGCAGGTGCTTGATCGCGCGATCCTCGACATCGCCTCGGCGCTCTCTGACGAGGATCCGCACGCGTCGAACGACGTGGATGAGTACCGCGCCCAGACCACGCGCATCATGCTGCGCATGTTCGAGAAGCTCGAATCACACCCCGAGGCGTTCGCGCTGCTGCACGTTCAGTCGGTGGCGATCGACACGACCGCGACGCAGCGATCGTTCGAGGCGTACTCGGCCTACACCGAGGTCTTCTTGCGCAACGGGATTGAGAAGGGCTTCCTGCGTCAGGACATGGACGTGGAGATCACGGCCCAGGCGCTCGTGGGACTGATCTTCGAGGGCACGCGCCGGGCGATCGCAGAAGACACCCCGCGGGAGTTGTGGATGCGCTGGATCAACGCTGGTGTGGCGTTGATGTTCGAGGGCGTTTCAGCCAATCAGAACGGGTAGCGCTCGTCGTCCGTGCGTTCCCGGCGCCGACGGATCGGCAGATAGAACCAGAAGACGGCGAACATCGTGATCGATGCTGTCGCCGTGACGGCAGTTGCGTACTTGCCGTAAAGCAGGTCTGCGATGAACGTGAGGGCGCCGACCATCGAGATGGCGGTGAAGATCAGGCCGTAGATCGAAATGCGATTGAACAGCACGATCATCGAGCCCTTGTCCCTGTTGCGGAAATCGATGCGGTGGATTGCCGAAGGCGCGATCAGGAATGCGGTCGCGATCGCCGTGCTGGCGAGCGTGGCGAAGAAGATCGCCTTCTCGAAGCCGTTCACCTTGTCGAAGGTCGGACTGAGCGGGACCGCGAGCAGGAACGCGAACAGCACCTGCACGCCGGGCAGCGCGACCTTGAGCTCGTTGAGCAGCTCGATCAGTTCGCGGTCGTACCGCTCTTTGCTTGTTTCGGTGTTGTCAGACATCAGCGGTATGAAAGCAATTCGCGGTCCCCATCAAACCACGAGTGCGCATTCCAGGTGACAAGGCTCGTGCCACTGCGCCCGGAAACGATCTTCGTCTCCGAGCAGTTGGCGCATGTGCGGTTGAGCCGCATCCAGCCGTCAGGGCCAAGCCCGAGCAGTGCTGCGGCGACAGCGCTCACCGGTCCCCCGGAGGTGAAGACAAGGACGTTCTTGGCGCCGCCCTCGCCCTCGAGCGCCGCAAGGCCGGCGCGGGCGCGTTCGACGAACTCGGTCCAGGACTCTGAGTACTCGTCGTTGTGCAGACCGGCGGTCCAGCGCGCGAGCGCGTCATCGAAGAGCAGTTGGAACTGGTGGCGCGGATCGCCCTTGCGTGCGAGGTCGGCGACCATCAGCGTCTTCGACCTGTATGCCGGCTTCTGCCGCACGATCACCTCCTCGTGATCGAACTCGTTCCAGCGCTCGTCGACCCGCTGGTCGAGCTCCAGCCCCATCGCGCTGAGCGTCGCCTCCGCGGTCTGTGCGTGGCGCTGCATCGCGCCGCAGATCACGAGGTCGACCTCTCCCGCGCGATCTTTGAGCGACTCGCCGAGCACACGTGACTGCTGCACGCCGAGGTCAGAAAGCTGGTCGTAGTTCTTCAGTCCGAACGACGCCTGGCCGTGACGGATCAGGCGGATGACCGCCATCAGCCAGCTCTTTTTTGACTCATCGACCGGCGCGCCTGGCGGTGAAGAAACCAGACGGCGAGCCAGAAGTTCTTGAAGCGCGGATTGGTGGTCTCTTTGTCGTGGTAGCGCTTGTAGATCTGCTGGATGATCCCCGCGAGGCGGAAGTAGCCGTAGACCTCGTAGAAGCGCCAGTCAGGAATCTCGATCCCGCTCTTCTGCGCGTAGAGCTCGACGATCTCCTTGCGCGTGAGCATCCCCGGAACGTTCGAGGGCTGCAGCCGGAACTGATCCTCGAGCCCCGTGGCCCCCGGCTCGATCCAGTAGGCCAGCGCGCTCCCGAGATCCATCAGCGGATCGCCGAGCGTCGCCATCTCCCAGTCGAGCACAGCGATGATCCTGCCGGGGTCGTCGGGATCGAGCACAACGTTGTCGAGCCGCCAGTCGTTGTGGATCACGCAGTTGGCGACGTCCTCGGGCTGGTTCTCGCGCAGCCACTTCTTGACCTTCTTGAAGCTCGGCACGTTGCGAGTGCGTGCCGCGTCGTAGCGCTTGCTCCAACCCTCGACCTGGCGCTCGACGTAGCCGCTGCCCTTGCCGAGATTTTCGAGGCCGGCGGCGGCCGGGTCGACGGCGTGA
Source organism: Thermoleophilaceae bacterium (assembly GCA_016462645.1). GTDB lineage: Bacteria > Actinomycetota > Thermoleophilia > Solirubrobacterales > JACPNS01 > JACPNS01. Next base: position 5,124 of record JAEMSX010000067.1, read on the forward strand.
AGATCGACGAGCCGCTCGACCCAGCTGGTCGAGAGGGCGCGCGCATCCTCGGGAGTGAGCTCGAAGCCTTTGGGCAGGTTCTTGCGCAGGATGATCCCCGGGACCTTCTGCATCACGTAGAAGTCGCTGCCGATCACCGACTTGTCATCGCAGAAGGCGACCATCTCCGGCACGTACGGGAAGTCCTTCGCGAGCTTGGACTGAACCGTGAACTCACGCTTCATGTCGTGACCGGACTTGGGCAGATGACCGCCCGGCGGCCGGCGCAGAATCAGCTCGCGCCCGGGGTACGTGAGCTGGTAGGTGAGGTTGGACGCACCGCCGGGAAACTGCGTGACGGTGGGCGTGCCTTCGAGCGGAACCGATGCCTTCAGGAACGCGTCAACGGCAGCGACATCGAATGAGTCCTCGCCGCGAACCTCCCCCGCCTGGTCAAGCGCGCCGGACGACACGGCTTAGGCCTTGCTCTCCTCGGGCTTGTACTTGCGCAGCTCGATGCGTGCGATGACGCCGCGGTGCACCTCGTCGGGGCCGTCTGCGAGTCGCAGCACGCGGGCGTTGGTCCAGGCCGCGGCAAGCGGAAAGTCGTTGCTGAGTCCGCCGCCGCCGTGGATCTGCATCGCCATGTCGATGACTTCCTGCGCCATGTTCGGCGCAGCGACCTTGATCTGCGACACGGCGCTCAGGGCTCCGGCGAGGCCGCGGGTGTCGATCAGCCACGCGGCGTTCAGCACCAGCAGTCGCGCCTGGTCGATCTTGATGCGGGCGTCAGCGATGCGCTCGCGATTCCCGCCGAGGTTCGCGATCGGCTTGCCGAAGGCGACGCGCTCGCTGGCGCGCTTGCAGGCCAGCTCGAGTGCCATCTCAGCAAGGCCGATCAGGCGCATGCAGTGGTGGATGCGTCCGGGACCAAGGCGCGCCTGCGCGATCTCGAACGCGCGGCCCGGCCCGCCGATGAACGCACTCGTGGGCACGCGCACGTCGGTGAAGCTGACCTCGCCGTGACCTCCGGGCTCGTCCCAGAAGCCCATCGTGGTGAGCATGCGCTCGACCTTCACGCCCGGGGTGTCAATGGGCACCAGCACCATCGAGTGCTGCGCGTAGCGGTGTGCGGTCGGGTCGGTCAGCGCCATGTAGATCAGCACCTCGCAGTTGGGGTGGCCAACGCCGGTGCTCCACCACTTGGTTCCGTTGAGGACGATCTCGTCGCCCTCGATCGTCGCCGTGGCCTCCATGTTCGTCGCATCGGACGACGCGACGCCCGGCTCGGTCATGCAGAACGCGGACCGCACCTCGCCGGCGAGCAGCGGCTTCAGCCAGCGGTCCTTCTGCTCGTCGCTGCCGAACATGTGCAGCACTTCCATGTTCCCGGTGTCGGGAGCGTTGCAGTTGAAGACTTCAGGCGCGAGAAACGAGTGACCCATGCGCTCCGCGAGCACCGCGTACTCGACATTGGACAGGCCGGCGCCGTATTCGGGGTCAGGAAGAAAGAGGTTCCACAGACCGGCGGCGCGGGCCTTCTCCTTGAGCCCCTCGAGCTCCGGCGAGATGATCCAGCGATCGGCCGGATCGCGGTCGAACATCGTCAGCCTGGCCGCCTCTTCAAGCGGGGCAATCTCGGTGGTGATGAAGGCGTCAACCCGCTCGAGATAGTCCTTCACGCGGTCTGAGTGCTCGAAATCCATCAGTCTCCTCCGTAGTAGAACGGCCGCAGATGCGATGCCCGGGGCAAGGCTAGTTCAGAGTGCGTCGCGCCCGGGGCATTTTCCGCTGAACTCTTGAGTCACCTGACGTTTTCTGGACGAACGTTTAACGCACTTCGTTTCGATCGGGCATGATCGATCTCGACCTGGGGGGGTTGTTGTTTCATCATGAGCACCGTCGCCGCGACATCCGTTACCGATCTCCCGCTGTGGGGCCTTCTGGCACTCAGCGCACTGTGCGGAGCAGTGATCGCAGGCGGCGGTGCTCTCGTCTTCACGCGCATGGCAGAGCGCGCCCGCGAGAGCGAGAACGGCGGAGACCTGGTCACAGGTGTGGCTGATCGCCGTAGGTTCGTGGAGCGGCTCGACGCCGACTGGCGTGCCGCTCGCGAGGGTCATGGCGGGTTCGGCCTGCTCGTGGTCGACATCGACGACTTCGCCGAGATCAACCAGATGTACGGACGCTCAACTGGCGACCGTGTGCTGATGGAGGTCGCCGAGAGCATCCGCCTGCGCGTGCGGCGCGACGATTACGTGGCCCGCGTGGACGCGGATGAGTTCGCGGTGATCTGCCACGGCGTCGGGCCCGATGGGCTCGAGTCCGTGCGGCGCAACCTCGAGGCATACGTGAACTTCGCCTCTTCTGCGCCGGTGATGCTGAGCATCGGCGTCGCTTCGCCGTCGATCCTGGATGACTCGAGCCTGGATGTGCTTGAGCGGGCTCGGGAATCGCTGGCGGAGCGTCGGAGTGAGCGGCCGGTGCGGGTCGTCAATGATGCGCTGGCGGCTTTGCTCTTGCCGCACTAGCTGGGGACCAGGGCTGCTGCCGCTGGGTGGCCATGTTCTGGCGGCGAAGAGGTACAGTCCGTGCACCCGGCGGGGCGCCGGAAGGTCCCTCCTTTCAACCGCCCCCAACCCCGGTTGACGGGATTTCGTAACGCCTGTCCAAGCGATCCGCACTC
>JAEMSX010000068.1 GCA_016462645.1 Thermoleophilaceae bacterium
ACGGCAAGATGCAGGACGACGCCACCTGGAAGCAGTGCAAGGTGATGGTCGACCTCGCGACGATGCTCGCCGAGAAGGATCCGGAGCTGAAGGCGGCCTACGAGTTCTAGGCCGCCCCGGCTCGGGAGCTACTTCTCGACAATGTGCACCGGCAGGAAGCTCTTCGGGTAATCCTCGCGGAGCTTGCTGATCAGGTCAGCGATCTGACTGTCATTGCTCGCGACCTCGGCCATGTCACCGACCAGCGGGTCAAGGCGCTTGGTCAGCCCGCCTTTGGCCTCGACGATCGCGATCTGGCGCTTCAGCTTCGCGTACGCCTTGTCGCTTGCGTTTGCGGTCGAGATGAAGGCCGAGGTTTCGCCGTCGCCGAGGTATCCCTCCCATGCCTCAAGAAAATCGAGATACTTCTCGAACGCTGAGGTCGCGTAGCGCAGCGCGCCGACAGCGGCAGTCCCGGTGTTCTGCGTGATTTCCGTGGTCTTCTTGTAGTCGGCGGCGAACTTCTCGCTGTCGCTCGACTTGTCCAGCGAAGCGGCGAAATCAGGCATGGGCGTGGTGCGGAGCTTCTTGTTCGCGGCGCTGAGCTTGGCCTTGTACTTGTCAAGCGTCTCGATGCGCGAGTCGATCTCTTCCTGCGCCCGGCGCAGGTCGCCTTCGGTCGCCTTCTTCGGATCGTTCGCCTTCAGCGCGGCGTTGACGTCCTTCAGGTCGCGGGCGGATGCGGACTTGAGAACGTCCTGGTTGTAGAGCGCGTAGACCGTCTCGAGTGCGTCACCGTGCTTGCCGGCCTGATCGACCAGGCCTTGATCCACCGAGGACCCGCAGCCCGACAAAACGCCGGCGCCGATGGCGAGGATTACAACAGAGACAGTCCGAACCACATGTTTCTTCATGCGCTCATTATCGGCGATCGGTCGGGCGGATTGATAGCCGTATAACGGCCTCCGCCCCCGACCGTCACCGCCAGCTTGGACCAGGGGAAGTATCGGTCAGTTGCATTGGCGACGGTCGGAGTCGAGGCCTTGCAGACCCGATACCCAGTTCCGCGGGTCGGTAATCGACATGCGGGCGATCAAACAAGCGCGACCGTGAAGCCGTCCCAGGCCTTGTGTCCGACCGTCTGGATCGTCGTCGCCTGAATCGAATCATCGGCTTTCAGGTGCGCGAGGAGTCGCCGGTTTCCCAGCGTCTGCTCGTCATTGGCCGATTCATCGGCGAGCGTCCCGTGGCGGATCACGTTGTCGACGACGATCATCGCGCCGGGGCGGCAGAGCCTGCGGGCGAGCGCGAAGTATTCGGGGCTGTTCTCCTTGTCGGCGTCGATGAAGACGAAATCGAACGGAGCCGGCGGCTCGTCGAGCATCGCCTCCAGCAGCTCCAGGGCGGGGCCGACCTGGATCTCGACGCGGTCAGCGAGCCCGGCGGCGACGAGATTCTCGGCGGCCACGTCGGCGTGGTGGGGGATCAGTTCAAGCGTGGTGACCGAACCAGCGTCGCCGACGGCGCGGGCCAGGACGATCGTGCTGTATCCGCCGAGCGTCCCCACCTCAAGCACGCGCTGCGCGCCGCCGAAGCGCACGAGCAGTGCGAGCAGTTCGGCCTGTGTCCGCGACACATCGATTGCGGGGAGACCGCCTTCCGAATTGCGCGCGAGCGCGCCCTCGAGGTCTGCGTCGCGCCCCAGCAGGTGCTCAACGATGTAGTCGTCAGTTGTCTTCCAGGCTTCGAGATCGCTCATGCCCGCAGCCTAAACAGCAGCCGACATCAACTGCTCCACACGGTCAAGACCCGCAAGGAACTCTTCGGGCGTGGCGATCGTCAGGTCGCGAACGAAGGACCGCACAAGGTCCGGCTCAGCCGTCACGAGAAACCGCGCCCCACCGATGTGGGCCACGGCTGCAAGCAGGTCGTCGTGGCGGTTGGCGGTCACGCGCGGCAGGTCATAGGGGTCGGCCACGAACAGCGTCGCGGACGCGAGGCGGTCGACAAAACCGGCGGCGCGCCCGCCGCTCGCCTGCCGCTCGAACGCCGGCCGGCGCAGGACGCCGTCGAGCTCGGCGAACTGCCGGGGGCTGGAGACGAGCTCAAACTCACCCTCGCGATGGGCCTCGAGCAGCGCGTGGGCGGGGGAGTAGTCGGGCCCGAGGAATCCGGCCACCAGCACGTTGGTGTCGAGGACCGCGCGCAGCATGCCGGCTAACGCGTGATCGGGTTGGTTCGCCGGTATGCGCGCACTTCATCGAGTGCAGCCTGCATCGCCTGATCGGCGGTCAACGTCGTCAGCGCCCGCGACTGCTCGGCCGATTCGATGCCGAGCGCGACGCGCAGCGCCCGCTCGACGATCGCCGACTCGGTTTCGTTCTGCCGTGCCGCGGCGACCTTCATCGCCCGATGCACCACCGGATCGACGTATGCAGTGAGTTTTGCCTTGCTTGGAGACATGACGTCATATTGACACATGGCATGGTTTACGCTGCCCGCATGCGCGATTACCTCAAGACAGTTTCCGAACGCGTCGTCATCTTTGACGGCGGAATGGGCGCCACGCTCGAAGCCTTCGACCTCTCCCTGGAGGACGACTACAAGCTTCCCGGCCGTGCCCACGAAGCCCTGATCCTCAACCGCCCCGACGTGATCGAAGGCGTCCACCGCAGCATGGTCGAAGCCGGCGCGATGGTGGTTGAGACCGACACCTTCCAGGCCTCGCGCCTGAAGCTCAGCGAGTGGGAGTTTGCCGATGGCACCACGCTCGCCGATCACACGCACGAAATCAACGTCAAGGCCGCGCAGATCGCGCGCAAGGCCGTGGGCGAGGATCGCTTCGTCGCGGGATCGATCGGACCGACCGGAATGCTGCCCGCCTCGATGGAGCCGGGCCTCTCCGAGATCACCTTCGCTGAACTCGCGGAAACCTTCCGCGAGCAGACCGTCGGCCTGCTCGAGGGCGGAGTGGACCTGATCATCATCGAGACCGCGCAGGACATTCTTGAAGTCAAGGCCGCGATCTTCGGAGCGCGCCAGGCGATGAAGGAATCCGGCCGCAAGGTGCCGATTCAGACATCGATCACGCTGCTCCCGAACGGCGGAAAGATGCTGCTGGGAACAGACGTCGACTCCGCGCTGACCACGCTTGAAGCACTCAAGGTCGACGTCATCGGACTCAACTGCTCGACCGGTCCCAACGATATGCGCGATGCGATCCGCTTCCTCGGCGAGAACTCGCCGATCCCGGTTCACTGCATCCCCAACGCCGGTCTGCCAATCCAGGGCGACGACGGCGAGACGATCTTCCCGGAGAAGCCCGAGCCGCTGGCCGAAGCACTCGGCGAGTTCATCGAGCAATACGGCATCAGCATCGTCGGCGGCTGCTGCGGCACCACGCCCGAGCACATCCGCGCGATCGCAGAGCGCTGCGCGGACCTCCCGGTCAAGCCGCGCCCGGCGCCGCGCCCGCCGCGCGTCTCGTCGATGATCGGCGCGACCGATCTCGTCCAGATCCCGGCTCCGACGCTCGTCGGTGAGCGCGTCAACTCGCAGGGCTCGCGCGCTGCGAAGGAAATGCTGCTGGCCGACGACTACGACGGACTCGTGCAGGTGGCCGAGAACCAGGTCGAGGGCGGAGCCCACGTTCTGGACCTCTGCGTCGCCGTCACGGAGCGCCCCGACGACGAGGCCGAGCAGATGCGCGAAGTCGCAAAGCGCGTCTCGCTGACCCAGCCCGCGCCGCTGCAGATCGACTCAACTGAACCCGACGTGATCAAGCTCGCACTCGAGCAGACCCCTGGCCGCGCGATCGTCAACTCGATCAACCTTGAGGCCGGACGCGACAAGCTCGACACCGTCGTTCCGCTGGCGATCGAACACGGCGCGGCCGTGATCGCGCTGACGATTGACGAGGTCGGCATGGCCAAGACCGTCGAGCGCAAGGTCGAGATCGCCCAGCGCATCCACGAACTTGCCTGCGGCGAGCATGGCCTTGATGAAGAAGTCCTGATCTTTGACCTCCTGACCTTCACGCTCACCACCGGTGACGAGGAATGGCGCCCGTCCGCGATCGCGACGATCGAGGGCATCCGCGAACTGAAGAAGGTTCTGCCGAACGTGAAGACCTCGCTCGGCGTCTCGAACGTCTCGTTCGGCGTCGGCCAGCCGGCGCGCGCCGTGCTGAACTCGGTCTTCCTGCACCACTGCGTGGAAGCCGGCCTTGACCTCGCGATGGTCAACCCGAACCACATCACGCCGTACGGCGAGATCTCCGACGAGGAGCGCAAGCTCGCCGATGACCTCGTCTTCAACCGCTCCGAGGACGCGTTGCAGAAGTTCATCGAGCACTTCGAGGGCAAGGGCGAAGAGGACACGAACGAAGCCGCGGATCCGACTGCGGGCATGGAGCCCGAGGAGGCCCTGCACTGGCACATCCTGCGCCGCAAGAAGGACGGCGTCGAGGACTGGATCGACAAGTCCAACGAGAAGATCGGCGCGGTCCCGACCCTGAACGACGTGCTGCTTCCGGCGATGAAGGAAGTCGGCGACAAGTTCGGCGCCGGCGAGCTGATCCTGCCGTTCGTGCTGCAGTCTGCTGAGGTCATGAAGAAGGCCGTCGCGCGTCTTGAGAACTACCTCGATCGCATCGAGGGCTACACCAAGGGCACCGTCGTGCTCGCGACTGTCTTCGGCGACGTGCACGACATCGGCAAGTCGCTGGTCAAGACGATCCTCACCAACAACGGCTACACCGTTGTGGACCTCGGCAAGCAGGTCCCGGTCGGCGACATCGTCGATGCCGCCAAGGAGAACGACGCGACCGCGATCGGACTCTCCGCGCTGCTTGTCTCCACCTCAAAGCAGATGCCGCTCGCCGTCCAGGAGCTGCACCGCCAGGAGCTGAAGTTCCCGGTGCTGCTCGGCGGCGCCGCGATCAACCGCAAGTTCGGCTACCGCGCCTCGTACGTCAACGGCAAAGCCGACGACACGATCTACGAGCCCGGCGTCTTCTACTGCAAGGACGCCTTCGAAGGCCTGGCCGTGATGGACCAGCTCGTCGAGCCGGAGGACCGCGAGGCCCTGATCACGAAGACCGCCGAGGCTGCGGCCGAACTGCGCAAGGAGAAGGAAGTCGTCGACGACGGTCCGCCGGTCACCGACGACTCCGTGCGTTCCGCCGTCCAGACCGATCTGCCGGTTCCGGAGCCGCCGTTCTGGGGCCAGCAGGAGATCGACGTGCCGCTCGACGAGGTCTACAACTTCCTCGACACGCACGTCCTCTACAAGCTCCACTGGGGCGGACGCGGCATGTCTCCCGAGGAGTACCGCAAGCTCCTGCAGGACGACTTCCAGCCGCGCCTTGAGCGCATGTGGAAGGAGCAGACCTACTTGCACCCGCGGGCAAAGCTCGGCTACTTCCCGTGTTATTCGGTGGGCAACGAGATCTTCGTGATCGACCCCGATGACCGCGACAAGCCGGTCTCCGAGGCGAAGGTCATCAACAAGCTCTACACGCCGCGCCAGCCGCGGCACGACCGCATCGCGCTCGCCGACTTCTACAAGCCCAAGGAAGTGGTTGAGGAGACCGGCGTGTACGACGTCGTCGCCCTGCAGGCCGTGACCGTCGGCGACGAGGTCACCGAGCTGATGGCGCAGCTCGAGGAGAATGGCGAGTTCGCAGAGCAGCTCTTCGTTCACGGCCTCGGCGTCCAGACCGCAGAGGGCGTCTCCGAGTGGCTGCACGACAAGGTCCGCCGCGACCTGGGCGTTGACGAGGGCCAGGGCCGTCGTTACTCGTGGGGCTACCCGGCCGTACCCGAGCAGTCAGAACACGAGAAGGTCTTCGATCTGCTCGACGCTCCGTCGATCGGAATGCGCCTTTCGGGCGGATTCGCTGTGGAGCCGGAGCAGTCAACGGTCGCGATCATCGCCTACCACCCGCAGGCCGTGTATTACGGCACCAAGAGTGGCTTCCTGCCAGCGCCGGGTGTGAAGATGCCCGACCAGCTGATCAAGGGCACCGAACGTGACCCGGCAGTGCGCGCCGTTCTGCTGGAGGACCCGCGCGAGGGTGCAATCGAGAAGGAAATCGACGTCGACGAGGATGATCAGGCAGAGGCTGCCTGAGCCCCTCCACGAATACTTCGCAAAAGCGCTGAAAGCCGCATAACCATGCGGCTTTCAGCTATGTGGTTGCTCGTTGTCCAAAGGTCACAAACGATCTTTCGCCATCGGTACAAGAAAGCGTGGGAGCCCCGCCCATACCTTGACCCTTGTATTCACGAAACCACTGTCCGGGGCTACGGCGCCGGCGCTCGCAATTGACCGGAAGGGGCATGCGAACAACATGAAACGGAAAGTTTTCATCATTGGACTGGGGATCATGGCGCTCGCTGCGCTGGCTTTCCCAGCCGTCGGATTGTCTGCAGACAACCTGCACACGATTCCTGACCGCGGACCTGGCGGGCCCGCGTTCGCGATCAACACCCTGTGGGTGTACATCGCAGCCATCCTCGTCATTTTCATGCAGGTCGGCTTCATGTTCCTGGAGATCGGCTTCTCACGCGGTAAGAACGCCGGAACGATCGTCGCGAAGATCCTTGTGAACTTCTCGATCGCCGCTCTGGTCTATTACTTCGTCGGCTTCGCGTTCGCCTTCGGTTCAAACGGCGGCAACGTGGATCTGATCGGAAATGCCGGATTCCTGCTCACCAATGTCCACGATCAGACGGTGACGTTCCCAGCAATGGGCTTCTCCAACGCTCAGATCGAGGCCAAGTGGCTGTTCCAGTTCTCATTCGCTGCGGTCTCGCTCGCGATCGTCTGGGGTTCCACGCTTGAGCGCATCAAGTTCGGCGTCTACATCATCTACGCGATCATCTTCGCGGCGTTCATCTACCCGATCGGCTCGCACTGGGTCTTCGGTGGCGGATGGCTGCAGGCCAACCTCGGTATGCAGGACTTCGCCGGTTCGACCGCCGTCCACCTGATCGGTGCGACTGGTGCCCTCGCCGTGTTGCTCCTGCTCGGACCGCGTAAGGGCAAGTTCGGCGCAGACGGCAAGCCGCGGGCAATCCCCGGCCACAACATGCCGCTGTTCGGTCTCGCCTGCCTCGTCCTGCTGGTCGGTTGGTTCGGGTTCAACCCGGGCTCCGGTCTTGGTGCGATGGACGGTCGCTTTGCTGAAGTCGCAATGGTCACGCTCATCGCTGCCGCCTCAGGCGTCGTCGGCGCGCTGATCACCGGTCTCCTGATGCAGAAGACCATCGACATCGGCATGGTCGGCAACGGCCTGATCGCCGCTCTGGTTGCGATCACCGCAGGTTCTGGTTACGTCGAGAACTGGGCGGGTGTGCCGATCGGCTTCCTCGCCGGCGTGCTCGTCGTTGTCGGCGTGATCCTGATCGAGAAGAAGCTCGACGACCCGGTCGGTGTGCTTTCAGCACACGGTCTGGCAGGTATTTGGGGCACGCTCGCGTGCGGCATCTTCACCTTCCCGGGCCTGGCCGAGTACAACGCAGTTGGTGAAGGTGGCCTCTGGTACACCGGCAGCTTCCACCAGCTCGGCGTGCAGGCTCTCGGAGTTGTCGCAGTGTTCTTCTTCGTGTTCGTCGCGTCGCTGATCGTCTTCGCGATCATCAAGGCAACGTACGGACTGCGCGTCAGCGAAGCCGAAGAAGACGCCGGTCTCGACATCGTCGAGCACGGTATGTACGGCTACCCGGAGCAGTTCA
>JAEMSX010000069.1:0-4460 GCA_016462645.1 Thermoleophilaceae bacterium
TCTCTTGACTTTCTCGCCATTGCCTGATAGTTTAGCGCACGCTCGTACGCTAAATCTGGAAATGAGGCTTGGTTATGCGCGTTAGACGACTTGGGTGGGCTGGCGTTGAGATCGAACATGGTGGCTCGCGATTGGCGATTGACCACATCGGCACGCTCGGATTCTTCGAGGAGTTCTGGGGCGACGAGGAGTTTCGCGACCAGCTCGTGCAGCTCGAGCCCGGATCGCTCGACGCCGCGCTGATCACGCACCTGCACCGCGATCACACCGATCCCGAGGCGCTCGCGGCAGCACTCGAGCCCGGCGCGCCGGTTGCCGGCCCGGAGAAGCTGCGGTTCTACTCCCCGCTCCAGGACTTTGCGGTCGGTCAGGTCGAGAAGGGACTCGTGGAGGCGGGGATCGAGCGCCAGACCTTCTCGCCCGGCGAATCGATCGAGGTCGGCGAGCTGACTGCAATCGCGTGCCCGTCCGTTGACGGCGTCGGCGCCAACCAGATCTCGTGGCTCGTGAAGGCCGGAGACGAGTCGGTCCTGCACTGCGGCGACACCGTGTGGCATGGCTACTGGTGGGACATCACCACCGAATACGGCGCTCCGGATGTCGTCTGCCTGCCTGGAAACGGCGTGGAGATCGACTTCCTGATCAACAAGCCCCCGGTCGATCAGCCCGTGGATCTCACCCCTGAACAGGCCGTGGATGCGGCTTACGCCCTGGGCGCCGATCGCTTGATGCCGATCCACTTCACCCGCACCTACGACCACGAGCAGATGTACCGGCCGATCAAGGACGCCGAGGCGCGGATCCGCGCGGCTGCCGAAGATCGAGGGGTAGAACTGGTCTTTCCTGGTATCGGCGAATGGATCGAGGTCTCAGCGGCCAAGGTCCTTGCCTGAGCGATTTTCTGCTGCGAGGTACGTCCTCTGCGCGCCTGCAAGGACGTACCTTGCAGCAGTTTTTGGCTTGGAACGGACCGGGCGACCTTCGACTCCGGTTGAATCAGGGGCAGCACATGAGTCCTGACCAACTTTTTGAGGCACAACCGCAGCAATCTGCCGCGCCCGCCCGCACCGGAGCCGAGCCCCTGGCCGCGCGCATGCGCCCCCAGTCGGTCGACGATCTCGTCGGCCAGAAACACCTCCTTCAGCCCGGTCAAGCGCTGCACGAAGCGCTGACCGGCAAGGCCCCGCACTCGATGATCCTCTACGGACCTCCGGGCACGGGCAAGACCACGATCGCCCGGCTCGTCGCGCAGGCCGCCGACGCGCACATCGAGGAGCACAGCGCCGTGGTGGTCGGCCGGCCCGATGCGGTCAAGGCGATCGCCGCCGCGCGCGAGCGCCTGAAGATCAACAACCGCCGCACGATCTACTTCCTCGACGAGATCCACCGCTTCAACAAGGCGCAGCAGGACGCGCTGCTGCCGGCGGTCGAGGACGGCGCGATCATCCTGATCGGCGCAACCACGGAGAACCCGTACTTCGAGGTCAATGGCGCGCTCTTGAGCCGCACCCGCCTGTACGTCCTCGAGCCGCTGACCGAGCAGGACATCCGCGGCCTGCTCGAGAAAGCGATCACCGATCCTCGCGGGCTGCAGGGCACCTACGAGATCGCCCCCGAGGCCCTCGATCTGATCGCCAAGCGCTCTTCCGGCGACGCCCGTACCGCGCTCACGGCGCTGGAGACCGCCGCCCAGGCCGCCCAGGCCCAGAACGCCACCACGATCGACCTCGCCCGCGCCGAAGACGCGATGCAGCAGCGCGCAGTGCTTTACGACAAGGGCGGAGACAAGCACTACAACTACGCCAGCGCCTTCATCAAGTCGATGCGCGCGAGCGATCCAGACGCCGCGCTCTATTACATGCACGCGATGCTCGAAGGCGGCGAGGATCCAAAGTTCATCGCCCGCCGCATGGTGATCTTCGCGAGCGAAGACATCGGCAACGCCGACCCGCACGCGCTCCCGCTGGCGATGGCCGCCGCCCAGGCACTCGACTACGTGGGATTGCCAGAAGCACGCATCAATCTCAGCCAGGCCGCCACGTACCTCGCGCTCGCGCCCAGGAGCAACCGCGCATATCTCGCCGGCGACGCGGCCGCGCGCTTCGTGCGGCAGAACGGCCTCGCTGCCCCACCGCGCCCGATCCAGGACAGCAACGTCCCGGGCGCAGAGGAGCTCGGCCAGGGCGAGGACTACGACTATCCGCACGACCGCCCCGAGCAGCTGAGCACTCAACGCCTGCTGCCAGAAGGCGTCAACGAGCAGTTCTATTCACCCAGTGACCGCGGCCACGAGGCCGCGATGGCAGAGCGCCTGCGCGCGGCCAGAGAGAGAAGGAACAGTTGAGCAACGCAAGCGTTGAGGGCAGGACGATCGTGATCACCGGAGCGAGCGACGGCATCGGCGCTGTCGCCGCGAAGGAGCTGAAGGAGCAGGGCGCGAACGTGATCATCACCGGTCGCAACCCGAAGAAGACCCAGCGCGTCGCCGAAGAAGTCGGAAGCCCGGCGCTGATCGCCGACTTCGCGGATTTCGAAGAGGTGCGGCGTCTCGCCGAAGAGATCAAGGCGGTCGCGCCGAAGATCGATGTGCTGGCAAACAACGCCGGCGGCATGTTCAAGGTCCGCCACAAGACCAAGGACGGCCACGAGCCGAACTTCCAGATCAACCACCTCTCGCCGTTCCTGCTGACCCACCTGCTGAAGCCGAACCTCATGGCCGCAGACGCGCCGCGCGTGATCAACACCGCGAGCATGGCCAACAACTACGGCCACGTCTTCATGGGCCACCTCGACAGCCACAAGAGCGAGAACATCGCCTACGGAACGAGCAAGCTGATGAACATCCTCTTCACGCGCGGGATCGCCCGCAAGTGGAAGGACGACAACATCGTCTCGGCAGCCCTGCACCCGGGCGTCGTGCAGAGCGAGTTCGGACGCGACTCGTTCTTCGTGCACGCGGCGTACAACAACCCGATCGCCAACCGCATCCTGATCAGCAGCGAGCAGGGCGCCACACCGATCATCGACCTCGCCAGCCGCGAGCCGCGTGAAGAGATCAACGGCGTCTTTTTCTTCCGCCACAAGGCGGGAGGCCACGAGAACTATCAGGCCAAGAGCGAGTCGCTGCAAGACGCGCTGTGGGCCAGGTCCGAGGAGCTCGTCGGACTGTGAAGATCGCCGCGCTCGTATTCGACGACCTGACGGCGCTCGACCTCTTCGGGCCGCTCGAGGTGCTCGGCGGACTGCCGAACGCCGAGTTCGTCTTCGTGACGCCCGACGAGTCGATCACCGCCGAGCGCACAGGCATCAAGATCGATGTGACTGCGGCGCTGGACGAGGTGGACTCGGCCGACATCCTGCTGGTCCCGGGCGGCCAGGGCACGCGCCGCCTGATCAAGCACGAGCCGACGCTCGAGTGGGTGCGCAAGATCGATCAGACCACGACCTGGACCACGTCCGTGTGCACCGGATCGCTAGTGCTGGCCGCCGCCGGACTGCTGAACGGCCGGCCCGCGACCACGCATTGGATGGCATACGACCTGCTCGAGAAACTCGGTGCCCAGCCGACGTCTGAGCGCGTGGTCTTCAGCGACAAGTACGTCACCGCGGCCGGCGTCTCGTCGGGAATCGACATGGCTCTGCGGCTTGCGCAGGAGATCTACGGAGACGACCTCGCGCAATCAATCCAGCTGTTCATCGAGTACGACCCGCAGCCGCCGTTTGACAGCGGTTCGCCGGAGAAGGCGGACCCGGACATCGTCAGGCTCGTCCGCGCGGCGCAAGTCGCCCGCACCCGCTCAAAGTAAGCGTGCGAAAACCCGGCATCGCCGGTAGGATGCAGGTCATGGAACCCACCATCGCACCTTCAGCCCCCAGGCACGCATTCAGCGAGGCCACGGCCCCCACCGGAACTCTTGAAAGCTTCAACCCCGCGACCGGCGAGCTCGTCGGCACGGTCCCCACGATCACTCCTGAGCAGGTCTCGGATGTCGTGAAAGAGATCAAGCAGGTGCAGCCGTTCTGGGCAGCGATGTCAATCGAGGACCGCGCGCGCTACGTGCGCCGCGCGGCGGATGTGATCGTCGAGCGCAAGGACGAGATCGCGAAGCTGATCACGGCCGAGCAGGGCAAGGTGCTGACTGAGTCGTACTCGATGGAAGTTCTCTCCACGGTCGACGGTCTGGGGTGGACCGCAGACAACGCGGCGAAAGTGCTCACCGACGAGAAGATCCCTTCCGAGCAGCTCTTTCTGAAGACGCGCAAGATGAAGTTCCACTACCAGCCGATCGGTGTGATCGGCGTGATCAGCCCGTGGAACTACCCGTGGCTGCTCGCGCTGGATGAGATCGCGACTGCGCTGATGGCGGGTAACGGCGTGATCTTCAAGCCGGCATCGCTGACCGCGCTGATCGGTCAGATGATCCAGGAAGTCTTTGACGAAGCGGGTCTGCCTGAGGGCC
>JAEMSX010000069.1:4560-7517 GCA_016462645.1 Thermoleophilaceae bacterium
CTGATCGGTCAGATGATCCAGGAAGTCTTTGACGAAGCGGGTCTGCCTGAGGGCCTCCTGCGCACGGTGCACGGCGGTGGGCGCGTGGGCCAGGCGATGGTTGATGACCCGGGTGTCGGAAAGATCTTCTTCACGGGTTCGGTTGAGGTCGGTCGCTCGATCGCCCAGGACTGCGCCAAGCAGCTGAAGGGCATCACGCTCGAGCTCGGCGGCAAGGACCCGATGATCGTGCTCTCAGACGCCAACCTCGACCACGCGATCGGCGGCGCCGCATGGGGCGGATTCGCCAACATGGGCCAGACCTGCGCGGGCATCGAGCGCGTCTACGTGATGCACGACATCGCACCGAAGTTCATCGACGGCGTGGTGGCACGTGCGAAGTCGATGAAGATCGGCGACCCGATGGACTGGAGCACGGAGATCACGGCGATGACCGACCCGAACCAGTTCAAGATCGTCAACGAGCTCGTGGAGGACGCGGTTGCGCATGGCGCGACGCTGCTGTGCGGTGGCCCGATCGCCAAGGAAGACCTGCCGGACGGATTGGACGGCAACTTCTACGCGCCCGCAGTGCTGACCGGCGTCAACCACGGCATGCGGATCATGAAGGAAGAGATCTTCGGACCAGTCATCCCGATCATCACCGTCGACTCAGAAGATGAGGCGATCAAGATGGCCAACGATTCCGAGTTCGGCCTCGGCGCATCCGTCTGGACTTCCAATTTGGACCGAGGCAACGCAATCGCCGAACGCCTCGAGGCCGGCAACGTCTGGATCAACGACCACATGTACAGCGCCGGTATGTGCCAGTGCTCGTGGGGCGGCGTCAAGGACTCCGGCATCGGCCGCTCGCACTCGAAGTTCGGCTTCTACGAGGCCGTCGAGCCGCAGGTCATCGCTGCCACCAACCCGCGTGAGGCGTCGATGTGGGTCTACCCGTATGGCGAGACCGTCGGTCCTGCCATTCGGTCCACGATCGACCTCGTCTACTCAAAGGGCAAGGGTCGGTTGTCTTCGCTGAAGGACGGTGCTCCGGCGCTGGGCAAGATGACTGGGCGGATTGCGAAGAATTTGACGAAGTAGGAATTCGTGATCGCGCTTTCGACCTCGTTCGCAGTCATCGTCGTACTGCTTTTCCAGGCCGTCGTGCGTAGTGCTGGACACAAACGCGGACGCGAAGTGCCGCTGAACGTTCCGGTTCGCGGGATCACTCTTCCGACGTTCATCAACCCGAGCGTTGCCAGGACCGCGGAATCGCTGCTGGTTGTCATGGCGCTCGGCCTGTTGCTGGTGGGCGGGTGCGTCGGCTACGCGATCGGCTCGCTCAGCGGCGGTATTTCACCTGTCGTCGCCGTGCTCATGGCCGTGGGATACCTGATGAGCTGCGCGCGATCGATGTTTCATTCCGTCGCTTGGGCATACGCAGATCTTGAACTGGCAGCCTCGAGCTGATGCCGAACCCGATCGACATCTTCAATCTGATCATCGACTTCGTCGGATCGTTCGCGGACATGATCCACGATCCGGATGAGCGCAGTCAGCTCATACAGGTCGTGCTGATGTCGATCGTGGCGAGCACGCCGATGCTCGCATACGACGTCGCGATCAAGCGTTACGCCAAGAACCGCGGACGGGATTTGACCGTGAGTCAGAATGCATGGAAACAACAGAATCCATTCGTTGAACCGCGGTTGAACGAGGCCTTGGCTGCGACTAAGCGTTCACTGCCGGTGGTCGCTTCTGTGGCCCTCATCGGTGCCCTGATCCTCGTCGGCTTAATCGAAAACGAGAATGTCGGCATCGCGCTCGGTGTAGCGGTCGGCGGGCTGCTCGGCGGCACGCCCCGACTTTTTATCGAGACGTGTCTGGCATTCGGCGCAGAGCTCGCGCCCGAGCCGGAGCCGAGCGTCGCGCTCACCGGCTGATGGAGTTGATCATCCTCCTGCCGACGGTCCTCATCATCGAGATGGGGATCGAGGCGTACCTGACGTCAGTCGGCAGGAAGCGCGGTCTGGTTGTGCCGTGGAATGTTTCGTTCGAGTCGAAGCCGCCGCGCTGCACCAACGAACGGTTGAATCAGATCGAGCGGATCCTGCTTGTGGTGATCGCGCCACTTGGACTGCTTCTGGTGTTCGCGGGTGGAGCGCTCGCCTTCACCGTTGACGACACCCTCGGGGCTGCAGCCGCGATCCTCGGATTCTTGTTTCTGTGCGCCCGCGGTCTGTTCGTTGCGGCGTGCTTCGCGTATGCCGACCTGGCTGACGCGCCTGCCAATACGAGTCAGGCGTAGGTCGTGCTCGGCCTCCCTGCCGCGCTGTGGATCGGGGCCGGGATCACGCTGCTCGTTTCGTTTGCTCTGCTCGCGGCGCTGATCGCTTGGGGCCGATCTCTCGACAAGTGATTTCTGTTCCCGGCCTAGACTTCTGCCCATGACCCCAGCCGCCGCCTACGCCGGAAAAGAATGCGTCTGTGCCCTCAAGAAGGGCATCTGCGACCAAGAGTGTGTCCAGGGCATGCTCGAGACGCCGTTCTACATCGCCTGTCTCAAGCTGAGCGGACGCAAGTCGGTCGTGGTCGGCGCCGGAATGATTGGCCTCGAGAAGATCGAGGGCCTGCTCGCCTGCGACGGCGACGTCACCGTGATCGCGCCGGAGGCCGAGCCGGCCATCCAGGAGCTCGCGGATGAGGGCACGATCAAGCTCGAGCTCCGCCCCTACGAGCCGACCGACGTCGAGGGCGCGTTCATGATCATCGCCGCCACCAACGACACCGACGTGAACGTTCAGGTCTACAACGACGCGGAGGCGCGCGGCATGCTCGTCAACGTCGTCGACGTCCCGCCGCTCTGCAACTTCATCCTTCCGGCGATCACCCGCTCCGGTCCGATCGCCATCGCGATCAGCACCGCCGGCGCATCGCCCGCGCTCGCCAAGCGCATGAAGCGCGAGATCGGCGAA
>JAEMSX010000070.1 GCA_016462645.1 Thermoleophilaceae bacterium
CGCGCAACACCCTTCACCTTCTTCTCCTTCTCCCTTCGGGGAGTTAATTGCGCGCTGCCGCCCTGGCGATCAAGGGCTGGCCTACACCACACCGAATACGTAAAGAACTTTTAGAGAGAAGAAGGAGTTGCTCGACATGGCAACTGAAGTAACGCCAAGCACTGGCAAACCAGAAGACCGCGTCAAGATCTTTGACACCACGCTGCGAGACGGTGAACAGTCTCCTGGCATCTCGCTGAACGCTGCCGAGAAGCTGGAGATCGCACAGCAACTCTCGCGCCTCGGCGTGGATGTCATCGAGGCCGGCTTCCCGATCACCTCGCCCGGTGACTTCGAGGCCGTCCAGACGATCGCCCGCGAAGTGCAAGGTCCCGTGATCTGCGCGCTGGCCCGCTCGTCCTTCCAGGACATCGACGCCGCATGGAACGCGATCAAGGACTCCGAACGCCCGCGCATCCACACCTTCCTCGCCACCAGCGATCTGCACATCAAGTACAAGCTGCAGACCACGCGCGAGGACGTCAAGGGCCAGGTCAAGGCCGCAGTCGCGCACGCCAAGTCCTACACCGACGACGTCGAGTACTCGCCCGAGGACGGCTCGCGCTCGGACATCGACTTCATGGCCGAGGTCATCCAGATCGCGATCGACGAAGGCGCGACCACGATCAACGTCCCGGACACCACCGGCTACGCGATCCCCGAGGAGTACGCGGCGATGTTTGCCGGACTCTACGAGCGCGTGCCGGATCTGCACAACGTCACGGTCTCTGTGCACTGTCACGACGACCTGGGCCTCGCTGTCGCCAACTCCTTCGCCGGAGTGATGGCGGGCTGCCGTCAGGTCGAGGGCGCGATCAACGGAATCGGCGAGCGCGCCGGCAACACCTCGCTCGAGGAGTTCATCATGCTGCTGCGCACGCGAAACGAGGCGATCGGCGGGCTCTGGACCGGCGCAAACACGCAGGAGATCGCGCGCACAAGCCGCCTGGTCTCGCGCATGACCGGCTACCCGGTCCAGCCGAACAAGGCGATCATCGGGCGCAATGCGTTCGCGCATGAGGCCGGCATCCACCAGGACGGCGTCCTGAAGAACCCGCAGACCTACGAGATCATGGAGGCGAGCACGGTAGGCGTCACCGGCAACAACCTCGTGCTGGGCAAGCACTCGGGCCGCCACGCGCTGCAGAACGCACTGCAGGACCTCGGTTACGAAATCTCCGGCGAGCGCCTGAACCACGCGTTCAAGGCCTTCAAGGAGATCGCGGACCGCAAGAAGGAAGTCAACGCGATGGACCTCGAGGCGATCGTCAACGACGAGATGCGCGACGACTCGAAGGCCTGGAGCTTCGACGAGTTCGAGCTGCACAGCGCTTCCACAGGCCAGCCGACTGCGACCGTGAAGATGACCAACCCGGCCGGCGAGCAGGTCGAAGGAAAGGGTTCGGGCAACGGAACGATCGAGGCGCTGTTTGACGCGATCAATGACGTCGTCGGGCTGAAGCCGGTGCTCAATGAGTACCGCGTGCAGTCTGTGACTTCTGGTCCTGACTCGATCGGCGAGGTATCAGTGATCATCGAGATTGATGGCCGCGAGGCCTCCGGTCAGGGTGTTGCGACTGACACGGTCTGGGCGAGTGGGCGTGCTTACGCGCGTGCTCTGACCAACGCCGAGCGTCGTCGCGGAGTCGTCTCCGAGGCCGAAAGCGCCGCGAAGGCCGCCGTGAACAACCCGGTCGCCCCCTAGTTCATCAGGCATTTCTTCCATGCTCCCGTCCGCGCGACGGGAGCATGGAAAGTTTGCCCGATGAAATAGCCTGCTCGGCGTGACTCTCCTGGACGCACTTGACCAGTCGCGCGAAGACTTCGTCTGGAAGGACGGGGAGCGCCTGATTGCCTTCGGGAGCTCCGCGCTCGCGAGCCTGCCCGGCTTCCTGCGCGCGGCGAAGATGGAGCAGTACGCGCTGCTCGTCACGGATCGCTCGCTTGATCAGTTCGCGTCGCAGGTTGGTGGCAACGACGCAATCGCCGCCGCTGAAGTCAAGGTGATGGTCGGACCGGGTGGAGTCGCCGAACTCGCCCGCGACCTCCGCGAGCAGGTGGGCGATCGGGCAATCCTCGCCGTAGGCGGCGGCCGCGTGATCGACACGGCAAAGGCAATCGCCGGCACCTACGACCAGAAAGTTGCCGCGATCCAGACCACGCTCTCCGGCGCGCCGATGACCGGCGTGCACCGGCTCCCGGCGGGATTCGCGGGGGAGGCCAAGACAGTCAGGCCGGCAATCGTGATCGGCATCCCAGACCTGATGGCCTCGCAGGACGAGTCGCTCCGAACCGGCAGCGCGATGAACGCGCTCTCACACGCCGTCGAATCCCTCTTCGTGGAGACAGGCAGCGCCGTCCCGCGCCTCGCCGGCGCCCGCGCCGTCAAGCTCCTCTTCCGCTCGCTGCTCGACGACACAATCGACGAGTCGCAGCGCCGGCTCCGACTTTCACTCGGAGCGATCGAGGCCGGCTACGCCGTCGGCGCCACTGGCTACGCGCTCCACCACGTGATCTGCCAGACGATCGTGCGCTTGGGCGACGTGCCGCACGCCCCGACCTACGGCGTGATGCTTCCGTTCACGCTCGAGTTCTACAAGCTCCGCGACGAGCTCACCTGGCAACTGATCAGCGAGGAGATGAGCACGCAGGATCCGTCGATGCTGATCGCCCGCACGTGCGCAGCCGCCGGCAATCCGACGACTCTCACCGAGCTGGGCGTCGCACCGGAGCGGATCGAACCGATCATCGCGGCGGCAAGCGAACGACCGGAACTGCGTCTCACGCCCGGCGGCGCGAACGCAAACGACATTCGTTCGCTTATCGAGTCCGCTCTTTGACGCGACGCTCGAGGTTGGCCCGCACCTCAGGCCAGTCATCGTCGATCACGCTGTAGTACGCCGAGTCGCGTACGCCGTAGTTCGTGTCCATGTGCTTGCGGAAGACGCCTTCGAACTGGGCCGGGAGCGCCGCAAGCGCGCCGCGTGAGCGCTCGTTGTTGGCGTCGGTCTTGAACTCGACGCGTTGCACACCCAGATCGCTGAAGGCGTGATCGAGCATCAGCAGCTTCGCCTCAACATTCGCACCGATTCCCCATGCAGAAGGGGAGAGCATCGTCCAGCCGACCTCCAGGCCGCGGTGCTCCGGGCGGAGCGCCAGAAAGCTCGATGTTCCGATGACCGAGTCGTCGTCGCGGGCGATGTTGATCCAAGTTCCCATCCGGCCGGCGGCGTTCTCTGCGAGCAGAAATCCGAACAGCCGGGCGAAGCCCTCGCGATCCGGGCGCTCGACCGGTAGCCACGGCCAGATCACTTCGTAGTCGAGCGCCGTGAACAGCGCGTCCTCGTAGTGAGGCGCGATCGGCTCAAGCGAAATCACTTCGCCGGAGAGGGGCTTGGTCAGGTCGTGCCACATGGCGATCAGGGTACGTGGAACGCATGTACGTGATAACGTACGCCCGTAATGGCAGTCGCAAAGAAACAGACTGAAGTCCCCGCGAGTCCACTGCACGGCGAGGTTGACCCCGTCGTCGTGGGCCAGCGCGTGAAAGCCTTGCGCGAGGCGATGCAGCTGTCGCTGAGGGATCTGGCCGAGCGATCGGGAGTGTCGGCGCCGATGCTCAGCCAAGTCGAGCGCGGAGAGACGAGTCCGACGCTCAGCGTCGCCGCTCGGATTGCCCGCGGCCTGGACCTCACGCTCAGCCAGCTGCTCCGCCTGGACGAAGCGGCGCACGTCGTGATCGTCACCAGGGACCAGCGGCGCCAGGGACCGTCCAAGGCCAAGGGCCACCGCTACGAAATGGTCACGCCGCCGCTTCCCGGCCAGCGCGTGATGCTGAGCGTCCACACACTCGACCCGGGCGCGAGCACGGGAGGGGAGGGCGACAGTCCGATCCACGAGCCCGGATCGCGCGAGACGCTTCTGGTTGAGAAGGGCGCGCTAGACCTGATGATCGACGGCGAGCGCCGCACGATCAACGAGGGCGACAGCGTCACCTTCGACGCCGACCTTCCGCACCACTTCGAGAACCCGACCAAAGCCACAACTGTCTTTCTCGCGGTCACCGCTGCCGGCCTTCGCCGCAGCTAGCTGACCGACCGACCCCCACAGAACCACAACAGGAGCAAGAGTCATGCCGCAATCGATGTTCGAAAAGATCTGGGACGCCCACGAAGTGAGTGAGGGACTGATCTACATCGACCTCCACCTCGTGCACGAAGTCACCTCGCCGCAGGCATTCGACGGTCTGCGCCTCGCGGGCCGCACGGTCCGCCGCCCTGACCGCACGATGGCCACGGCAGACCACAACATTCCCACCGACGGCGCGACCACGCTCGCTCAGATCAAGGACGCGCTCAGCCGCAAGCAGATCGAAGTGCTCGAGAACAACTGCGCCGAGTTCGGCGTTCCGGTCCACTCGATCGGCTCCGCGCACCAGGGAATTGTTCACGTGATCGGACCGGAGATGGGCATCACCCAGCCGGGAATGACGATCGTCTGCGGCGACAGCCACACGGCAACGCATGGAGCGTTCGGTGCGCTGGCCTTCGGGATCGGCACCAGCGAGGTCGAGCACGTGCTCGCCACGCAGACCCTCCCGCAGAGGAAGCCCAAGTCGATGCGCATCAACTACACCGGCGAGCTCGGTTTCGGCGTCACGCCGAAGGACCTGATCCTCGCCACGATCGGCCAGATGGGCGTCGATGGCGCGGTCGGATATGTCGTCGAGTACGCGGGCGAGCCCGTGGAGAAGATGAACATGGAAGGCCGCATGACGATGTGCAACATGACGATCGAGGGCGGCGGCCGCGCCGGCCTGATCGCTCCCGACGAGACGACCTTCGAATGGGTCAAAGGCCGCAAGGCTGCTCCGCCAGCTGAGGACTGGGACGACACCGTCGCCGAGTGGAAGAACCTGCGCACCGATGACGGCGCGGTCTTCGACAAGGAGATCACGATCGACGCATCGACGATCTCGCCGCAGGTCAGCTGGGGTACGACGCCGAGCATGGTCACCCAGGTGACCGCCGAGGTGCCGCACCCCGACGAGTTCGAAAACGACACCGACCGCGACGGCGCAGAGCGCGCGCTGGAGTACATGGGCCTCGAGGCCGGCACGCCGATCCAGGAGATCAAACTTGACCGCGTCTTCATCGGCTCGTGCACCAACAGCCGCATCGGCGACCTGCGCTCAGCCGCGGAAGTCGTCAAGGGCCGCAAGGTCGCAGACACCGTCAGCGCCATGGTTGTCCCGGGCAGCGCCCAGGTGAAGATCCAGGCAGAAGAGGAAGGTCTCGACCAGATCTTCATCGACGCCGGCTTCGACTGGCGCAGCGCCGGCTGCTCGATGTGCCTTGGCATGAACCCGGACACGCTTGACCCGGGCGAGCGCTGCGCGTCAACCAGCAACCGCAACTTCGAGGGCCGACAGGGCCGCGGTGGGCGCACCCACCTGGTCAGTCCTCAGATGGCAGCCGCAGCAGCGGTCGCCGGACACTTCGTCGACATCCGCGAATGGAGCAACTAATGGAACCCGTAACCACCGTTGAAGGCAACGTCACCGTCCTCGACCGCAGCGACGTCGACACCGACCAGATCATCCCCAAGCAGTTCCTCAAGCGCGTCGAGCGCACGGGCTTTGGCGAGTTCCTGTTCTACGACTGGCGCAAAGAGCCCGACTTCGAGCTGCCCGTGAACCCGATCCTCGTGACCGGCAGGAACTTCGGCTGCGGCTCCTCGCGTGAGCACGCTCCGTGGGCGCTCAACGACTACGGCTTCGACGCGATCATCGCGCCGAGCTTCGCCGACATCTTCTACAACAACTGCTCGAAGAACGGCATGGTCCTCGTCACTCTGCCCGAGGACGACTGCAAGGACATCGGCGCAGCCGGCGACGCAGTGATCGACCTCGAGCACAAAGTGGTGAAGGCCGGCGGCAAGGAGTACCCGTTCTCGGTCGATGAGGGCATCCGCCACAACCTGATCCACGGGCTCGATGACATCTCGATCACGCTTCAGGAAGAGGCGGCAATCACTGACTACGAGCAGAACCGTGAGCGCAAGGGACCGGTCACGACTCACCTCTAGGCAGATCTGTAGCCTGAGGAACCGATGACCGAGCAAGACCGACCCTTCTCCGTCCAGGTCGAGCGCTCGATTGCCGAGCGCGCGGCCGGAGGGGACAGCTCCGCCGTCGCGGAGCTCTATGACGCCTACGAGCGCCAGCTCTACGGCTACTGCCAGCGCATCTGCCGCAATCCCGAGGACGCGGCGGATGCCACCCAGGACGCTTTCTGCAGCGTGATTCAGCGCCTCCCGGGGCTCGATACCGCAAACCTCAACTTCGCGGCCTACCTGTTCACGACCGCCCGCAACGCCTGCATGGACATCGTCAAGCAGCGCGGGCGCGCGGAGCCG
Organism: Thermoleophilaceae bacterium; assembly: GCA_016462645.1. Classification (GTDB taxonomy): domain Bacteria; phylum Actinomycetota; class Thermoleophilia; order Solirubrobacterales; family JACPNS01; genus JACPNS01. The sequence goes on from JAEMSX010000070.1 coordinate 6,457, forward strand.
ACGGACGAGGTTCCGGAGGATCCGTTCGCGACCGCCGCGATCGACACCGATCCCGAGCGACTGCTGCTCACGGGCGACCAGCAACGCGCGGCGCGTGAGGCGAGCGATCGCCTGCCCGAGAGTCAGCGCACAGTGCTCGCCCTTCGGGAGGTCTCCGAGCTGAGCTACGACGAGATCGCCAAGGCGATGGGAATGAAGCCCAACGCTGTGGCCCAGCTGATCTCTCGCGCGCGGCTCAACTTCTACAAGCAGCTGCGCAGCGGCGCCGTCGTGGTTGCCCCGCTCGATGCGGCGGCGCAGCGCGCGATCGAACTGACCGTCAAGCGGCAGGACGGCAAGATCAACAGCGACGACCTTGACTGGCTGCAGGCGCACCTGAGCGAGAACGAGTCGAGCAGGCTGAATGCCGAGGCGATCCAGGAGTCAGCCGTGCTCTACCGCGCAATCGCCCCCGCGGTCGTGCTCGCGGGCCTTAGAACGGAGACGCTCCAACGGGCGATTGACGCGATCAACGCCGGTCCGGGCGCAGACGCGCCGAGCGGGGATGGCGGCGCCGGTGTCGGCGGCGCGAGCTCCGGCGCTGCGATCGGCGCAAGGCCGGTGCGCGCGTCGACTGACAACCGGTCGCTGGCAGAGGCGGGGGAGCGCCGCCGCGATCAGCGCCGCGCGGGCGTGGCGCTCGGCGTGCTGATCTTGATCGTGCTCATCGCCGGCTCGCTCGACACGAGCGAGGTGTCGACCGCCGCCGATGCCGGCCCTGTCGCCGCCCCGACACAAGAGACGACGACCGCGAGGAGCGCGGAGGAGCCGCGCAACAGCGCAAAGGCGAAGGCAGGTCCGCGGGACGACGCCGTGAAGACGCCAACGACGTCGCAGAACTCGCAGGGCGGCACCGAGCAATCCGTGAAGTCGGGCGGAACGCCGAGGTCAGGAGACAAGAACAGCTCAAGGGGCGAGAAGACGACCTCCGGCGGTCAGTCAGAAAACCCACCGGCATCTGACCCTGCTCCTCAGACCACCAATCCGCCGGCGAGCGATCCAGCCCCGGACCCGAACC
>JAEMSX010000071.1 GCA_016462645.1 Thermoleophilaceae bacterium
TGCGCCAGCGCAAGTACGGCCGCATCATCAACATCAGCTCGATCGGCGCGCAGGCCTACCCGCCGCGCTTCTCGGCGTACGTCGCCAGCAAGTCCGCGCTCGACGCCTTCAGTCGCTGCGCGCAGCCTGAAGTGCTGAGCGACGGAGTGATCTTCACCACGGTCTACATGCCGCTGGTCAAGACGCCGATGACCGCACCGACGACGATCTACAAGGCCTTCCCGATGATCACCCCGCACGAAGCGAGTGACCTCGTGATCAAGGGCATGACCGGCACCCCGCGCAAGGTGTCCACGAATCTCGGACGCACGGGCGAGGTCATCCACGCACTCTCACCCGAGCTCGCCGACCGCATTCTCGCGACGGCGTACAACCTCTTCCCGGAGAGCGCGGCCGCCAAGGGCACCGCAGGAAGTCGCGATCAGATCACGCCGGAGGCGATCGCCTTCGCCCACGTGATGCGCGGCGTCTACTGGTAAGTAGACGCGCGATCGCTAGTGACTATCGCGTCACTTTAGGGACGCCTTAGGCCCGCCGCGCCGATACCGGGGTTGGGTTAGACTTGGCCGACGATCCAGTCTGGATCAGGGGAAAGGCCGCCTCTTTCGCGGCGAAAAATATGTCTGCTCCAAGCGCGCACACCGGCCTGGGCACTCGAAACGAGCAGAGAAATGGATGTTCTGACCGAACTTTTCGACATGGCGATAGAACAGAGCGAATCTCAACAGATCCCGGCAATGGAGGCGTCAACGAACTCCTCCACGATGGCCGACCTCCTAACACTCGCAGCGGAACAGCACGCGAGCAACGTTGCACTCAAGCACAAGGTTGGCGAGGAGTGGCATGAACTCACTTACGCCGAACTGCTGCCGATCGTGCGCAGCATCTCCAAGGCACTGATCGCCAACGGCATCAGTCTTGGCGACAAGGTCGCGATCCTTTCCAACACACGTCCCGAGTGGACGTACGCCGACTTCGGCGCCCTGTGCGCCGGCGCCACCGTTGCTCCGGTGTACCAGACCAATTCGCCTGAAGAGGTCGAGTACGTGCTCAACCACTCCGAGGCCAAGCTGGTCTTCGTCGAGGACGGCGAGCAACTCGACAAGATCAAGCGCGTTCGCGATCAGCTGACCTTTCTCGAGAAGGTCGTCATCTTCGACCCCGACACCGCCGACCTCGGCGAGGCCGTGACGCTCGAAGAGTTCAAGTCACAGGGCGAGGGCATCAGCGACGCCGAGTTCGAGCAGCGCGTCGCGGCGATCACCCCGGACGACCTCTGCACGATCGTCTACACGTCCGGCACCACCGGTCCGCCGAAGGGCTGCATGATCACCCACGGCAACTATCGCGCCACCACGACGATGGGCGAGAGCACGCTGATCGGCGACCCGCAGGAACTGATCTACCTCTTCCTCCCGCTGGCGCACGTCTTCGCGCGCCTCGTGCAGTTCGTCTCCATTGACGTCGGCGCAACCATCGCCTACTGGCAGAAGGACCCGCAGCAGATCATCCCGGACGTCATCGGACTGCAGCCGGACTCGCTGCCCAGCGTGCCACGCATCTTCGAGAAGCTCTACACGCTCGCCAACAACGTCGCCGATGCGAAGTCGCCGGAAGAGAAGGCGATGTTCAAGAAGGCGATCGAAGTCGGCGCCAAGGTGCGTGAGCTACAGTCGCAGGGTCAGCCGGTCCCGGAGGACCTGCAGAAGATCTTCGACGCAGCGGACGAGCCCGTCTACCAGATGGTCCGCAATCTGTTCGGCGGCAGGATGAAGCGTGCCGTCACCGGCGCCGCCCCGATCGCCGCCGAGATCCTCGAGTTCTTCTTCGCCTGCGGCGTCCCGGTCTTCGAGGGCTACGGCATGACCGAGACCTCGACGCTCGCCACCTCGAACAACGCGGTGACGGGCTACAGGATCGGCTCCGTCGGCAAGCCCGTCCCGGGCTGCACCGTGCGCATCGCGGAAGACGGCGAGATCATGATCAAGGGCCCGAACATCTTCCAGGGCTACTACAAGAACGATCAGGCCACGGCCGAGACGATCGACAAGGACGGCTGGCTGCACACCGGCGACCTCGGAATGATCGACGACGACGGCTTCGTGTTCATCACCGGGCGCAAGAAGGACATCATCATCACGGCGGGCGGCAAGAACCTCACCCCGGCGAACTTCGAGAACGCGATGAAGCAGAACCGCTGGGTCTCGCAGGCCGTGATGTACGGCGACCGTCGCCCGTACCCGGTGGCGATCATCACCCTCGACCAGGAAGAACTGCCGGCCCTGGCCGCAGAGCTCGGGATCGAGAATGACGATCACCTGTACGCAGACCCGAAGGTCACCGACCTGATCCAGTCCGTCGTCGACGAGGTGAACTCCAAGTTCGCGCAGGTCGAGCAGGTCAAGAAGTTCCGCATCCTGTCGCACGACCTGACGATCGAGTCGGGTGACCTCACGCCTTCGATGAAGGTCAAGCGCAACGTCGTGCACCAGAAGTACGAAGACACGTACGACGCGATGTACAGCTCCTGATCGACGCAGTCAATTGAGTCTCGCGCGCCTGCCCGGTACCGACGCGGCGCGCGAGTAGAAGCCCGGCAGCCCTGTGATCACCCGACAGGGCGGCCGGGCTTCTCGTCTTTTGCGCGGTTATGTCTCAGGCGGGAACCGCACCTGCTTCGGCGAAAAGGTGTTGAAGTATTCGTCGGATGTTCCAGATCAACTCGGAAATGCTCTCGCGCCGCACGGCGCTTTTCTTTGCCGCCCTCGCGTGCCTGTTTGCGATCGTGCTCGCGCCGACGCGCGCCGGCGCATCCTCCAGCACCGACGTGAAGCGCGCGATGACGGCGCTCAGCGGCGGCGCAGGCGCCTACGCCTGGAACATCACCGACGGCCGTGCAATCGCCGGACGCAACGCCGGCACCGGTCGCATCATCGCCTCCAACACCAAGCTCTTCACCACGGCCGCGATTCTCTCGCGGTACGGCACCGGAGGACGATTCAGCACCGGCGTCTGGGCCGACGGCTCAATGGCCGCCGGAACGCTGACCGGCGACATCTACCTGCGCGGCGGCGGTGACCCGCTGTTCGGCACTGCAGCCTTTGTCACCACGAACTTCGGCTCCGGCGCGACGATCGAGAAGCTGGCCGCCGACCTCAAAGCCGCGGGGGTCAAGAAGATCACAGGGCAGATCTACGGCGACGAGTCCGTGTTCGACTCGCGTCGCGGAACCGCCTACTCGGGCTACGCCCGCAATGGCGACATCGGCGGCATGCTCGGCGGCCTGATGGTCAACAAGGGTTGGGTCAGCGGCCGCTGGCAGGCCAATCCCCCGGTCTACGCGGCGCAGCGCCTGCGCTCCGCGATCCGGGCCGTCGGGATCACGGTCGGATCAAAGACGTCGGCCGGAAAGACGCCGGTCGGCGCCAAGCGACTCGCCTCGGTGCGCTCGCTGCCGATGAGCGCCCTGGTGCGACAGATGGACAAACCTTCCAACAACTACCTCGCAGAGATGCTCGCCAAGAGTCTCGCGCTGCCGGTCAGCGCCGCTGACGACGACGCCGACGGCGGCCTCGTGCCGCTCGGCAACAACGCGGCCACCACGGCGTCAGGCAACAGCGTCTCGCGTCGACACGCCGCGAGCTTCGGCTCACGGGTCACTCTGGCGGACGGCTCAGGCCTCTCGCGCTCAGACAACGCCGCGCCGCGCGAGGTGGTGGATCTGCTGCGCGGCGTCCAGAAGACCGTCGCTTTCGCAGACTTCAAAGCCGCCCTGCCGATCGCCGGCGTCGACGGAACGCTCGCGTCGCGCATGCGCAGATCGGCGGCATACCGCAGGTGCTCTGCCAAGACCGGCACGCTGAGCAACGTCTCATCGCTGGCGGGCTACTGCACGACCGCCGGCGGCGACCTCGTCGCGTTCGCGATCGCGCAGAACCGCGTGAACCCGGGCGCCGCACGCCCGCAGCAGGATCGCGTCGCGGCGCAGCTCGCCGCGCTCAACTAGCCGTCACTGGTTGAGCGCTAACCGGCCAGAAGCGACTTGAGCGCGTCCTCGTCGAGGATCGAGATTTCCAGCCGCTCGGCCTTCTCGAGCTTCGACCCTGCCTCGGCACCGGCCACCACGTAATCCGTCTTCTTGCTCACCGAGCTCGTCACCCGCCCGCCGGCAGCTTCAATCAAGTCCCGCGCCTGATCGCGCGTCATGTTCGGCAGCGTGCCTGTGAGCACGAAGGTCTTGTCCTTGAGCGGGCCCTCCGAGGATCCAGGGGCGTCGCCGATGAGCTGCAGACCGGACGCACGCAGCCGCTCGATCAGCTCCTGCTCCTCGGGCTCGGCCAGTTGTTCGGCGATGTTCTCGGCGAGGATCGGACCGATCCCGTTGGTCTCGGCGATCTCCTCCGTCGTCGCTGCTGCAATCGCATCGATCGACCCGAACCGTCCGGCCAGGTTCTTCGCGTTCACCCCGCCGATCCCATGGATCCCGATCGCAAACAGAACGCGCCAGAACGGCTGCTGCTTCGACTGCTCGATCGAGGCCAGCAACGTGTCCACGGACTTCTCTTTGTAGCCCGGCTTCTCGAGCAGCTCCTTGCGGTGCGAGGCGAGTTCGTAGATGTCCGCGAGCGATTCGAACCAGCCCCACTCCAAGAACTGCTGGACCTGCTTCTCGCCAAGCCCGTCGATGTCCATCGCCGCGCGGCTGACGAAATGCTTGAAGTGCTGAAAGCGCTGACCGGGACAGCCGCGGCGGTTGGGGCAGATTGTCCAGTCGCCGACCTTCTCGGTCGGGGTGTCGCAGGCAGGACACTTCGCTGGAGGCACCGGCAGTTCGGCGCGGCCCTTCTTCTTCACGGCCTCGGGAGTCGGACCGACAACACGCGGGATCACATCACCCGCGCGCGTGACGATCACTTCGTCGCCCTCGCGGATGTCCTTCGCGATCAGGTCGACCTCGTTGTGCAGCGTCGCGTGCTGGACGGTCACCCCGGAGACGTTCACCGCGTCGAGCAGCGCCTGCGGCACCAGCCGCCCGGTGCGACCGACGTTCCAGATGATCTTGAGCAGCGTCGTCGTCTCTTCCAGTGGCGGGAACTTCCAGGCGATCGCCCCGCGCGGCTCGCGCCCGGCGACTCCGGCGCGCCTCATCAGGTCGGTCTCGTTGAGCTTCACGACTGCGCCGTCGATCTCGTAGTCGAGCCCTTCGCGGCGCTCCTCCCAGCGATGGCAGGCCGCGGCCACTTCATCGACCCCCGAGAGCACCTCGAAGTCGTTCACGGGAAAGCCCCACTCCCGCAGCTGATCGAGCTCGTCCGAGTGGTTCTCGAACGCGATCCCCTCGAGCGCGCCGACGCCGTAGCCCCACAGCGACAGCGGCCGCGACTTGGTCAGCTCTACGTCGAGCTGGCGGATCGAACCCGCCGCCGTGTTTCGGGGGTTGGCGTAAGTCGCCTCGCCGGCCTCGGCGCGTTGCTCATTCAGCTCGTGAAAGTCCGAGCGCTTGATGTAGACCTCGCCGCGCGCCTCGAACAGCGCCGGCGGCGATTTCGTCGGCAGCTCACGCGGAACGTCCCTCATCGTCAAGAGGTTCGCGGTGACGTCCTCGCCGATCACGCCGTTGCCACGCGTGACGCCGCGCTCAAGCTTGCCGTCGCGATAGATCAGGCTGATCGCCAGGCCGTCGATCTTCCCCTCGACGACGTACTCGAAGTTCTCGCGCGTGATCCCCTCCTGGCCGAGGCGATTGTGCAGCCGCGTCTCCCAGGCCCGGAGCTCATCCTCGTTGCGCGCGTTGGCCAGCGAGATCATCGGCAACAGGTGCTCGACCTGCGGGAATCGCCCGGCCGGTGCGCCGCCGACCTTCTGCGTCGGAGAGTCCTCGGTCACAAGCTCCGGATGATCGGCCTCGAGGGCGCGGAGCTGATTGAGCAGTTCGTCGTACTGCGCGTCGGTGACCTCGGGCGCATCCTGCTCGTAATAGAGCTTGTTGTGGTGGGCGAGCTGGTCGCGCAGCTCCGCCGCGCGCGCCGCCAATCCCTGCTGTGTCGCGTCCGCCACGGGGCATTTCTACCAGTCCCGCCCCACGGCCAGATCACGCCTGGCGCAACTTCAGCCGATAACAACGGTTCTATCCTCAAGCAGCCCGTCCATCGACGGGACTCTCCCCATGCCCCGAAACCTCTCGGCGACAATCACCGTTCTGCTCGCAGCCCTTGCGTTCCCGGCCGCCTCCAGCGCCGCGGAGAACAACGTCACGCACATCGCCGCCGAGCAGAACTTCCAGCAGTTCACGGCCGGCGGCGCATGGTCGTACTTCGGGGACCCGCGCGCGGTCGAGACCGGCGGCAAGCGATTCATCGGCTGGACCACGATGCTCGGTCAGGTCCAGGTTTCTGAGCAGGACCACAAGACCGGCAGGATCAAGACCGTCACGCTCGGCCCGCGCATGGAGCAGGGCGACGATCACGAGAACCCGTCACTGCTCGTGCGCCCCGACGGTCGCATCACCGCCTTCTACTCGCCGCACTCGGGCAGGCTCCGCCCGAAGAAGCGCAAGTCTCAGCTCTACTACCGGACCACGGTGAAGCCCGCGGACATCTCCGCCTGGTCCGCGGTCAAGACGATCCCGACCAACACCTTCGACGGTCACCTCGGCTACACGTATCCGAACCCCGTCCAGCTCACGCGCAACCGCATCTTCCTGACCTGGCGTGGCGGCGACTGGCTGCCCGGCATGGCTGTGCTCAGCAACAACAGGTGGTCGAAGGCGCGCGGGATGATCTACAGCCCGCACCCGCGTCGTCCGTACGTCAAGACCGCCCAGGGCAACAAGGGCACGGTGCTGATCGGCTACAACCAGGACAATCCGCGCCAGACCCCGACCAACACCTACTTCGCCCGCTACATCCCGGGCAAGGGCTACTTCAAGGCCAGCGGCCAGAAGATCACCGGACCGGGATCGCGCATTCCGTCGCAGAAGGGCGACCTCGTCGCTTCGCACAAGCCTGCCGGGCGCAACTGGGTGATGGACGTCGCCGAGACGAAGAGTGGCGCGCCCGTCGTGCTCTACGCCGCCGGCGACCGCTTCAAGGAGATGGTCTTCTACATCGCCCGCTACGAAGCCGGACGCTGGGTGCGCGCGAAGATCGTCGGCGGCGGGTTCAACGGCAAGGACCTGATCCCGCCCACCTTCCACTACTACCCGTCAGCCGGCGCTTCGCTCGACCACGCCAAGCCCAGCACCGTTTATCTCTCGCGCGCCGTCGGCGCGGACCTCAACATGCGCGTCGAGACCTGGTCGCTAAAGGACTCGGGCAATCTTGGATCGGGCTGGAACGTGACCCGCAACAGCCCCACGGACATGAGCTGTTATCGCCCGGTGGGCGTCCGCGGCGGCCAGGTGGGCGAGGTCGCGATGATGTGCGGCGCCTACTACAGCTGGCTGAACTTCCAGACCGGGATCTACTTGGCGACGCCGAAGTC
>JAEMSX010000072.1 GCA_016462645.1 Thermoleophilaceae bacterium
ATCAAGCGCGGCCTGATGACCACGATCCACGCCTACACCGCCGACCAGCGCCTGCAGGATGCGCCGCACAGCGACCTGCGCCGCGCTCGCGCCGCCGCGACCAACCTCGTTCCGGCCTCGACCGGCGCCGCCAAGGCGATCTCCCTGGTCATTCCGGACCTCGCGGGCAAGCTCAACGGCTTCGCGGTCCGCGCCCCGATCCCGACGGGTTCAGTCGTCGACCTCACCTTCGAGGCCGGCCGCGACGTCACCCCGGAAGAGATCAACGCCGCCGTCAAGGCCAAGGCCGACACCGGCGCACTGACCGGAATCCTCCAGTACACCGAGGACCCGATCGTCTCCAGCGACATCGTGCACTCGTCGTACTCATCGATCTTTGACTCGCTGCTGACCAGCGTGATCGACGGCAACCTCGTCAAGGTTGTCACCTGGTACGACAACGAGTGGGGCTACTCGAACCGCGTGGTCGAGCTCGCTCAGAAGATCCTCTAGCGGGCCTGTCTGACATGCCGCCCGTCTTTGACAAGAAGACTGTCCGCGACATCGCACCCGATGTCGCGGGCAAGCGCGTGCTCGTGCGCGCAGATCTCAACGCTCCGCTGAAGGAAGAGGGCGACGCGATCGTCGTCTCCGACGACGCGCGGATCGCGGGCTCAGTCCCGACGATCAAACTCCTGGTCGAGAGCGGCGCGAAGGTGATCGTTTGCTCGCACCTCGGACGCCCGAAGGATCATGACCCGAAGCTCTCGCTGGCACCGGTTGCCGCGCGGCTCGGCGAACTGCTCGGAAAGCCGGTTCAGTTGGCTCCGGCTCTCGTCGGACCCGAGGTCGAGGCGCTTGTGGACGGGCTCGGTGCCGGGGACGTCCTGCTGCTCGAGAACTCGCGCTATGAAGTCGGCGAGACGAAGAACGATCCTGAACTCGCCGCCCAGCTCGGCAGGCTCGCGGACTTCTACGTCAACGACGCTTTCGGCGCCGCACACCGCGCTCACGCCACGACCGAAGGCGTCACGCATCACGTCGGTTCCGCCGTCGCAGGTCTGCTGCTCGAGAAGGAGGTCTCGACGCTGCGCGGCATCATCGAGGCGCCCGAACACCCGCTCGTGGTCGTGCTCGGCGGCGCAAAGGTCTCCGACAAGGTCGCGGTGATCGACTCCTTCCTGAAGGTCGCCGACGCGATTCTGATCGGCGGCGCGATGGCTTTCTCGTTCTACACCGCGCAGGGCCACAAGACCGGCAACTCGCTCGTTGAGGAGGCCGGAGTGGCGCTCGCCGCCAAGGCGCTCGAAGACGCGAAGGATTCCGGTTGCGAGCTCGTGCTCCCGACCGACCTCGTGCTCGGTCGCGAGTTCAGCGCCGATACCGAGGTGCAGGAGCTCGACGGCGTCGATGTTCCTGACGACTGGATGGGATTGGACATCGGCCCGAAGAGCGCCGCGGACTACGCCGCGCGCGTGAAGTCCGCCGCAACGGTGTTCTGGAACGGCCCGATGGGTGCATTTGAACTCGCGCCCTTCGCGGCCGGTACGCGCACGGTCGCGCAGGCGATGGCCGACGCCGACGGCGTCACCGTCGTGGGCGGTGGCGACTCCGCCGCCGCGATCGCGGAATTCGGATTTGCTGACGACGTAACGCACCTGTCGACCGGCGGCGGTGCGGCCCTGGAACTGGTTGAGGGCAAAGAACTGCCCGGAGTGGAGGCTCTGAACAATGTCTAGACGTCCTTACATCGCAGGCAACTGGAAGATGAACAAGACCGGCTTCGAGGCCGAGGACTTCGTCTTCGCCCTGCTGCCGCAGATCGCCGGCGACGACATCGCCGAAGTCGTGATCTGCGCGCCGTTCACAGCGCTCTCGAACGTCATCGACTCCTCGCGCGGCACACGCATCAAGGTCGCCGCCCAGAACATGCACGAGGCCGAGTCCGGCGCCTTCACGGGTGAGGTGTCTGCCGGAATGCTCCGCGACATCGACGTGCGCGCCGTTGTGCTCGGTCACTCCGAGCGCCGCCAGTACTTCAACGAGACCGACGAGGCGCTCGCCGCAAAGGTTGTCGTGGCGCTCGAGAACGACCTCGAGCCGATCCTCTGCGTCGGCGAGACCGACGCGCAGCGCGAGGCGAACGAGACCGAGGCGGTCCTGAAGACTCAGGTCGAGACGGCGCTGGCGAATGTGCCCGCCGAGAAGCTCGGCGACGTTGTGATCGCGTACGAGCCGGTCTGGGCGATCGGCACCGGAAAGACCGCGACCAACGAGCTGGCCCAGGAAGCCTGCGCGTTCATCCGTTCCTTGCTCGACCCCGGCGCCGCAGACAAGGTGCGCATTCTCTACGGTGGATCGATGAAGCCCGAGAACGCCGCGGAACTGCTGGCCCAGCCCGACATCGACGGCGGACTGATCGGTGGAGCGAGCCTCAAGGCCGACGATTTCGCCGCGCTGGTCGCTGCCGGCGACGCGGCGGCGTAGGAGCGACTGATGGCTGAGCGTGAATCCGTACCCGGCGTGGCGCTGATCGTGCTCGATGGATGGGGTCTCGCTCCGCCCGGTCCCGGAAACGCTGTTGAGCTGGCCGACACCCCGGTCTTCGACGGCCTGTGGGCGAGGTATCCGCACGCGACGCTGCGCACCAGCGGTCGCGATGTCGGTCTCCCCGACGGTCAGATGGGCAACTCCGAGGTCGGCCATCTCAACCTCGGCGCCGGCGCGATCGTAAATCAGGACCTCACCCGCATCGACATTGCGATCGAGGACGGCTCGTTCGCGAAGAACCCGGCGCTGCTCGACGCCTGCGCAAAGGCCAAGAACTCCGGACGGCTCCACCTCATGGGACTGGTCAGCGACGGGGGAGTGCACAGCAGTCTCGAACACGTCAAGGCATTGCTGAATCTCGCCGCCGAGCAGGACGTGCCCGACGTGGTCGTCCACGCTTTCACCGATGGCCGCGACACACTTCCGCGGTCGGCCGACGGCTTCATCGCGGAGCTGCAGGAGGCCCTGCCGTCGAACGCCCGCATCGGCACAGTGATCGGTCGCTACTTCGCGATGGATCGCGACAAGCGCTGGGATCGCGTCAAGCTCGCCTACGACGCCCTCGTGCACGGCGAGTCCGAGCAGCCGCCGGCAGCGAGCGGGGTGGAGGCGGTCACCGCCGCCTACGCGCGCGACGAGAACGACGAGTTCATCAAACCGACGATTGTCGGAGACCGGGAGGCCACAGTGCGCTCGGGCGACGCGATCATCTGCTTCAACTTCCGGCCCGACCGTATGCGCGAGATCGTCGCCGCCTTCGGGGAGAAGACCTTCGAGACCTACGACGGCGACGGGTTCGATCGCGGCCAGGCGCCCGAGGACCTCGAGATCGTCACGATGACCGAATACCACGGCGGCTGGCCGTACTTTGTGGCGTACCCGCCCGATCGTCCGACCGTGACGCTGGCCTCGACGATCGCGGCGTCCGGCGGCACCCAGCTGCACGTCGCTGAAACCGAGAAATACCCCCACGTGACCTACTTCTTCAACGGCGGGGAAGAGCAGCCGAACGCGGGCGAAGAGCGCGAGATGGCGCAGTCGCCCAAGGAAGTCGCGACCTACGACCTGAAGCCCGAGATGTCGGCCGCGAAGGCAGCAGATCTGTTTGTCGAAGGCTGGACCGAGCACGACCACAAGTTCGGCGTGATCAACTTCGCCAATCCCGACATGGTCGGGCACAGTGGTGTGATCCCGGCGGTCGTGAAGGCGGTCGAGGAGGCGGACCACCAACTCGGACGAGTGGTGGAAGCCGTCGCGGCCAAGGGCGGCGTGTGCCTGATCACGGCAGACCACGGCAATGCCGAGCAGCAGCTCGAGCCCGACGGCTCACCGAACACCGCACACACCTTGAACCCGGTGCCGTTCATCGTCACCGACACGCGCGTCAGCCTGCGCGAGCAGGGCATCCTCGCGGACGTCACTCCGACCGTGCTGGACCTGCTGGGAATCGATCAACCGGGTGAGATGACCGGTCAGTCGATGATCGCCGCGGACTGATCCGCGGATTCAGCGCTCTTCAAGTTCGATCTGCGCGCTTCCGCCGCCGGCGGGGTTGCCGTCGGCATCGACGAGTTCCACGGTGACACGGCCGCGACGCGCCGGCTGGGCGCCGGTGCCTTCGGCAGGCGTCCCGGTGATTCCCGCAACCGCGGCGTCGGTCAGGACGTCGAGCAGGCCGATCGGCTCGGGCATGTTCTCACGGTCGATCAACCAGTACTGGCAGATGTGGTGCGCGGGACCGGTCACAACCGAGATCAGCGCGAGGTTCGGCATGCGCCGCAGCTCGCCGGACTCCACGAACGGCGCCAGCGTCTCGTTGACGGCGTCCATCAGTTGGCGATTCTGCGCGTCGAGTTCTTCCCGGGCCGGCGAATCACGTTCGAGGTGCCCGATCGAGTAGACGAGCTGCGCGTCATCTGGATGTTTGACCGTCCAGCGCAGGATGCTCTCGATCACTCCACGAATCGTCTGACGCAGCGTGTCGGGCTTGCGCGCCAGCACGGCATAGAGGCTCCGCTGCGCTGAGCCGATCGCGTCGACGTAGAGCGCGCCGAGGATCGCGTCCTTGCTCGGAAAGTGGTGGAAGAGCGCGCCGTTGGAGACGCCGCTCCGCTCACGGATTCGCGCGACCGAGGTGTGCTCGTAGCCGTCCTCGAGGAAGCATGCGGATGCGGCCTGGAGGATCTTCTCGCGTGTGTTGATCGGTTCAGTCACCAGTGGAGTATTGCTCTCGTCGGGCACGGAAAAACGGAGTGGATGTCCAAATGAAGCAGAGTGTAACTCCGGAGTGTTACTCTGTTGCCACCATGAATTCCACCTCCCAAGTGGCCTCCGCGACCACAACAAGCAAGACAACTGAATCCAAGAGTGCTCTCGCGATTCTCGCGATCTGTGGGAGCGCGTTCCTCGTATTCCTCGACACCACCATCGTCAACATCAGCTTTCCGAGCATCGGCCGCGAGTTCTCGTCCGCCGGAATCTCGGAGTTGGTCTGGGTGCTCGACGCCTACTTCGTCGCGCTTGCCGCCGCGATAGTGCCGGCCGGTCTCTGGGCGGATCGCCTCGGCCGCAAACGAATGTTCGTCGCCGGCGTGATCGTGTTCCTGATCGCGAGCGTCGCCTGCGGTCTTGCGCCGAGCTGGCAGACCCTCGTCGGCGCCCGCGTATTGCAGGCGCTCGGCGGCGCGGTGATGGTTGCGACCTCGTTGGCGCTGATTCTCCAGCTGTTTCCCACCGACAAGCGCGCGACGGCGGTCGGACTCTGGGGCGCAGCGGCGGCAGTCGCCGCCGCGACGGGCCCGCCGCTGGGCGGATTTCTCGTCGATTCCGGCAGTTGGCGCTGGATCTTCTTCGTCAACATTCCGATCGGCTTGTTCGTTCTCTTCGGAGCACGGCAGCTTGTCGAGAGCCGCGACGAATCGGCGACCGGACGACCGGACGTGCTCGGCGCGGTCGAAGTTGCACTGGCACTGGGCATTGCGGCGCTGGCACTGACGCGCGTTCCCGACTGGGGGTGGGGGAGCGCGGCCTTCATCACCTGCTGCGCTGCGGCACTTGCGCTCACCGCGCACGTCTGGGTACGGTCCAAGGACCATCCCGAGCCGGTCTTCGACCACGAGATGGTCGCGACGCGATCCTTCGCGTGGGGTACGGCCGGGACGGCGCTCTTTGCCACATCGTTCTTCGCGATTCTGCTCGCGAACGTCCTCTTCCTCACGACGATCTGGGGGTACTCGGAGGTGCAGGCCGGACTGGCGATTCTGCCCAGCCCGATCATGTCGGCGATCGTCGCGGCGCCTGCGGGCGTGCTCGCGGATCGCATCGGACCGCGCTGGGTGATCTTCAGCGGGACCGTCCTCTACGCCGCGGGTGTTCTGATCAACCGGACCGCCGGCGCCGAACCCGACTATCTCACGCATTTTCTCCCGGGCATGCTGCTGATCGGGGCCGGGATCGGCCTCGCGTTTCCGACGCTTTCGGCGGCAGCGCTCGAAGAGGTGCCAGACACACGCTTTGCCACCGCGAGCTCTCTGAACAGCGCGATGCGCCAGGTTGGAGCCGTCTTCGGCACGGCGCTTCTGGTGGCGATGCTCGGATCCAAGGTTCCGACGCTCGGCGATTTTCAGGACGCCTACCTGATCGGGGTCGTCGGATCCCTGGCGGCCGGACTGTGCGCGCTCTCGCTCGGGGCCGCGCCGGTCCGGTTGGCCCGACTTATCGGTGATCCTGGATGAACCCGCGCAGGCCGTCGATCTGGCTCTGCACGGTGTCCTGATTGACCGGCGCAGGCTTCGTGTCGCCGAGCATCACTCCCAGAACGCCGGCGGCGATGACGGCAGCGATCGCGAGCACGGTGATCGTCAGCCGGCGCGTGGTCTTGCGCGATGCCGGCGGGCGCGCGGGCGGGCGGGAGCCCGTTGTGCGCTCGGGGGTGGCTGCGACGCGCGTGACCTGAGTCGCGTCGCCAGCACCGGCTGCCGCGCCGGCTGCTCCCGCCGCCGCCGCCGCGATCGGCGCGACGCGTGTCCGTTCGGCCTCGCGTCCGCGCGCGGCCATCATGCGCGTTGCGGCCGCGGGATCCGAAAGCACCTTGGTCACGAACTCCGACTCGCGGCGCTGCAGGCCGGTGCGCATTGCCTGTGCGAACTCGCGGGCCGTGGCAAAACGAAGCTTGGGGTCGTAGCTGAGCGCGACGCGAATCGTGCGATCGAGCTCGACCGGCACGACCGGATTGAGTTCGATCAGCGGCGTCGGCAATTCGTCACGTTGCTTCATCGCGAGCTCCGTGATCGACTTGTAGAGATAGGGCAGACGTCCGCCGAGCATCTCGTACGTGACTACGGCGAGCGAGTAGATGTCTGACTGCGGCCCCGTGTCGCCGCCGGTCGCCTGTTCGGGCGAGAGGTAGGCGACGGTTCCGAGGACGGACCCGACCTGCGTCACGCGGGTCATCTCCGATGCCTTCGCAATGCCGAAGTCGGCGAGTTTGGTCTGGCCCTCGCGCGTGACGATCAGGTTCGCGGGCTTGACGTCACGGTGGATCACGCCGGCGCGATGCGCGCATTCCAGCGCTTCGCAGGCATCGGCCGAGATCGCGACCGCGCGAGCCGGCTCGAGCTTGCGGCCGCCGCGCAGCATGTCCGAGAGCGGTTGTCCCTCGACGTACTCCATGACGATGAAGTACTGGTTGGTCGTGGTGTCCGAGCCGGAGTCGAAAACCTGGACGATGTTCGGGTGCTGGAGTTTTGCCACCGCCAGCGCCTCGTGGCGGAAACGCGTGACGAAGTCCTGGTCGCTGGCGAGGTGATCGGCGAGCATCTTCAACGCGACGACGCGCTGCAGAACCGTGTCCTCGCACATCAGCACGACGGACATCCCGCCGCTGCCGATCTTCTGGATCT
>JAEMSX010000133.1 GCA_016462645.1 Thermoleophilaceae bacterium
GGCGGGGTGGGGTTGGCACGCCACAGCGGGCGGGCGCCCGGGATGCGCGGCATCTCGAGCTTGCGACCGAGGCCGAACGGATTCGAGGAGATGCGCAGTGCCTCGCGCTGCAACTCCTCGGGAGTCAGTTGGCCCTCGAAGAATCGGATCGTTGCCACGTTCGGCAGCACCGTGGTGTGTCGCGTCGCGTAGAGCATCAGCGATCCGAGGTCCACAAGCGGGACACCTTCCGAGGGCGTCTCTACCTGAATCTGATTCGAGTCGGGCTTGGTGATGTCTGTACTGCTCAACTTGTCCTCATCGTTTGGCGCTGGATTCGCGGACCGGGGTGAGCGCGATTGCCATGGGGCGAAGCTGCCGCGCCGAGCAGATAAGGGGTGTCGAACGTCTCCACGCGCATGTGGCACGTGTTGGCGGAATCCAGACCCCCCAACAACTCAGATCCGTGAATTCGATTTTCAGTTTTTACGTCTCGCGGGGCCGGCGTTCCCTATTTGCCGGTCCTGCGATTTGGACATTGCGGTAAAGCCGAATACTCGCCGCAATTCGACAACTTCGGAAAGAACCTAAATCTCATTCCGTTAATTGTCAATACCACTTAAACACGATTGTAATGCGGTACCACGCGGTTTATGTGGATCGTTATCGACTAGGCGTTCAATAAGGATCGTTAAGTGACTGTACGGTCAGCCAGTTTTTCGTCGATGTTGGACCCTCCCGCAAATGGGCCATTCCCAGAGCCAGAGCCGGATTGCGCGAGAAGCGACTGGCTGGCTGGCCAAACACGAACATTCTCGTTCCCAGATGCAGAAAATTTTTTCCGCGGATGGGTTTCCCGAGGCCGAAATCGATCGATTTACAACTCAAGTTGCACCGATCGGTACGTGCGAGTAACAAAAGAGTCACGCAGGCCGCACTCGGCGCTGAATGAATTACTGGACGACGAGATCGTCCGGAGAGTTCCGCGCCAGCCACCAGTCGACGACGAATCCGCCGAACGGCACCATCGATGCGACGAGGATCCAGAACGTCTGCAGGTAGGTCCACCCGGCGGGCTTCATCAGGCTGATCGCGAAGGCGAGGTAGGCGATGAACAGCAGGCCATGGACGCCGCCCATGATGTGCACTCCCCACTCCGTGACGCCCGCGTACTTGAGCGGCATAGCGACGGCGAGCAGGACCAGGAAGCTGATTGCCTCGGCGACGGCGAGATAGCGGAAGTTGCGGAGAGTCATCGGTTGCGGAGCGTAGTGCGCGCCGACTACGGTTGGCGCCAGTGTTCCGGGGGAAACAGCTGAGTTTGCTCGTGGCGATGGCGATCTTCGCCGCGACGGTCCTGCAGCTGGCGGTCGCGACGTTCGTTTCCGGCGTGCCGCAGTTCGAGGGCAAAGCCTTCGCCTCGCGCCTCGTGGCCTACCCGGCGATGATGCTCGCGGTGCCCGTGGTCTGGGCGTTGCTTCGGCGAAAGAGCGATCGGATCGTGCCGATCGACTGGGGCGCGGTCGCCTTCCTGATGGCGCCGTTCCTCGTTGACATGACCGGCAACTCGGCGAACTTCTACGACACGATCTACTGGTGGGACGACGCCAACCACCTCGTGAACTGGTTCTTCCTCTGCATGGGCGCCGGCCTGATCCTCCGCCACGTCCGTGACCTGCGCCCGTGGGAGCTGACCTTCATGATCACCGGCTTCGGCGCCTTCATGGCGATCCTCTGGGAGCTGGCCGAGTGGTACACGTTCATCCGCCACGGCACGGAGCTAGAGACGGCGTACGAGGACACGCTCGGAGACATGGCGCTCGGAACGACCGGAGCGCTGATTGCGGGCCTGCTGATGGCCTGGCGCGCTCGCAGCTCGAAACAGAAGCTGGGCGCAGGCAATACGGAGAGGGAGGGATTCGAACCCTCGATGGAGCTATAAACCCCATACTCGCTTAGCAGGCGAGTGCGTTCAGCCTCTCCGCCACCTCTCCCGGAGAG
>JAEMSX010000073.1 GCA_016462645.1 Thermoleophilaceae bacterium
CGCCGCATTCGGGGCGTGGCGCAGCCTGGTAGCGCGCACCGTTCGGGTCGGTGAGGTCCCCAGTTCAAATCTGGGCGCCCCGATTGTGTTCTCGCCGTGGCTTGACCCACCTGGCTCATTACTCCTCACCTACTGAGCGGAAGCCTTACTGCTCGGCAACCGTTCGATACTCGGTACTAGTGAGTACGACGTATGGGGTAACCTCGCTCTGCAACTCACCGTTGCATGCGGAACATGGATGAGCGCCCGCTGAGCATTTTCCTACGTTTGCTCGCGTATCCGGCAGACCCGCGCAAATTTTCCCAGAACAAATGCTTTCAGTGACCCCCGTCACTGATGGCCCCAACACACGGCACCCGCAGGTTCGTCCGATCGAACCCCCCGTTTCCTATCTGATTTGCGGTGGTGGCCGACTTCCAAGACGAAACATGTCGAGTACCGCTTACATGGATGACGGACAGGGCGACAATCTCCCCGGTGTCGACGGGGCGGCGGCCTACGGATTGTTCGTCGGGGTCGGAGATTTCGACGAGGCCCTTGGCACGCGGATCGCCTGGCGTACGGCGGCAGTGCTGTTCTGGATCGCCGGATTCGGCGCACTCGCCCAGCTCGTCACCGGGCTGATCAGCACACCGGTCACGTACACGGCGCTCACGCTCGGGCTCTCCGCGTTCGCGATCACAATGGGGTTCGTCTGGTGGGTCGTCGGCAATCTCGAAGTCGACGAGCGGTGGCTTCACCTCGGCGTCCTGATGTCCTACGGAATCCTCTTGGCGATGTTCGCCAACGCACCGACCGTCGAGGCCGAGTTGGGGATCGTCTACCTCGTTCCGCTGATCTACGTCGCGCTGTTTCTTCCGTCACGGGCGCTCTTCTATTACGTCGGCCTCTCGGTCGCGCTGATCCTGCTCTCTTCGATGCGCCACCTCGCCGACAGCGAGTTCGGACTGCTGCCCGGATTGATGACGATCGTCGCGCTGGTCTCGACCGCCGGCCTCACGCTGTACGTGCGCCTCGAGCTCAACCGCATCGGCCGCCAGGCCGAAGCGTTGTCCGGTCGCGATGCGCTGACCGGTCTCTCCAACCTGCGCCCTCTGTACGAACGTGTGGAGCGCGGGCTGCGCGAGTTTGAACGCGGCCACGGCGGGATCACCGTCGTGATGCTGGACCTCGAAGGCTTCAAGCGCGTCAACGACGAGTACTCGCACTCAGTCGGCGACGAAACGCTGCGCGTCGTCGCGCAGGCGATGACCGACACGGTGCGCAAGGACGAACTGGTCGCACGCCGCGGCGGCGACGAGTTCGCGATCGTCACCAGCGCGACCGATCCGGAAGACATCCAGACTCTGATCCGCCGTGTCACTCACAACGTCTCCGACGCTCGCGTCGACCTGCTCCCCGGCATTCGCTCGGGTGTGACCGTCGGCTACGCGACGAGCACGGAGGAAGACACCGTCGGCCGACTGCTCGCACGCGCCGACCGCGAACTCAACGACGCGAAAGCACGCGCGAAGGTCGAGCGCTGGTCCTGGCGCCAACGCAGGCTCAACGACATCGCCGACGAAATGGGCGCCGGCGATTGATGGGTTCCGACACCGGACACCGCCTGCGCAAAGCCCTTGCCGATTTCGGCATGCGCCACAGCGCAAAGAACGCGTACCGCCCGATGCGCCGTCCCGGCGAGCCGCCGATCCTGCTCACCGACGAGCGACTGCGCGTTCACCGCAATGTCTTCTGGTTCGGCGCCGCCTTCATCTACGGGATCACCGGCATCGTCTCCTTTGCCGCGCTGATCGCCGACGCGATCTGGCCCAGCCTGAACATTCCCGAGGAGGCGGTCTCCAGCACCACGATCGTGGTCTCGATCGTGGCCCTGCTGATGGCGGGCTTCTGGCTGACCATGGCCGCTCGCGACGAACCGGCCCTGCCCTGGATGAACGCGATCATCGGCATCGGCACCGGTCTGATCTCGATCGTCGCGCTGACATCCGGAGACTTCGGACCGATCGTCCTTCCGTATCTCCTGGCACCGGCGATGGCTGCCGCGTTCTACATGCCGCTCAAGCACGCGATCGCGCAGCTGCTGGTCATCACCGTTGTGATGTTCGCGGTCGCCTTCGGCACCGCCGGAAGCGAGAGCGGGGAGATCGTCGCGTTCAACGTCTGGTTCTTCACGATGATGGGCGCCGGCATGCTGATGGTCGCGCGCAAGCGCATCCAGGACGGGATCATCCACAACGTTTCCCTGGCGGGGCGCGATCCGCTCACCGGCGTCGCAAACCTGCGCAAGTTCAATGAGCGCCTGCGCGCCGAGATCGACCGCTCCGAGCGCAGCGCCGACCCGCTCACACTGCTGATGATCGACCTCGATGATTTCAAGCGCGTCAACGACGAGTACAGCTACACGCTCGGCGACGCCGTACTCGCTGCGAGCGCGAAGGCGATGGACGAAGTCGTCCGCGCGAATGAGCTGCTCGCCCGCCGCGGCGGGGACGAGTTCACGGTGATCGCCGTGGGAGCCGATGCCGCCACCGGAGAGAAGCTCGCCGAACGCATCCGCGAGGTCGTGCGCCGCGAGCGCACGCGCCTCTGCCCCGACGTCTCGCCCGAGGCGAGCGTCGGCGTGGTGCAGTGGGTCTCAGGTGAGACGCCGGAGAAGCTGATCGGTCGCGCCGATGCCGCCCTGAAGTCGGCGAAGCGCAAGGCGTACTTCGGCGGCGCCGAAGGCGTCGCCTAGATAAGACCCTTGAGCATCTCTTCGGTCGGGAACCACGGCTCACCTGTGTCGATCAGCTGACCGAAGCCGTTCCACAGCACTGCCATCGCGGTACCCGCGAGACGGAAGTTGGTCTCATCGGGATGATCGAGCCAGAAGTCGGCCAGTGAGTGGACCGCGCCCACGACGGCGTGTCCCGCGGCCAACGAGTAGGCCGTCAGCAGTGGATTCGAGTCACGCTCCTTGAGCACCTGGATGAACGCGTCGGCGACGGCCTCCGCGAGTTCGGTGTTCATTGAATGGATGCCCTTGATCATCGCGTCATCGATCTCGACTGCGTCGCGATAGAGCACACCCCAAGCCTGCCGGTTCTTGTCCACGAAGTCGAAGAACGCGACAAAGCCACGCCAGAAGCGTTCCTGGGGCGGAAGGTCTGCGGCCCAGGCGGGCAGCACGGATTCCTTGATCTGACTCTGAAAAGAGCGGAGCACCTCGAGGTAGAGCTCGTCCTTGCTCTCAAAGTGCTGGTAGACCAGCGCCTTGGACACACCTGCCGCGTCCGCGATGTCATCCATCGCGACGTTGTGGTACCCGCGGGTGCCGAATACGTCGATCGCGTGCTCGAGGATCAGGTCGTAGCGCTCGCCGCGCGAAAGACGCTTGCGCACCACCGGTGCCTCTTTTGATTCCTCCTCGGGCACTTGCCCGTCTGCGTCGCTCATGACCCCACCTCGAAGATCGCTTTCTGCAGTTCCTTCCGGTCAAATGCAGCGTACGCCTCGGCGGCGCCGGAAAGCGGAATACGGTCGGTGATGATCTGCGCCGCGTCAATCTTTCCGGCGGCGATCAGCTTCAGGAGCTCGTCACGATGGCTGTACGGCGCGCCCAGCACCGGGATCACCTTGGTGTTGCGCAGCCAGAGATCGCCGGCCGTGAGCGGGAAGTGTTCGTTGACAAGCATGCCAACCAGCACCACGGCGCCATTCGGCCGGGGCAGCGAGAAGGCCGTCTTCATCGCCGGTTCGTTGCCGGCGGCCTCGAAGACCGCGTCGCACATCAGTCCGCCCGTCTGCTCCTTGATCAGCTTGCGCGGATCCTGCTCGCGCGGGTCGATCGTGGTTGCGCCGAACTTCTTGACGCTTTCGAGGCGTTCCGGGACGATGTCGATCACATAGACCTGACCGGCGCCGAAGATCGGCGCGCACATCGCCAGCAACTCGCCCACCGGTCCCGCTCCGACGATCGCGATCGTGTCACCCTCGACGATGCCCGACTGGCGCAGCGCCGTGAATGCGGTGGCGAGGATGTCGCCGGTGAAGATCGTCGACTCATCGGAGAGATCCTGCGGGATCGCGCGCAGAGTCATGTCCGCCAGCGGGACGCGCACATACTCGGCCTGGCCGCCGGGAAGGTTGCCGAAGGCGGCACCCATACCGAACATCTGAAAGTCCTTGCAGCGTCGGTGGTCGCCGGCGACGCACGCCGGGCAGCGCCCGCAGGCCACGTACATCGAGCTGACCACCCGATCGCCGGGCTTGAAGCCGGTGACGGCGTCGCCGATGTCCTCAACCACGCCGCAGAACTCATGTCCGACGATCCAACCCGCCGGCACGTTGGGAATCTTGTGGTGGTAGACGTGCATGTCGGTGCCGCAGAGCGCCGACGTCGTGATCCGCACGATCGCGTCCGTGTTTACCTCGAGCCCGGGCTTGGGCACGTCCTCAACGCTGATCAGTTCGGGTCCCTGAGAAGTAACAGCGAGCATCAGCCAACGATCGCCTTGTAGTAGCGGACAGCCAGTCCTGTGAGCAGAGTCTGGAGGCACTCATCGAAGCTGAGGTCGTTGGCCGCGGCGTATGCCTGCAGGCCGACCGTCTCAATCGCATCCGCCTCTTTGATCACGTCATCGACGAGGTTCGGGTGTTGGTCGCAGAAGTACGCGCCGACGCCGTAGAGCGACGTGTCCATCATCGATTCCGCGAAGCTCGCGTAATCGACGCCGTAGTTCTGGTTCCCCGCTGCGGGCTTCTTGCGCGCTGCCATCGCTCGCGAGGTTACCGGGGAATCAATAGGATCGGGCCGTGGCTCAGCGAGACGAGATAGTTGCATTCCTGGACAAGCTGCTCGATTCGCCGGGATTCCCGGACTACGGGCCGAATGGGTTGCAGGTTCCGGGCGCCGAATCAGTCGAGTCAGTGATCACTGGAGTGAGCGCAACGAAGGAACTTTTCGAAGTTGCCATTCAAAAAGACGCATCGATGGTGCTGGTGCATCATGGGGTCTTCTGGGGAGACGCCGGGGCTTTGAGTGAGATGCAGGCTGGGCGGTTGCGGGTGTTGTTGGCGAATGATCTGAACCTCGTTGCCTACCACCTGCCTTTGGATGCTCATCCGTCGGTCGGGAACAACGCTCTGCTGATCGATGAGTTGGGACTGGCGATCGAGGAGTCATTCGGGGACTACAAGGGGCGGTCGATCGGGTTTGTTGCCACTGCCCCGGGAATTGGCGGCGATGAACTGGCGACGACGATCGCTGCGCGGCTCGGGCGTGAGCCGATGCATCTGGCGTATGGGCCGGAGCGGATTGAGCGGGTGGCGGTGATTGCCGGGTCGGCGCCGGACTACATCGAGGCCGCTGCCGCTGCGGGCTGCGACGCCTTCATCACCGGCGAGCCCGCGGAGCGGGTGAACTCGGCGGCGAAGGAGCTCGGGATCCACTTCTATGCGGCTGGGCACCACGCCACTGAGAAGCTCGGCGTGCAGCGGCTGGGCGAGGCGTTGGTCGAGCACTTCGGCGTGAACCACGAGTTCGTGGACATCCCGAACCCGATCTGAGTCTTCAGAAGTTCGCAGTTTGCGACCCACAATGGGCACCGGGTGCCCAATCTCGCACGGAAATTGCGGCATTCTGCAGCGTGCAAAACCGCACACGTCACTCCCCGCACTACGAAGTAACCTGTAGCACTCGCCCGTCCCCCTGAGGAGCACGACTTTGAGCTATTTCGTCACCGGTGGCACCGGATTCATCGGCCGATACGTCCTTGAGCGTCTGCTCGAGCGAAAAGGTCGGATCTATGTGCTCGTTCGTCCGCAGTCCAAGGAGCGGATGGACGCCGTGATTGAACGTCTCGGCGCGCCCAAGGGCCGCATCGTTCAGGTCACCGGCGACATCACCGAGCCGCACCTCGGCCTCTCGCAGGCCGACCGCGAGCGGATCAAGAACGTCGATCACTTTCTCCACCTCGGCGCGGTCTACGACATCACCGCGGGCGACCAGATCAACCGCGAGACCAACGTCGGCGGAACGATCAACGCTGTGCGCCTCGCGAACTCGCTCGACCACGCGACCTTCCACCACATCAGCACGATCGCGGTCGCCGGCCGCTACAACGGCGTCTTTCGCGAGGACATGTTCGATGCCGGTCAGAAGCTCGAGTTCCCGTACGACCGCACGAAGTTCGAGGCCGAGCAGATCGTGCGCGAGGAGCTCACGACGCCGAAGCGGATCTACCGCCTGGCGATCGTCGTCGGTGACTCCAAGACCGGCGCGATCGACAAGATCGACGGCCCGTACCTGATCTTCAAGTGGCTCAAGCGCGCCTCCGACCGCCTGCCCGCGTGGCTGCCGACGTTCGGCATCAGCGGAGGTCAGGTCAACATGGTGCCGGTCGACTTCGCCGCCGGCGCGATCGACCACCTGATGCACAAGGAAGGCCTCGACGGCCGCACCTTCCACCTTGCAGACCCGTACCCACCGACCGTCGGCGAGGCGATCACGATCTTTGCCAACGCCGGCGGCGCGCCGGGCTTCAACATCCGCACCAACAACGCGCTCGCGCAGGCGGCGCCGCGCGTGCTGCTCGGTCTCGCGCAGCACTCGCCGCCGACCCGGCTGATCAGCGAAGAACTGGTCAAGCAGCTCGACCTGCCGCGTCAGTTCTGGGACAACCTCGACAACCCGACGCGCTTTGACTGCGCGGAGACGATGAAGGAGCTCGACGGTTCCGGTCTCTTCGTGCCGCCGCTCGAGCGCTACGCCAAGACGCTCTGGGACTACTGGGAGCGCAACTTCAGCGACGCCGCCACCGAGAACCGCAAGCTGCGTCGTTCGGTGAACGGCAAGGTCGTGGTGATCACGGGCGCATCCTCCGGGATCGGCGAGGTCGTCGCGCACCGCGTTGGTCGTGCCGGCGCCACGGTCATCCTGATCGCCCGCACGAAGTCCAAGCTCGACGTGGTCCGGGACGAGATCATCGACGCCGGTGGCGACGCCGCGTCCTTCACCGCGGACCTCTCCGACCTCGACGACTGCCAGCGCGTGATGGAGGACATTCTCGAGGAGTACGGCCGCATCGACGTGCTCGTCAACAACGCAGGCCGCTCCATCCGCCGTTCGCTCACCAGCAGCGCCGACCGCTTCCACGACTTCGAGCGTACGATGCAACTGAACTACTTCGGGGCGCTGAAGATGATCATGACCGTTCTGCCCGGCATGCGCCAGCGCAAGTACGGCCGCATCATCAACATCAGCTCGATCGGCGCGCAGGC
>JAEMSX010000074.1 GCA_016462645.1 Thermoleophilaceae bacterium
CCCGCCGCGCCTGCCGGAGATCAGTGAGCCGGAGATCGTCCGCCACTACAACAAGCTCTCACGCCGCAACTTCGACCTCGACTCGGGCTTCTACCCGCTCGGCTCGTGCACGATGAAGCACAACCCGAAGCTGCATGAGCGCGCCGCCGGCCTGCCCGGCTTCGCCCGGCTGCACCCGCTGCAGTCCTCCGAGCGCGCCCAGGGTGCGCTTGAGCTGATGTACAACCTCGAAGGCGCGCTCAGCGAGATCACCGGTCTGCCGCACGTCTCGCTTCAGCCGAGCGCCGGATCGCACGGCGAGCTCACCGGAGTGCTCCTGACCAAGGCCTACCACGAGGACCGCGGCGAGACCCGCACCAAGGTGCTCGCGCCCGACACCTCGCACGGCACCAACCCGGCCACCGTCACGATGGCCGGATACGAGACCGTCAAGGTGGCCACTAACGAGCGCGGCGGGGTGGACCTCGACGACCTGCGTGAGAAGGCGACGACCGACGTCGCCTGCCTGATGCTCACGAACCCCAACACGCTTGGACTGTTCGACGAGAACATCGAAGAGATCGCGAAGATCATGCACGACGTCGGCGCCACGCTCTACTACGACGGCGCCAACCTCAACGCCGTGATGGGCATCTCGCGCCCGGGCGACATGGGCTTCGACATCGTCCACATGAATCTGCACAAGTCGTTCACGCAGCCGCACGGCGGCGGCGGGCCGGGCTCCGGGCCGATCGCGGTCTCCGAGCGCATGGCGCCATACCTGCCCAAGCCGCGAATCGTCAAACGCGAAGGCCGCTTCCGTTACGACTTCGACCAGCCCAAGAGCATCGGCCGTCTGCGCGGGTTCCAGGGCAACTTCGGCGTGTTCGTGCGCACGTACGCCTACATCTGCTCGCTCGGCGGCGAGGGCCTGAAGGCCGCTTCTGAGACCGCGGTCCTGAACGCCAACTACATGCTCGAGAAGGGCAAGCAGAACGAGCGCGTGGCCAAGTACCTGCCTGTGGCGTTCGACCGAACGGCGAAGCACGAGTACGTGCTGAGCGCTGCAGAATCAAAGCGCCAGCTCGACGTGCGCGCGACCGACATCGCGAAGCGCCTGCTGGACCTGGGCTACCACCCGCCGACGATCTACTTCCCGCTGCTCGTGGATGAGGCTCTGATGATCGAGCCGACCGAGACGGAGACGATGGAGACGCTCGACGGCTTCATCGAGGCACTCGATCAGATCCTCGAAGAGGCCGAGAAGGACGCGAGCTTCGTTCAGAACGCTCCGTACACGACGCCGGTGCGCAGGCTCGACGAGGCCGCGGCGGCGCGTAATCCTGTGGTGACGCAGGATCTCGACCAGCTTGCGTAGTAGAACTGCCGCGTGAGAATCTTCAGCGGAATCCAGCCCACGGGCAAGAAGCACCTCGGCAACTACATCGGGGCAATCAGTCAATACGTCGACCTGCAGGACCAGGGCGATCCCTCGATCTTCTGCGTCGTCGACCTGCATTCGATCTCGGTTGCATATGACCCGAAGGAGCAACGCGAGCGTGTCTACGACACCGCCGCCATCCTGCTTGCCGCCGGTCTCGACCCCGAGCGCTGCATCTTCTTCCGGCAGTCCGACGTGCCCGAGCACACGGAGCTGACCTGGCTGCTCTCCTCGATCACCAGTCACGGCGATCTCAACCGCATGACCCAGTTCAAGGAGAAGTCGGCAAAGCAGCGCGAGCGTGTGGCTTCCGCGCTGTTCTTCTATCCGGTGCTGATGGCCGCGGACATCCTCGCCTACCGCACCACGCTCGTTCCGGTCGGCGATGACCAGCGCCAGCACATCGAGCTTGCGCGGCAGGTTGCGACCAACTTCAATCAGCGCTATGGCGAGACGTTTGTCGTGCCCGACTGGCGGATCCCTGAGGTCGGCGCGCGGATCATGGATCTGAAGAACCCGGAGTCGAAGATGTCGACCACCAGCGAGAACCCGGCCGGCACCGTTTACGTGCTCGACGAACCCAAGGCGATCGAGAAGAAGTTCAAGTCCGCAACCACCGACAGCGGCAGCGAAGTCGTCCGTGCGCCAGACAAGCCCGGAATCAGCAATTTGGTCGAAATCCTTGCTTTTGTGACGGGTTCGACGATGGATCAGGTCGAGGCCGATTTCGCCGGTCAGCAGTACGGAGCGTTCAAAGGCGCGGTCGCCGAGGCCGTGATTGAGTATTTGCGCCCTGTGCAGGAGAAATACGCCGAGATCCGTCCGGACGAGGCCGCGCTCGAGGCTGTTTTGGGCGCTGGAGCGGCCAAAGCACAGGCGATCGCCGGCCCGATCGTGGCGGAGGCGCGCGACAAAATGGGTCTGGGACCCACTGTAGGTTGAGCGCGTGGAATCGAGCTGGACGACTCTGAACGACGCGGACGCCCGCGACGAGGCGCTCGCAAGCGCGGTGACGATCGAGGAGATCGAAGCCGCCGAGATCGAGGCCTCGGCCGGTGAACCGGCGCATGTCGTCGCGCTGACCGACGGCACGCCCCGCTTCGACGCGCTCGAACTCGACCTCGAAGTCTTCCACGGCCCATTTGACCTGCTGCTCGAACTGGTGATGCGCGAAGAGATCGACCTCCTCGAGGTGGATCTGGCGCAGATCGTGCTCGGCTACGTCGAACTGCTGGAGTCGCGCGGCGAGATCGAGCTGGAGCCGGTGACCGAGTTCGTGGTGCTGGTCGCGGCGCTGCTTGAGCTGAAGAGCCGCATGATGCTCCCGCGCGAGGAGACCGACGGCGTCTTCGATCTTGAGTTCGACGCGGAGGAAGCGGCCGAAGAGCTGCTCTCCCGCATGCTCGAGTACCACCGCTACAACAAGCTCGCCGGGTGGCTGCGCGAGCGCTACCACGCAGAGCAGCCATTCCACTACCGCAGCGCACCGCTCCCCAAGGAGCTGCGCACGGTCAGTCACGAGAACCTCAGCAAGGTCTACAATCCCGAGAAGCTCTCAAGCGCGATCGGTGACCTGTTGCGCGTGCCTGAGCAGATGTCGATTCCGCACATGCGTCTGCACCGCGCGACGCTGCAGGACCGGCTGACAAGGCTGCGCACCATGCTGAAGCGCGCCACCCACTTCAACTTTGATGACGCCGTGGAGGGCGAGGACCGCCTGACCGAAGCGCTGACGGTCTGGGCGCTGCTTGAGCTGTACAAGCTCGGCGAGGCAGACTGGGAGCAGGAAGAGAACTTCGGACCGATCGAGGTCTACGCGAGGAGCGCGGCATGAGCGAGCAGGTTGAACAGATCGAGGAGGTCGAGGAGATCGAGGAGATCGAAATCCCCGAACCGACCGACGGTATTCCCGAGTCGCAACGCCTTGGGCTCCCGGCCAAGATCGAAGCACTGCTCTTCCTCTCCAACGAGCCACTGACCGTTGATCAGCTCGTAGAGGCCTGTGAGTCATCCGAATCCAAGGTCGAACAGGCCCTCAGCGTGATCGAAGAGGATTGCGAGACCGGCAAGCGCGGAGTTGTCCTGCGCCGCATCTCCGGTGGATTCAAGCTTGCGAGTGCCCCCGGCGCGGACGCCGCCGCCAAGCGTCTCTTCGCGAAGCCACGCACGCCTCCGCTGACGCAGGCCCAGGCCGAGTGCCTGGCGATCATCGCCTACCTGCAGCCGGTCTCACGTCCCGAGGTCGCCCGCATCCGCGGCGTCAGCTCGGAGAGCGCCCTGACCACGCTGCTCGAGCGCGGACTGGTCGCCGACGCCGGCCGTTCCAAGTTCGGTGCCGTGATTTTCCGCACCACCGAGCTTTTCGACCGCCTTTTCGGTCTCGAGGGGCTCGACAAGCTCCCGGACATCGCCGCGTTCGATCCTTCACCCGAAGATGAGCGCGATCTGCGTGAACGGCTGATGAAAGCCGGCGAGGCCCGCGAGGCCTCGACCCCTCAATCCGCCCAGTAGGCGCCGAAAACAGTCGCATTCGTCCCGGAGAGACGTTTGTACAGGGGGTCAAAACCCCATAAACAAGCGGGGGAGGGTCATGACCCCTCGAACAAACGTCCAATTTACCCAGTAGTGGCTATTTATGCCCGGGCCCGTCCGTCGATATTGCTCTTGAACGATCCGGGACATTGATCTTCAACTCAAGAGATTGAGAACAAGGAGATTCAAGTTTCGGGGCTTTGACTGTCGGCGCGACAGCGAGTGGTTCGGCCAAGTGCCTTCCATGCATGTCGTGCCCGGCATCTCCCCCCAGAGACGAGTTTTCAAAGCTGACTTGGTTCCCTGCAGAGCGATCTGCATACCCCCCCGGGAGCTAGTCGTAAGAAAGGCCCACGCTACGGACTAGGCGGGGGCCTTTCGCTTTTAATGGGTCAACTACGATGTGTTGAGCAAGTCCCTCGCGAGTGCGTCTGCCCCCACAGCGCGCTCCTCCACAAACACGGATGCCCCATGCTGCTCCATGCAGAGCACATCACGAAGACGATCGGTACGCGAACTCTGTTCGCGGACATCGACCTGACCCTCTATCCCGGGGACAAAGTCGGCCTGGTCGGACGCAACGGGGTGGGCAAGACCACATTCCTGAAGCTGATCGCCGAACCTCACCGTGACGGCGACATGCGCATCCGCCACTTCGGCAACATCGGCTACCTCCCGCAGGACCCGCGCATCGACGACAACGTCGACCTCAACAAGTCCGTCGTGGACCACGTGATCTCATCCCTGAATCTCGACGCCGAGCGCGACGAACTCGCCGAACTGCTGGCCGCGATGGAGCAGGACCCGAGCGAGAAGGCGATCGTCGCCTACACGTCGGCGCAGGAGCGCTACGCCGACAAGGGCGGCTACACCGCTGAAGAGAAGGCCGGATCCTTTGCCCGCGGCATCGGCCTGCGTGAGGAGCGCATCAACGCGCCGCTGCACGAGCTTTCCGGTGGCGAGCTGCGTCTTGCCGAGATCGCGCGAATCCTTTTCGCTTCGCCCGACGCGCTGCTGCTCGACGAGCCGACCAACCACATCGACACCGACGCGCGCCTCTGGCTGCTCGACTTCATGCGCAGCTACCGCGGCGGGCTGCTCGTGATCAGCCACGACATCGACCTGCTCGACGAGTCGATCACCCGCGTCATCCACCTCGACGAAGGTCAGGCCCACGAATACAAGGGCACCTACTCGCGCTACATCAGCTCTCGCGCGGCCGACGAGGAGCGCCGCGAGAAGCTCGACGCCCAGCGCGAGGCCGACGCCAAACGGATGAAGACGCTCGCCGACAAGATGCGCGGCCAGAGTGCCAAGCGCGCAAAGGCCGCAAAGGCGCTCGATCGCCGCGTCGAGACGCTGCGCGCTGAGGCGCCGAAGGGCGTGAACAAACAGCGCGACGCGCACTACAAGTTCCCCGATCCGCCGCACTGCCACCGCACCGTGCTGATGGTCGACTCGCTCTCGAAGTCCTACGACGAGAACGACGTCTTCAGCGATCTCAACTTCACGCTCGACCGTGGTCAGCGCATGTGCCTGATCGGGTTCAACGGCGCCGGCAAGTCAACGCTGCTCAAGCTGGTCGCGAAGATCACCGAACCG
This sequence comes from Thermoleophilaceae bacterium, assembly GCA_016462645.1. GTDB lineage: Bacteria > Actinomycetota > Thermoleophilia > Solirubrobacterales > JACPNS01 > JACPNS01. The sequence goes on from JAEMSX010000074.1 coordinate 5,555, forward strand.
ACGGACGGCAGCGTCGAGTACGGGGTCGGCGTTTCGGTGGGCTACTACGACCAGGAGCACGGCGACATCGACACGTCCGAGACCGTGATCGAGAACGCCCGCAAGGGCCTGTCGGGATTCTCCGACCCCGAGACGCGCAGCCTGCTCGCGAAGTTCCAGTTGACCGGCGACACCGTCTACCAGAACGCCATGAGCCTGTCGGGAGGCGAGAAGACCAAGCTCGCCCTCGCGAAGCTCGTCGCCGGCAAGCACAACGTCCTGCTGCTCGACGAGCCGACCAACAACCTCGATCCGGCCTCGCGTGACTACATCGCCGAGGCGCTCTCGACCTGGACCGGAACGATCATCGCCGTGAGCCACGACACCGAGTTCATCGACGTGCTGAACCCGGACTTCTCACTCGTCCTGCCCGACGCCGAATTCAGCCACTGGCAAGAGGGCGACCTTGAGATGGTCGCACTGGCGTAGGAGCTAGTTCGCGACGGTGAACGGGCCGACGATGTCGTCGGTCTCGATGATCTCGCGACCGAAGGGCCAGAGCGCGACCGGAATCAGCTTGAGGTTCGCGATCGCCAGCGGAATGCCGATGATCGTGATCGCGAGTGCGGCGGCGGTGACGATGTGACTGATCGCCAGCCACCAACCGGCGAGCACGAGCCAGATGATGTTGCCGATCACGGATCCGGCACCGGCTGAGTCCTTCTTGGTCACGGTGCGGCCGAATGGCCAGAGCGAGAACTTCGCGAGCTTGAACGCCTGGACTCCGAAGGGGATCGTGATGATCAGGATGCACATGATGATTCCGGCCAGGGCGTAGGCGAGGAAGAGCCAGAAGCCCGAGAGGATCAGCCAGATGATGTTCAGGATTGTGCGCATCGCTTGCTCAATCCTAAGCCAGGGCGGCGTCTGTGTCCGAGACTGCGGCCTTCTGGATCGCGTCGGCGACGAGCTGTCCGCAGGCGGCCGCAATGTCCTGTCCGCGGGTGAGACGCACGGTCGCGACTACGCCTTCTGACTGCAGGGTGTCCTTGAAGGCGGCGATCGTCGTGCGCGCGGATCCGCCGTAGCCGGTGCCGGTCGGGTTGTACGGGATCAGGTTGACCTTGAAGGCTTTGTGGGGCTGGAGGACCGCGGCGAGTTGCTTGGCGTGAGTCGTGTGGTCGTTCACGCCGTCGAGCATCACGTACTCGATGTAGACGCGGCGGTTGTTCTTCTCGTAGTGCTTGCGGCACTCGGCGAGCACGTCCTCGAGCGGCCAGCGATCGTTGACCGGCATGATCTTCGAGCGCAGCTCCGGGTCGGCGGCGTGAAGACTGAGCGCGAGGCGCACCGGGCGCTCGATCTTGTTGAACTCCTTGATGCCGGGCAGCCAGCCGACGGTGGAAACCGTGGTGCGTCTGCTCGTGATGCCGATGTCCGGCAGCTTCTCGCAGGCGGCGAGCACGTTGTCGAGATTCATCATCGGCTCGCCCATCCCCATGAAGACGAGATGGTTGACGTTCTCCTCGATGCGTTTGAAGAACAGCGCCTGATCGAGGATCTCGGACGCGGTGAGATTGCGGCCGAACGCCATCGTGCCGGTGGCGCAGAAGGTGCAGGTCAGCGGGCAGCCGGACTGGCTCGAGACGCAGATCGAACGACGGCCGTCGAGGTACTTCATCATCACGGCCTCGACCGGGCGCTTGTCGTGCGTGT
>JAEMSX010000134.1 GCA_016462645.1 Thermoleophilaceae bacterium
ACGAGATCGCTGAGGGCAACACCTGCCCGATCCACAAGATCCCGCTCGACCGCGAATCCGAGGAGAGCTGGTTCTTCAAACTCTCGGCGTTCCAGGAGCCGCTCGAGAAGCTGTTCGCCGACCAGCCCGACTTCGTTCAGCCCAGGCACCGCTACAACGAAGCGCTCTCGTTCATCCAGAGCGGCCTGCGCGACGTCGCGCTCTCGCGCTCGAAGATCAGTTGGGGCGTCGAGCTCCCGTGGGATCCATCGCACGTGATGTACGTCTGGTTCGACGCGCTGCTGAACTACTGGACGGCGCCGAAGATCGCACGGCCGGGCGATGAGATCTGGCCCGCCTCCGTGCACGTGATGGCCAAGGACATCATCAAGTTCCACTCGGCCTACTGGCCCGCGATGTTGATGGCGCTGGGCGCGCCGCTGCCGGAGCGCATGTTCGTCCACGGCTACCTGCTGATGGACGGTGAGAAGATGAGCAAGTCACTGGGCAACGTGCTCGACCCGAACAAGGTCGTCGACATCTACGGCTCTGACGCGCTGCGCTTCTACTGCTTCCGCGAGGTCAGCTTCGGCAACGACGGCTCGATCTCGACCGAAGGCTTCGAGACGCGCTACAACACCGAGCTCGCGAACGACTACGGCAACCTCGCCAGCCGCTCGCTCGCGATGATCACGAAGTACCGCGACGGTGTCGTCCCGGCCAGGCCGGAATCGACCGGCCTCGAAGCGGACTTCGCGGACGCGGCCGAGAAGCTCGCAGGCCGCATCGACGCGCTCGACCTCACCAGCGCACTCGAAGAAGTCTGGGTGCTCGTGCGCCGGCTCAACCGCTTCGTCGAGGAGCGTGCGCCCTGGAAGCTCGCCAAGGACGAATCGCCCGAAGCGCAGGCCGAACTCGACGCGACGCTCTACGGACTCGCCGAAGGACTGCGCGTCACGTCCATCCTCCTCCAGCCGTACATCCCGAAGTCCACCCTCACGCTGCTCACCGCCATCGGTCAGGACGGCCAGGCGAACGACCTCTCTGCCGCAGTCTTCGGCGCCGGCGAGGGCGGATTCACGATCGACTCGCTTTCCCCGCTCTTCCCCAAGCTCGAACCGAGCGCCGCCTGATGGTCGACACGCACGCCCATATCGAGATGTGCGAAGGCACCCCCGACGAGATCGTCGCGCGTGCCGCCGAGGCCGGCGTCGACCGCATCCTCACGATCGGCCTGACGGAGGAGACCTTCGACGTCTCGCTCGCGATCGCCGACGCGCACGAGGGCGTCTTCGCGGCGGTCGGCTGTCATCCGAACGAGACGACCGGCTTCACGGACGCGATGGCCGAGGCGATCGACAGGGCGGCCGAGCATCCGAAGGTTCGCGCGATCGGCGAGACCGGCCTTGACTTCTACCGCGACAGCGCGCCGCCGGACGATCAGCGGCGCGGGTTCCTGGCACAGATCGAAATCGCCACAAGGCGCAAGCTCCCCGTTTCGATCCACGCGCGCGGTGCCGAGGCCGAGTGCATCGACATGCTGATCGAACACGGCAGCGAACTCCCCGCCGTGATCCTTCACTGCTTCTCTGACGCCGGCGAACTGCCGCGTGCAGTCGAGGCCGGCTTCTACTGCTCGTTCGCCGGCAACGTCACCTTCAAGAACGCCCCTGACCTGCGCGAGGCGGCCGCAAACGTCCCCGACGAGCTGCTGCTGGTCGAGACCGACTCCCCCTTCCTTGCACCGATGCCCAACCGCGGCAAGCGCTGCGAGCCGGCCTGGGTCACGCTGACCGCGCAGCTCGTCGCCGAGACGCGCGGCGTCAGCTACGACGAGCTCGACGCGCTCGTGACCGCAAACGCCAAGCGCGCGCTGGACTGGTAGCTCCCGCGCCGTGGCCGGCGACGAGCACTCCTCGAGTCCGACGCAGCCCTCGATCGAGCGGATGCTGCGCTT
>JAEMSX010000075.1 GCA_016462645.1 Thermoleophilaceae bacterium
CGCCAGGTCGAGAAGGTCTTTGACGCCTACCGCGTGACGCCGGGTAACTAGTCGTGCCCGAGTTTTCCGGTCATGTCTTCATCGGCGTGAGCGTGGACGGATTCATCGCGAAGCCTGACGGCGACCTGAAGTGGCTCACCGAACGCGATCTGCCCTTCGAGGAGACCGGCTATGACGCGTTCATGGAGAGCGTCGATGCGCTGATCATGGGCCGCTCGACCTACGAAACCGTGCTCGAGATGGACGAGTGGTTCTACACAAAGCCTGTATTCGTGCTCAGCACCACGCTCGACCCGAGCAGCATCGAACGCGACGACGTCAGCCTGCACCGCAGCATCGATGAGGTCCTCGCGGCCTTTGCGGCGGCGGGACTCACGAACGCCTACGTGGACGGCGGCGCGACGATCCAGAGTTTCCTGCGCGCGGGGCTGATCGACACGATGATTCTCTCGCACGCGCCGGTTCTGATCGGAAGCGGTGCGCGGCTGTTCGGCGAGCTGACCGAAGACATCGATCTGGAGCTCATCTCGGTGGGCTCGCTCCCGGCGAGCTTCACTCAGACGAAGTATCGCGTCGTCCGCTAGTCATGGCGCGGCTGACATCGGCCCTGGCGATCGTGCTGGCGTTGCTGTTTGCCGGCTGCGGGTCCTCCGGTTCGGAATCCGGCGGCGCTGAAGGCGTGAAATCCGCCTACGAGAACCTCGAGAGGCAGCTCATCAATGGCGATGCGGTCGCCTGCGAGAACATGACCGGTGACTACAAGAACAAGCTCGCGGCCTCAGTGCAGATGTTTGAGGCTGATTGTCCGGGCGTCGTCAAGGAGGTCCAGCGTGGTTTTCGCGAAGAGCCGGAACTGCGAACGACCAAGCTCGCGGGCGCGACGGTCAACGGCAACAGGGCGACTCTGATCGCGCACTCCAAGTACCGCGGGAGGGACGTTCGCACCCGGGTCTACTTCGTCCGCGGCGAGGACGGGTCTTGGTTGCTCGATCGCGACGAGGAACTTGACGAGGTCGCCCCCAGCGCGCCGCTGGCTGCCTACCGCGCCTACACGGCCGCATTCAGCAAAGGCGACGGCGCGGCCGCATGCGCTCTTTCAACCGCGCGCGGACAGGAGCTGATCACCCGGTCCGTTCCCAGGAGCCACGGCGGCGGTGACTGCGCGGGCGCGGTCCCATTTCTGGCTCCGGCCGCACGCGCGCTGCCGAAAGCCGATGTGGTCGGCGGCGATGAGCAACCGGCCGAGGCGAGCCTTTACACGCTGCAGTCCAATGGCAGCGGAACCTGGGTCTTCCGCGTCGTCGTGATGAAGAACGAGGGCGGAAAGTGGCTGTTTGACTTCTCCCGCGATCTGGGCACGGCACCGCCCAGGTCGATCGAGCGCGGGCCCGTCGCCTGATCGTCAGGCGATCACGTTCAACGCCGCAGGCAGCGCCGTGAACACAATCTCGTCGTACTCACCGATGTAGTCGCCGTCGGCCTGCAGGGCGATCTTCGGGCCGTCCGGTTTGCGCTTCGTGATCACCGCGCGCTGGAACTCGGGGACGAGCTTGATGTGGCGGTTGTCCGCGAGGTCGGTGTTCGGGGTCAGCAGCCGCGTTGCCAGCGGCGCGAAATCGAGCGGATTGGCGCGGTCGAGGGCCGTCAGCGCCAGCGAGCGGTTCTCGAGGCCCGCTGTCTCCGACAGGTCGATCTCGCGCTCGCCGAAGTACGTGAAGGGCCGGGCGTTCTGCGCGATGGCGACGATCGCCTTCGTCTCAAGCTCATCTGCGGTGACGTTCAGATGCGAGCGCAGGAACAGGTGTTTGCCGAATATCCGCACAGCCGACATCGCGTAGTAGTTCTGGCCGAAGCGCCGTTTGAAGGACGGTTTCGACTCGCAGGCGCGCACGATCTCGGCGTCGAGGCCGGCGCCGGCGGCGAAAATGAACTTGCGGCCGTTGGCGTCGCCGAGGTCGACTTTGCGCGGCTCAAAGTGGTCGGCAAGCGTCAGCAGGTGCTCGGTGGCGTCAACGATGTCGTTCGGGATGCCCATGACGCGGCCGATCACGTTGGTCATGCCGCCGGGGAGGAACGTGAACGGCACCTCTGAGCCGATCATCCCGTTGATCACTTCGTTCGCCGTCCCGTCACCGCCGAACGAGCAGACGACGTCATACGTGCTGCGCCCGAGCGCGTCGGCGACGATCTCCGTCGCATGGTTGCGCTCGCGGGTGTCGATCACTTCGATCTCGTAGCGCGACTGCAGCGCGTAGACGACCACGTTCTTCAGGCGCCCGGAGACTGTCGTCGCGTACGGATTGACGATCAGCAGCATGCGCAGCTTCTCGCCGGGCTTGTCGACCGGGAGCCGCGTGAGGGCTTTCTTCTTTCTGCGTGAGAACAGCGCCATTGCGTCTAAGACACGAGCCCGGCTAGCGGGTTACGCCGTGACCGAGTACTTGATCACGCCGTCGGTCTCGGTCGGGACTACGCGACCGGCGTTCTCGAGGATGTCGAGGTTGCCGAGAACCTCGCTCAGGGTCAGGAATGCCTGGGTCACAGCGATGTTGCCCCAGGTTCCGCGCGCGAGCTCGTGGGCGGTCTGGGCGCCGCCGTCCTCCAGCATTTTGTAGAGCTTCTCCACGCGCTTCTCGGTTGAGGCGAAGCGCTCGTCAATCAGCGCGGCGTGGTCGACGATCGGTTCGCCGTGGCCGCTCAGCGTGACGGTCGCCGGCATCTCGCGGGTCTTCTTCAAGGACTCGATGTACAGAACCAGTTCCTGCGGGCGCGGCTCGCCTTCGCTGGCCGGGCGCTCAAGCAGTGGGTTTGAAGAGATGTGTTTGATGAGATGGTCGGCCGCAAGCAGCGTGCTCGTCTCGGCGTTCCAGAACACCGTGTCGCTGCTCGAGTGGCCAGGGCGGTGAAAGACCTCGAGCTTGCGGTCGCGGAACTCGAGGAAATCGCCCTCGGTGAGCGTGCGGTCGACAGGGGACTCGCAACCCCAGCCGCGAAACGCCTTCGCAACCGCACGAAGCGCAACTGCGACTTCCTCGCCGACGCCGTGCTGCACGAGCATGCCGCTGGCCCAGCGGTCGGTGGCGCTCGACTCCTCGTTGAAGCTCTCGATCCACGGCTTGCACACGTCCAGGCAGACCACCTCGGCACCGGAAGCGTGCTGCACGACCTGAACAAGGCCCTGATGGTCGATGTGCTGGTGCGTCACGACGATCCGCTCAAGATCGGCCAGCTCGTGGCCGCGAGCACGCAGGCCGACGACCAGCGCCTCGATCGCCTCGCCCGAGTTCGGGCCGGGATCGAAAATCGTCAGCGGGTCGTCCTCGATCAGGTAACAGTTGACCGGACCGACGGCAAACGGGGTGGGGATCTCGAGCATGTGAATCCCTTCGGACTCCATGCGCTCGAACAGCGGCTTCAGCTCTGGACTCTCGCGATCGACCATTACGCGCGGATCAACGCGAGGAGTTCATCGCGCCGAGCCTCCATCGTCGCCTCGTCAAAGGCTTCGAGGTTCAGGCGCAACAGTGGCTCGGTGTTCGAGGCGCGCACGTTGAAGTGCCAATCCTCGAAGTCGACATTGATGCCGTCGAGCTTCATGATCTCGCCGTCGCTGTACTTCGCCTCGATGGCGTCCATCACCGCCTGGGCGTCGTCCACGGTCGAGTTGATCTCGCCGGTGATGAAGTACTTCGAGCGGTACTCGTCGAGCATCTCGCCCATCGTGCGACCGGTTTCGCCGATCAGCTCGAGGATCAGCAGCGCCGGGAGCGTGCCGCTGTCGATGCAGCCGAAGTCGCGGAAGTAGTAGTGACCGGAGACCTCGCCGCCGAACAGCGCGCCGTTCTCGTGCATCCGCGCCTTGAAGAAGGCGTGACCGACGCGGTTGATGACCGGGCGGCCGCCGGCGCGGAGCACCGTGTCCGCGACCGCGCGGGATGCGCGCACGTCGTAGAGGATCGTTTCACCGGGAAACTTCTTCAGCAGCGACTCCGCGAGCATCGCGGTCAGGAAGTCGCCGTCCACGAAACGGCCGTGCTCGTCGATGAAGAAGCAGCGGTCGGCGTCGCCGTCCCAGGCGATTCCGAGCTGCGCGCCCTCGGACTTGACCGTCTCGATGATGAACTCGCGGTTCTCGGGGAGCAGCGGGTTCGGTTCGTGGTCCGGGAAGTTGCCGTCGGGAGTCCAGTAGAACGTCTTGAGGTCGACGACCGGAAGCTCGTCGAGCACCGGTCCGACCATCGGTCCGGCCATTCCGTTGCCGCCGTCGGCGACGACCTTGATCGGCTTCACGGCCTCCGGATCGATGAAGCCGAGCGCGTGAAGCTGGAATTCGGCCATCACGTCTTCCTCAACGACGACGCCGGGAGCGTCCACGTCAGCGAAGTCATCGGCGACTACAAGGTCGCGGATCTCGCCGATCCCGGAATCACCAGAGAGCGGCAGCGATTTCGCGCGCACGAGCTTGGCGCCGGTGTAGGCGGCGGGGTTGTGGCTGGCGGTGATCATCGCGCCGCCGTCGAGTCCGCGGTGATTGACGATCCAGTAAAGAACTTCGGTACCGACCTGGCCGATGCTCAGCACATCCGCGCCGCCGTCCGTGATGCCGCTGACGTACGCATCCATCATGTCCGGGGCGGACAGGCGCATGTCGCGGCCGACGGCGATCGAGAGCTCGCTCGCCGGCTTGCCGGACTCCTCAGAAAGAAAGACCGTGATTGCGCGCCCAATCTTGTAGGCGAGCTCTTCGTTCATCTGGTCCGGGTATGTGCCTCGAACGTCGTAGGCCTTGAACACGGATTGATCGACCGGCATGTGCGGCACCTTCGCAAGAACTGTGGGGGATGGGACGGCCGAATCCTATATGGCGCCCTTTCGTGGCATTACGCTGGTCGCATGTTGAATCTCCCCGCCTTCGCGCGGGCGCTCGACGCAGAGGAAGACGCGCGAGCGCAGGTGCTCCACGACGACCTGATCGCCGGACTGAGTCCATCCGGGTCGCGTGCCGATCGGCCCGCGTTCGAGCGCACCCGGATCCTGAACGAGCAGGGCGGACTCAACTGGGCCGATCCGGTGCATCTGCGGGCGTTGGGCATCGCTTCTGGGGAGGACGAGGCGTACCTCGTCAACCCTCGACACGACACGCTCCCACGCATGGCTGTTGACCTGCCGGCGATGACCGCGTTCATCGGCTCGAACGACACGGTTGACGTCGATGTCTTTGACGGCCTCACGGCTGAGTGGGATGCCGATGTTCTCGAGCTGTTGGCCCCGGCATTCGTCGAGCAGTGGACGCTCGTGTCCACAACCGGACGGTGGATCTTCTCGGCCTGGAATGCTGGGGATCTGAGCGTGCTCGGCGGAACGGCGGATGTTGTCGATGCATACTCCGCGGCGCGTCCCGAGGCGACCTCGGAGGTCATCGAATGGCTGATCCAGCAGGGCGAAACTGCCGCCACCGATGATCCCGAGCTCGCCGCCATCGCGAAGCTGCGCCGGAAGATTGCGCATCCGGACTTCGACTTTTTCGCCAGCGAGCTGCATGAGTATCTGATGCGCTTCTACAGCGACGATGACCTTGAGTTCCTCTGGTCGACGACCGAGCGAATCTTCCGATCCGACACCCGGCGCGGGTTGACCGCCGACGAACGCGGATTCCCGACCCATGCCGGCCCGCCGGTGCCGCGCGTCCCCGGGACCGAGGTATACGAGTTCCTCGACTCGACGATGACGACGAGTGGATCTCCCGACGAGCGCCTGGTCCGCATGATGTCGCGCGACCGCGACATTCGCTCGCGGCTCGACGCGATCTGGAGCGCTACGAGCTGAGCGCGGCTCTGAAGCCGGCGCTGATCTTCTCGTAAGACCCTGAAAGCGCCTCCGGCAGAACTCGGACGTCAGCAACCACTGGCATGAAGTTCGTGTCGCCGACCCAGCGCGGAACGATGTGCTGGTGCAGGTGCGCACCGATGCCGGCACCGGCCGCATCCCCCTGGTTGATCCCGATGTTGAATCCGCCCGGGTGGTACACGCCCTCGAGCACCTTCAGCGCGAGCTGAGTCAGCTCGGTGATCTCCTGCGCGGTCTCTGGCGAGACTTCGTGAAGCTTGGCGTTGTGCTCGTACGGCACCACCATCACGTGGCCGTTGTTGTACGGGAAGCCGTTCAGGATCACGTACGCCAGCTCGCCGCGGTGGGCGATCAGGTTCTTGGTGTCGTTGTCCTCGGCCGGGAAGTCGCAGAAGATGCAGCCCGTCTTGCCCTCGGAGGTGTCGGGGCCGTGATGCTCGACGTACTGCATGCGCCAGGGCGCCCAGAGACGGTCTTTCGGGCTCATGCGGCGGGAGCGGGAGGGGAGAAGACGAACTCTTCGGCCGTCGGAAGATTGATGTCGCGATCGCTGATCAACGGTTCGGTTCCGTTCACGAGGTGTGGCCAGTCGATTCCGACCGAGTCTGCACGAATTCCGAATTCGTCGTCAGGGTTGTAGACCTCACTGAGCAGGTAGATCATTTCGACGTCTTCGACGGCGTAGTAGCCATGTGCGACGCCGGGCGGTATTGAGAGGGCGCTCGGCGTCGCAGGCGTCATCAAGAAGCTGGTGCTGACCCCGTGCGTCGGCGACTCCGGGCGGGCGTCATAGAGACCGACCAGCATCTCTCCAACAACGATGCGCCAGTAATCCCACTGGATGTAGTGGAGATGCAGGCCCTTCATCGTGCCGCGTTGCGCGCGACCCTCGGTCAACTGCCTGACCGTGAAGGGCGTCCAGGATTCGCGCCAGCCCTCGAACACACGCCCACGGTGATCGCCGTGCACTTCGAGTTCACGGAGCGTCACTCCATCGATCTTGGCGGCTGCGTCGGTGGCGTCTGACATTGCGCGCGACTCTAGCCGAAAATTGCGGCTGCGGACGGAGTCTGGACGCGCCTTCCTGCGGACGGGTTAACACAGCCTGAATCTCGGGCAATAGGTCTTTCATACAGCCCGCAAACCGCTTGCCGATGGGGTTATGGCCCCATAACGGACGTCTAGACAGACGTATGAATCGTCCG
>JAEMSX010000135.1 GCA_016462645.1 Thermoleophilaceae bacterium
GAGTTCGAGGCGATCCACCGCACGACCAAGGCGCGCCGCCGCCGGCGCTGAGCGCTTCGCAGATGCCGACACGGCAGCAAATCCGCCGACGTCGCATCACGGCAGGCGCGCTCGTCGCGCTCTGTCTGGTCATGATCACCGTGTATTTCGGCGAGCGGACCGGGGGTGCGTTCCACACGATGCAGCGCGGCGCGGTCGAGGTGCTCTCGCCCCTGCAGTCGCTTGCCAGCGGCGCGGTCAAGCCATTCCGGGACGCCGTCAACTGGGTCGGCGAATCGATCGACGCCAAGGGCGAGAACAAGAAGCTCCAGCTCCAGCTCTCGGATGCGCGCATCGCCCAGGCCCGCCTGCAGCAAGCCGCGACCGAGAACGAGCAGCTGCGCGCGCTGGTCAAGTTCAAGGACAGCGTAGGTTTCCCGTCCGGCCGCACTGCGGTCACGGCGCGCGTGATTGCGCGCTCGCCGACCGAGTGGTACGGCCGCGTGACGATAAACGCGGGCTCAAGTGACGGCGTCCGCATCAACGACCCGGTCGTCGCCGCGGGCAACAACAGCGGGGCGCTCGTCGGGAAGGTCACGACGGTCGCCGGAAACGCCTCTCAGGTCACCCTGCTGACCGACAGCGCGAGCGGCGTCGCCGCGCTGATCGCGAAAAGCAACATCCTCGGCGTCGTCAAGACCGGCGCCGGCGGCGAGGCCGGGGCGGATGATCTTCAGATGGTCTTCATCCAGCAGCGCGGGCCGATTCGCAAGGGGTCAATGGTCGTGACGTCCGGAACCGTCGATGACCCGAGCAAGGTTGACTCGATCTTTCCCGCCGGGATCCCGATCGGTGCCGTCTCTGAAGTTGACGCCGAAGAGCGCCGCCTCTACGGCCGCGTGCACATCCAGCCCTACGCCGACATCCGCGACGCTCAGCTGCTGCAGGTACTCACGCGCGGAGGACGTTGATCATGGCTCCCGAGCAAGTTCGCAGCTACGCGCGCCTAGCCCTGGTGGTGGGCGGGGGCGTGCTGCTCCAGCTCGCCGTGATCTCCCAGTTTCGCCCGTTCGGCGTGGTTCCCGACATCATTCCCGTGCTGGTCGTCTCGATCGGCCTGCTCGGCGGCGCGACCGCGGGCGCTACAACTGGCTTTGTGGCGGGTTTTCTCATTGACCTCACTCTGGTCCAGACAATGGGCGTTTCTTCACTTCTTCTGACCATCGCCGGCTACTTCGCCGGACGACTGCGCGAGCTCTATGACCCCGTGCATCCGCTGACCAACTCCGCCGTCGGCGCGAGCGCGGCTGTCTTCTTCTCGGTCGGATTCGGGATCATGCAGTTCTCACTCGGGCAGCCCGCGCCCGATCCGCTGGGCATGCTCTGGCAGGTCCTGCTGTCTGCGGTGTACGGCGCTCTGATGGCGCCGATCATCTTTCGCGTCGCCCGCTGGGCGATGCTGCCCAACCTCGGCCCCGGCGGCGACCCGATGCACCGTCGTCGCAAGGCGACGATGACGAGCCAGACAGTCCTCGCTTCGCCGACGATCGACACCCGCCGGCGCCGCAAGCTCAGCCGGCGCAGGAGCGGAAACTACTGATGCCGGGCGACGCGCCATTCTTCCGCCTGCCGGACCGCCAGTCCGACGCGATCAGCTCACGCTCGTCGTTGCGCATCGCCGTGCTCGGTGTGATCGCGCTGAGCTTGTTCGCGATCGTCTTCTTCCGGCTCTGGTTCCTGCAGGTCCTGACCGGCAACCAGTACCTCGCCGAGGCCAACAACAACCGCACCCGCGACGTGCGCGTCGACGCGCCGCGTGGCAACATCGTCGACCGCAACGGCGACCTGCTGGTCGACAACAAGAGCTCGTGGCAGGTCCGTGTCGACCAGAACGAGTGGGGCATCACGCTGAGCAAGAAGAACAAGCAGCTGGTGTTCA
>JAEMSX010000136.1 GCA_016462645.1 Thermoleophilaceae bacterium
GACGTCTACTACTGCGGCGATCCGCCAAAGGCGATCGTCACGGCGGACCTCGCGGGCATCTCGATTGAAGACGTCGCGCTCGAGATCCAGGGCCGTCGCCTTGTGATCGGCGGCGAGCGCTCACACGGCGAGGAGACCAACCGGCTCTACCAACAGATCGAGATCGAACATGGGCGCTTCCGTCGCGTGATCGAGCTCGGCGCCGACGTCGTCGCCGACGCGGCTACCGCAACCTACGAGGACGGCCTGCTGCGAATCGAACTACCGCTCGCCGAGCCGGAGAAGATCCAGCTCACCCCGGTCAAGAAAACGAGCAGGACCGGAGGCCAGTCCTGATGGCCGACGACAGCATCATCGAGATCATCTCCTCGGGCGAGCCGGTGCAGGTCGAGTTCGGCGGATCAAGCCTGCCCGACGTGCTGCCCGTTCTGCCGCTGCGCGAGACCGTCACCTTCCCGGACACGCTCACCCCGCTGGCGATCGGCCAGGACCGCTCAGTCGAGCTCGTGAACGACGTGCTGGCCGGCAACCGCATGATCGCGATGGTCGCGAGCACCGACCCCGACAACGAGACGCCCGGGCCCGACCAGCTCTACAAAGTCGGTGTCGCGGGAACGATCCAGCGGATGATGAAGATGCCCGACGACACTCTGCGCGTGCTCGTCCAGGGATCCCAGCGCATCCAGATTGAGGACTACACAAGCACCACGCCGTACCTGATCGCACGCGTCACGGAGCTGCCCGACCAGCTCGAGGAGTCAACTGAACTCGAAGCGCTCGTGCGCTCGGTGCAGGGCTCGTTCAATCAGATCGTCGAGGGCGTGCCGTACCTGCCGGAAGAGCTGATGGTCGCGGTCTCGAACGTCGATGACCCCTCGGCACTGGTCCACGTGATCGCCGGCTCGTTGCGCCTCAAGACCGAGGAGAAGCAGGAGCTGCTCGAAGAGGTCGACGTGACCAGGCGCCTGCGCAAGCTCGCCTCGTTCCTCGCCCGTGAGGCCGACGTGATCGAGATGGGCGCGAAGATCCAGAGCCAGGTCCAGGACGAGGTCGACAAGTCGCAGCGCGAGTTCTTCCTGCGCCAGCAGCTGAAGGCGATCCAGGACGAGCTCGGCGAGTCCGATCCCGACGCCGCCGAAGCCGCCGACCTGCGCCAGCAGATCGAGGAGGCAGAGCTTCCCGAGGAGATCCGCAAGGCCGCCGACCGTGAGCTTGAAAGGCTCGAACGACTTCCGGCCGCAGCGGCGGAGTACGGCGTGATCCGCACGTATCTCGAGTGGATCGTCTCGCTCCCGTGGAGCAAGCACACCGATGACAATCTCGATCTCAAGCACGCGCGCAAGGTGCTCGACGCCGACCACTACGACATCGAGAAGGTCAAGGATCGCCTGATCGAATTCCTCGCGGTGCGCAAGCTGAACCCGGACGCGCGCGGCACGATCCTCTGCCTGCTCGGCCCGCCCGGCGTCGGCAAGACGTCACTCGGCCGCAGCGTCGCCCGCGCGATGGGCCGCGAGTTCGAGCGCATCTCGGTCGGCGGCGTGCGTGACGAGGCCGAGATCCGCGGTCACCGCCGCACCTACATCGGCGCGCTGCCGGGATCGATCATCCGCGCGATGCGCGACGCCGAGACCAACAACCCGGTGCTGATGATCGACGAGATCGACAAGATGGGCAACGACTTCCGTGGCGACCCCGCGTCGGCGATGCTCGAAGTACTCGACCCGGAACAGAACAGCACCTTTCGCGACCACTACCTGGACCTGCCGTTCGATCTTTCGAACGTCACGTTCATCGCCACTGCCAACCAGCTCGAGCCGATCCCCGGCCCGCTGCGCGACCGCATGGAAGTGATCCAGCTCTCGGGCTACACCGCCCAGGACAAGCTGCAGATCGCCAAGCG
>JAEMSX010000137.1 GCA_016462645.1 Thermoleophilaceae bacterium
GCGAGTAGATCACGTCGCTGGTCAGGAACTGCTGCATGTTGGCGGCGATCTTCTCGGTCGCGGCTTCTGCGTCCTGGTCGCCGAGCGCCTGGCCGATCTGCTTGGAGATCTCGGTCAGTCCGTCGCGGCGGAACTCGAGGGTTTCGACGAGGTACTGCTTGGCAGCGGTGAGGTCTTCGCCGGAGGCTGAGAGGTCCTCGGCCTGGCGCACCAGCTCGGAAGCCTGCGAGCGCTGGACGTTCACGGAAGTCTCGATGTCGGTGGCGCTCGCGTCGCCCGGATCCTTGAGCAACGTGAAGAAGTCGCTCGAGACCTGGTTGGACTGGGTGATGATCGAATTCGTCTGCTTGACGAAGTCCTTGACCGCGTTCTCCTGGCGGGCGCTCTGGCAGCCCTTGCCCAGCAGTACGACCACGATCAGGAACAGCACAATGAGCCCGCCAGCGATTGCGCGGCGTTGCATCACGGCCTGGTGTTCAGCGTCATCTCCGCGGGGGTTTTCACCGCGCGAAGGTCGCTCCTGTTGGTCGCCTGGATAAGAAGGCATAAAGGTTCCTCTCGGAAGGCGAGGATCGTAACGAAGTATTCCCTGTCAACCGGGCGGATTCCTGTCTGCGAACGGCCTTGCAGGCTTGCCTGCGTCGCCCCCGAAAAACTCATCCATGGGATTCCGTACCCACAGCCTGCGCGAGCGCACGACTCGCGCACTCCGATCCGGTGCCGGCCCGAGCACGCGCGGCACCCGTCTGCGCGACCGCTTTGAGCTGCTTGTACCGCTTGGAAGCGGGGGTTTTGGCACGGTCTGGGAAGGTTTCGACATGCTGCTTGAGCGCCCGGTGGCGATCAAGGAGATCAGGATCGACCAGGAACTCTCGGACTCCGGCGATGCGCTGCGCGAGGCGCGCGCCACCGCGCGACTGAATCACCCGGCGATTGTTTCGCTCTACGAAATTCACGCCGAGCCCGACCGCATCTACATGATCAACGAGCTTGTGCACGGGCACACGCTCGGCGAAATGATCGACGAAGGCCTGATGTCAGACAACGACGCGGGCCGTATTTCTTATGCACTTTGCGAGGCACTCGCCCACGCGCACGGCCAGGGCGTGATCCACCGAGATGTCAAGCCGGCCAACGTCATGGTCACGAGCGCGTGGCTCGAGGGCTCCGGCGGATGGCGCGTGCAGCCCGCGAAGCTGATGGACTTCGGAATCGCCAGCATCGTTGACCCGAGCGAACACGGCGGTCGCGCGCACGCCGGTCCGCACGCCGGCTCCCGCGGGTACGTCGCGCCCGAGCAGGAGGCCGGAGATCCCGCGACTCCCGCCAGTGACGTCTACTCCCTGGCGCTGGTCATGTTCGAGTGTTTCACCGGAGCCGGTCCGGGCAAGGGCCGCCGCTCGCGCCTGGCGAAGGTGCGCCGCGACCTTCCGTATGAACTGACGACGACGATCGACCGTTGCCTCGAGCCCGATCCGACGATGCGCCCCGACGTGGTCGAGCTAGGCCAGGTGATCTACGACGCGCTGCCCGAGCTTTCTCACAACCTCGCCGCGCCGAAGATCACGTCGCGGATGCGCGGACTGTTCGGCCGCACGCCGCGCGAGCGCTCTGACAGCTACACACACGACCGCCCGGCGCTGAAGCTGCCGGCACGCGAGGCGGCGGTTTACCGCGAGCCGGGATCCGGCCGGATCTGGCGCTTCGGCATCGCTGCGCTTGCCGCACTGATGTGCGCGGTCACGATGCTTGCCGCCGGAGTTGAGCTCTCGTTCATCCAGCCGCTGATCGCTGCGGGGCTCGTGTTTCTGCTGCCGCGTGCGGGCTGGGCGCTGGCCGCCACTGCCGGAGCCGTGGCGCTTGCGATCGACGGACAGGTCGGATCGGCGATGTTCCTTGT
>JAEMSX010000025.1 GCA_016462645.1 Thermoleophilaceae bacterium
TACGGGGCCATAGCTCAGCTGGTAGAGCGCCTGCTTTGCAAGCAGGAGGTCGTCGGTTCGAAACCGTCTGGCTCCACTTTCACTTCTGCATTCTCTCGAGGATGCCCACAAGGCTCGCGAGCTCGGTCGCGGACAACGCTTCGAGAGCGCTCGGCGGCGTTCCGAGAATCCCCTCCGCGCGCACCGCGAGCTTCCGACCTGGAGCGGTGAGCGTGACCAGCTTCGCGCGGCGGTCTGATGGATGCGGCCGACGTGTGACGAGCCCGCGGTCTTCAAGATCATCGATCATCAACGTCACGTAGGGCGGATCTGCCGCGAGCGCCTCCGCGAGTTCGCGAAGCGTGAGCGGCTCAGGAATGAGACGACGCAGCACTCGGACCCGGGCGAAGCTGAGGCCGGTCTCCGTGGCAACGCGCGCTTTACGATCGCTGGCGAGTACGAACTCGGACATCAGCTCCCAAGCGTGTCTCGCGGATTTCTTGTTCGTTGTCATGCCTGGGCTCCTTGAAGACGAGCGGCGACATCGGCAGCGCTTGAACGCGCCGACGCGGTGCTGGCAAACATTCCAAGTGCGGTGATCACCAGGGCGCTTGCGGCGATCAACCACCACGCGGCATGACTCGAATCAGCAAGCTGCGCCGCCAGCGAATCGTCGATCCCAGCCGTCGCCACGGCACCAAAGATGGCGACGCCCAGAGTCTGGCCGGCAATCCGGCTCGTCGACGCGACGGCGGCGGCGACGCCCGCCTGATCGGCCGGCATCCCCGATACAGCGGTATTGGTGATCGGAGGATTCAGCGCGCCGAAACCGGCTCCGAAAACGGAGTACGCAAGAAGCAGCCACACGAGAGGTGTGTCCGGTGCGAGCGTCACGAGCATCAAGCTGCCGATGAAGACTCCAACGCCGCCGAACACAAATGGAAGGCGGACGCCGCGGCGACCGGTCACGCGACCGGAAAGTGGACTGACTATGACGGTCATCGCAGCCATCGGCAGTGTGCAGAGTCCCGCATCAACCGGCGAGAGTCCCCGTACCTCTTGGAGATAAAGCGTGTTCACGAACAGGAACCCGCCAAACGCAGCGAACGCGATCACGGCGATGCCGGTCGCCGATGCAAAAGGGCGGCTCTGGAAGAAGCGAAGCTCGACCAGTGGCTCCCGGCGACGTAGCTCAAAACCAATGAACGCAATCAAGGAAGCGGTCGCGGCGCAAGCGAGAAGTGCAATGGTTTTCGAGGTCCAGCCGAGGCTTGGCCCTTCGATGATCGCCGCTGTGAGCGTGGCGAGAAAGACCACGGCCAACAGCTGGCCCACGGGATCGATCCGACGCGCGCGCAGCGCGCGCGATTCCGGGATGAAACGCGAAGTAAGCACGAATGCCGCGATTCCGATCGGGATGTTGACGAGAAACACCGCACGCCAACTCAACGGCACGAGCAGGCCTCCAACCACCGGCCCGAGCGCCATGCTCGCGCCGAACACCGCGCCCCAGATGCCGATCGCCTGAGCGCGTTCGCGCGGATCTTCAAACGTGTTGCGGATGATTGACATCGCAACCGGGTTGAGCATTGAAGCGCCGACCCCCTGAACTACGCGGAACGCGATCAACCAGCCAATGCTCGGCGCGAATGCGGAGGCCAAGGAAGCCAGGGTGAAGAGCGTCAGGCCCGTCTTGAAGATCCGTACCCGACCAAGCCTGTCTGCGGTCGAACCCCCCAGGATCAGCAGACTGGCCAGCGCAACGGTGTAGGCGGCGATGCACCACTGCAACTGCGAGACGGAAGCATCAAATTCCTCCTGGATCGCCGGCAGCGCGATGTTGACGATCGTCGCGTCCATCCCGACGATCAGCAGACTGAAGCAGCAGATCGCCAGCACCCAGCGCGGTTTTGTAGTTACAGCCATATAACTATTATAGCTATATAACGTTTTTACGTGCGCAGGATCTTCTCCATTGGCTTACCGCGGGCGAGTTCGTCGATCAGCTTGTCGAGATAGCGGATCTCCTGCATGGTCGGCTCCTCGATCTCTTCGACCCTCACCCCGCAGATCACTCCGGTGATCAGGTTTCGTGAAGGGTTCAGCTCGGGAGCCTCGTCGAAGAAGGATTCGATGTCGGTCTGCTTCTTGATCACCGAGTGCAGCCCAAGCTTCGTGTATCCCGTCAGCCAGCAGATGATCTGATCGACCTCGGCCTTCGTGCGGCCCTTTTTCTCGGCTTTGGCGACGTAGTGCGGGTACACACTCGCGAAGCTCATCGAGTAGATCCGGTGCTTCGCCACCGGGCGCGCTAGTCGTCGAGGCCGCGCAGCATCGTCACGACGAACTGCAGTAGCTGCGGCTGCAGGTACGGCAGGTTCTCGGTCTGGCCGAGACTGACGACCTGGGTGACGATCGCACCGATCGCCGCCATCGTCGCCTGCAGCGTGAAGCGGTTCTCCTCCTTCACCGCGCGCAACATGCCGAGCATCATGTCCACGACGCTCGCCTGGATCTGCACGCGGTGCTCAATCGCCTCCTGTCCGGCGGCGTAGACCTCGACGTAGTAGGTGCGGGCGAAGCCCGGCTCGCTGGCGAGAAGCTCAAGGAAGCTGGAGAGCATCTTCGAGATGCGGTCCTCCTCGCTTCCGCCCGCCTCCATCGTTTCGTCGAACGCCACCTTGATGCTCGAGGTCATCTCTTCGGCGGCACGATCGAAGGCGGCGATGAAACAGTCGTGCTTGTCGTCGAACTGCGTGTAGAAGGTCTCTCGTGAGACGCCGGCGCGCTTCAGTACCTCAGCAACAGTCGTCTTGACGTAGCCGAGATCGCCGACCGCCTCGGCCATCGCGCGCATGATGCGGTCGCGCTGTGAGGACTCGACCTGCTCGCGCGTGAGCTTGTGTCGACCGCGCGGAAGGCGCTCGACCTCGGTCACTGACGCATCGGATGACGACTCGGAGGGCATCATCTGAGTCTAGAACTGAAACCAGTTGGTACCAACACGAGTACGAGGTTTTCACTACTTCCGGCCCCGAGCGACTACATTTCGCTACAAGTCGTATTTGGCGTATGCCGATGCGGCGGTACAAGTAAGTCGCTTTTCGCCGGGGGTTCTTTTGATTTTCTGGTTCGCGACGTAAGTAACACACAGGAGAAATCAATGCCCACTGGCACAGTCAAGTGGTTCAACGACGACAAGGGCTTCGGCTTCATTGCCCCGGAAGACGGTTCCAAGGACGTCTTCGCCCACCACACCGAGATCCTCTCGGACGGCTTCCGTTCACTCAGCGAAGGTGAGCGCGTCGAGTTCGAAGTTGAGCCCGGGGACAAGGGTCCCAAGGCCGTAGGAATCAAGAAGCTCTAGAGCTTCCCCTACCCCTGACAACAGACACAGTGCTTTAAGTACGAAAGCTGTTTTCAATGCGGCGCTCCCTCCGGGGGGCGCCGTTTTTTATTGGGCGTCCGCGAGATACTTCGCGAGGCCGCTGCGCAGGGCACGCGCCACATGCTCGCGCCACTTGGCGCTCTTGAGGTGCCTGGCGTCTCCGGCGTTGCGCATGTTGCCGAGTTCGGTCAGCACCTTGGGCACCTTCGAGAGATTCAGACCGCCGAGATCCTTGCGCGCGATCATCCCGTTGCGGGCGATGTAGTTGGCCCGGACAAGCCCCGCGGCGTCGAGCGACGCCCGCACATCCTTGGCCAGCGCGTACGAAGGCTTGACAATCGGACCCGTGTAGCCGCGCACCAGCCCGGGGCGGATCACGTGGAAGCCACGACCGCCCGGATCGCCGCCGTCGGCGTGGATCGAGATCGCGACGTCGGCACCTGCCTTGTTCCCGATCGCCGCGCGCTTGTTGATGCATGGTCCGACGCCGGAATTGTTTCCTCGCGTCAGCACCACCTTCGCGCCGGCCGCGCGCAACAGCTTCGTCAAGCGCCGCGCAACGTCCCAGTTGAACGCCGGTTCGGTCAGGCGCTCGTCGTTGGTCGCGGTGCCGGTGGTGTCGCACTCCTTGCGGAAGCCGCCCGCCGGCACGAGCTTGTCGATGATCTCGGGGTGCGCGGCGTTGCCGCCGTTGTGGCCGGGGTCGACCAGGACGGTCTTGCCCTTCAGTGCGGCCAGCGGGTTCGAGTCCACGGGCGCCGAGGAAGCGGCGGCGAGGGAGAACAGCAGTACGAGTGCGGCAAGCAGCGAGGGCATCACCCTCAATCTTGGCGGATCAGCCCGGCTTCACGACCATCACGAGCACTGTCAGCCAGAGAAACGCAAGTTCGATCCGGCTGGCGGTGAGGATGTTCCCGACCTTCGCGGTGTACGGGGGCGAGCTGATCCCGTCGGACTCGCCGATCGCGATCAGCTTCTCGGTCTGCGGCTTCAAGTACGCGATTCCGATCAGGAACGAGATGATGAACATCGTCAGTCCCGCGCTGATCCATGGATCGCTGAACTTCCACGGACCATCGGCCGCCGCCGCGATCCCGAAGATCACCGTCCACAGCGAGATCGGGATAAACCAGCGTGGAGCCAGGTAGTCGAGGTCGGCGGTGAAGCCGGCCAGTTCGTCGGCCTTGTTGCGCTTGATGATGCGCGTGCCGGAGATCTGGATGTAGGTGTTGCTGCCGACCCAGCCCACCGCGCCGACGACGTGAGCTGCGACCAGGGCGTCATAGGTAGTCATGCGGCCAGCGTAACTACTTGCGACGCCAGAAACGCTTCGGCGGAGCCCGGTCCGGTGGATCGAACTGGGCCATCGGGTCCTCGCCTTTGTAGCGCAGCGCGCCGATCATCGCCGCGACGAGAAAACCGACCGGGACGATCGTCATGAGAGTCAGCACGTCGAGCCCGTACAGGCCGATCACGGCGACCGTCATTGCGAACATCACCGACGCGAAAGCAAGCCCGACCCAGAGCACGGTGCGACGCCGCCGCGGCGATGGACGCTCCGGCCCGTTCATGAGTTCGATGACGGTCGGTTCGCGTTCTTCTACGCGGTCTTCTTCCTCGCGTTCCCGCGCGCGATCGTCAACTTCGTCCACGCCGCGAGCTTATCCTCCGGCCGCGTTGGCGAATCCCATCACGCAGCCGATAAAATCACCATTATGGTTTTGAATCTTCAAAAGCGTTACACGCCGTCGGTCGACCCGTTCAAGGACACGGACGTCATCGACCAGCGCGCGCCGCGCACCTTGCAGACAACGGTGGCGATCGTCACCGCGCTCGCCTTTCTCCTCAACCAGCCGTGGCTGGTCGCGCTGATGGCCCTCCAGCTGATCCTCGGGCTGACTTTCGGTCGCATCTACTGCGTGCCGTGCGTTTTCTGGTTCAAAGTTCTCCAGCCCCGCTTCGGCGAAGGCCGGATCGAGGACTCACGTCCGCCACGCTTCGCAAACATCGTCGGCGCGATCTTCATGACTGCGGCCACCGTGCTCTTCATCCTCGGACTCACGACTGCAGGCTGGGTCCTCACGCTGATCGTCACCACGCTGGCGTCGCTGGCTGCGATCAGCGGCATCTGCGTCGGCTGCGAGATGTACGCGGCCTGGGCGCGGATGCGCGGCATCGCTCTCGCGCACTGAGCAATCGATGGACCGGGCAATTCTTCTCGCGGTGATCGTTGCTGCCGTATGCGTGCTCAGCGTCTTCGCGCGCGCCGCGATCCGCCGACGCCATCACATCGAGCAGATCGACACCTCGGATTTTGAGTCCGGCTCAAATGTGGTCGTGTTCACCAGCCCGTACTGCCACGGATGCCGCCAGTGGCTGGACGCGCTCAGCGAGGACAACGTCGTGGCGCACGCCATCGACATCGGAGAGCAGCCGGGCATGGCAGCGAAGTATCGGATCTCGTCGACTCCGCGGATCGCCGTGGTCGACTCGAGCGGTAGCGTGCTGCGCGAGTTCAATCACTACGCACCGCGCCAGAGTGACCTCGACCAGATCATTCGTCTGGCCCGCGCTTCCTAGCACCGCAACTCCCGTTAGCGGGATCGGTTATTGCATCACTACGTCCACTTCTTGGGGGAACGATTGACATGCAGAACCGATCGAAAAACATCTTCAGTTTGCTCACCGGCGCACTCGCTGCGCTGATGGTCTTCGCCGCAGTCGCGACCGCCGCGACGATCAACGACGACGACGTCGGACACTTCTTGAAGGGCACCAACTCAGTCGACACGATCAACGCCAACGGCGGCAACGACCGCGTCCTCGCCAAGAACAAGGCGGACGTTGTCGATGCCGGAGCCGGCGATGACACAGTGAACGCCGGTGCCGGAAACGACACCGTTCAAGGCGGCGACGGCAACGACACGCTGCACGGCGGCCTCGGTGCCGACAAGCAGTACGGCGGAGCCGGCGACGACACGATTTTCGCCAACAAGGGCCGCGACGAGTCCTTCGGCGGTGCCGGAAACGACACGCTCTGGGCGCTCGCCCGCAGCGACGTGCACAGCCGTCACGACTTCAACGGCGACGTGCTGCACGGTGAAGACGGCGACGACACCTTCCGCACTCGCGACGGTGAGGGCGACACGATCGACTGCGGCGCAGGTACCGACACGGCGATCCTGGACAAGAAGGACAAGATCGTCGATGCGACCAGCACCAACCCGAACGGCTCTTGCGAGAACGTGTTCCGCAAGGCACGCAACGCAAGCGACAGCCAGGAGCCGGGCACAACTTAAGTCCTTCTCGGGCAGACAGACGAACCCCTCAGCCTCCGCCGAGCACTAGAGCTTGTCCTGGGGGGTTCAACGAAGGGCAGGTCACACGCGGTCACACGCGAATTGGGCCCGGATCGCACGATGCGAGCCGGGCCTTTGTGATTAATCTCGGCTGATGGAAGTTTTCGAGGCGATCTCAGGCAGGCGCACCGTCAAGGCATTCACCGGCCCGGCGCTGACACCGGACGAGCTGGAGCCACTGTTCGACGCGGCGCGCTGGGCGCCCAACCACAAGCTCACCGAGCCATGGCGCTTTCGCGTACTCGGCGAGGCCAGTCGCTCCGCGCTGAAGATTGCGGCCGCCGGCGTCGCGGTCGCGCACGCGCCCGAAGGTTCCGACTCGCAGTTGATCGGCGCGGTCGCCGCGAAGAAGCTGGACCGCGCGCCGACCCTGGTCGCGGTCTCGTGTGTGCGCAACGCCGATCCGGTCCTCGAGGCAGAGGACTTCGCGGCCACCGCCGTCGCCGCCTACATCGTTCTTCTGACCGCCCACGCGAGCGGATTCGCCGGCTATTGGCGCACGCCGGAAGTGCTGCGCGACAACGCGGGCACCGAGGCGCTCGGGATCGGGCCCGAGGAGGACGTGCTCGGCCTGCTCCACCTGGGCCGCACAGAGGGCGGGCTGCCCAAGCCACCCGACCGCGCGGATTCTTCGCGCTTCGTGAGCTACCTGGACTAGGCGGAGGCGGCGCGCTTGGCCTTGAGCGCGCCGGGCGCGTGCTCGTCGGCGTGGTAGCTGCTGCGCACCAGCGGTCCTGCGGCGACCGACTCGAAACCGATCGCGTAGGCGGCGGCTTCGAGTTCCTTGAACTCATCCGGGTGCCAGTAGCGGACCACAGGCAGGTGGTTGCGTGTCGGGCGCAGGTACTGCCCGACGGTGAGCACCTGCACGAGGTTCTCGCGCAGGAGTTTGAAGGTCTCGATCACTTCTTCCTTGGTCTCGCCGAGTCCGAGCATCAGGCCGGACTTGGTCGCTACCTCATCGCCACCCATCAGCTTCGCGTTCTTCAGGACGCGCGAGCTGCGCTCGAAGGTCGATCCGCGACGCGCGTACGGGTAGAGCCGCGGGACGACCTCGACGTTGTGATTGAAGACCTCGGGACGCGCGGCGATCACCTTGGCGAGCGGCATCTCCTGACCGCGGAAGTCCGGTGTGAGCACCTCGACCTGGCAGTCGGGTGCCTGCGCCTTGATCGCACGGATCGTCTGCACGAACGCGCCGGCTCCGTAGTCGGGCAGGTCGTCACGGTCGACGCTCGTGATGACCGCAAACTTCAGGCCCATCTTCTTGACCTGCGCCGCGACCTTGAAGCCCTCGATCGGATCGTGGAAGGTCGGCTTGCCCGTGTTGATGTTGCAGAAGCCGCAGCGACGGGTGCAGGTGTCGCCGAGGATCATGAACGTCGCGGTGCCGCGCTCCCAGCACTCGCCGATGTTCGGACAGTTCGCCTCTTCGCAGACGGTGTTGAGACCGGCGGACTTCAGCTCCTTGCGGATCTTGCGGTATTCCGGTCCGCCGGGCGAATGCACACGGAACCACTCGGGCTTGCGGTCGCGGAACGGGCGGACTTCTCCGCCGCCGAGCTGTTCGGCGAGCTGCTCCGGGCTCACTCCCCCCGGGTTCGCGCGCGAGCGCGTACGGTGCTTGCGCTCTGCCGTTTTCGGGCTGGGCGGCGCTGCGGTTGGAGGATTCACGAGGCCAAGACTAGATCGTGGACGCGCTCTTCCAGCTTCGCCCGCGATACAAGCCGCTGGCGCAGACCGAAGCGCTCGGCCGCGGCGAAGGCGATGCGCTTCTCAAAACAACGCAACTGGCCTGAGCGGCCGGCGATCTTGGAGATCGATGTCGCCTGGTCGTCGAGGCCGCACGGGCGGATCCAGCTGAACGGTTGGAGGTCGTTGTCAACGTTGACCATCAGGCCGTGGGTCGTCACACCTTGCGCAATGTGCAGTCCGATCGAACCGATCTTTCCTGCCGCCGGTCCTTCGCCGGCCCAGACGCCCCGGCCGGCGTCATCGCGGTGGGCTTCGATGCCTTCTCCCGCGAGCGCGTCGATCATCGCGCCCTCAAGCGCGCCGACCAGCGCAGGCACGTCGCGGTCGAAGAGCTCGGTGCTGACGATCGGATAGGCGACGAGCTGACCGGGTCCGTGGTAGGTCACCTTGCCGCCGCGATCCACCTCGCGCAACTCGATGCCCTGGGCGCGGTACCAGTCTTCGCCCATCGGCAACTCGTCGGCCGTGCTGCGGCGGCCCTTGGTGTAGATCGGCGGATGCTCGAGCGTGAGCAGTACATCAGGGATCTCACCGCGCACACGAGCTGCGTGGACTTCGTGTTGGAGCGCGAGCGCCTCGTCGTACTCGATCAGCCCGAGGCGGACGGTCCAGAGTTCCTTTCGAGCGTCGGGCATGGCTTCGATCGTACCCCTGACGCCTAACCTACGAGGCGATGAAAAGGACTTTCTCGAACCGGCCGGTCGCCGCGATCGTCGCCGTGTTCACACTGATCTCGGCGTGGTTGCTTCACGGCAACCCCTTCGGGGACGGCACGATCGGCTGGCCACTCGCGCTTGCCGTAGCGTTGATCGGCAATCTCTTCCTCGCCTACGTCTTGGCGTCCTGGGCCGCACCGTATCTCGCCTCGACCGGTGGCAGCACAGGCGCCGCCGAAGCCGACCCGCATGACGTCGCCGTCGCCGAGCGTTGGACGGCGGGGACGCTCCTGCTGTTCGGGTCGCTCGCGCTGCTCGCAATCGGACTCGCGGCATCGGACGTCGTGATCACGCCGACCAAGCGGCTTGAGCAGAACGCGGAGCTGGTCAAGCGGACCGTCGAGCTCCAGGCGCCGACGATCTACAAGCGCCAGCTGGCCGGCGCCGACACCTGGAAGATGAGCGACCGCACCTACCGCACCTGCGTCCCCACCCCGGAGAGCATCGAGACCGGTTGGTGCGTCCTCGCGCAGGTGCAGAACGACAAGCTCGTCGTGGTCAAGTACGGCTTCGGGAAGTCAAACGCGGCGCAGGCTCTAGAGTGGCATCCGGAGCTGAAGAATCAGCGGCGCTAGACCTGCAAGAGCTGCGGGCTCTCGAGCCAGGCCTTGATCGCGCCCAGGAACTCGGCCGCTTCGGCGCCGTAGAGAATGCGGTGATCGCAGGTGAGGGTCATGTTCATGATCTGGCGGATCACGAGGGACATGCCGTCCTCGGCGATGACGGCGCGGCGGTTGATCGCGCCGACCGCGAGGATTGCCGCCTGGGGCGGATTGAGGATCGCGGTGAAACGATCGACCCCGTACATGCCGAGATTGCTGATGCTGAACGTGCCGCCCGACATCTGCGAAGGCTGGATCGAACGGGTGCGCACGGCCTCGGAGAGTTGCTGGGACTCATGGGCGATCTGCGCCAGGCCCTTCTGGTCGACGTTGAAGAGGGTCGGAACCGCGAGCAGATCGACGGCGCTCACGACCATGCCGATGTTCACATCGGAATACTGCTCGAAGTGGCCGTCCTTGTAGGCGGCGTTGACGTTCGGGTACTGGCGCAGGGCCTGAGCCGACGCCTTGATCACGAAATCGTTGAAGCTCGGCAGCGGGGTGACCATGCTGCGCAGCTGTTCGCGGTAGGCGACGGCCGTGGTCATGTCCACTTCTGTCTCGACGAAGAACTCGGGCGCTGTTGCCTTGGACTCGGCCATGCGGCGCGCAACCGTCTGCTGCGCGCTGGTCGGATCCACTGAAGTGGACTGACCTCGTGTTGCCGTCTCAGCGCCCGGAGCGGGCTGCTGCGGCTGCTGCGGTTGCGGAGGCTGCACGGGCGGGGGAGCCTGCGGCGGCGGCTGGTAGGGCTGCTGCTGTGGCGGATAGGGCTGTTGCGGTTGCTGCGGTTGGATCGCCGGGAAGTTCCCGGTCATGCCCTGCACGAACGGCGGCGGGCCGGGGAATGGCTGCTGCGGTTGCGGCGGGTAGGGCTGCTGTTGCGGCGGGTAGCCCGGCTGCTGCGGCGGATACGCAGGCTGCTGCGGGTAGGCCGGCTGCTGCGGCGCGGGCGCGGGCGGCGGCGGGAAGTTCGGGATCAGTGCCGGCTCCTGCGGAGGCGACTGAACCGGCGGCTGCTCGACCGGGGCCGGCTCGTACGGCGGCTGCTCGACAACTGGCGGTGTGAACTGCGGCTCTTGCGCGGCGGGCGGGAGAATCTGTTCCTCCTCGGGCGGAAGCGGCAACGCCGTCGTCTCGCCGATGTTCGCCTCGAAGAACTCGTCCTCATGCTGTTCTGAGCCGCCCGGCTCGTACGCGTACTCGGCGCTGGGCGTCGGGATCGGCGCGGGCGCCTGGGTTGGCATGCTCGGTGCGGCCTGCGCCCGCGCGGCAGCGTCGGCTGCCGCTTCAACGTCTTCCTTCACGACGCGGCCGCCCGGACCACTGCCCTGGACCGTCGCGATGTTCACGCCGAGCTTCTTGGCCAGTCGCCGGGCGATCGGCGATGCCTTGACGCGGTCAGACGATTCAAGTGCGGGCGGGAACTCGTGGGCGTCCTGCGTGTAGATCTCGTGCGGGGACGGCGCGGCCTCGTGCTCGCCGGTCTGCACGAACTGATCATCGACCGGGAACTCCTCGGTCACGTCGTGGTGCTCCGGCAGATGCGGCTCCTGGATCCCGGAATCGTCGAAGACTTCGTATTCGCCGGGAATCTGCTGGTGCTGTGGCTGCTGCTCGTATTGGGTCTCGGGCGGAAGCAACGGCGGTGGCTGCGATTCAGGCGTCTGCAGTGGCGGCGGACCCGGTACCGGGAGCGGCGCGGGCGGCTGCTGTTGCGGTGGCTGCTGCTGTTGCGGCGGCTGCTGGGGCTGCGGCGGCTGGCCCTGTGGTGCGGACTGCGGCTCGATGAACGCAATCGGCGTGCCGACAGCGACCGTCTGTCCCTCGCCGACCGTGAAGTGCGTGAGCACGCCCTCGACATCGGACTCGTAGGTGAGCGTCGCCTTGTCGGTCTCGATTTCGACCAGGGGTTCGCCGCGGCGCACGAAATCGCCCGGCTGTTTCAGCCAGCGCACAACGGTCCCCTCCTCCATCGAGTCGGAGAGGCGCGGCATCACGATGTCACTCATGTGTAGTCACCTGGATTAAATCCCTGTGCGCCCAGCGTCGCATATGACGCCAAGGCCCACAGCAGGTGAGTTCCACCGCTAGACGCGATCCCCTGTCTCGAAAGTGGCCATCGCCGCAGCGACAATGTTTTCTGCATGCGGGTAGGCCGCCTGTTCGAGCGGTCGTGAGTAGGGCATCGGAACGTCGGCGCCGGCGACGCGTTGGATCGGGGCGTCGAGATAGTCGAACGCCTGCTCCTGGATCAGGGCGGTCATGTTCGCGCCGACCCCCCCGTGGGGCCAGCCTTCTTCGGCGATCACGACGCGGTTGGTCTTCTCGACCGAGCGGAGGATTGTGTCGAGGTCGAGCGGGCGCAGCGTGCGCGGGTCGATCACCTCTGCGGATACGCCGCGCTCGGCGAGCTGCTCGGCCGCCTTCTGCGCGGTGACCGCCATGCGCGAAATCCCGACGATCGTCACGTCGGTGCCCTCGCGGCGCACCGCGGCCTGACCGAACGGAACGATGAAGGACGGATCGTCGGGCACCTCGCCCTTCATTCCGTAGAGCGTCTCGTGCTCGATGAAGATCACTGGGTTGTCGTCGCGGATCGCCGCCTTCAGCAGGCCCTTGGCGTCGGCCGGCGTTGAAGGCGTTGCGACCAGCAGTCCGGGCACGTGCTGGAAGAAGGCTTCGAAGCTGTGCGAGTGGGTCGCGGCGAGCTGGTGCCCCGCCCCCTGCGGCATGCGCACGACGATCGGCACCCGGACCTGGCCGCCGAACATGTAGTGGATCGGCGCCATGTGGTTGATGATCTGGTCCATCGCCAGCAGCGAGAAGTTGATCGTCATCAGCTCGACCACCGGGCGCAGACCGACCATCGCCGCACCGACTCCCATGCCCACGATTGTGTTCTCGCTGATCGGCGTGTCGCGCACGCGCTCCTCGCCGAACTCCTTGAGCAGCCCGTCGGTGACCTTGAATGCGCCATTGAACACACCGACGTCCTCGCCCATGATGAAGACGTTGCGATCGGCGGTCATCTCCTCGCGCAGCGCAAGATTGAGTGCTTCGCGATAGCGCATCTCAGACATAGTGCTTACACCCCCTCTTCAGGTGGAAGGGGCAGTGGAGGCGGGCCGGGGGTGTCGCGCGCGACGCCTTCGCGCATCACGATCTGTTCGTCGAAGTCGGCGCCCTCGGTGTGGGCGGCGCTGGCCTCGGCAATGCGCTGCAGCTCTGCGTCACCGGCGATTCCCTCGCCGCGCTGAGTGTCGGGCGAGCGCGCGTCCACCGAGTACCAGCCGCGCAGCTGATCGCCGAGCACGTAGACATCGTCGTAAAGCGTGTCCAGCTCTGGATACGGCGACTCGTCGGCGAACTTCACGGCGGCGTCAACCTCTTGCAGCGCGAGCTTGTCGAGCGCTTCGGCCTCGGCGCCGGTGATCGCACCGCCGCGGATCAGCTTGTTGGCGAACTGCACGATCGGGTCGCGCTGGCGCCACTCATCGACCTCCTCCTTGCTGCGGTACTCCTCGGGGTCTGCGACCGAATGGCCGCGGAAGCGGTAGGTGACGGCCTCGATCAACACCGGCTGACGGTCGCTGCGCGCAAGGTCGAGCGCGTTCTTCACGCAGGACTCGACGTCGAGCACGTCCATCCCGTCACAAGTCGTTCCGGGCACGCCGAAGCCCTCGCCTTTGGCGGCGAGCTTCGTCATCGCCGAATGGCGCGCGAGCGACGTGCCCATCCCGAACTGGTTGTTGACGATGATGAAGACGACCGGCAGCTTCCAGAGCGCCGCGAGATTCAACGTCTCGCCGAACGTGCCCTGGTTGGTTGCTCCGTCACCGAGCATGCACACGACTGCGTCGTCGGTCCCCCGGTAGGCGGCGGCAAGTCCGAGACCCGCGGCGATCGGAAGGTTTCCGCCGACGATTCCGTAGCCGCCCATGAAGCGGCGCTCGGCGTCGAACATGTGCATCGACCCGCCGCGGCCCTTCGACACGCCGGTCACGCGGCCGAACAACTCGGCCATCACCTCCTGCGGCGGCGTGCCGCGCGCAAGGACCTGGCCGTGCTCGCGATAGGTGCTGATCAGGTAGTCGTTCGAACGCATCGCCGCGGACGTGCCGACGACGGTCGCTTCCTCGCCGATGCAGAGATGCAGGAAGCCGCCGATCTTCGCGCGCGCGTACATCTCGCCGGCGCGCTCCTCGAAGCGGCGGATCAGAAGCATTCGGTAGAGCACCGCCTTGCCGCGCTCGGCGTCGGGCAGCATGTGGTCGGGCTGAAAACGCGGCGCCGGCCGTTGCTGGGGCGTGGCGTCGCCGCCCGCCAGATTCACGCCGGGCGAGGGCTGTCCTGCGTTACTGGGATCACCCGCTTCCATCGCATTCACCATATTGACGAGGACAGGGGCGGCATGGCACCTCACGCGGCTGGCTTCCTCAACAAAACCATGAGGAAGCCAGTCGGTTCCTCGGTGAAATCTTGAGGAAGCCGGTCGCAGGGGCGGGTGGCTCAGGGAAGCTCGACGAATTCGTTCAGCGCGAGCGCGAAGAGATCGTTCTCGACGGCGATGAATCCGTCGGGTCCGGTCAGGACCGGAAGCTCGGTGCGTCCGCCGACCGTGTCGCGAAGCGCCGCGCCGGCGGCGGCGAGCGACTCGCTGGTCGACTTCATCTCAAGTGCCTGAAGCACCGCGCGCGGGTGCATCTCGCAGGCCGCCGCGGCCAGCAGGATCGTGTCCTCCTCGTCGACCGGGCGAGCAGCGCCAAAGCACTGGCGGAAGGCCGCGAGCGAAAAGGCGACGGTGCGGCCGATCGACTTCGCGTACGTGGCGGCGAGCGCCATCTTGCGCGAGTCGGCGATCGTGAGATTCATGCGGTCTTCGTTGAACTTCGGGCGGATCAGGCCGAACTTCTGGGCGAACTCGATGACGCGGTCCTCGTCGCCGTCCCAGAGCGGGCCGTCGTCGACGTCCGGTTGCAGCACCGGCACCCACTCGGCTTCCGGCAGCGATTGGGAGACGCGCTCAGCGACGACCCATGCGTACGGGGAGCCGATGTCGAAGTGCAGTGTGTAGCTCATGCGTGGATCGCCCAGCCATCGGCGGCGCGGGCGGCTTCCATGACTGCTTCAGAAATCGTCGGGTGGGCATGGATGATCCGACCAAGCTGCGCGTAGCCGACGCCCGCAGACTTCGCGACGCCGAGCTCATTGATCAGCTCGCCTGCCTTCGGACCGATCACGTGTGCGCCGACGATCTGGCCGGTGGTCGCGTCTCCGATGATCTTGATCATGCCGGTCCGATCGCCATAGACGGTTGCGGCGCCGGCGGCGGCCAGCGGGAACTCGCCGATCGTCACCTGAATGCCGGCACCATGGGCCTGCGCCTCAGTGAGACCGATCGAGGCGACCTGCGGCGAGCAGAAGGTGACACGCGGAATGTTGTTGTGGTCGAGCGGGTGGACGCCCTGCCAGCCGGCGATCGTCTCGATCGCGATGACGGCCTCTTCCGAAGCTTTGTGCGCGAGCGCGGGTCCGGGCACGATGTCGCCGATCGCGAAGATCTGCTGATTGCTCGTGCGTTGGTCGGGACCGACCTGGACCACGCCGCGCTCGTCGGTTGCGATGCCGTACGCGGCGATGTTGAGCGCGGAAAGGTCGGGGGCGCGTCCGGCGGCGATGCACAGGCGCGCGACCTGGATCGTCTCGCCGGCGACGACGAGCTGTACCGCTCCGTCGCCCTGCGTGATCTGGGAGATCTGCGCGCCGGTGATCACGTTGACGTTCTGCTTGGCGAGATCCTTCGTGAGTGCGGCGGCGATCTCGGGCTCTTCGGCCGGGAGGATCTGCGGCAGCGCTTCGAGCAGCGTCACCTGCACACCCATGCGACCGAATGCCGAGGCGACCTCGACCCCGCTCGCGCCGGCACCGATCACCGCGAGCGACGCCGGCAGGTCATCGGCGAGCCATGCGCCCGCGGTGTCGACGATGCGTCCGCCGAACTGGAGTCCGGGAATCGGCACCGTCTGTGCGGTCGAGCCCGTCGCGATCAGCGCGTGCGCGGTGCGAACGAGCTTCAGACCGTCAGGAGTCTGGACATGAAAGTCAACGACACCGGGTTCGGTCGGCTCAGCGAAGGTCGCCTCGCCCTCCACGACGAGCACCTCGTTCTTCTTCATCAGGCCACCGACGCCGCCGGTCATCGTCTTGACGACGCGGTCACGGCGCTTGGCGACAGTGGGAAAGTCAACGCCGATGTCCCCGCCGGGCACCGCGACGCCGAACGTGGCTGCGTCCTGGACTTCCTTCAACACGTCAGCGCTGCGCAGCACGGCCTTGGCCGGGATGCACGCGTAGTTCAGGCAGCGGCCGCCGAGCTTGTCCTTTTCGATCAGGACCGTGGTCAGTCCGAGCTGACGAGCCCGGATCGCGGCGACGTATCCGCCAGGACCGCCGCCGACAATTGCAACGTCAAAAACTCCCTCAGCCATCTGACTTCACCGACTCCTGTTCTCGTGCCGCTTGCTCGGCCTCTTCGCGCTGTTCGCGCAAGGTCTTCACGTCGGGCGCCTCCGGCATCTGAATGCGCGCCATCGCTCGGATCAAGAACCAGAACAATACGGAAGAAAGCAGAATTATCGCCAGAAAAAGCAGTGCGACGAGGGCGTTGGAAGCAGTGAGGATGCTGAGCGAAAGGACGAGGATCTGCAGGCCGAGGATCGTCTGAAAGCCGAGCACCGCCCAGTACTTGGCGCGCCACATGCCCCACGATGCGGCCGCGAGGATCGCGCAGATCGCAATCGTCTGGAAGATCTCCTTTCCGCGGTCGGCATTCGCGACGTGATCGCTCAGCGCGTAGGTGACGAGGTTTCCGATCGCGAGCAGGCCGGCGATGATCGAGGCGATCGTGACGGCCAGCGGACGCTCGCCCGGTTCGAGTGGCTCGAGCGAGTCGCGGACCGCCTGATCCTTTGCCTCGCTGCGCGCGCGCCGGCGGGCGCGGGCCTCTTCCACGGTCTCCTGCTGCGGCGCTTCCTGTTCTGGCGGCGAGTCGGTCACGACAGCAGGTATTCCAGCAACGCCTTCTGCACGTGCAGTCGGTTCTCGGCCTGATCGAAGATCGCCGAGCGCGGTCCGTAGAGCGCGTCCTCGGTGATCTCCTCGCCGACATGTGCGGGCAGGCAGTGCAGGGCGATCGCGTCGGCCTTTGCGTGCGCGAGCAGATCGCCGCTCAGTTGGTAAGGCGCAAGCGCGGTCTTCTTGGCGTCTGAGTCCTGCTCGCCCATGCTGACCCAGACGTCGGTATAGACAGCGTCGGCCTCGGCGGCGGCGGACTGGGGATCGTTGGTCAGCTCGACGGCGCCGCCGGCGGTTGCGACCGACTCGGCCAGTCCGACTGCGGCAGGCTCTGGCTCAAAGCCGACCGGAGTGGCGACGGCGATCTCCATGCCGGCCATCGCCCCCAGCACCATCAGGGAAGCGGTGACGTTGTTGCCGTCGCCGACGTACGCGAGTTTGCGGCCCTCGAGGTTGCCGAAGCGCTGCTGCATCGTGAGGAGATCCGCGAGGCCCTGCATCGGATGGTGCTGGTCGGTCAGAAGGTTGAAGACCGGCACCGTTGCGTGCGCGGCAAGATCGACGACGGTTGAGTGCGAGCCGGTGCGGATGCCGATCGCGTGGACGAAGCGTGACGTGACGAGCGCGGTGTCCTTGATCGACTCGCCGCGCGAGATCTGCATGTTGCTGCCGGAGAGCACCATCGGGTGTCCGCCCAGCTCGTAGACGGCAACTTCCGACGACATGCGCGTGCGCGTTGAGGGGTGCTCGAAGATCAGCGCGACTGTCTTGGCTGCGAGTGCGCCGCGTCGCGCAGCGAGCGCGTCTCTTTCGGCCTTGAACTGAGCGGCGCGATTGAGAATGCCGCCGAGCTCTTCGGGCGCGAGTTCAGCGCCGGTGAGGAAGTGCTTGGTCACCGAGTGAGTTTATGTGCACAAAAAAGCGCCCGGCTGGTTGGCCGGGCGCTTGATTGAAGAGTTGGATCGGTTGAGAGCTAGGAGCCGCTCTGAACCACCAAGGTCATGTTGTCGAGAGTCGCTGAGAGCGCGAGGATCTGGAGACCCTGGACTTTCACCGTGTGCGTTCCCGGAGTAGTGGCGACCGTCTTGGTGACGATTCCGCTCTCATATGTGTTCTTGCTGTTGGAACCAGTGTTTCCCGCGCCACCGTCGGCGTCGCCCGGGCCACAGAACTTCACGTAGCCCGTCGGATTCGCATCCACACCGTCGACGAGGATCCGAATGCCGACGTACTGGTCGTCAATCGTTGAGGCCACCGTGCAGTCACCACTGAACTGAGCAACGATCTTGTTTGCCCCGGCAGGGACGGTGTAGGTCTGCGTGATTCCAGGGATGTCTGTGGCCACGGCGAGCGGAACCGAGTAGCTCGACGTAGAAGTTGAGGTCCCGATCGGTTCAGGACCGGGGACGGTCGGGACCGTGGGGATCGTGCCTGCAGCGAGATCAGCCGACGTCAGCGACGCGTCCTTGACGTCCTTGCCGGTGACCGACTTGTCCTTGATGTCAGTCCCGGTCAGCGACTTGTCCTTGACCTGCTTGGACGTGATCGTGCCCTTCTTGATGTTCTTGCCGTTGATCGTGACGGCGGCATATGCCGAGCCGCTCAGGGCCACGACCAGCGCGATCATCGCCACGAGCATTGACGGCGAAGGTGTGAGCTTGCGCGCAGAGGCGCGCACGCGTGAGTTCTTCATTGAGTCTCCATTTGAAGATTGAGGTTTTGCGACGAGCTTCGCCATCGTACGGCACGCGCCAGTTGCCATACAGGCGAATGATCGAGGCGCTGCGCCCTCAAGCAGCTGCTGGCCTCCGGCTAACGTGGAGGTCATGACCAGTGACGGACCACAGACCCGCCCGCGCAGGCTGCAGAAGGGCGAAGTAGTAGAACTCGACATCGAGTCGCTCGCCCACGGCGGCGCCGGCGTCGGCCGTGCGGACGGCTTCGTCGTGTTCGCTCGTGGCGGACTTCCGGGCGACCGGGTCGTCGCGACGGTCACGGGCGGCAAGAAGAACTTCGCCGAGGCTCGGGTGACCGAGGTTCTCGACCCCGGCCCCAACCGCGTCCCCGAGCGGGCCCCGCACCCTGGAGCCCAGTGGCAGACGCTCGATTACAGCGCGCAGCTCGCCGAGAAGCAGGCCCAGGTCCGCGACGCACTCGAGCGCTTCGGCAACTTCGATCTTTCTGACCAGTCCCCGATCGAGTTCGAGGAAATCGTCCCCGCCGGCACCGGCCACGACGACCCGGCGATCTGGAACTACCGCAACAAGGTCGAGTTCTCCTTCGGCCTTTCCGAGGACGGCTCGCTCGCGCTCGGCTTTCACCCGCCCGGCCGCTGGGACCTCGTCGAAGACACCGACGACACGGTTCTGGCGAGCGAGCGCACCAACCAGATCCGCCACATCGTCAAGGACTGGTGCGTGCGCCGCGAGCTCTCCGCCTACGACCCCGACGAGAACTTCGGGTTTCTGCGCAACCTCGTGGTGCGGGAAGGCCGCGCGACCGGCGAGACGATGGTGCGTCTCGTCACCACCAGTCGCGAGCCCGAGCCCGGCGGATTCGACACGGCGGGTTTTGTGGAAGAACTCCAGCAGCTCGATCCCCCGCCGAGCTCGATCATCTGGTCGCGCTCTGACAGCCCCGGCGGCTGGACCCACGACGCGCGCGACAAGACGCTCGCCGGCAACGATTACATCGAGGAAGAGATCGGCGGCCTGCGCTTCCGCATCTCCCCCGACGCCTTTTTCCAGACCAACTCGGCCCAGACCGAGAAGCTCTACGCGACAGCGATCGAGTTCGCGGATCTCACCGGCAAGGAGCTCGTCTACGACCTCTACTGCGGATCCGGCACGATCGGCATCTCACTGGCCGACCGGGCCAAGCACGTCTGGGGCGTCGAGATCATCTCCGACGCCGTCGAAGACGCAGCGGTCAACGCCAACCTCAACGGCATCACCGATGCCGACTTTCTGGCCGGCGACATGCGTCTCGCGCTGCCGCAGCTGATCGAGCACGCAGGCACGCCGGATGTGGCGATCGTCGATCCTCCGCGCGCTGGACTCTCGGCCAAGGTCGTGCGCCGCATCATGGAGGCGGCGCCCAGGCGCATCGTCTACGTCAGCTGCAACCCGACCACGCTCGCCCCGAACATGAAGCAGATGGTCGAGAGCGGCTACGAGTTGCGCCGCGTGCGACCGGTGGACATGTTTCCGCACACCCCGCACATCGAAACGGTCGCGGTGCTGGATCTGGTTGACGACGAGAAGCGCCTTGGTGTGATCGCGGCGCGCATCGAAGAGCGGCGCGCGAAGGGAAAGTCCCGGCCTACGCCGCCTCGCGCGGAAGCGTGAAGCTGAAACTCGCGCCGCCCTCCGGGCGGTTCTCGGCGTGGATCTCACCGCCGTGCGCCTCGACGAGTCCTTTGGCTATCGCGAGCCCGAGTCCGGCTCCGCGCGAGGAGTCGCGCGCGGAGTCGCCGCGGAAGAAGCGCTCGAAAACCTGATCGGCCTCGTCGTCGGCGAGTCCGCTCCCGCTGTCGCTGATGCGAACGAGGATTCCGTCGTCGCCGGCGCTTGTCGCTGAGACTGCGACCGCGCCGTCGCTCGGCGTGTGCCGAAGCGCGTTGGTCAGGAGGTTCATCATCACGCGCTCGATCTTGTCAGGCGCGCAGCTGATCACCGCCTCCGGATCGCTGACCTCTGTCGTCAACTCAATGCCACCGGCGCGGGCCTGACCTTCGAACCCGTGCACGCAACTCGAAATCAGATCGCCGACGCGCACCTCGTCATATTCGAGAGAAAGCGCCGCTGCGTCGATCGTGGCGAGTTCGAACAAGTCGTCCACGAGCTGAGAAAGCCGTTCGACCTGTCCGCGCATCTCGGGCAGGTATTCCTCGGGCGTGGAGACCTGATCCTCGATCGCCTCGAGCATCGCCTGCATCGCGGTCAACGGTGTACGCAGGTCGTGGCTCGCCCAGGCAACCAGCTGCCGGCGAGCGTCAAACAGTGATTCGACGTATTCGGCCATGCGATTGAAGGAGTCGGCCAGTTCATCGGTCTCGGCGACGCCCGTGAGATCTGCACGCGCGGAAAGATCTCCGGCGGCGATTTCATGCGCGGTGTCGTTCAAGGCGTCGATCGGGGCGACGATCCCGCGGAGCAGCAGGATCGCGGCGCCCAACGCCACCAGCGTGGTGCCGACGACAATCGCCATGACGACGAGGTCGTGCTCGGATTCGAACATGATCAGGCCGCTCGCCACCATTGCGACCAGCGGCAGTGCTGCCGTCACGAGCAACGCGCCGATCGTCCGACTGCGGATCGAATGCATGCGCATGACAAGCGCGGTCGCGGCGAAGCCGGCGGCCAGCGCGATCAACAGGACGATTGCCGCGAAGACGATCACGGGTCGAGCCTGTATCCCAGTCCCCACACCGTTTGCAGATGTTTGGGCTTGGAGGGATCGGATTCGATCTTCTCGCGCAGGCGGCGAACGTGAACGGAGACCGTGCCGGTGTCGAACGCCGCGTCATAGCCCCAGACCCGCGCCATCAGCTGATCGCGCGAGAACACTTCACCGGGATTGCGCGCAAGAAACTCGAGCAGGTCGAATTCGCGCGCGGTGAGCTTGATGGGCCGGCCGTCGCGCAATGCCTCGCGCGAGACTGGATTCAGCGAGATGTCGCCGAACTCCACGAGGCTCCCGACGGGGTCGTGATCGCTGCCGCGCTCACTCGCTGTTCCCGCCCGGCGCAGAACACTGCGAACGCGCGCCGACAATTCGCGCGGCGAGAACGGCTTCCCCAGGTAGTCGTCGGCGCCGATCTCCAGCCCGACGATGCGATCCGTCTCCTCGCTGCGCGCGGTCAGCATGATCACAGGGAGATCGCCGCGCGAACGGATCCAACTGCAGAGCTCGAGACCGTTGATCTCGGGCAGCATCAAGTCGAGTACGACGAGCGCCAGAGAGTGCTCATGATCCTCGATCAGTGCTCGTGCGGTGGCGCCGTCACCGGCTTGAATTGTGCGGTAGCCGTCACGCTCGAGATAGCGCACGACCACGTCGCGGACGATCTCTTCGTCGTCGACGACGAGCACGGTCTGCATCGGGCCGCTTGGTCGCACACTCGACATCGACACCAGCGTATTTGTTTCTTCCGCCCTC
This sequence comes from Thermoleophilaceae bacterium, assembly GCA_016462645.1. GTDB lineage: Bacteria > Actinomycetota > Thermoleophilia > Solirubrobacterales > JACPNS01 > JACPNS01. The sequence goes on from JAEMSX010000025.1 coordinate 22,037, forward strand.
GCGACTCGCATCGGCGCTCCTATCCGAATGTGAACGCGAAGCCCGTCACGCCCGGCGCGACGCGCAACGTCAGGCGGTGGTCTTCGACGCCCTGCAGGTCGACGAGGTTGTAGAGCTTCTGGTCGCGCACCTTCACGACCTTGAGCGGGCGCCCGTCGAGTTCCACCGAAACCGAGCGCGTACGACCGGGTGAGCCGAGCACCAGGTAGACCCGGCGAGCGTGGAAGTTCGCATCGATCCGCGAGTCCGCTGAGAGCGCAGTCGCGCTCTCGTCGTCGATCCTCCAGCGGCCGGAATAGGCGAACGTACTGGCGGGAAGATCCGACGGCGGAGCGCCGAAGTTCTGCGCGCCGGGGCTGATCGTTCCGTTCACGAATCCCTGCGCGCGAGCGGCTCCGAGATAGGTCTCGGGAGTGATGTTCTCCTTTGAGGGCATGACAGCGTTCTTCGCTTTTGCCTCGCCGCCCAGCTGCCCCTTGCCGGCTTCTGCGAGCAGGCCCCGGATTTGCGCTTCGGTCCGCTTGTATTCGCCTTCGCCGAAATGAGTGGCGCGCACGCGGCCCTTGGCGTCGATCAGGTAGTGCGCTGGCCAGTATTCGTTGCTGTATGCGTCCCACGTCTTGTAGGCGTTGTCCTGCGCGACCGGGTAAGTGATGCCGGCCTGCTTGATCGCATCCTGAACGTTGCCGGCCTTGCGCTCAAACGGAAACTCCGGCGTGTGGACTCCGACGATCACGAAGCCCTTGTCCTTGTACTTGGAGTACCAGGACTTCAGGTACGGCTGAGTGCGGATGCAGTTGATGCATGTGTATGTCCAGAAATCGACCAGCACCACCTTGCCGCGCAGTTGCCTGAGCGTCAGTGGCTCTCCGCTCGCGGTGTTGAACCAGCGCTCGTTGCCGACGAAATCCGGTGCAGTGCCCAATACGGGCAGGTTGGAGGGTTTGCCGGCTTCCTTCCCGGCGAACCTGCTCTTCGACCCGCGCGCGGCGGCGAGATCGTCGCTGACCGCCTCGGATTTCTCCAGGCCGCCCGTGGGGTTGACGATCGCCGACGGAAGCGCGCTTGCGATCTCGGTCTGGAAGCGCGTATCAAGGTTGGCGAACATCGCAAACGCGACAAAGACCATCGACAACCCCATCGCCATCTGAATGCGCTGGCTGCGCTGCATCAGCGGCGCGATCAGCTTGCGCCCGCCGATCATCAGCACGAAGAATGTGATCGCCGACCCGAGGCCGTAGGCGAGCGCCACCAGGAGTCGCTGGGATGAGAACTCCTGCGATGCCGTCGCGGTGATCACGCCGGCGAGGATCGGGCCGGCACACGGCGCATAGACGAATCCGAGCCCCGCGCCAACCAGAAATCCGGACCAGAAGCCGTCTTTGCCATCGGCGGACTTCTGCGTGGCACCAGCGACCTTGCCCGCGCCACGCGAAGTCATCTTGCTGATCTGGAACTCGACCCGGTCGGCCACCTTCGGCAGCACGAGTGAGAGGCCGAACACGAGCAGAACTGCGATGGCGAACGTGCGGAGGATGCTGTCGGGAAGCCCCAACGCACTGAGCACGTAGACCAGTACGACGACCGCGAACGTGAATGAGACAGCCAGCCCGAGCGCAATCCCGAGCGGCCGCTTCCGACCTCCCGTGACGCCGGCCGCAAACACGACCGGCAGCACGGGAAGCGCGCACGGCGAGACCGCAGTGGCCGCGCCCGCGATGAACGCGAAGAGCATCAGCAGAACCATCCGTGTCTCCTCTCTTCCGCTCTTCGCTCTACTTGTCGTCCATCATTGCGTCGCCGGATGAGCTGTCATCCGACTTCATGGCGTCGCCGCTGGAAGTACTCGAGTCGGCTTTCATCGCGTCGCCGGTCTTGCTGTCGTCTGACTTCATCGCGTCGTCGGACTTCATGGCGTCATCCGACTTCATCGCGTCGTCTGACTTCATCGCCTTGTCTTCCTTCATCGCGTCGCCGGTCTTTTCGGTCGCGGCGGTCTTGGTGGCGGTGCTTTCGCCGCTCACGCTCGGCGTTGAGTCGCTGCCGCAGCCTGCGGCCACGAGAGCCAGCGCGACGAGCGCGATTGCGAGCGGGATGAGCTTGAACGATCGGTTGGGCATGGGAATCCTCCGAGTGAAATGGAACGGTTTGAACATGTCCCATCAATCGTGCAGGCCAGCGCCTTTCCGGCGCTTTAAACATCCCTTACAAGAGTCTTACGCCTTGCGTGTGATCGCCTTGCCCCGCTTGTTCACGATGTACCAGAGGCCACCGAACTCCTCGACGGCCTGACAGAGCACCTGATCGGCCTGGGTCTCTCCGACGTAGTAGTAGAGCGGATGGCCGTTGTAGGTCACCTGTCGCGAGCCGTCACTGCGCCGCGTGGTGCCGAGCCTGCTCTGGGTGACGCCCTTGCCCGCAAAGGGCTCGCGCGTGGTGGTCACCGGTGGCCATGCTTCAGCGCACGCGTCGTAGCACTCGCTCTTGCTGGACTTCTCCTTGGTGAAGAGATAGATCGTGTGGCCGCGTCCGTCCTGGAGGATCTTTCCGTAGCCGCCGACCGTTCCGGTCGAGATCTCCTTCTGTCCGCGTTTGCGCTTCGGCGCAACCGGCTTCATCGCGGTTTCGTCCTTCATCGCGTCGCCCGTCGACCCGGTTGCAGCGGTGGCTGCGGCCGACTCCGCCGCAGGCTCTGCATCGTCGCCACAACCAGCGGCGACCAGCGCGATGACAAGCACGGCGGCAAGCGCAACCAACGTTTTCAACTGGGACATCATCTTCATCCCTTCTTGATCGCGTTGCCGTTGCGATCAACGACGTACCACTTGCCGCCGAACTCGTAGACGTTCTGGCAGAGGACCTCGTTGGCCTCATCCTCGGCGACGAAGTAGTAGAGCGGGTGGCCGTTGTAGGTCACCTGCGTCTTCCCGCCGCGACGACGCGTCGTGCCGAGCTCGGATTGCTTGGCTCCGCCGGTCGCGACCGGGTCGTTGCTCGTGAGCACGGGCGGCCATTCCTTGGCGCACTCGCCGTAACACTTGCTCGTGCTCCCGCGCTCCTTCGTGAAGAGGTAGAGCGAACGACCACGCGAGTCCTGGAGGATCGTGCCAAAGCGGGTCTTACCCGTCTTGATGCGCTTGCCGCCGCCTGCGGAGGCGACATCAACCAATGCAAACGCGATGAAGAAGCTCGCGAGCGCCGCAGTGAGCGTCACGAGGAAAAGGTTCTTGGAACGTGTGCTGAGCATTTCTTGGACTCCTGTTTCAGTGGACTGAAGCCATGCTCCCACGCGAGTGTTTACCGGTTTCTTAAATGGGTGTGACGTGAAATGGCTCGTACTCACGGGCCAGAGAGATCGACAGAATCAGACGAGTACGCGCTTTGTAGGAATCGAGGTGGTTCTCGAAGTGAATGCCGCTCTCGATCAGCTCATCCCATTTGTTCGGGTATACGTCCTGTGCGATCGTCGGACCGTTGGCGCAGCGCGTCGTGATCACCACCGGAATCGCGTTGGCCGTGTCGATGATCGCCTGCTTCATCGAACTCGGCACCGAACCGGTGCCGGTCGTCTCGATCACGATGCCCTTCGCGACCGAGGTCATCAGCTCGAGCGCGTCCGGGCTGGTGCCGACGCCGAGCGTCAGGATCGGGACGATCGGGTCGCGGTCATCGAGGATCCGGTAGTCGTTGATCCAGTTGGCGGTCGGGCGCGCCGTGATCCGCTCGACCTCGTTCTCGATCAACCGGCCGACGGCCTTGCCCTCGCGGATGTTGAAGGCGTCCATCGCCGCGGAGTCGCGCTTCAGCGCCGACCAGGCCGGCAGGCAGTAGCGATACATGCAGATGATCGTCCCCATCGACTCGTCGCTGCGCGCAACGATGAACGAGGCGGTGAGGTTGCTGATGCCGTCGTACTCCGGGTGGTCGGAGGGCAGCATCGAGCCGGTGAAGATCACGTCGGGATTGCCGAGCGCCTCCGCGACGAAGAAGGCGGCGTCCTCCATCGTGTCGGTGCCGTGCGTGACGATCACCGAGTCGTTCTCGGTCAGCGCCTGCTCGATCGTCCTTGCGAGGTTGCTGAGCAGGCTGAAGGAGAGGTCTTCGGAGGGGATGCGATGCGGCTCGTACATCGTCACCTCGACGTCGGCGACGTGCGCACCCTCGTCGAGCATGCTCACGAGACTCGCGGCACCGAGCTCAGGACGGTGGGCTTTGCCCTCGTCCCCGCGGCGCATGCTGATCGTGCCGCCGGTGGCGACCATGCCGATGCGATGTCCCATCGCAGTTGATCCTAAGCGGATGGTGCGGGTTTCTAGTACGGCGGCAGGTCGCCGTGCCAGTCGCCCAGGCGCTTGAACGCGCGCCAGAACTCGCGCTTGTACGGCTCGTCGTCAAGACAGTCGTCAAGGTCCGGCGTGAAAAGTGCCTCGGTGTTGGCGGTCCAGGGCTGGATCGCGCCGAGCTGCGGTTCGAGCACGGAAGCGCCCGGCATGCCCAGTGAGTTGATCGCGTCGAGCGCACCCTCGCCCATCACCACGAGGATTCGCGGCTGCACGATCATCAGCTCGTCGAGCACGCGGGCGGTGCAGGACTCAGCGGCGTCAACCGTTTCGACCGGGCATTTCACGCTGACCGTTCCGTAGACCGTGAGCGGGTCGATGCCGAGGCGCTTGAACGACTTCTGCAAGGCCACGCCGGCGCGTCCATAGAAAGCGACGCCCTCCTCGATCTCGGCGGGCTTTGCAGAATGTTTGATCAGGAAGATGTCGGCCTGCGGATGTCCGGACCCGAGCACGGGCATCAGGTGTCCGCGCGGGCAGTCCTCGCAGTCGTGAATCTCGTGGGCGAGCGAGTTGAGCTCGCGGATCGCCCGGTCGAGATATTTCTCGCGGATCTCGTCGTCTGTTCTTGGCATCTCGTCCGTCATCAGTCT
>JAEMSX010000076.1 GCA_016462645.1 Thermoleophilaceae bacterium
CGCGTGACTCGGCTCCGAACCACATCAAGATCCAGACGAACGTGCCTCGCGAGGTTGCTCAGACCTGGGTCTCACTCTGCCCCGCGCAGGTGTATGAGATCCCGGAGGGCGAGCCCGCTCACGGAAACGTGAACGTCCACGTCACGCCGTCGAACTGCGTCCAGTGCGGTGCGATCACGGCCAAGGGTGGCCGCTTCACGCCGCCCGAGGGTGGCGACGGTCCTCTGTACCAGATCGTCTAGCTCCGTCTGACGCCACAGAAACTGAGAAACGCCTTGCTTTCCCGCGGAAAGCAGGGCGTTTTTCGTTATTCATGCAAAACTTCCGCGCGTCCGAACGGTTAGTAGTTCAGATGCACGGTATGCCCCGCCAGCTCTTCAAGTCGCTCACACTCGCCCTCTTGCTCACGTTTGCCGTGGCGGCGCACGCCTCTGCCACAAGCGTCACGGTCAAGCCCGTGCCCGAGGCGCAGACTGCCGCGCTCGCCGGTGGCCCCAAGCCGCCCGCCTCGGTCAAGCTGCGTGTCTGCCGCGGTGGTGCCTACTACGACAACCGCCTGATCGCTTTCCGCGTGCGCATGGGCCGCACTTCCACCGCCTCCGGCGCGCAGAACCTGATGATGCGCTTCGAAGTGCTCCAGCGCCTGCACGAGAACACGCGCTTCAAGAAGCTGAAGGCCGACGGTCTCGGCGAGTGGTTCAGCTCGAGCGACTCCGCGACGCTCTACCAGCGCGATCTCGCGCTCACCAACATCGAGACGGCGGCGACCTACCGCGCCAAGGTCTCCTTCCGCTGGACTGCCGCCGACGGCTCGATCGAAGCGCGCCGCGTGATCGTCTCGAGCGACTGCAAACAGAAGATTGCCCTTCCGAAGCTCAAGATCACCAACGACACAGCAGTGCCGATCGTCGGATCGACGGCGCTCTCACACACGGTCACGATCGCCAACGACGGCAAGTCTGAGGTCATGAACCTCCCGGTGGCGATCTACATCGACTCGCTCACGCCGGTCGTCAAGGTGATCGATTCGATCGGGCCCAACCAGGCCGCCGACATCCAGCTCAACGCCGCCGCGTGCCAGATCGGCGGCGCTGCGGTGATCGACCCGTTCCGTTCGCTGGTGCGAATTCCGCAGCACACGCGGACGCCGTTTGCGCTGCCGCGCTGTCGCTGAACGTAGATCCAGGGCGACCGTCTAAACTTCACCGAACTATGAAGACTGAGATCCACCCCGAATACGTCGAAGCGCGAGTCACCTGCAGTTGCGGGAACTCCTTCGTCACGCGCTCGACCAAGTCAGAGCTGCACGTTGAACTCTGCTCGGAGTGCCACCCGTTCTACACCGGCAAGCAGAAGCTTGTTGACACCGGTGGCCGCGTCGAACGCTTCCAGCGTCGCGCTGCCAAGTCGGCGAAGCGCTAAAGCGCTTCCAACCTGGAGCCGCGGATGGCGTCCGACAGCGCTACCGCCCAAGAATCAGTTTCGCCCAACGGCGCAGCTGCCAACGGTTCTGGCGTAGAAGAGGCACACGTCCACCACGGCAGCGGCGACCTCGTCGCCACCCGTGACGCACCGGTAGGCGGCCAGGCCGTCATCGAAGGCGTGATGATGCGCGGCATCCATCACTGGGCCGTGGCCGTTCGCACCGAGGACGGCGAGATCGTCACCGAGGTCCACGACTTCGAGAGCGCCGTCAAGAAGAACCGCTTCTACAAACTGCCGGTCGTGCGCGGCGTCGTCGCGCTGGTCGAATCGATGGGCATCGGCATCAAGGCCCTCGGCATCGCCGCCAACAAGCAGCTCGGCGAAGAAGAGGAAGAGATCGGCGGCGCCACCTGGGCACTCACGGTCGCCGCTTCACTGATCTTCTCGGTCGCATTCTTCTTCCTGCTTCCACTGGGCGTGATCAGCCTCGTTCAGGGCGACAACGGCAGCGATATCCAGTTCGTGCTGTTCGAGAAGGTGCTGCGCATCGTGGTCTTCATCGCCTATCTCTGGGTGATCTCGCTGCTGCCCGACCTGCGCCGCGTCTTCGAGTACCACGGCGCCGAGCACAAGACCATCTTCAACTACGAATCGGGCCTGCCGCTCACCCCGGAGAACGCCCAGCGCTTCACGCGCTTCCACCCACGCTGTGGCACAAGCTTCCTGCTGCTGGTCTTCATCGTCTCGATCTTCGTCCTGCTGCCGCTCGGTCGCCCCGAGTGGTACATCCTCTTCCCGTCACGCGTGCTCGCCGTGCCGATCGTCGCCGGCCTCGCCTTTGAGCTGATCAAGCTGATTGGCAAGCACCGCACCAAGGCCTGGGCCCGCGCGATCATGTGGCCCGGTCTGCAGCTCCAGCGCCTGACCACGCGTGAGCCGGATCTTGAGCAGCTGGCTGTGGCGATCGCGTCGCTGGAAGCTGTGCTGGAGAAGGAAGATCCGCGCGAGGCTTTGAAGGACGACGAGATCGGGATGGAGATCGTCGCCTGAGGTTTTGCCTCGTCGCCGTGGAGGTGGGCCGCTTCGCGGCCGGGCGGCGAAAAGGAGAGGTATTGCCGCGGGCGGCGAGGACGGCGGCTTCCAAAGCACCGCCGGGTTGGGCGGTGCTTTGGAACGGATTTGGCTTGAATAGGCGTTACGACTTCCAACGGTCCGCCCCCATGGGTACACCCCTGGGCATTTCGTAACACTTGGACGCGACCGTGCTCACAGCGCCAACCCTTAATCGCTGCCCGGCCGCGAAGCGGCCTACCTCCACTTCTCCCCGCGCACCTAGACTGACGGCCGCATGATCACCCAACTCCTCGAACAGATCGAACAACGCTTCGCCGACGTGCAGGCGCAGATGAGCGATCCCGAAGTCATCAATGACCGGGAGCGCTACGCCGATGTCGGACGCGAGTACCGCCAGCTCGAGCCGGCGCACGAGCTTGTCGTCGAGTACCGCCGCGCCGAGTCCGACATGGAGGGCGCCAAGGACATGATCGACGAGGACGAGGAGTTCGCCGAGCTCTACGAGACGTCGAAAGCGCGCATTTCGGAGCTTGAGGAAGAGATCCGCATGGCGATGATCGACCGTGACCCCAACGACGACAAGGACGTGATCATCGAGCTGCGTCCGGGCACCGGCGGGGAAGAGGCGGGCCTGTTCGCCGGCGATCTCTACCGCATGCTCACGCGCTACGCCGAGCGCCTGAAGTTCAAGCCCGAGCTGATCGAGGCCGACGACGGTGGCCACTACACGCTCGCGATCAAAGGCGACGGCGCCTTCAGCATCTTCAAGTACGAGGGCGGCACGCACCGCGTCCAGCGCGTCCCCGAGACCGAGTCCCAGGGCCGCATCCACACTTCAACCGCGACCGTCGCGGTGATGCCCGAGGCCGACGAGGTCGACGTCCAGATCGATCAGAACGACTTGCAGATCGACGTCTACCGCAGCTCCGGCCCCGGTGGCCAGTCGGTCAACACGACCGACTCCGCCGTGCGCATCACGCACAAGCCGACCGGCGTCGTCGTCGCCATGCAGGACGAGAAGTCGCAGCTTCAGAACCGCGAGAAGGCGATGCGCGTGCTGCGCGCCCGGCTCTTCGAGCGCGCGCTCGAGGAGCAGCACGCCGCCGCCGCGGCCGAGCGCAAGGCGCAGGTCGGCACCGGCGAGCGTTCGGGCAAGATCCGCACCTACAACTTCCCCCAGGGGCGCGTCACCGATCACCGCATCAAGCTCACAGCGCACAACCTTGACGCAGTGCTCGACGGCGAGCTCGACGAATTCACCAACGCCCTGCAGGCCGATGAGAAGCGCCAGATGCTCGAGGCGCAGACGGCCGACAACGCCTGACCGTGACGGTCGTGGCCGCGCCCGCAACCGCCCGTGAACTGATCGCCGCCGGCGAGGCCAGGCTCGCTGCCGTGGGTATCGACACCCCGCGCCTCGACGCAGAACTGCTGCTCGCGGCGGCTGCAGGCGTCACGCGATCGGAGATCGTCGCCGGTCTCGCGGATCCGAGCGATGCGATTGAGACCTATGAAGCGTGGCTCGAGCGCCGCGCCGAGCGCGAGCCGCTCGCCTACATAACCGGTCGCCAGGGCTTTCGTCGTATTGACCTTTCCGTGGATCCCCGCGTGCTGATCCCGCGGCCCGAGACCGAACTGCTCGTCGCGGTGGTGAAGGTCGATCGTCCGTGCGGGATCCTTGATGTGGCGACCGGGAGCGGGGCCGTGGCGCTCGCCCTCGCCGACGAGCTGCCCGACGCGACAATCAGCGCCACCGACATCTCGCCCGGCGCGCTCGAGGTCGCCCGCGCCAACGCGCAGGCGCTCGGCGCAGCAGTCAACTTCCTTGAATCCGACCTGCTCGAAGCGGTCGACGGGATCTTCGACGCGATCGCTGCGAACCTGCCTTACGTGGAGGCCGAAGACATCAACGAGCTCCAGCCCGAAGTCTCGAAGTTCGAGCCACGACTCGCGCTCGACGGCGGTCCCGACGGCCTCGATCTCGTCCGCAGGCTCGCGGCCGCTGCGCCGGCACACCTCAGGCCCGGCGGCATGCTTGCGCTGGAGATCGGCGAAGGGCAGGCGGCGGAGACCGAACGGATTCTTCAGGCGGCGGGCTTCGTCGAGACCGAACGCCACGAAGACCTCAACGGAATTGAAAGAGTCGTCAGCGGAAGGACAACCCGATGAGCGCAATCACTCAAGACTCAGCCGCAGACTTTCAGGACACGATCCAGAACGGGGAGATCGCGATCTTCCCGACCGACACGCTCTACGGCATCGCCTGCGACCCGGACGACGCCGAAGCAGCCGAGCGCATCCATGAACTCAAGGGCCGCCCACCGAAGAAGCCGTCGGCCGTCATGTACTTCTCGCTGGAGCGCCTGCTCGCCGACATCGGTGACGACCTCGACGCAAAAACGCGGAACCTCGTCGAGCGGCTCTTCCCGGGACCCTTCACGCTGGTCGTCGCAAACCACGGCGGGCGATTCATCCCGGCCTGCGCCGGCACTCCCGAGAAGCTCGGCCTGCGCGTCCCGAAGCTCGGGCCGAATCTCGAGCCGCTCGCGTCGGTCGAGATTCCGGTCATGCAGACAAGCGCAAACCCCAGCGGCGCCCCTGATGCCACGGCGATCGAGGACATCGACCCGTCGATCGTCGCCGGGGTGGACCTGGTGCTCGACGGTGGACCGCTGCTCGGCTACGGATCGACCGTGGCCGACGTGTCCGAGCTCGAGGAAGGCCGCTGGCGACTGTTGCGCGCCCAGATGCCGCGCACGAGCGGCCGCGTCGCCGAACTGATCGGCTTTCCGCCCGAATCCGAGTGATTTGACGGATCTCGCCCGTGGGGGTTGAGGTTTGTGGCCAGCGTCCGATAAACGGAGGTACGTGGATGTACGCAATTCCACGTACTCGTTTCGGCTTAGTCCCGTTTGAAATCACAGCCATGGAAAACCTGATCGCTCATTACGTCGCACTTGGGTTCGCGATTCTCGCCGCGTTGTCCGGAATTTCCGGTGCCCAGAAGGCCAAGGGAGGCTTCCGGTCGCGCTCGGCGCAGACCTACACCCGCGCGGCGCTGCTCACGACGGTCGGTTTCGCGGTGGGCATCGCCTTTGACAGCGAAGAGATCTTCATGGCCGGCGCGTCGCTCGGGATGATCTTCGTCGCGCTGGGTCTCTTGATCCAGTCCAAGGAGGGGGAGGTCTTCGTCAAGATCGCCTCCGAGCAGCGGGTCGACTTCATCAGCGGCCTGCCGAACGAGCGCCTCTTCTACGAGCGCCTGCACGCCGAGCACTCGCGCACCAAGCGCACCAATCAGCGCTACTCGATCGCCGCGTTCGAGATCGACAACTACGACCTGCTGAGCGAGGCCGACAAGACCAACGGCATGAAGCTGCTCGCAGAATCCCTGAACGAATCGATCCGCAACACCGACACGCTCGGTCGCGTGGGCGACCACCAGGTCGCTGTGCTGCTGGTTGACACGCTCGCCGAGGGCGCGATCGTCGGCTGTGACCGCGCGTGCGAGCGGTTCTTCTTCCAGAGCTGCGGCCACAACGACACGGCGCACGTCACGCGCCCGCTGACCGTCTCGGTCGGCATCGCCGCGTTCGACGATGACACCGTCGACCCGCACCATGTCGTTGACAACGCCAAGCTCGCGCTCAAGCGTCTGCACGATGAGATGGACTCCGGCATCAAGGTCTACGACCGCAACGAGTTCGTGCGTCAAGCCGACAACGACCTCGAGGCGCTCGAAAAAACCGCCTGAAAACCCCACGATCTCACGACCATTTCCGTTGCTACGGTGAAGGCGTGAAGATCGCGATCGCATCCGACCACGCCGGCTTCGAGCTGAAGACTCAGATCGCTGCCGCTCTGCGCGCGGAAGGACACGACGTCAAGGACTTCGGGACCGAGTCCGAGGAGTCTGTGGACTACCCCGACTTCGCTGAGCCGGCGGCGCGCGAAGTCGCTGTCGGGGACGCCGAGCGCGGAGTGCTTGTGTGCGGCAGCGGAGTGGGCGTGTCGATCGTCGCCAACAAGGTCGACGGCGTTCGCGCAGTCCACGCCCACGACGCCGACGAGGCCGCGATGAGCCGCCAGCACAACGACACGAACGTCGTCACGCTGGGCGAGCGCACAACCTCACCGGAAGCGGCGATCGAGATCGTCAACGCTTTCCTCGCGACTGAGTTTGAGGGCGGGCGTCACCAGAAGCGCGTCGACAAGATCGCGCTCGTCGAGGGGCACAACACAACGGAAGCATCGGCCAAGGAGATCTACTCGTGAGCGAGTTGCCAGAAGACTTTTTCAACGCCCCCCTCGAAGAGGTGGACCCGGAGATCGCGCAGGTCCTCAAGGACGAGCTCGGTCGCCAGCAGAACACGCTCGAGATGATCGCCAGCGAGAACTTCGTGCCGCGCGCGATTCT
>JAEMSX010000006.1 GCA_016462645.1 Thermoleophilaceae bacterium
AGGTGAGTAGTCGCGAGTCCGTCAGCTAACCCCGCAGGCGCTGGAAGGAGCATTCTCCGAATGCAGAATTCAAACCGCGTGCGGGCCATGATGTCGCGCGCTCTCACACTCACTGGTTCGATCTCGTCTGCCTGGCGGCTGCCCGCCGGGGCGTTGCCCCTGGCAGTTGCCACGCTCGTTCTGATCGCCGTGCCGATCGCTCGCGCGGCGACCACCGAGGAAACTGCGGCCAACCAGGGCGGCGCGGCCGCTCAGGATGTGCCGGTCGCGGCCGAAGCAGCGCGCCAGCCGAAGATCAGCGGCCGCCTCGTGCGTTCGCGTTCGGTCAACGGTTCGAGCATCGCCGTCCGCGCGAAGCTCACCGGAGTCGGCAGGGGCAAGGCGCATGTCCGCCTCGCCGTACGTGCCTCGGGTTCGAAGAAGTGGCGAGTCGTCGCGAGCGAGAACGCCCGCGGCGGGAAGAAGTTCACGATCAGGTGGCGCGGGGGAAGCCCCGGCCGCTACATGACGCGCGTCACGGTGCGGAAGTTCGGCCAGAGCGCGAGCGATCGTACGGGACGCGCATTCGTGTTCCGCAAGAGTTTCGCCTCGTACTACGGACCCGGACTCTATGGTGGCGGCCTGGCATGTGGCGGCACGCTCTCCCCGGGAACGGTCGGCGTCGCGCACAAGACTCTCCCGTGTGGCACGCGCGTGACCTTCAAGGTCGGTAATCGCGTCATGACCGCGCGCGTGATCGACCGCGGCCCGTACATCGGTGGTCGCGACTGGGACCTGACGACCGCTCTGCGCAACAAGCTGCGCTTCGGCGACGTCGGCACGGTCTACGCCACGCGCTAGCCCCTTTCGGGTGTCAAGCACGAACGGTCGTGCGGGTGGCTATTGTTGGGCGTCATGAGCGACGCACAGCAGCAGTCACCCGACGCCGTCTCGTTTGATGAGGCCAGCCGCGTCACGGGTGCCGAGCGGCATTACTCGGCGACCGTCCATCCGAGCTGGGACGGGCCGCTCACCACTCACGGGGGTCTGCTCGCGGCGCTGGCGTTGAACGCCATCGACGCGGAGATCAACCGAGACAACGTCCTGCAGCCTCGGTCGCTGACGTGTCACTACCTGCGACCGCCGCAGCACGGGGAGGTCGAGATCTTCGTGGACCCGCTGCGCCGCGGTCGCCGTTTCGCGTCGTCTCGCGCCACGATCTCGCAGGGAGGGAAACCGTGCATAGCCGCGCTGGCGACTCATTCTGCGCGCGACCTTCCGGAGGTTGCCGCCTGGGCGCTTTCGCCGCCGGACGTGCCCGGGCCTCCGGCGCGTGAGGACAAGCCGATGCCGTCGGAGGAGATCGCGGACGGTGGCGAGGCTTGGCTGGAGATGCCCGAAGGGATTGCGCCGTTCTTCCATCGCTTCCTGCTCGCACCGCGGTTCGGCCACGGGCCGTTCATGGGTCCGCCCGTTGATCCGGCGGTGGGCACCTCCAACGGCGGATGGATCACGACGCGCGAGCCCCGCCCGATCGACACCAGCTGGTTGCTGTTCATGGTCGACGCGCTCTGGCCGTCGATCTTCCAGCCGATCCGCACCCCGATCATCGCGCCGACCCTGGACCTCACGACACACATCCGCGCTTCGATTCCGCCCGAAGGATTGCCCGACCAACCGCTGCTGGTGCACAACTACACGCGGGCGATCGCCGGCGGCCTCTCGGACTCGGATTCGTTCGTCTACGCAGCCGACGGAACGCTGCTGGCGCAGGCACGTCAGTTGCAGCTCGTGGCGCCCCTCGAAGTCTGAGTACCGGTGCGGCATAATGCCGAGATTGGAGCCGACCCCCAAACTCACGGCATGACGCCACGGCCAGAACAAGTAGGACTGCCGGAAGGCATCACCACGCTGCTTTTCGACCTCGACGGCGTGATCACCAGGACCGCGGTTGTGCATGCGGCGGCATGGAAGGAAATGTTCGACGCGTACCTTGCGACGCAGGACGATCAACCGCCGTTCGATCCGCGCGTCGACTACGACAAGTACGTCGACGGAAAGCCCCGCTATGACGGCGTGCGTTCGTTCCTCGCTTCCCGTGGGCTGAGTCTCCCGGACGGCGACCCGTCGGACGGACCAGACGCCGCGACGGTGTGCGGCCTGGGCAATCGCAAGAATGAACTCGTGGGCGCAATCATCGAACGCGACGGGGTGGAGGCGTACCCCGGATCGATCAAGTACATCGATGCGGCCAAGGCCGCTGGGCTCAGGCTCGCTGTCGTCTCCTCGAGCGCCAACTGCCGCGCGATCCTCAAGAGTTGCGATCTGATCGACGAGTTCGAGGAGATTATGGACGGCGTGGTCGCTGCCGAGCGCAAGATCAAGGGCAAGCCGGCGCCCGACACGTTCATCGCGGCCGCCGAAGCGCTCGACGCCGGCATCGAGCAGTCGGTCGTTTTCGAGGACGCGCTGGCCGGGGTGGAGGCGGGTCGCGCCGGAGGATTTGGCTACGTCGTCGGCGTGAACCGAGTTGGACAGGCTGAAGCATTGAAAGAGCACGGGGCGGACATCGTCGTTGACGACCTTGAGGAGCTGATTTCGTAGTGATGACCGAGAAGCCGGCAATGAAGATCGATCCGTGGGCGTTGCGTGAAACGGAACTGCGGATCGGCTCACTCGCCCAGACGGAAACGTTGTTCGCGCTCTCAAACGGGCACATCGGTATGCGCGGAAACCTCGATGAGGGCGAGCCGACGGGACAGATCGGAACTTTCCTCAACGGCGTGTATGAGATCCGCCCGTTGCCGCACGCCGAGACTGCCTACGGCTACCCGGAGGCCGGCGAAACGGTCGTCTCGGTTCCGAACGGCAAACTGATCCGACTGCTGGTGGACGACGAACTGATGGACTCGCGCTACGGCGAGGTCCTGCGCCACGAGCGCGTGCTCGACTTCCGTGAAGGCGTGCTGCGCCGCACGATGCACTGGCGTTCGCCGACCGGCCAGGAAGTGATCGTCGAGTCCGAGCGCATGGTCTCGCTCAGGCAGCGTGGCGCCGCAGCCATTTGTTACAAGGTCACGCCGGTGAACAAGGACATGCAGCTCGTCGTTCAGTCTGAGCTCGTGGCAAACAGCGACGAGGCCGTCGGCGAGCACTACGACCCGAACGATCCGCGCATGGCCGCGGTGCTCGACAAGCCGCTGCGCAGCGAGGAACACTTCCTGCACGAAGAAATGGCGATGTTGATCCATCGGACCGAGAACAGCGGTCTGCGCGTGGCCTCGGCGATGGACCACGAGATCGAAGGTCCCGAGGACATGTACATCGAGGGCGAGAGCGGTCCCGACATCGGACGCCTCACCGTAACGGCGAAGGTCCCAGCCGGGCAGTCGCTGAAGGTCTTGAAGTACCTGGCCTACGGGTGGTCCGGTCGCCGCTCAATCTCTTCCGTACGCGCGCAGGTGCGTGGCAGCCTTTCCGAAGCCAGGCACACCGGGTGGGAGGGGTTGATCGCGGGCCAGAAGGAGTTTTTGCGGGAGTTCTGGGACAACGCGGACGTGGTTGTCGAGGGCGACGACGAGATGCAGCAGGCCGTGCGTTTCGCGCTGTTCCATCTGCTTCAGGCCAGTGCACGCGGCGAGCGCCGCGCGATCCCGGCCAAGGGGCTCACCGGATCCGGCTACGACGGACACGCATTCTGGGACACCGAGACGTTCGTCCTTCCGGTCCTCTCATACACATGGCCGACGGCCGCGCGAGACGCGCTGCACTGGCGCCACGCCACCCTCGACATGGCGCGCGAGCGTGCGCAACAGCTCAACCTCGCCGGCGCGACCTTCCCGTGGCGCACGATCGCCGGTCGCGAATGCTCGGGCTACTGGCCCGCCAGCACGGCAGCGTTCCACGTGTCCGCCGACGTGTCGGATGCCGTGCTGCGTTACGTGAAGGCCACGGGCGACGAGGAGTTCAATCGCGAGGTCGGGGTACCGATCCTGATCGAGACCGCACGCATGTGGCAGAAGCTCGGTGCGTTCGACAGCTCCGGCGAGTTTCGTATCGCAGGCGTCACCGGCCCTGACGAGTACAGCGCGATCGTCGACAACAACGTCTACACCAACCTGATGGCCGCGCGCAACCTGCGCGGCGCCGCAGCGGTCGCCGAGCAGTTCCCCGAGGACGCAGCCGCCCTGGGGCTCACGCCGGAGGAGCCGGACGAGTGGCGCGCAATTGCCGACGCGATGCACATCCCCTACGACGCGACCCAGCAGGTCCACCCTCAGGCCGACAACTTCACGCACCACGAACTCTGGCCGTTCGACGACATGGAGCCGACGGACTACCCGCTGATGCTGAACTACCCCTACTTCGACCTCTACCGCAAACAGGTCATCAAGCAGGCCGACCTCGTGCTCGCACTGTTCACGAATGGGGACTACTTCACAGCTGAGGAGAAGCGGCGCAACTTCGAGTACTACGAGGGCGTGACCGTGCGTGACTCGTCGCTTTCGGCCTGCGGGCAGGGGATCATCGCCGCAGAGACGGGTCATCTTGACCTCGCATGGCAGTACCTCCAGGAGACGGCGCTTGTCGACCTGCACAACCTGGCGCACAACACCAGCGACGGTCTGCATCTGGCGGCCTCCGCCGGCACCTGGCTCGGGCTTGTCTGCGGCTTCGGCGGTTTCCGCGACTACTACGACATTCCGTTCTTCGCGCCGCGCCTGCCGAAGAACCTGTCCCGACTCGCGTTCAACCTCCGCCTTGGCGAGAGCACCCTCCGCGTCGACGTCTCGCAGACCGAGGCGACGTACACGTTGCCCCGCGGTTCTTCGGTCGAGTTCACGCACTTCGGTGAGAAGCACATCGTCGCCGAGCGCGAAATCATCACCCTGCCGATCGACGAGATTCCGCGACCGGCGACCGTGCACCAACCAAAGGGACGTGCACCTGACGAGATCAAGACCACCGGCACGCATCTCGACGAGACAGGTGCTCTGCTGCAGGTCGAGGGCGACTATCCGCACCAGACCGGCAGCGCGGTGTAGCTACCGCCCTGCGGGGTCGAACGAGATCGGACCGCGCTGACCGAAGTCTGCGCGTGGGTCGCCGAGGGTTTCGATCGGCAGTGCGGTGAAGATCTGCGGGCGACCGTTGGCCCGGAATGCGACGTCGACGCCGTCGTTGGCGCGATACGTGTTCCCGATCCCCAGGAACATCGAGAACCAACGCCAGAAGCCGAGCTTGCCCTCGCGGACGAGCGCTGCGCGGAACATCAGATACCGCCCGTTCACGATGTAGTCGCTCCCGCGTTCCTGTTCGATCCCGTTGACGAAGACCTGAAACGGCGGCGTGAGCCCTTCGGGCAGCTCGACGCGCGCTCCCGGTTCAAATGTCACGGCGTCGAACGTCATGTTTCAGAGCCTAACTAGGAGTTCTTCGCGCCGTTGAAGGCGAGCCATCCGACGTAGGAGCCGAGGCCGAGGAATCCGAGCCGCGTCCTGCCGACTGCGAGCGAGGTGCCGATCGCGGTCTCGATCGCGCCGTTGCGCTTGATCCACTCGTCGGTGTCCTCGGGAAAGGCGACCTTGGTCAGGTCCTTGAAGTACTGCGGCGCGATGAAGTGCGCGATGCCCGTGAGGGCGATCAGAAGGCCAGTGATTCGAATCATGCGGCGCAGATTAGCGGCCGGATACGGCGGGCACCGCGCGGAGTCCGGTGGTCCGTCCGGCGACGAATCCCGCGACGCCGAGGACGATCACCGTGGCGATCGCCGGAACGATGAAACCCGCCCCGGCGAGCGCGCCGCCGCCGAATGCACCCAGCATCTGCCCGCCGCCCCAGGCCGCGTTGGAGATCCCCGACGCATATCCCTGGGCGATGCCGGCACCGGCCGCGGCATCGGCGATCAGGGCGATCGACGGCGCGAAGGCCATGCCTGCGGAGAAGGCGCAGAGCACGACGGCCGCAAAGACGAGCGAGATCGATGTGAGCGCACCGATACCCATGATTCCGACCGCTCCGATCAGCATGCCGGCCCGGTACGGGCGCGTGCGACCGACCTTGTCACTCGCCCGTCCGATCAGCGGTCCGAGCAGCGTTTCGACAAGCGACCCGCTGGCGAAGGCAGCTGCGATCAGCAGCGGCGATCCACCGAGATCGTCGAGCCGCAGCGGGGCCACCACGACGCAGACGCCGAATGCGAAGGACGGCGCCGCCAGCAACCACATCGCGCTGTTGATTCCCGAGCCCCGCGCTGCTCGGATCGCATATCCGGGCGATTGCGGGTCGGCGGGGTGGACCGGCCGATTCGTCATCGCCAGCGCAAGGAGCGCCGCCGCGATCACTGCCACTGCTCCGAAGACGATGTCGAGCCCGATCTCGTGCGCAAGTGCGCCGATGGGTGAACCCAGAAGCTCGCCCACGGTTGCGGCCGCGATCAGGGTTCCGACCAGGGCACCGCGTCGTTCCTCCGGACCGGCGATCACGATCCAGCTCATCGCCCCCGCCCAGAGCAGGGCACCGCTGGCACCCTGCAGGAACCGCGACGAGTTGAGCAGCCAGAGCGATTCCGCGAGGCCGAAGATCGGGCTGAAGATGCCGATTCCGACCAGACCGAGAATCACGGCCCTGCGCGGACCAAAATGGGCCGCGAACCAGCCCCCTGGCAGCGCACACACGAGCGCACCGGCGGCGTAGCTTCCTGACAGCAGCCCCGCGGACGCCTCGGAGATGCCCAGATCACGTCGAAAGTCGGGCAGAAGTGGCGTCAGCGCCGCGAAAAACACCGCGTCGAGGAACACGACCGCGCTGCAGAGGATCAGTAATCGGCGCACTCGCCAATAGTGCCTCATCTCACTCAACGAACGCAACAAACACTTCAAAATATGGAGCAGAAGGCACCTCGGGACTAAAGCCTTCGCGCGTAGTCATCGATGGGTACTGGAATCATGGCTCTCGACTCCCTCCTCAACTCCCCGCGCAAACTGACCCGTGGACTGCTCGACTCGCATCTGGTCGAGTCGTTGCTCACGCCGAACCCGGTCGAGCGCTACGTCGGAATGATCGATCCGGTCTGGTCGCGCAGAGACGTGCGCGCCAAGGTCGTCGCCGTCGAGCGCCAGACCCCGCGCAGCGTCACCCTGACGCTTGAACCGAACTCCAATTGGAACGGGTTCGAACCCGGACAACACGTCGGGGTGACCGTCGAGATCGACGGACGGCTGACCACACGCTTTTACTCGCCCGCCGGTGCGGCAGCGGGCAAGGGACTTGAGCTCACGATCACGCGGCACCCAGGTGGCAAGGTCTCCGAGCATCTCGCCGACATCGCCGCGCCGGGGATGGTTGTCGGGCTCTCGCCCGCAGAAGGCGAGTTCACACTGCCCTCGACGCGCCCTGACCACCTACTCCTGATCAGCGGCGGCAGCGGAATCACTCCGGTGATGTCGATGCTGCGCACGCTCTGCGCGGAAGGACACGATCGGCCGGTGACGTTCCTGCACTTTGCCCGCACGCCGCAGGACGCGATCTATGCGCGCGAACTGCAAGCGCTGGGGGAGGCGCACGCCAATCTCAACGTTGTCACGGTTTTCACGCGCGAAGGGACAAAGCCACAGCACCTCACCCGCGCGACCCTGAAGTCGATCTGCCCCGATTATCTGGCCGCCGAGACCTACGTGTGCGGACCGAATGCACTTGTTGACGCCGCCGAGAAGCTTTGGAAGCGCGACAGGAACGCGGACAGGCTTCACACCGAACCTTTCACGCTGCCCGAGCCCACGGTGGTCGCGGCCGACGCAACCGGCAGCGTGACCTTCAAGCGCAGCGGCATCGCCGTCGAGAATGACGGCCAGTCGCTCCTGCTGCAGGCCGAGCAGGGGAACCTCTCACCGCGTCACGGCTGTCGAATGGGCATTTGCCACACATGCGTCTGCCGCGTCGAGAGCGGAACCGTGAGGCACGTGCGCACCGGAGAAGTCAAGACTCTGAACAACGAGCTCGTCCAGATCTGCGTGAACGCGCCGGTCGGCGACATTGAAATCGATCTCTAGAAAAGGAGTGGCGAAGATGCCCAAAACAGCAACCAAGCACACCGGCGCCGTCGCCGATCCCGAGTTTCAGCTCACGCCCGAGCAGCTCGACCTGTTCGGAGAGGAACTCGATGCGCTGCGCGAGCGCGTGCTTGACGATCTCGGTCAGCGAGACTCCGACTACATCCACAACATCCTCAACGCTCAGCGCGGTTTCGAAGTGGCCGGTCGCGGGATGCTCTTCCTCAGTTTCATTCCTCCGGCGTGGATCGCCGGCACGATTTCACTTTCGATCTCCAAGATCCTCGACAACATGGAGATCGGGCACAACGTGATGCACGGTCAGTACGACTGGACCCAGGACCCGCGCCTGGACAGCACCCAGTTCGAGTGGGACACGAGCTCCCCGTCGGAGAACTGGAAGGACTCACACAATTATCAGCACCACACGCACACGAACATCGTGGGCAAGGACCGCGACATCGGTTATGGAATCCTGCGCATGTCCGAGGAGCAGCCGTGGCACCCGTATTACCTCGGCAATCTGCTCTACGCGACCCTCCTGATGACCTTCTTCGAGTACGGCGTTGCGATGCATGACCTCGAGGTCGAGCGCATGGTCAGTGGAGAGATCTCTTTCGCGGACAAGCGCAAGGAGTTCGACAACATCTGGACCAAGGTCCGTCGCCAGGCGATCAAGGACTACGTGCTCTTCCCGCTGCTTGCCGGGCCGATGGCGCCGGCGGTTTTCGCGGGCAACTTCACGGCCAACATCGCGCGCAACGTCTGGTCATTCATGATCATCTTCTGCGGCCACTTCCCCGAAGGCGTCGAGGAGTTCACCGAAGAGGAGACCGAGAACGAGACCCGCGGCCAGTGGTACTACCGCCAGATCCTCGGTTCGGCCAATCTCACCGGCGGGAAGCTCTTCCACATCATGAGCGGCAACCTCAGCCACCAGATCGAGCACCACCTCTTCCCGGACATTCCGGCGCATCGCTACGCCGAAATCGCCGTTGAAGTGCGTGAGGCCTGTGCGCGGTTCGGGATCCCCTACAACACGGGTCCGCTGCACAAACAGTTCGGCAGCGTCGTGAAGAAGATCGCGCGACTTTCGTTGCCGTAGGAACGCCTCTGCCGCGGCGTGCGTCACAATGCGCGCGCAGATGTCAGCTGATCCGTCACCCCAACTAGTCAAAGCAATCGCCGCGCGGCTGCGCGCATCCGGCAGCGTCTTCGCCGAGGACGAAGCACGGATGTTGATCAACGAGGCGGCCGACACCAAGCAGCTCGCGTCGATGCTTGAGCGGCGCAGCGCAGGGGAGCCCCTGCAACAGATTCTTGGTTGGGCGATGTTTGCCGGGCAACGTGTCGCGATCGCGCCCGGGGTGTTCGTGCCGCGCCGCCGCACCGAACTTCTGTTTCTCCAGGCCGCCAAGTACACCGAGCGCGGCGACGTCGTGCTCGACATGTGCTGCGGCGCGGGCGCAATCGCGATGGCGCTCAGCTCCGTGAAACGTAAGGTCGAGCTGCACTGCACAGACATCGATCCCGTTGCGATCGAGTGCGCCGAGAAGAACCTCGAAGGCACAGGCGCGATGACCTACGTCGGCGACCTCTTCGAGCCGCTTCCGGTGGTCCTGCGCGGCCGCATCAACGTCCTGGTCGCGAACGCCCCGTACGTGCCGACCTCAGCGATTGAGCTGATGCCGGTCGAGGCGCGCGAGCACGAGGCCCGGGCGACGCTCGACGGCGGCGAGGACGGACTCGACTTCCATCGCCGCATCGCCGAGGAGGCACCCGGTTGGATCAAGCGCAGCGGCTGCCTGATCCTTGAGACGAGCGAGAGCCAGGCAGCCGAGACGATGGCAATCTGCGAAGCGAACGAGCTCAAGCCCGAACTCGTGACCTCAGAGGAGCTTGAAGCCACTGTCGTCGTCGCCTGGCGCTGACGCGCCGGCATCAACCGAATTCGAGGATGTGTCCGACATCCGGCCGGCTCTCGCCCGCGAGGACCAGCTGGTAGGCGTTCTCGATCCCTTCGAGGCCCGTGTGCTCCTCGAGCGTGAGCCAGGTCTCGGTGGTTGGTGCGAAGACTTCCCATTCGGCCTCGCCCCGCTCCATGAAGGACGTCGGACCCCAGTCCTCGCTGCGCTTGACGATCCAGGTGGGGAGGAAGAAGAGCTCCGTTCCAGCTGACATCGCAGTGAGACTGCGTTCGCGATCCTCCCAATGCGTTCCGCCGACGATTATCGTCCGCAGGAGTCGGTCGCCCGCAAATTCCTCAATGGCGTCGAGGACCGCGCCATTGCCGGCGAAATCGATCAGGATGAACGGCTTCTCGCCGATCGCCGACAGGTCGTCATAGGAGACGACGCGGTCGTAGTAGTCGGTCGACTCGCAGAACTCGACGTTGGCTGCAGAGGTCAGTCCCACGAGCTCAAGCGCGCCGGCGATGCGGTTGAGGCAGAATGCGGTTCCGAGCGCCGTCTTGCTTGACGCGCTGGTGAATACGACAACTCCCGCCTCAAATGCACCGTTCTCCTCGATGAAGTCAGCCGCGCCGAACGATGTGAGAAACAGCGGACGCCAAAGCGATTGCTGATCCTCCGCGTTGCCACCAACCTCGCTGTCTTCTGGCACCAGCATGTAGCGCTGGTACACCGCCGGAAGCTCTGCTCGATGGGCGGCGCCATCGACGAATCCGTTGGGCGTGACGCGTTCCGGCTTGACCACGAGATGAGTCGAGAGCGGGTAGTAGCCGAAATAGCGCATGCCTGGCTCGATCCCCGCGCAGTGCGATCCAACGACATGCGCATGGCCCCAGACCGGGACCGAACCCCAACCTTCCTCCGCGGGGAAGAAGCGCCAGTAGCCCATCGCATCGCCGAGCGTCGCGTAGGTGATGTTGTTCGCGCTCAGGCCGAATCGCTCGAGCTCGAGCAACACTTCGCCGTCGCCGAGCACCGGGAACTCACGCGCAGCCGTCTTTGTTCTGGCGATGTCATCGCGCGCCACGAGGAAGTCTGTGATCGGCATGAACGACAGTCTCCCAGTTTCGGTCAGCCGCCGACGTACTCGGCGAGGTGCTGGCCGGTGAGCGTCTTGTGCTTGGCGACCAGCTCTGCCGGGGTGCCTTCGAAGACGATCCTGCCGCCGTCCTGACCGGCGCCGGGTCCGAGGTCGATGATCCAGTCGGCGTGAGCCATGACCGCCTGATGGTGTTCGATCACGACCACGGACTTGCCCGATTCGACGAGTCGATCGAGCAGGCCGAGCAATTGTTCGACGTCCGCGAGGTGAAGTCCGGTCGTCGGTTCGTCGAGGATGTAGATGTCGCCCTTCTCCGCCATCTGTGTGGCGAGCTTGAGTCGCTGGCGCTCGCCACCCGAGAGCGTGGTCAGGGGCTGACCGATCGTGAGGTAGCCGAGTCCGACATCGTTCAGTCGCTCGAGGATCGCGTGCGCGGCCGGCACCGCGCCCTTGCCGGAGGCAAAAAACTTTTCCCCGTCGGACGCGGACATCTCAAGAACCTCGCTGATGTTGCGCCCGCCGAGCTTGTATTTGAGCACCGCGCCGTCGAAGCGCCTGCCCTCGCAGACCTCGCAGGTCGAGGAGACGCCGGCCATCATCCCGAGATCCGTGTAGATCACGCCGGCGCCGTTGCAGTTCGGGCAGGCACCGTCCGAATTCGCGCTGAAGAGCCCCGGCTTGACACCGTTCTGCTTCGCGAACGCCTTGCGAATCGGCTCGAGCAGACCGGAATAGGTCGCCGGATTGCTGCGCCTGGACCCGCGGATCGCGCTCTGATCGATCGACACCACGCCCTCGCGGCCAGCGACGGATCCGTCGATCAGCGAGCTCTTGCCGGAGCCGGCAACCCCGGTGAGGACAACCAGCACGCCAAGTGGGATGTCGACATCGACGTCCCGGAGGTTGTGCAGGTTTGCATCGCGCACTTCGAGGACGCCTGAGGATTCGCGTACCTCGTCCTTCAGTCGCGCGCGATCGTCGAAGTGTTTGCCCGTGAGGGTCTTGCTCTTGCGCAGCTGCGCAACAGTTCCTTCGAAGACGATCTCGCCGCCATTGCTGCCCGCGCCCGGACCGATGTCGACCACGTGGTCGGCGTTGACGATCGCCTCGGGTTTGTGCTCGACCACGAGCACGGTGTTCCCCTTGTCCCGCAGGCGCAGCAGAAGTTCGTTCATCCGTTCGATGTCGTGGGGGTGAAGCCCGACCGTCGGTTCATCAAACACGTACGTCACATCGGTCAGGGACGATCCGAGTTGGCGGATCATTTTCGTGCGCTGGGCCTCTCCGCCGGAGAGCGTCCCGGAAGGGCGATCGAGACTCAGGTAGCCGAGGCCGATCTCCACAAACGAATCCAGTGCGTGTTGAAGCGATGAGATCAGCGGTGCGACGCCGGGGTCCTTCACCGTGGCCAGCCATTTGGCGAGGTCTGTGATCTGCATGGCGCACGCGTCGGCGATGTTGATGCCCTTGATCTTCGAGGACCGCGCCTCCTTGGCCAGGCGCGTTCCGTCGCACTCGGGGCAGGTCTTGAACACGACGGCTTTCTCGACGAAGCGGCGAATGTGCGGCTGGAGCGAGTCGATGTCTTTCGAGAGATAGGACTTCTGGATCGACGGAATGATCCCGGCGTAGGTGAGATTGACTCCCTCGATCTTGATCTTCGTGGCCTCTTTGTAGAGGAGATCGTGCAGCTCCTTCTTGTTGAACTTCTTGATCGGCTTGTCGGGGTCGAAGTAGCCACATCCGCGGTAGATCCGGCCGTACCAACCATCCATGCTGTAGCCGGGCACGAGGATCGCGCTCTCATTGATCGACTTGTCCTCGTCGTAGAGCGCCGTGAGATCGAAATCGTTGACAGTTCCGCGCCCTTCGCACTCGGGGCACATGCCGCCGAGGCGGCTGAAGGACGCGGCTTCGGTGATCGTCTTCTTGCCCTTCTGAACGGTGATCCCGCCGCTTCCGCTGACGGACGGGACATTGAAGGAGTAGGCCCCGGGCGGGCCGATATGCGGCCTCCCGAGACGGCTGAAGAGGATGCGCAGCATCGCTGTCGCATCGGTTGCGGTCCCGACCGTCGATCGGGCGTCGCCGCCCATGCGCTCCTGGTCAACGATGATCGCCGTGGTCAGTCCCTCGAGCACGTCGACGTCAGGCCGCGCCATCGTCGGCATGAAGCCCTGCACAAAGGTGCTGTAGGTCTCGTTGATCAGGCGCTGGGATTCTGCGGCGATCGTGCTGAAGACCAGAGAACTCTTGCCCGATCCCGAGACGCCCGTGAATGCCGTCAGGCGGCGCTTCGGGATCTCGACGCTCACGTCCTTGAGGTTGTTGACCCGCGCGCCCTGAACGCGGATCAGCTCGTGGCTGTCAGCGGCGGCCTGCTTCTTGGCCGGGGTCAACTCTTCTCCTGGATGCGCAGCAGGTTGCCTGCGGGGTCGCGAAACGCGCAGTCGCGCAATCCGTACGGCTGATCGGTGGGTTCCTGGACGACCTCGGCACCGCTGGCCTGGATCTTGGCGAAGGTTTCGTCGAGGTTCGCGGCCGCGAGGTTGAGGCTGGCGAAGGTGCCTTTGGCCATCATCTCGGAGATGAGCTTCTGTTCTTCCTCGGTGATGCCGGGTGTCGTCTGCGGGGGATAGAGCACGATTCCGGTTTCGGGCTGGTCGACCGGGCCGACAGTGATCCAGTGCAGGTCGTTGTAGCCGACGTCGTTGCGAACTTCGAATCCGAGCATGTCCCGGTAGAACGCGATCGAGGCCTCCGGGTCGAGGTGGGGGAGCATTGATGTGTGGATTGAGATGTTCATGGGAACCATCCTAAATTTGCTTTGCAACCTGTGCTTCTTGATTCCTGATCGGTCGCGTCACCTGTTTCGCGACGCATGAGGGCATGCCGGCAGTCGCGTCTGCTTCTTCGCGCTGGTACTCGCTGGGTGGCATTCCGACCAGCTCGGTGAAGCGGGTGCTGAACGTGCCCAGCGAGCCGCACCCGACCTCAAAACAGACTTCCGTCACCGAGAGATCACCGCGCCTGAGCAGGGCCATGGCACGCTCGATACGTCGGGTCATCAGGTAGCTGTATGGCGACTCGCCGTAGGCCTTCTTGAACTGCCTGCTGAAGTGGCCGGCCGACATGTGTGCGTCACGGGCCAGCGCCTCAACGTCGAGTGGCTGGGAATACTCGCGATCGATGCGGTCCCGCACGCGGCGGAGCAGCGAAAGGTCCGTGAGACGTTGTGATTCCGCGGAGCTGCTCGTCACGCCCGGGATGATGCCACAGCAACCCGCGGCTCGAAGCCGCAGGCGTTCAGTTCAGCTGCTCGATGATCAGCGAAGCGGACGCCGGGTTGGTGCCACCGGCCAACGGCGTGATCGTGAGCGCGCTGATGCCGCCCGGCGGATTGATCACTGAGATGACCGAGTTGATCGAGGTGGTCGCGACCAATGACTCGCCGGCGATCGGCGAAGTGCCCGTCGCTCGACCAACGACGGTGTAGGCGAGCGGCGTGCCGTCAAGCGAGAGCTGCAGCTGACCGGCTTCTGTGACCGGCACCGAGAAAGCGACTCGGTAGGTGCCGATGGCGGGCAGGTTGAAGGCGCTTGCCGTGAGACGGGTGATCGAACCGCTGTTCGGACCATCCTGCGGAAACTCGACCGCGCTCCCAACGGCAACGGTCGCCGCATTGTCAGGCGGAGCCAGGGCGAAGAACTGCGCAAAGATTCCTGAGCCGGGCGCACCGGCGGGGCCGGTCGCGCCGGTGGCACCGTTCGTGCCGTTGGTTCCGTCGGTTCCGTTGGTCCCATTGGTTCCATTGGTCCCGTTGACGCCTGCTGCCCCGGCCGGTCCCTGCGCTCCTGTGCGTCCGCGAGGACCGGTCTTTCCGCGCGGGCCTGTCCTGCCGCGGGGCCCCGTCTTGCCCCGCGGACCGGTGTTGCCCTGAGGGCCCTGCTGCCCGTAATAACCGCCGTCGGATTTCGTTGCCTGGGGCCCGTTCGAGCCGGAAACAAGCGTCGATGCGGCGTATCCCGTGCCGCTCAGGGCGATGACAAGCGCGATGATTGCGACGATGATTGCGGGCGACGGACGGTGGGGGCGAACGGAGCGAATCTTCATGAAGCGCCACGCTACTTGCGGCTCCGGACACGGCCTTGTGGCGTGCGCGCGCCGGAGAAGTCTCGGACTATGATCAGCCTTTCAAGCTGCATCGATCCGTCGTGCGGAGCCAAACCCCAGATTTGCAGAAAGGCCCAAAGTGTCTGACTCCCAGCAACCCGATGCCGTCGTAGGCGAGATGAACGAAGATTCCGCCGGCGGTTGCCCAGTCCACAGCGACCGCTTCCCGCATCCCACGCAGGGTGGAGGCAACACCACTTGGTGGCCCAATCGCCTGAACCTCAAGGTTCTCGCAAAGAACCCGGCCGAGGCAAACCCGCTCGGCGAACAGTTCGACTACGCCGAGGCGTTCAAGCAGCTGGATCTCGCGGCCGTGAAACAGGACATCGCCGAAGTGCTCACCGACTCGCAGGAGTGGTGGCCGGCTGACTTCGGCAACTACGGTCCGTTCTTCATCCGCATGGCCTGGCACAGCGCGGGCACGTACCGCATCAGCGACGGCCGCGGTGGTGGCGGAACCGGGCAGCAGCGCTTCGCCCCGATCAACAGCTGGCCCGACAACGGCAACCTCGACAAGGCTCGTCGCCTGCTCTGGCCGGTCAAGAAGAAGTACGGCCAGAACCTCTCCTGGGCCGACCTGATGATTCTCGCCGGGAATGTCGCGCTCGAAGAAATGGGATTCGAGACCTTCGGATTTGCCGGTGGCCGCGCTGACGTCTGGGAGCCGGATGAGGACGTCTACTGGGGTGCCGAGACCACGTGGCTCGGCGACCAGTACCGCTACGGCGGCTCGGAGTCGATGCGCGACGCAATCAAGGACGCCGCCGCGCTTGAAAGCCCGCTCGGCGCGGTTCAGATGGGCCTGATCTACGTGAACCCGGAAGGGCCGGGCGCCAACGCTGATCCGCTCGCCGCCGCGCACGACATCCGCGAGACCTTCGCCCGCATGGCGATGGACGACGAGGAGACTGTCGCCCTGATCGCAGGCGGTCACACGTTCGGCAAGACGCACGGCGCCGCTGATCCTGACGAGTTTGTCGGCCCCGAGCCCGAGGCCGCGCCGCTCGAGGCGCAGGGACTTGGCTGGCTCTCCACCTACAAGAGCGGCAAGGGTGAGGACGCGATCACGTCCGGCCTCGAGGTCACCTGGACCACGACACCCGCGCAGTGGTCGATGAACTTCTTCGAGAACCTCTTCAACTACGAGTGGGAGTTCGAGAAGAGCCCCGCCGGCGCCGGCCAATGGGTCGCCAAGGATGCCGAGGCTGTCATCCCAGGACCTGCGGCCGATTCCGCAAAGCGCCTCCCGACGATGCTCACCACCGACTTGTCGCTGCGTTTTGACCCGGCCTACGAGAAGATCTCGCGCCGCTTCTTCGAGAACCCCGACGAGTTCGCCGACGCATTCGCGCGCGCCTGGTACAAGCTGACGCACCGCGACATGGGCCCGGTCTCCCGCTATCTCGGTCCCGAGGTTCCCACCGAGAAGCTGATCTGGCAGGACCCGCTGCCGGCTCCGACGGCGGCGCCGCTCAGCGCAGAGGACACCGCCGCGCTGAAGTCACAGATCGCCGAATCGGGGCTGTCGGTCTCGCAGCTGGTCAAGGCCGCATGGGCCTCGGCCTCATCGTTCCGCGGCAGCGACAAGCGTGGGGGAGCCAACGGCGCCCGCGTGCGCTTCGCGCCGCAGAAGGACTGGGCCGTCAACGACCCGGACGAGCTCGCCGCCGTGCTCACGAAGCTCGAGGATGTCCGCGCCGCCTTCGGCAAGGATGTTTCGCTTGCTGACCTGATCGTGCTCGCCGGAAACGTTGGCGTGGAGCTGGCCGCGAAGGCCGCCGGCACCGAAGTCACCGTTCCCTTCACGCCCGGCCGCGTCGACGCTCTCCTCGAGGAGACTGACGTCGAATCGTTCGAGGCCCTTGAGCCGCAGGCTGACGGATTCCGCAACTGGGTCCGCGCCGATCATCCGCTGCCGGCCGAGTATCTGCTGATCGACAAGGCCAACCTGCTGACGCTCACCGCTCCGGAGATGACCGTGCTCGTCGGCGGACTCCGTGTGCTCGGTGCGAATCAGGGCGGCTCATCCCTTGGTGTCTTCACCGATGCGCCCGGCACGCTCACGAACGATTTCTTCGTCAACCTGCTTGACCTCGGCAGGACGTGGGAGCCGACCTCGCCGTCGGCCGACTCGTTCAAGTCGAGCGACGGCAAGTGGACCGGTAGCCGCGTCGACCTTGTTTTCGGCTCCAATTCCGAGCTTCGCGCCCTCGCTGAGGTCTACGCGAGCGACGACGCCCGCGAGAAGTTCGTCCACGACTTCGTCGCTGCCTGGACGAAGGTCATGGACGCCGATCGCTTCGACGTGCGGTAGCCGTAGTCTGGCCCGATGCGGCTGGATACACATGGAAGGTGGCCTATGGTCGGCGCGGCAGCACTGCTGCCCGTCACTGCTTACGCGGTGAGCGACAAGCGCGCTCGACCACTGGCCGCATTGCTCTGGCACCAGACCGAGGAATGGGTCTGGCCCGGCGGCTTCCTACCGTGGATCAACCGCGCGGTGCTCGACTACCCGGAAGACGAATTCCCACTGGACCGACGGACAGGCTTCTGGGTCAATGTTGGATTCGGATGGGGCCTGAGTGCGCTTGCCTTTGCGGCGAAGGACGCCCCGGCGCCTGCGGCCGCGCTCTATGTGAGTCACCTTGGAAATGCCGGATTGCACGTCGGTTGGGCGATCAAGAAACGCCGGCGCGATCCGGGCTTGATTTCTGCCGCGACAATGCTTCTGCCCGTTGGCGTGCTGGGCCTCCGGGAACTGGTCAAGGACGGATCCGTCTCGCGGAAACAGTTGGCGGCGGGCATCGCAGCTGGCACCGTCCTGTCTGCGGCACTTGCGCCGGCGATGAAGCTGAAGATTCGGCGGCGACGCCGGGCCCATCCCCGAGACCACTGGACATACGACCCACCTGCGGGATAACGCGGGAACTCGCATAAACACGGTACTTCTTGGTACTCAGGGTCTGATTTCTCGCGGCGCGCGCGGCAAAAACTCCATGCGCGGGCCTCCGGACCGATACTCAATGCAATGAGGGACGTGGGGAACAGCGCGCTGCCGGAAACGGACAGCCGGCGTGAGGCTGATGCGCAGATCGGAGCGTTGAATCGGCGGGCCGGGACCAACGCCGTTTCGGCCGCGATGGCGGAAGTCGGTCTCGACGCGCGTACGGGCTGGTACGCGGGGATGATCTTCTACACAGCGGCGGGCGTGACCCTTGTGGCATTCCGAATGCTCGCGCCTGAATCACTGCCGATCGGGATGTATTACATCGGCCTGGCCTCGCTCCTTCTGGCCGTACTCTGCGTCCCCGGTGCGCTCTTTCTTGTCGATTCTCAGGCGGCCACGCATGCCCGACTGTTTGCCGGAGCGGTGCTGATCACCGCAGGCGTCGCCTGCGGCGGACCGGTGCGAGAAGCCTGGGTGCTCGTTCCGCTGTTTGTCCTGATCGGGCCGGCATTCATCTACGGGGCTCGGTTCTCGATCCCTTACACGGTGTTTGCCACGATCGGGGTGGCGATCTCTTTGATCGAATCGCCGGGGCCCGCCAAGCTCGCCCACACATGGATCTCGATCGGCGCGATCTGGATGGTCGTCGCAACGTGCATGCTTTCGGAGCTCACAACGCGGAGACTCGCGCGCATCAACCGCGAGCTGGCATTCACAGATCCTCTGACCGGAATCCCGAACACGCGTGCCCTGCGCGAAGAGCTCGACAGAGCGATCGCGAACCACGCGACGCCCGGCGGGCTCTTCGCGCTCTTTGCGCTCGACCTGGACAACTTCAAGCAGGTGAACGACCGCTTCGGGCATTCGGTTGGCGATCGGGTGCTCAGCGCCGTCGCCGCAGCGTTGGTCACCGTGATCGGCGACTCCGGGCTTGTGGCCAGGCGCGGCGGCGACGAGTTCTCAATCGTCGTGCACGACGCGCTGCGCCGCGACCTTGGCGAACTCGAAAACAGAATTGAGGCCGCAATCATCGGCGCCCGTGAGCAGGCGTGCCCCGGCGTGACAGCGAGCGGGAGTGTCGCCCACGTGCTCTGGGCTCCAGGAGACTCACCGGCAACACTGCTCAAGCGGGCCGATGATCAGTTGCATATGGCCAAGGGTGCACGCCACGCTGAGATCGAGAAGACCGTGGCTCTCGGACCCGTAGCGTCGCCCGATCCGTTGGATGAAGTGCCTTCGAACATGCTGGCCACGGAACTGGTTGAGACGGCGGCGCCCGCGCATCAGGCATCTGGGATCCGAGCTGGGGTTCGTGCTCTGGGACTGGTCGCCGAGCGCTGGTCCTCGCAGCGCGATCCACGCTGGCTCTATTCGGCCGCGGCAATGATCCCGCCGGCGATTTCGCTACTTCTGCTGACCCTGCTTGGTCAGATGGAGCCGCTGCCGACTTCAGTCGGGCTGATCGTCTCCGCCGGATACTTCGCCTTGTTCTGCGTCGGACTGCATGCCGCCCGTCACTACTGGGCGCCGGCGCTGCTCGAGATCTGCTTCGGAATCGCGATCGCACTCACGTGCTGGGCGATCTGGCAGGCGGGTCCAGCCGGAACTGCCCTGCTTGACATCCTGGCCGTTGTCGCGTTGTACGCGCTGTACTTCCTCGGGGCCCGAAAGGGGGCGATCTTCGCGCTCGCATCGATGGGTGCGTACGCCGCATTCGCTGTATTCGCGGGCTACGACTTCGGAACGCAGCGAGCCGTGGTCAGCATCACAGTCGTGTCTTTTGGTTCGATCCTTCTGCTCAAGGTTCGCGAGGTGACCTTGCGCTTCGTGCGCGAACACGAGTTCTTGAGCGAGACAGATTCTCTTACCGGACTCTCCAACATGCGGGCGCTGCGAATGCGGGTCGCGGAGGTCATTGATGGGGCGGCCTCTACGAACCCACCGACCATGCTCACGGTGGACCTCGACAAGTTCAAGCTTGTCAACGACCGACACAACCACACGGTCGGCGATGAGACGATCGTCGCCGTCGCGAGAGCAATCTCGGGCGTGACCCGCGGTCACGATCTTGTCGCGAGGCGCGGGGGAGACGAGTTCTTCATCTTGATCGATGACATGTGCGACGGCGAGATCTCCGCGATGATCGAGCGCCTTCGCGGCGCGATCGCCGCGGCCCGTCGGGAGATCTGCCCAGAGTTGCCGGCGACCGCGAGCATCGGCAGGCTGACCTGGGCGCCAGGTGTTTCAGCCGACGAATTTGTGGCGGATGCCGATCTCGCGATGCAACGCGCAAAGCGCGATTCGAGGCCGATCGATGATGTGCACGGTGCCGAATCTGCCGGCGAAGAGGCGGCGGTCGTGCTTCCTCAGCCCGCCGGTCCTGTCATCTAAGAAGACTGACAATGGCGTTGGCTTCACACGCTTCGGCAGCGTGTCTCCGCCACCGAAAGCGAAACTTCGCGGCCGAGTGTGCCGTTAACACTTGAGCATGCGCGCCCAATCGCTCACACGGTCACAAGGTCGCAGGTTGACGAACTGGACGGCTGCCCTGTGTTCACTGGGCATTTTTGGCCTGGCCGCGACATCGTTTGGCGCGACCAACTCAGGATCGGTCGGGCTGTCACCCATGCCGCCAACGGACAATTCTGACTCAGCATCATTGGCGGTTCGCATCCCCAACGGCTCAACTGCTTACGCAGGAACGCGTGTCACCACACTGCAGCGCGGAAGAGATGGCGCGGACAGTCTCACCAAGACGTCGATATTGATTGGACGGCTGGATCGCAGAGGCGCGAACGACCCTCGCTTCGGGAATGGAGGCATCGCAACGTTCAGCTACCGCGCAGACCTCGACGTGTCGCCGGTATCAATCGCATCGGGCCCCAAGGGCACGCTAACCGTCCTCGGCGTGGTGGACTTCACGCCAGTCTCCGAAGATCTCCCGCCAAAGCAGTGGCCCATCGTGTTGCGCTTCACTTCTGCGGGACGGCTTGACAAATCGTTCGCGGGGAAGGGGTACCGGGTGTTTCGCCGGAACCCCTACCCGGCATTTACACGGCTTGGGGGCATGGCGGTCACGGTGGGAGGCCGTACGGTCTTCGGCACTGACGAGGACAACGGAACGCCTGCGATCATTCGCCTCACCAAAGCTGGTCGTGTCGACCGAGGATTTGGCAAGTCCGGCGCGGCAACTCTAGGACTCGGTCGCGGCGCTGCACCCACGGATATCGCTCTTTCTAAGAGTGGCGTTATCACCGCTACGGCAGTTTCTCGCGGCTCGAGTCCGGGTCATACAGAGGCAACCTGCATGGCCGCTCAGATCGATTCCAGCGGCCGCAAGGTCCAGCGTTTTCAGGCTGGCGGCAGTAAGGGAATTGGCAGTGGGAATGGGGAATGGTTTGACTGTCAGAGAGTCCTGGTCGATCCGCTCGGAAAGGTTTGGATTGCCGGCAGCCTCTCTCTCGCCCCGGCGTCATCGGATTCCGATCGAGGCCAGCAATGGCAACCGCAGGTGGTGCGACTGACTCCCGATGGAGGTCCAGATCCGAGCTGGGGATCGAACGGAGCAGCGACATCGACGCCGAGTGGATCGTTTCAGTTGACATCGGGGATTGTGCTCGACTCGGCAGGAGGTGCAGTCACATGCGGCTGGCGCAATCGCGCCGAACTTACGGCGTTCGATGCAACCGGGACTCCAGAGCCGACTGAATCATCGAGACTTACTGCTGCGATATCGATTCGAGGGTCCAGGGTTGTCGGTTGCGCGACCGCCGGAGCCGGAGCGATTGCAGTACCAGGGATCGAAACAAGAAACCGAAGACGAGCAGCGGTTCAAATCCTGAAGACAAAAGGTGGTTAGGCGTTTTGCGACCTCCATCGCTCTGTCCGCTGGCATGGTCACGACACTCTTCCGCAGACTTCGCCCGCACGATCAACGAGACGGTCGCGCATTCGCGACTGGCGCTTGTGGGCGCTCAGTCCGGCGGAAGCTGAAACTCGGTGACCCCGAAGTAGCTCCGCTCGCCGCGATAGAGCATCCACTTAACGAGGCCATGCCCGTCTTCGGCGACTCCCGGATCCAGATCCTCGGCGTGCGCTGGCGCAATCGCAATTGCCGGACCGAGCGTTAGGTCGTCGCGAATGTGGGCCACACGCTCGACCTTCTTGGACGGAATCGCAGCCATCAGATATGGCTTTCCTCCAAGTGCGGTCGCAAGGGTGGGTTCAAATTGGGCTGGGCCGTCTGCCGCGTTTCCGGCGATCGCCGGCGAGAGCGGCTGAGATGGGAGGGAGGTCCCGTCACCGCTGACGAAGGTTCCGTAGATCTGGTCGGTGAAGTCACCATCATCAGTTACTTCTTTGACGTCGTGGTTCCACACGAACACGAAGCGGCCCGCCGGTAGCGCGAGGACGGACGGACGGTAGTCGCCCAGCGAGCCGGGGCGAGACACCTGACGCATGTCTGTAAACGGACCACCGCCAACGCTCACCGCGTAGTTCAACGTGCTGAGCCTGTCGTCCAGATTGCAGATCATTGCAACCAGGGAGCTTCCGTCCGGCTGAGCCGAAAGGGCCTCCGCCGAACAGTCCGTCGCGCCAGTCAGGATCTGAAACGGTGCAACCAGTCCGCTGTTTGAGACGCGGGACGCGAAGATTCTGGACGTCGTCGGCTTGCATGCACGCGCGATCCGAAATGCCACACCGCCGCAGTCAACGCTTCCCTGATTGAAAACAGCGATGAGTGTGCCGGCGGAATCGAACTTGATCAACGGAAAATCCAGAGTCCCTCCGCCATGAGTTCGAACGATGAGTGACCGCATGCCGATTTTGCCGTTTGGGTCGCGGAACACGACTAGACCGTCATTCGTTGTGCGCGTCTCGCGAACGAAACTCATCGCCAAACGGCCGGTGCCGTCGACGGCCATCGTGACATCGTTTACGCCCTTTTTGCCGCCGAGATATCGGGACAGGCGCTGCACGGTTGCGTGCTTGCGCCCCGGTTTGAGTGTCGCGAGCGCCAGCTCGGCTCTGGATCCGCGCTTCCCGAAATAGTCGAAGAAGACAACGAATGCCGTTCCGTCAGGCGCGATTTCAAGATTTGGATCGAACACATGTGCTCGTGCGGAACCGATCGTGGCTGGGCGCTCGGCGATACCGCCAATTTGACCGCGAGACACGACGAGCCGTTGCCGACGGGAAACCCCGCCGAACAGGAGCGCGTAGCGACCAGACGCTGACACCTTTGTGACGATGTCGCCGTTGGAAATTCTTGGGAGAATCGGCTTCTGGGCGGCTGCAGTGCCTGGTGCTACAACGCAGACAGTGATCGACGTCGCAAGCACGAAGACGAAAAAGCGGGTACGCATGCGGGTGCTATCGACGGATTGAGGACGGCAATTGAGCGGCTGCGCATTCTCATCGTGATGACCACGCAGATTCTCATTCTGGTGGCCAAAGTGGTCCATGGGAGTGACCGCCGACACCTGTCGGAGTTCAAATTAATGAGAATCAGAAAACTTCACGTGGATGAGACAGAAACGTCACGGTAGTGAGAATCCGCGATTCAGGGAGGTCAGACGGCGGCGTCCATCTCCGCATAGAGCTCTTCAATCGAAATCTTGCGCCTAGGCCTGCGCTTTAGGAAGCAGAGCTTGTACTTCTTCCCGCTTCCGCACGGGCACTGGTCGTTTCGTCCGAGCTTCAATTTCGAATCGATTGGTAGCGAGCAAATCGGATCGACCAGCACGATCTCGCCCTCTTCAAAAGCGACTGAATTACTTAGAGATGTTTCGAGTTCGTACGCGATCTGCCGAACCGTCGGGTAAAGCAGATTGTGGTCAACTTCGTTGTCGGACACGACCTGGAGACCATCGAAGCCGCCCGAGGAGAGTTCGAGGTGCGCAGGTTCATGGGACGGGTCAACGTGCGCGCCTCCGGCTTCGTTTGTGAGCCAGAGAACGAAATCAGCGCGAGACACGGATTTGCCCGAATTGCTAGCGAGCAAGTGCTCACGCCACCAGTCAACAAACGCCTGGGGCGGATGCTGGCGATATGGATCCTCGGCGGCGAGCGGCGCTTTGTATCGACTGCCGGAGGAGCCCGGGCCTAACGTCGCTTCGATGAGGCACAATCCGCTTCCGATCGAGATCACCGGCTCCGGCATCTCCGCCCGTAAGGTGTCGACGTACGGGAGACGGTCCTTGATTTGGAGTTGTCCGAGCAAGGATTTTGAGTTGCCCGTGTCGTGGAGGAGCACCCGCAGTCGGAGTGCGATGTTCAGCGCCTCGACGTCGTTGCCTTCGTCGAAACCGATACATGCGCGGCGAAGCAGCTCGCACTGCGAGACATATTGGTTGACCAAGACCTTGGCGTCAACCGGAACTTTGGGTTCTCGTTTCATCTCTTGCTGGACTTGTTATCACGTCGAACGCGTGTTCGATCGACTCAACGCTAGCTCTGTGGGCGGACTGCAATGTTGCGGGGCACGACCTCGTTCACCACCGGACGGCATCCGTTGTCGGGACCGAGACATTGAGTCGTGTGACGAATACCGCAAGAACGAGAATCAACCAAAACGTCGCGGCCGACAGGCCGTACCGACGTGACGATTAGGCACCTCGGCCGAGTTCCAAACGAGGACACCTGAAGCGCGGCTCAACTTGCACGGACGTAGTCACGCGCGGCTGAGATGACAAGTACCCAGCGCCCACGAACGATCTCGTCTGCCGGCGTCTCGTAGTCGAGCGCAGGATTCATGCCATGGAGCCAGGGGAGTGCCACATCCGGAGTCCCTCGATCATTGAAGAGGTCCCCGATGAGGAAAAGGTCTTCGACTTTGCTTCTGTAGTGCTCTGGGGCGCGTCCGGTCTTCGCCCAACGGTGAATAGATTTGGGATTGACGTCCAGGAGGCGTGCGCACTCGGTAGCCCCGAACAGTTCGCGAACTCGAACAACTCGGCTTGAGAATCGAAGGTCATCGGGTCTATTGGCGTCCACGGTCGAATCCAACCCTGTCCGCCGGTCGGAATTCCTTGTGGTTCGTGGCATGCCGCTGATTTTTGTCAGTGCGGTTGAACTCGCGCAGTTGGGACAGTTACGAGCGACGCACGACGGGATGACTGCATCGCTACCGGCGCGTAGTTCGGTGCGTCTATAGGGTCGATGAAAAGGTCGTCTCGGCCCACAACTTCAGGAGTTTTGCTCGTGCGCATCGCGTCCTACAACGTAGAGAGCCTGTTCAACCGTGCCAAAGCACTCAACCCGCCGCTGGATTGGAATGCTGGAAAGCCAGCCCTGGAGGCCTACAGCAGGGTCAATTCACTTCTTGCAGAACCGATTTACACCGACACTGTCAAGACTGAGCTCCTCAAACTGCTCGCCGATCTTGGTCTCACCAAGGCCGACGACGGTGGGAAGTTCGCTCGGCTGCGGCAGAATCGCGGGCACCTACTCAACCGCTCTAAGGGGAAGACGACCATCACTGCAAGCGGTCGCGCCGACTGGGTCGGTTGGTTGGAGTTGGAGACCGAACCGATCAACGAACTGGCCACCCGGCACACGGCGATGGTGTTGCGCGACCTCGATGCCCACATCCAAGGCGTGATCGAAGCTGACAACCGGATCGCGCTGGAGGACTTCTCCGCGATCATGCTCGATTCCGTCGGCGGCATGCCGTTCGAGCACGTCATGCTGATCGACGGCAACGACCGTCGCGGGATCGATGTCGGCATCATGTCCAAGCGCGGATACGACCTGACTGGCATTCGCTCGCATGTCGACGACAAAGACGGCCAAAGTGAGATCTTCAGTCGTGATTGCCCTGAGTACACAGTGCGCACGCCGCAGGGCGAGACCATCGTCGTCCTTGTCAACCATCTCAAGAGCAAGGGCTACGGCGCGCCCGCCGTTTCCAACGCCCGCCGCGAACTCCAGGCCGACCGCGTTGCCAAGATCTACCGACGACTCATTAAGGAAGGAAAGAAGTCGGTTGTCGTGCTCGGCGACTTCAACGACACGCCTGATTCGAGACCGTTAGCGCCGCTGCTCCAGAAGACCAACCTGCGTGACGTATCCGAGCATCCGACATTTGAGGTGACCGACCGGCCCGGCACGTACGGGACTGGCGCGAAGAGCAACAAGATTGACTACGTGCTGCTGTCGCCTGCGCTGTTCAAGCGGGTAACCGGCGGCGGCCTCTTCCGGAAGGGTGTCTGGGGCGGTAAGAACGGCACCATCTTCGATCACTATCCGACCATGACCAAAGCCGAGGAGGCGGCTTCGGACCATGCTGCGATCTACGCCGACATTGCTGCCGCATCGTGACTGCGTCTGACAGGTTTCTCGACGAGTTGATTTTCCCGCTCTTTGGCGAGAAAGTCGGTTGCAAGAATCTGCGCCGGCAGGTGGATCGCCCTTACACTTCAGTTGCAACTCTGAGAAGCGATGCTCTTGGCTAGAAGAGCGGGCGACCCACCGTTTCTGCTTCTGAACCTTGGACTGGTCCTTGGGCAGTAAGCCAGCGAGATGGCAAGCTGGAGTGCTTGCACAATTCAGTTGTAGCCGCTGTTCGCTCGTCCGTGGGGTGTTTGGCGTCGGTATTCCCGCAAAGACGGCAAATAGTTTCGCACGGGCTACATAAAAGCCCTGCTTGTGGCCTTCTTTTGCTCGTTTCGCGGCGCTGCCGGAACACTGGTTCAACACCACCGCACAGCGACTCCCCGCGAGCCAACCGTTGCGGGCATGCCGGACACGGGCAAGCTGACAGAAAGAGCATTCATTCCTGAGGTGCCAATCGGTAGATTGTCTGCGACCGCAAGTTCAGAGGCCTTGTGATCGCCCACGCCCTAGCCATGTAGATCCACAAGGCTTGATGAGTACAAACGATGCGCTCACATATTTGCTTGGCCCCGTGCTCTCGATCTTCCTGTTCGTCGTCAGTTACAGGCAGACCATTGGCGCGCGAAAGGAACGCGCCCGCGGCGCCAAACACGAGCTCGAGGCCGTGCTGACCAAGCGTTACCTTGCGGCCGTATACGACCCGGAACCTGAAGATATTCGTCGCTTGATCGAGGCCAGCGCGTCGCGCCATCGCGTGAGGCTCGCGGATATGCCGACGGTGGATTTGTTGCTTTCGTCGCTCGAACTCGCTGTGTTGGAGAATGATTTCGTTGGCGACACTGAACGTCAGGACGCACTTCAGCGTCTTGGTCGCATCCTGGAGCAATCTGCGAAGGAAGCTGAGCAGCCAGTGGCGATCGCCGCCCCGAATGTGTCCCGTACGGATCGTTCGATCGACATCGGTGTAGCCGAGCGGACGAGCCGACGGCTGGTCTGGGCGCTTGCGGCAGGCACGGTGACGGCCGGCACCGCGGCGGCAGGGGCGTTCGCGGGCGGAACTTCGGAGACGCTGACCGATTCTGCAGTCGGGCTGAGCATCGCAATAAGTGGCGCAAGCGTCGCCTTCTTGGCCGCGATCTTCCGCCTCGCTGACCGCGACGAGTCTGATGGGATCGACTACATCGGCGAAGCGCAAGCTTTCGATGAATCTGTTCGACGGCGACTCCGGGATGCTTCCACCGGCCTCGAAGCGACCACCGGCGACGGCGCTGTCGATTGGATAGTTGGTGATGCGCGCGGTCGGATTGGAATTCAAACAATGTTTGCGCCTTCGACCCGACCACCGTCGCGGCGCCGAATATGGCGCCGCCTCGACGAGCTCCGCGAGGCCAAACGGGATATGGGCCTGGACGAAGTGCTCCTCGTGTTGCCCGAGATTCCGCGCAAGAAATACGACATTCATGAGGGTTGGATCCGCATTACGGACCCGAGCGGAATGGCTGAGTTTGTTCGCCGAGTGCTCCCGGCCGACGGCCCACGGAGTTAAGAGTGGCGGGCGTCTGAACCCGGCCGAAGCTCCGCTGAAGTTTTTGCGGACCACGTCCTCCGAGCAACAGATCTGGCATCGATTCGACATGGGTTAGCTAGGGGTCCCTCGTCCGCGATCCCCTACTAGCTCACCCAAACACCGTACGATCTCGGGCTATGTCGGATCAAGGCGACCACAGATCGGGTGACGAGGAGCGCGGTTTAGAGATGGTCGGCGCGGGTGCGGAAGCGTTCGGGGCAATCACCGGTGGGACGGTCGGGACGGTTGGTGGCCCGGTTGGAATTGTGCTCGGGGGCGTGGCCGGCGTCGCAGCTGCGCGAATGTTCAAGTTCCTCGGTGGCGAGATATCGAAGCGCAAATTGTCTCCGGCCGAGGAGATCCGGATAGGAGGCGCCGCTGCGGTCGCTGCGATCGAAATCGGGTCACGACAGGACGAAGGTGAAAAGCTTCGCAACGATGGCTTCTTCGATCCAGCCAACGGCTCACGCAGCGACTCCGATGAAGTACTCGAAGGAATACTTCTCCAAGCGGCTCAGAGTTACGAGGAGAAGAAAGTCCCGTACCTAGGTCACCTATATGCTGGAATCGCCTTCGATTCGTCGATTTCTCCCGCATATGCGCACGTCATGATTCGCATGTTCGATCGGCTCACCTACCGAGAGCTCGCGATCCTTCAGTACTTCTCCGACAAGTCTGGAGCCACGGACCGGGTCGCTCTTGGTGTCGGGATCGAAGAAGGAGATTTCACGCCGTCGATCGTCCTTCTCGGAGAAGGCAATCGATTGGGAGAGGAACGGCTCCTCGGAAATCGCCACGCAGACGGAACCGTGTACGCGCTGGTCGACACCAACGCCGGCGGAATCAAGGGCGAGCTTTTTGGCACTATTACGCCGACGCAAATTGGCGAGGACTTCATTCGATTGACGAAATTGAGCGAGATCCCGGCGTCGGATCTCGACGATGTTGCCAGAGGCTTCAAGGGCGAGATTCAGTGAGCGGCAAGCAGATTGTGCGCGCGCGCCGTCAGGAGTACGAGTCGTGAGCGTTGATGTCGGTCAAGACGAGGCTGCCCGAAGTTTCCGAACTCACGCGAATTACCTAGACGCGTTTGCAATGTGCTGTCGGACTCCTTACCGGGCGGATGCCTCGCCGTTCGGCCCTCGACTCCGCCAGGATTTGCCAGCTCTCGCGGTTGCGTGTTCGAATGCTCCGACGGTCGGCCAGAACGTCGCAGGAAACGCGACCTTGGATCCTGACGCTGTGCAGCGCTCGTTGGCCAACGCCTGGGGAGCCGAACTGATGCTCGGCTTTGGGTCGCCGTTGGATCTCGAGGACGAGCTCGTGCGGCTGATGAACAATTGGGGAGTCGTGCAGACCTACTACAGCGTTTATCACGCATTTCAAGCGCTGCTCCTTGCGCAGCGTCGAGCGAGACCACAAAACCATCCCTCGACGCAGACTCAATTTGCCGCGCAGTGGACGGATAGGTCGCTCGACTTGCCACCCTTTTCTTCGGCGGTCGGACCGAACGGCTTCATCAATGACGGATTGGCACCCCGAAGTGTGGATCTAAACATTCAGTCCTGGACGACCTGCGAGCCCCTAACCTGCTGGAGCTTGGTAGGTAAGGCCCTGCGGACGACGCGAGAAAAGAAGTTGTATGAAAGCGAACAAGCTTTTCGGCACCGCGCTCGAATTCAGATCAAGAAGGCATGGAACGCGAAGGAGAGGGAGCGGCTTTCGCAAAGCCGCAAACCGCGTGTACAGCCCTCCTTTCCACTGCCGAGAATGACCAAGGCGGAGCGCTTGGCCCACGAACAGAAGTTTCGTCAGTTCACATTGATCGACTACTTGTACCGACTGAGGATCAGGGCCAATTATCAGGACGCGCTCATGTTCACTGATGGTCCGACATCTGCAGACGAGTCCGCACGCGTCCGCGCAAATTTGATCGCGTTAACCGCAAGCACGATGCTCGTTCACGAGATCCATATTGGAGCCCTGGTCGGGAAGCAGACCTTTATGCGCTGGATCGACGACTGGGTCGGTCGCAATGACCCGCAGGAACTGACGCTGGG
Source organism: Thermoleophilaceae bacterium (assembly GCA_016462645.1). Taxonomy (GTDB): domain Bacteria; phylum Actinomycetota; class Thermoleophilia; order Solirubrobacterales; family JACPNS01; genus JACPNS01. The sequence goes on from JAEMSX010000006.1 coordinate 30,127, forward strand.
TTTGCGCCGCGACATCTTGGACGCAAGTATCTAGGTCGGCGGATGCCTGCGCGAAACGTCTTCGACATAAACCCGAGGTGCGAGCTCTGGCCACGCAGCTTGACGTAGTTTGGCGGACCGGACTGGCGGCGCTCGGAGTTCACGACGGCATCACTGAACATGGTTACGCGGGCTTCAAACCTTGAGCAAATTGTCCGTCCGCACGGAAGCCTAGATTTGAACGGTCGGCCTTGTATTTAAGGTGAAGTTGAGAGCGCCGCAGCGCAACGTAATTAGGTCAAAGGAGGTGCCGATGTCCGCCGTACCAATATGGACGTTTTCCTCGAACACCTGCTGCGGCTGCCTTGGTGGCTCGCTCTCCCGCTCTTTCTGATCGCGTGCTTCCCGGCACTGGGAATTCGCTACATCGACTTCCTTGAGCGTCTGCGCGACTACCGCAAGCCGCCCAAGAAGTAGACCTCACTACGTGCCGGGGAGCGCTGGGTCACGCGTCATCACGTCGACGATCGGACCGATCACGAACTGAGGCGTCTCGAACTCTGAGGATTCCACCCTCCAGCGAGCTTGACCATCTCGTACATTGCAATCGCGGTCGCTATTCCGGCGACGATCGTCCAAAAGTCGATCATGTCGAGGTTCGACAGGTCCGTAGAGGCGAGCAACGAGACAGTCACGCTCAAGTTGCAGGTTTGACGGAAGCTGATTTCGGCTTTTCTCGAAGCGCGCGGTAGACCGTTGCGCGCGAGACGCCGATTGTCGATGCAATGTCATCGACGGTGTGTTCGCTGCTGCCGTCAGCATTCTTGGCCGCGAGCATCGACTTCGCCATCTCCAGTTTCTTTGGCGTCATTACCGTAGGACGCCCACCGATCCTTCCGCGACTTCGTGCGGCGGCGAGTCCCGCCGAGGTCCGTTCTCGAATGAGGTCACGCTCGAACTCGGCCAGAGCGCCGAACAGGTGGAAAGTGAGCTTCCCGGTCGGAGACGTTGTGTCGATGGATTCATGCAGCGAGCAAAAGCCGATCTCGCGCTCGGCGAGATCTTCGACGATCCTCACCAGATCCTTCAACGATCTTCCGAGTCGATCGAGCCGCCACACAACGAGGGTGTCGCCGGCGCGAAGATGATCGAGCGCCTTCGCAAGTTCGGGTCTTGTTGCAAGCGAACCCGACGCGCGGTCTTCGAAGATTCGAGAGCAGCCAGCTTCGTTCAGCGCATCAAGTTGGAGTGCCGGATCCTGATCGAGCGTCGAAACACGGGCGTACCCGATCGAATGTCCTCTTGACTCCGCGATCATTCGACTCTACAGATCAAAACAGTCGCAGCCTGCCGTTTTGAGACTTTGATTCCGCACACGGCTTAAGACACATGCGTTTGCGATTAGAACCCGCAGAGAGGCGGCTGGCTCACAAACGACCGTTTTTGCGATGCACGAACACGGGCTTTCAATCTGCCGGCAGCCATAGCCTGACTCGATGAGCAACGGTGAAGAACTCGGCTGGTCAGAAGACGACTACGAGGAGGAGCTTCGAACCTCCTTCTTCAGTGACTGCCCGGAGCGCGCCCTCGTCTCGCTTGCGACGAGTTTCGCTCGCTCCTTGATCGAGGACAGCCCCATCTTCGAGGTGCCCGGGCCAGAACCCGAGGCGCAGAAGACGCACCTCTTGCTGGCGGCGCAGCTCACGTCCACGAGGATGCTGCGCGCCGCCCGCGCGGCGACGGCATCGCTGTCGATCGGCTACGAACCTGAGGCACGGGCGCTGATTCGCATCATGGTCGAGCTCGCCCCCCACGCGGAGTACTGGCAGACCGATCCGACCGGCGAGTTGGCGCGCGAGTGGCTTGACGGCAAACATGAATACGGCGTCACGAAGAAGGTTGCGGAAATTCTCGACCGAGGGATCTACAAGGAGCTCTGCATCGACGCGCACGGCGATCCGCGATCGCTCTTCGCGCTGATGGATCCCAACGACTTCACGATCAGCATGGGGCCAGATCGCACGATGAACTCGCGCACCTACCTGCTCGTGATCACCGACGCCGTAGTCGAATCGTCACGACTCCTTGCCCGTCAGTTCAATTCGGATTCCGAAAAGCACTTCGCGCTCCTAGATGAAGAGCGAGCGAAAGCCTGGAAGCAACTTCGAGAAGAGCGCGAGACGTCACGGTGAGCGACGACGTTCCACCCGGCAGCGCGGCTCCTGATTGGCCGATCGAGCGATGGATCGCGCTAATCAAAGGTCTCGAGGACGCGTCGCGGCTCATCGATCTCGGCATGACCGAGCTTCACAGCCTGGACGGCGCCAACGATTTCAACCACGGGATTCTCCACCTTCTCTCCCACGGTTTCGAGCGACTCGTGAAATACACGCTGTTTCTCGCCCTGCTCAATCGCGAAGGCGTCGCGCCTGACGCTGCGTACATGAAGGGGCTGGGCCATGACGTGAGCAGGGCTTTGGAAGCGCTGCTCGATGTCGTCTCCAACGAACCCAAATATGCGGATCGGCCTGCCGCGGCCGAGGACATCGCGTTCATGCGTGACGATCCCGACCTAAAGAGGCTGATCGCGCTGTACTCGAGGTTTGGCAAGCTCGATCGATACTTCGACCTAAACGTTTTGATCGATCCGACGGTTGCGACGTCGATTATGGATCCCGCCGCGGAGTGGCGAGAAATCGAGAACGACTTCTTCGATCGAATCCCGGGGGGACTGGAAGCGCTCGCTTCGGATCCGACCGCCCTCGCTCGCCTGATGCCGATTGTGACCGGCGAGATCGCCGCCGTGCTCGATCGCTTCCATCGCTGCCTTGCTCGCATGTGGTTCTGGGGTGCGGTCGGGGAAGACGGCCCGAGCAGCGCAACAAGTGCGCTGTCATTCATCAACTATTTGAACGACGACGAGCTGGGTACGCCCCGCTAACCAGCGTCGGTATGGACGCAGTTGTCGGCGGCTTCCAATTTGCTTCGTGGCGCGCGCAATCCGCGTTTCACTGGACGTTTTGGAGGCAAGTTTTCAGTTAGTTTGGCGCGCAATGGCTGAACTTGTATCCGCACCGCCTCCAAAGACCCGTAAGCGCAAGTACCCGTACGAGGCGTGGTTTGTCGGGGGTTGGGTCAAGCTAACTCAGGGCGTGGACTTCGACATCGAAGCCGCCTCTATGAGCAACAACATTCTCTCTTTTGCGCGCAGAAACGGTCTAGAAGCCAGCGTTCAGGTTCATCGCGAACCGCGCCTTCCCGGCAACCCCCAGGCGTACGTCTACGTCTGCGGCGACCCGATCCAGGCCTGAATCCCCGTCATAAGCACTGCCGTTCGCCGGCATAAAAACGCGTTTCAATCGCGGGAATAATGTCCAGCGTTCGCTGATTGATTGCGTCGCAAGCGTGCGTGCGGAACGTGCGCTCGGACAACTTTTCAGTTAGTGATGGCTCCGTGTCGAACGTCTCTCATGACGAACGTGCCCGATCGCGCGCCCAGCTTCAACCGGTCAATGTGGGTCGACTGATGCACGCCGTCGCGGTGCTGCACCTGGAGCGGGGGAGGCCATTCGAGGTCAGGGTTCTTCGAGAAACCGTCGACGCGCTCATCCTGCCCAAGACCTCAAGAACTCATACGCAGTCCTTACGTCAGCGTGTCATTACCGCCCTGATGGTCTATCGCCATGAACTCGTGCCGCCGGGATGGCATTTTGTTTCCGGCGAGCAAGTGGTCAGCGACGTCAAGCTCGATCTGCTGTGGGCAACTGGCGAGGGCGGCCTCGTGGCCGATGAGCTCAAGAGTGGAAGCTGGCCGCTCGCCGATTTCGATGCTGCCTCGCGCCAGTGCGCAAGCCAATGCGTGGCTGGGCGAGAAGTCTTCGGCAACGCGTTTCAAATGGTGCGTCTGGTTCTGCCGGCGCCTCGAATCGTTGGCGAGGTCATGCCTGGGAGTGGGGGAGAGATCCGGTGGCGTTGACGAGCTACGAAGAGCGGCAGGCCGTTCTTCAGAACCTCTTGTTGCGCAAGGAGCACTTCGGCGGCCTGACGGGGCCGGAAGTCCGAACGGCGGCCTCCGCGTGCGGCGTCGCGGAATCGACCGTCTACCGGTGGGTCCGCGCTGGACGCACGTCTCTTCGTGAGTATCGCCGGCACACACTCACGGAAGCGGAAGGCACTGCGTTCTTCGCGGCCCGCGGGGATGTGGCCGCGGCGCACCGGAGCCTCCTTGCGACCGCTGGCGAGAACCCTCCGAGTCTTTCCACCTACCGGCGCGCCGTGATGCGCGAATTCGATGCCCCGACTCGAAACGCCGCAAAACGCGGTCTTCCGGGGCGAGACCAGAAGCGGATTGTTCTCCGGCAGCCAGCCAAGAATCGAAATGAACGCTGGGAGGGCGACCATAAGGCGATGGACCTCCACGTTATTGCGCCCGGATTCTCTAACCCCGTGCGGCCTTGGATCACATGGCTCATCGACGTGGGCACGCGTGCGGTGGTGGGGTGGAGCATCTCGGCCGGAGACCCCCACCGGGGCGCGGTGCTCGCAGCGATACGCAGCGGCGTCGAGAGAGACGGAGAAAAGCCGTTCTACGGCGTGCCTGGTGAATTGGTCTGGGACAACGGAAACGAGTTCACTGCGAACGCCGTCACCGAGGCGGCGGCGATGCTCGGAAGCGTCGCAGCGCCAACCCAGGCGTACTCGCCCGAAAAGAAGCCGTTCATCGAAGCCGTGAACGGGACGTTGATCAAGCAGCTTCTGAGCAAGCTCCCTCACTACACCGAAGGTCCGCAGCGTAAGGACGGCTCCCTCGAAGATGGCGCCGACAGAATGCTCACGCTTGGGGAGCTAGCGCACCTAGTCGATCAGTGGGTCTGGCACTACAACAATGAACGCCCGCACCGTGGCCTCGGCGGAAGGACGCCAGCCGAGCAATGGGCATCAGACACCACCCCGATCCGCGAGGTCAGCGCCGAGACGGCGCGACTGTTCACGCTAGATCGCGTGCGCCGAGTGGTGCGAAGGGATGGCGGCATCCACGTTGAGTCGATCGCCTACATCGCTCCGGAGCTCTTTGGCTACGAAGGGGAGAAAGTCGAGGTCGGCCGCATTCCCTACGACGTCACCAAGATCGAGGTCTTTCATGACGGCCGTTGGCTCTGCACCGCGACGCCAACCGTTCAGGTTGGTCCTGAACAAGCGCGAAAACTTGCCGAGGCGAGAAAGAAGCAGGACGCACGACTGCTCCGAGAGAGGCGCAAGCTCGCAAAGCTCGGCCGCATACGCATCGGGACGATTACGAGTGACGCGCTCGATCCTCGAATCCTGCCCCCGGCAGCCAGCGAGGCAGCAGCAAATGCATCGGGCGACGACCTTTTCGGCTTTGGCGACAGGATCGGCGGCGTTCGATGACCGCGGTGAACTCGTTCGCGCCAAGGCACTTCAATGGTCTCGAAGACGCCCGCACGATTACGACGCATCAGTTTCTGGTCACGGAGATGGCGGTGGAGGACTGCATTCACCGTCAAGCGATTGGCCTCTTCACCGGGGGAGCGGGCACCGGGAAAACGTTCGCGGTTGAGTCGGCAACCGCCGAACTTGACTTGCCGGTCGTTCGAACGCTTTTTGGCTCGAAGGCAACACCGCGCGAGGTCGCGCGCCAGATCCTTTGCGAGCTCGGGGAGCCTCCGGCGCGAGGAAGTTATTACGACCTCGCCGATGAGGTGGTCAGATGCTTGGTAGACCCGCACGTGGTGGTGATCGACGAAGCGCAGCATCTCAACCAGGACTGCACGTTCTTCATCCGGCACCTGATCGACCGCGAGGACACGCAGGTGACGATCCTGCTCGTCGGGGCCGAGGGCCTGATCACAAAAGTGAGAAAGGACCCGACTCTCGACAGCCGGATCTACCGTCGCGTCGGCTTTGCAGAAATGTCCGAGGAAGAACTCCTCGGAGTGTTGCCGAACTACCACCCGATCTATAGAGGTGTGAGCCGAGCACTGCTTGAGGATTTGATCGATCGCTGCGAGGTGGTGAAGCACCGTGTGCTTGCCGTGTTCACTCTCACAGCTGCAGACCTCTTGGCCCGCGAGGAGCGCGAATCGATCGACAAAAACACGCTCGATAAGAGTTTGGCCCTGATTTCTGGCGGGCTTACGTGAGGCTAACCAGGCAGAGCCGATTGCGGGTGGTCTCCAACCTCGGTCACGCGCATCGCGTGGAGCTCCTCTCTACGGTGGAGAGAAGGGTGATCACCGTTGTTCCATTGCCAGGCGGCGACGGGAAGAGTCTCGCAACCGACATCCTCAACGCCCTCGACAGGCGTAGTTGGTCACGGGCTCTTGAGGTTCAGAAGTCCGATCCCAAACTGCGCGCGGGCTTATGGCTCCGGTCGGCCGAAATCGAGCACGTCGTAGTCCAGAACGCCGACTGGATGAATGAGGAGCAGTGGCTTTGCGCCTCTCAGCTCAGCGAAGCCTGTATTTTTTGGCTGCTTTTCGCTGAATCTGCGAGGTCGCATGTTCCTGAACGCATCGACGTCACTGAGCACGCAGCGACTGATCTCACACTTACCGTTCGGGGAGCCATCGAGCGCCCGTCGAATTCATTGGATGCCAGCTGGGCGAGGTTTCCCGATCCTCCGCGATGCGGACCCCTTGAGTTTCCGAGCGCGTGCAAACGGCATCTGTCGCGCGTCGAGCTCCCTGTGGTTCACGATGCGATGTCCGTTGGCGCGGGGATTGCGATGCGAGCCATCGCCAGTTGCAAGGGGGAGAGGGCGATCCAGGCCGCGATCGCCGAGTTAGGCAGCGACATTTGGGCCTTCCTCGCGATGGCCCGCGGAGCGCAGCTAGCCGCACTTAAGCAGGGTTGGCGTCTCAGCTTCGATGAAGCGGCGTTCGACGCGATGTGGGCCGGAGGTTCGTGGATCACGAGGCCCGAAATTGAGATGCTTCGCGCGGTGTACGACCCGCTGTTGCCCGGCATGTACGTGCTGATGCGTGTCGGAGACTTGGACGGTGGGTCGATAGCGAAGTTGAAGTGTCGCGACTTGGAGATAAGGAAGGAACGCGTGAGCATCGGCGGCGTGCGGCTGCCGCTACCGATTGACCTAGTGTCAATCTTTAAGGCGCTCTCGATCCAACAGGGCGACGAAGCCGATGCGCCACTCTTCCGCACGCATACCGGCGACGAGATGCTCCTGCGAAATGTGCGTCAGCGGATGAGGACATTCTGCGACAAAACGGCCCTACCGGTACCGCAAAGTCTTTCTGCGGGCCAGAGAGTTCGGTCCGCCAGGGTTCTGACCGAACTTCGGCCCTTAGAAGTGGCGGTTGCCGCGTGACAAGCGCACCGTTGGTCACGCGACGCGCCGAGATGGGAATCGGGATCCAAGAGCTCGCCGCGCGCTCGAACATTGTCGCCGGTGCGCTCAAAGATGCTGAACGCCGCGACACTCTCGAGCATTTCACCGTGGCCCAGGTAAGACGCCTTAGCTCCGTGCTCAGCGTGGACTTGACGGACCTTCTAAGCGATCCCGCGTCCGAATGCAGCGCCGACCGGAGCGTTGATGCCCACGGCGAGGCGTCCGATGAAGCGCTCGCATTGATCATCGAGATCCACGAAGAAGAAGTGGGTACCGGCTACTGGTCCGAGGCCGCAAACTGCGACCCACCGAACGCGCAGACGGCAGAGCTGCTGAAGTCCGGTGTCTTGTGCGTCGTGAATGGGATCGCCGTATTGGACTCGCAGATCACTGAGGCTTTGGCAATCGTTGCCGACTTGCCAGCGGTTGAGCCGACTCGCAACAACTAGCCCAGGAAGATCGCCGGCAAAGTCCTTAGAACGCCGCTGAGCGCGCGAAACTCTGGCCCCAAAGGATTCTCACTGCCTTGAACTTGCGAATTCTCATCGCGGTGAACTTTCCGGCTCATCGAGGTGACACCCGACAACACCGCCGACAGCAGGATGTCCATATTTTCGTGCAATGCACGATAATTGACGTTATGTGAACTTCTCAGAAACGACGCAGACTTACGGCATCCGCCGTTACAGGCGGCCAAGGACAGCCCGACCCTTCGCCTCATCGCGAAAGTGGATCAATTCGGGAGGAACGACCGCAGTCGCCGGGAGCGGCTACCGCATTCCAACTCTGAAGACCTCGAAGAGCACCAGAGCTGAAACTGCAAACTGATCGATCACACGCAGCAGCGCAACAACCAGGTTGATCCCTGTGCTGCCGCGCCGGGCGCCTCAGAAGCATCCATCAAACGTTGGTCCGCACATCGGTCACACGACACTCTGGGCCGCCAAGTACGTCTTACAAGGTGTAGCCGCTGACGCGGAGCGAGCGATCACGTGCGCTCACCTCTGTTCAACGGGCGTCTACACCCCCCCCTGTCACGACCCGAAACATTTCTATACAACACCTGACATATTCCGTGAAGCGCGTTGACGGCGGCGACGACCCGCGGCCTTCGAGCGCCCTGCACGGTCGCGGATATTTCTTCGAGACGCTCCCCGGGCTGTACCTCCTCGTCGATCCCGACCTGAAGATTCTCGACGCGACCGACGCGTATCTGGCTGCGACGATGACCAGGCGCGACGAGATCGTCGGCCGCGGTCTGTTTGACGTCTTTCCCGAGAATCCTGACGATGCAGGCGCGACAGGAGAGAACAATCTACGCAGGTCAATGGAGCGCGTGAAGCGCACGCTCAAGCCTGATTCGATGGCGGTCCAGAAATACGACGTGCGAACCCCGGCCGAGGACGGTGGCCAGTATGAAACGCGGTACTGGAGTCCAATCAACACCCCAGTCGTCGGTGAAGACGGAACGCTTTCGCACATCGTTCTTCAGGTCGAGGACGTCACGGACTTCGTGGACTTCCGCGCCGAGTCCGACGAGCAGAGGGTCGACAATCGGCAATTGCGCGGCGAAGTCGAGTCGATGCAGGCGGAGATCCTTCGTCGCTCCGCAGAGCTTCACGAGGCCAATGTCCGCCTTCGCGCTGCGAACGAGGCCAAGAACCTGTTCTTGGGCCGTATGAGCCACGAACTGCGCTCACCGTTGACGGCGGTGATCGGGTACAGCGAGTTGCTCGAGCTTGACGCTGCGCCGGGGAGTGAGGAAATGGAGTCCGCGGGCGCGATCTTCCGGGCGGGCGCACATCTGCTTGAGCTGATCAATGAGGTCCTTGACATCTCCCAGGTCGAATCCGGGCAGATGACGATGTCGATCGAGCCGACGGCCCTGGACAACGCCTTGGTGTCAGCGGTCGAACTGATGCGGCCCTTCGCGGCCGGTCACGGCATAACGCTCGACCTCCCGGAACGCCCTTCCGCGCTGTATGTCAAAGCCGACCCCCAACGCCTGACACAGGTCATCGTCAATCTCGTCTCCAATGCGATCAAGTACAACGCGCCGCATGGCCGCGTCAAGATCCGAGTAACCGAGTCGAGTGAGAAACGGGCGTGCATATCCATCGCTGACACCGGACACGGGATTCCGGTGGAGAGCCTCGTGAAGCTCTTTGAGCCATTTGAACGACTCGGAGCCGAAGCGACGGAGATCCAAGGCACCGGCCTTGGTCTCTCACTCTCTCGCAGCTTGCTCGAGCGGATGGGGGGAACGATCCATGTGGAGAGCAAGGTGGGCGTGGGAAGCACATTCTCGGTCGAACTCACCAAGGTGGAGCCACAGCTCCTTGAGGATACCGAGGTAGCGAAGGCCCCCGAACTGTCGATGCTTGAGTATCCCGAACCACGAAAGCTTCTGTACATCGAAGACACAGCCGCGAATCTACGGCTGGTCGAGCGAGTTCTTGAGCGCCGTCCTCAGGTGACGGTGCTTCCGGCCATGCTGGGCGGACTCGGCGTGGATCTTGCGCGCGAACACAAGCCAGATCTCATTCTCCTCGATCTTCATCTGCCTGATGTCAACGGCACCGAAGTACTCGCGCGCCTGAAGGCCGATCCATCCACCGAGGAGATTCCGGTCGTGATTCTCAGTGCCGACGCCACCAGCCGCCAGAACGCTGAAGTACTCGCGCTCGGCGCCGACTCCTACCTGACCAAACCCATTCGCATCGCCGACTTGCTGAGCACTGTCGACAGCTACCTGCTCCCTGCCTAACCCGCCCGGGCGGCGCTCCTCGCCGGACGATGCACGAACGTCGGACTGGTGAGCCGTGAGATCTGTACTGTCTCGCCGATGAATCTGGTCCACCGAATCAACTCTGGTCGGGGCGAATTTTTGCTTTTTGCGCTCACTCCGCCGACTCTCGCGACGGATCGCGAACGCGCCCAGGAGATCGCAAACGCAACGATCGCGCGCCTCGAGCCGCTTGATCTCGACGGCGTGATCCTTTACGACATCGACGACGAGAGCGAACGGAATCCGGCGGAGCGGCCGTTTCCGTTCACACCGACGATCGACCCGGCGAATTACCTGGCCGATTATTTTGGCGTCTGGCCGACGCCCGTGATCGTGTATCGCGCCGTCAGCAAATACGCTCCGACGGAGCTCCGAGCCTGGCTCTCGGATCAAGATCCCGAACGGATCCTGACCGTGCTTGTCGGAGCCCCCTCAAGCGCCAAAACGGGTCGAACGTCGCTCGCCGAAGCCCAGGAGTTACGCCGCGAGGCCAATCCGTCGATGCTCCTGGGCGGCGTGGCGATTCCTGAGCGTCACACTCGCCGCGACGACGAGCATCTCCGTCTGCTTGCCAAGCAGGACGCGGGTTGCCGGTTCTTCGTGACTCAGGTCGTCTACGACATCAACGCAGCGAAAAACCTCGTCTCTGACTATCACTACGAGTGCCAGACGCGAGGCACGTCGCCGGCGCCCCTCGTCTTCACGTTTTCGGCGTGCGGTTCGATGAAGACGCTGAGTTTTCTTCGCTGGCTCGGCGTCGACGTGCCTCGCTGGATTGAAAACGACCTCGCGCATGCCACCGATCCACTTGAAGCTTCGTATCACCAGGCCCTCGCGAACGCCGCGGATCTGATCGAATTCTGCCGCAAGCTCGACATGCCCTTCGGAATCAACGTCGAGAGCGTGTCGAGCCGGCGAGTCGAGATCGAAGCCTCGGTGCGACTCGCAGAACAGCTGCGGATGCAGCTGCGGCGATAGCGCGCGCCTTCTCCCGTAGCTCAGGTTCCAGGCGGTAGCGCGGCGATGAACGGAAGGTGTCCGGTGTAGTTCACCAGGCACGCATTCCATGTGCCCGACTCGCAGCTGCTGCTCCCAGCGCGTTTGAGTGCGTAGACGTTCGCCTGCGCAACGCCGGCGTTGGCGTACGCCCGGAAGTCCGTCGTCGAGTCGCCGTATGCGTACTTCACTTCCGGAGTTCCGACTTCGATCTTCGCCAACGCAGAAGTCTTGTATTTGACCGTTGCGCTGTCCGAGATCAGCAACGATGACGACATGTAAAGCGGCTGGTCCGGAAAACCGTTGAGCGCAAGCCACGCCCGCGTATAGAGCTCCTGCACCGGCTTCCAGCGCGCCGTCAGGTAGACAACCGCGTAGCCCTTTGCCTTGTACGCCTTCACGGCATCGACGGCGCCGGGATGCGGCGTGTTGGACAACGTGTCGCTTGTGAGCGTCCCGTCGATGTCGAACACGACCACGTCGTTGCCGGCGGCCGATGCGCTTCCGGCGGCCACTCCGATCGTTGCGAACGCGGCAACGATCGTCACTGCGATCACGAGAACAAACGCACGCGGATTCGTACGCAAGCGTTGGTCAAACATAGTCTCCCCCTCTGGATTGCGGCCGGCCAGCGCCGACCTGGCGAGCATGGTACCGAATGGTACTTCGATGGCGCTCAGGGGAGTTTCTCCGCCAGCTCGACGATGATTCCAGCCGGCCCGCGGACGTAACAGAGCTTGTAGGTGCTCTCGTATTCATAGAGCTCACCGATGAGGTCGAATCCTTGCTCGCGCACCACGGCGACAGAGGCCTCGATGTCATCGACGGCGAACAGGATGTGACGGAGGCCCGGTGCGTTTGACGGCTCAGTCCCCTCCCCACCTTCATACCGCGGTGAGTTGAACTTCACCAACTCCAGCTTGCAGAGTCCGTCGGGAGTCTTGAGGATCGCGATGTCCGCGCGGACGTGCTCGAGACCGATGATGCGCCCCACCCAGTCGCCCTCGACCGGACCCTCGCCGTCTGACTCGAATCCGAGCGCCGTGAAGAATCTGATCGCCTCGTCGAAGTCGTCGACAACGATCCCCACATGCTCGATATGCCGAATACCCATGCGACCCACGGTACCGGCGCGGGCTCCTCATACACTGCGTTCTGATGAGCTCGAGACGCACTCTCACGCCCGCCCAAAAGAGGCTCGCGATCGCCTTGGCTGCAGTGGAGTTCACCGCAAAGCTCCTCGCGCTGCGCGACATTCGCAACCGCCCGGCGGACCAGATCCGCGGCTCCAAGCGCATGTGGCGCATGGCACTCATCGTGAACTTCTTCGGCCCGGCCGGATATTTCCTGTTCGGCCGCCGGCGTCCGGAAGCTGCCTGACCCGGTCGGGTCAGGAGTCCCGCCTACGCCTCCTGGCCCCCGTCGCGGCCCAGTGAGCGGCGAGTCCGATACCCCATCCGAAGAGCACGAAGACGAACCAGGGGAAACTCGTTCCGTCACCGAACTGCCACACGGTCGCCCAGATCGCGATCAGCAGCACGTTGACGGCGATGAACACCGTTGAGTGAACGCTGAAGGCGTACCGGTTGCCGTCGGACAGCTTCTGCTTGCGACGCGCATTCCTGGCTGCGCGCTTCTCCTGTTCTGCTGTTTCGACTCGCTCGACGGCGCGAGCGAAGGGATCGTCATGCATGTTGCCTCCGTTTTCTTTGACTTCGGGTGCGTTCGTTTTCAAGATCTTCAATCTCACCAGCAGCTGCCGCGAGGATCTCCGCGACGGCCGCTGTGTCGACGCGTCCGGCAAGCGGCGCCAAGCGGACTTTGAACTGCGTCAGGAGCGACTCGAGTGAGTCGTCTTCGGCGAGCTTCACGTGTAGTCGCAGCTCCAGGCTCGCAAGCTGCTCGGCGCGGTCTTCGAGCGCGCGCTCACCGAGCGGGGTGATGCTGTACACCGTGCGGTCGCTCTCTGAACGTCCGTGGATCAGTCCCTCGGTCTGTAGCGCCTCGATCGCGGGATACACACTCCCTGGAGATGCGCGATAGCGCGGACCGAAAAGGCGCGTGAGTTCCGACATGATCTCGTATCCATGGCGAGGCGATCGCGCAACCAGCGCGAGGAGCACGAGCGGCAGCTCTCCGTGTCTGAAGAATCGACGTGACATCTCCTGCCCCTACGCCGCCGATCCTGCGACTGCGGCGTCCCACCGCAGAATTGACGTCTCGACCGGCTCGGGCAAGCCCTTCAGGAACAAAATCCCGATTGGTTCGAGCGAATCCTGGAACCCGTCACCGACCAGCGCGCAGGTCGGTTCCGAAATCAGGGTCTGCCCCGACCCCGCGCAGTCGCAGAGGCGCCTTGCGGTGATCACAGTCGACCCGAAGTAGTCGTCCCCGTCCCGGAGCAGTTCGCCGGCGTGCACTCCGACGCGAAGTCCGAGCTCGTCGTCGTCCTCCGCGACCAGCTGCTGCATCGTGCTCGCGCAGTCTGCCGCGCGCGCGGCCTGGCCGAAGATCACCATCAGACCGTCGCCAAGGCTCTTGACCTCTCTCCCCCCGGTCCTGGCGATCGCCTCGCGCAGCAGCGCAAAGTGGCGTTGGCGCGTCTCGTGAGCATCGACCTCGCCGAGTTCTCCGATCAGTTCCGTGGAACCGACGATGTCAGTGAAGAGCACCGCGGCCGAGGACGAGTATCGCCCGTTGGCCTCGAGTGTTGCGAGGCCTGTCGCGCTCGTCCGGTAGAGCGTCTCTGCCCCATCGGTCGTGGACGTGACGAGTCCTTCCGACGCGAGGATCGCCAATGCGTCCGAGAGTCGGCGATCGACTCTGGCGAGAGGTCGACCGCGCCGCTGCTGCTTTGCGATCTGTCCCGCGCTGCACGCGCCGAGGCACGCGATCTCCATGACTTCGAGCAGGAGATCTGCGGTGGATGTGTTTCGGGAAGTGTTCATAGACAAGCGTTACGAAACGCTTACGAAACACTATAACGAAACTATTACGAAAGTGTCGACTAAGTGAGATCGCCTACCTGATCGAGGGCAGCGACAGATGCTGGTGAGTCATCGAGCCGAGGCGGACAGCTCGGCACTCCTGCATCCACGCCTGGGCGCACCTCATCGCCGTTCTTCGGGAGTTCTCGCCCACCGCCTGCGGCAGAGCACGGTCACATTGCGACGCCCCTGTTTCGCGATCATGCATACTTGTCGCATGCTCGAGAGCCAGTTGCCGCCCGAGAACACCAGTCGACTACTCGAGATTGGCCGGAGTCTCACCGCGAACCTTGAGCTCGAGCCTCTGCTGCACCAGATCACCGCCGCCGCGCGCGAACTCACCGGCGCGAAATACGCCGCTCTCGGAGTGCTCAACAGCAGCCGCGACTCACTCGAACGCTTCGTCACGATCGGCATCGACGAGGCGCAACGATCCGAGATTGGAGTTCTGCCGAGCGGCCGCGGCGTTCTCGGCGTGTTGATCGACGATCCGCGACCGCTGCGACTGGACTCGATCTCGAGGCACCCCTCGGCCTACGGCTTTCCAGCACACCATCCCTCGATGGAGTCGTTCCTTGGCGTGCCGATCCTGGTCGACGGTCTCGCCTTCGGAAACCTCTACCTGACGGACAAATCCGAGGGCAATTTCGACGACATCGACGAGGCCTCGGTTGTGACTCTCGCGGCGTGGGCGGCGATCGCGATCAACAACGCCCGCCGGATCGAGCAGGACCGCCTCCGCGCCGCGATCGAAGGCGCCGAACAGGAGCGGCGGCGCTGGGCGCGCGAGCTCCACGACGACACGCTGCAGGGGCTGGGCGCGCTGAACGTTCTGCTCAGCTCAGCCGTCCGCCGGGGTGACCTCGAGTCCTTGCGAACCGCCGCGGCCGCTGGATCCGAGCAGCTGCGTGTCGAGATCTCGAATCTGCGCAGCCTGATCGCCGAGCTTCGCCCGGCATCACTTGACGAACTCGGGCTGGAGGCGGCTCTGGAGGCGTTGTTCGGGCGGCTGACGTCAACAGCGGATTTCGACGTCGAGCTGAGCAACGAACTCGGCAACGGCGACGCCCTGCCCAAAGAGCTTGAGATCACGGTCTACCGCGTGATTCAGGAATCCATCAATAACGTGGCAAAGCACGCGTCCGCGTCGCACATTCAGGCCCAATTGCGCCGCAATGGTTCATCGATCGAGCTGAGCGTGCACGATGACGGGAGGGGTTTCGACCCGGGCGCGGGGACGTCCGGGTTCGGACTCGTCGGGATGCAGGAGCGCGTCGCCCTGGCGGGCGGCACCACGACGGTCACATCGTCGACAACAGGCGGAACAACGATCCAGGTGAAGCTTCCGTTGCCGAATGGAGCGGCATCGGCCGCTACGCAGGGCTGACGTCGATCAGACCGTGGTCGATTGCAAACCGCACGAGTTCGGCCCGGCTCGCAAAATCCAGCTTGTTCTGGATGTGCGCCCTGTGTGACTCGATCGTGCGAACGCTCAGGAAGAGCTGTTCGGCGATCTCGGTGTTCGTGTAGCCCAGGGCGATCAATTTCATGATCTCGATCTCACGTTCGGTCAGCGCCGACAGCTCATCCTCGGCAGATCCCGACGCCATCCTTGCCCCGACCCGTGGATACAGATAGATCCCGCCGTCGGCAGCGAGCCGAATCGCGCTGACGAGTTCGGCATCGGCCGCCTCTTTGAGGATGTACCCGGACGCGCCGGCACTCATCGCGGCTCTGGCGAATGCTGGATCCTCCTGCATCGTGAGCACGACGATCTTCGTCTCAGGTGAGGCCTCATGAATCTTTGGAATCGCGTCAAGGCTCGCCTCACCGGGCATGTTCAGGTCGAGCATCAGGACGGTTGGCTTGTGCCCGAGGACGTAGCGCCGCGCTGAGTCCGCGTCGCCGGCCTCCGCGACCACTTCCATTCCTTCTTCTGCCTCGATCAACATTCGCAGCCCCGTACGGACCACTGCGTGGTCGTCGGCGATCACCACCGTGATCTGCCCGTCGGGCGCTTGCTGTGTGATTGGGTCCATTGTCAATGTTGCTGCGGCTTTCATGCGGCGGACAACGCATGAATATACGGGCCGTCGGCGTCGGCAGGAAGCTCCGAACCAGTCAGCTCAGCCGCGATGCCATCCGCCCAGTCGCCAATCGCGCTCCAATCACGGAAGTCGCCCTGAGGAGCCCGCATCGCCTTCATCAGGGTGCGTTCACCAAGGCCAAGGAGGTCGTGGTCAAGCCGTCCCGAGAACACCCGGGTGTCGCGCGCTCCAACCGCTTCTGCCGCGCGGAGTACGGGTTCCGGCGTCTCCGCCGTCGGTGTCGGCGGATCACCCACCGGGCCACTGCTGAAGATCCACACGGGCACTTTTGACAGCTCTGTGCGATGTCGGTCGATCAGCTCCTGCGCGGCGTTCAGCCAGCGTCCGGCGTAGAGGGCGCTCCCGAGCACGACCGCGTCCGCCCCTTCGAAGCTGTGGAAGTCATCGGCAACGAACAGCCGTGCGCGCAGCCCGGCGTTGGACAACTGGGCACGAATCGCCTCGGCGATCCCGGTGGTGGAACCGTGGCGACTGGCCACAACCACCGCGACGCGCAACGGAATCCGGGGTGAATCGGCAGATACGGGAGTGCCGCTGGCATCCCGCTGCTCGCGTCTCGCGGTGGATGTAGTCATCACGCGAGAACTATCGCGCCTCCCCCGCTGCGGTTGGTCCGTTGCGAACACGGAATAACGTAGGTAGAAACCCGCAACTCGTTTTCCCGAGCCGATTTCAGGCGATTCGGCAGACGGCACGTGTACGCTGGCCGCTTGACCGAATCTACGCCCAAGAAGACTGCTCTTCGGGCGATGTACATCGGGGCTCTCGGCGTTGTCTTTGGTGACATCGGGACGAGTCCGCTGTACACCGTCCAGACGATCTTCAGCCCCGGCGACCCGCACCCCGTCGCCGTCTCCCCCGACACGCTCTTCGGCGTCCTGTCGATGATCTTCTGGTCTGTGATGATCATCGTGACCATCACCTACGTCTCGCTCGTCATGCGTGCCGACAACGACGGTGAAGGCGGGATCATGGCGCTGGTGACGCTGATCAAACGCAAGACCGAGGAGGGCAACAGGCGAACCCGCGTCGTGCTCGGAGCGCTCGGAATATTCGGCGCCTCCCTGTTCTTCGGCGACAGCATGATCACCCCGGCGATCTCCGTGCTCTCGTCCGTCGAGGGCCTCGAAGTCGCGGCCCCCGAACTCGACCATCTGATCCTGCCGATCACCGCCGGGATCATCATCGCGCTCTTCACATTCCAGCGCTTCGGCACCGGGGCGGTGGGCCGACTGTTCGGCCCGATCATGGTCGTCTGGTTCTTGACGATCGCCGCGCTCGGCGTCCACGGGATCACCGCGGATCCCTCGATCCTCAAGGCACTCTCCCCCACGTACGCGGCCGATTTCATGTTCCGGCACTTTGAGATCAGCTTCTTCGCGATGGCGGCGATCGTGCTCTCGGTCACCGGCGCCGAGGCGCTCTACGCAGACATGGGACATTTCGGCCGCCGGCCGATCACGCTCGCCTGGGTGAGTCTTGTGCTGCCCGCCTGCATGCTCAGCTACTTCGGTCAGGGCGCGCTGATCCTCGACGACCCGTCAATCGCGACCAACAACCCGTTCTTCCAGCTCGGCCCGGACTGGGCGCAGATCCCGATGGTCATCCTCGCGACGATGGCGACTGTGATCGCCTCGCAGGCGGTGATCACCGGGGCGTTCTCGATCGCCCACCAGGCGGTTCAGCTCGGCTACCTCCCGCGCCTGCGGATCCGCCATACGTCGGCCGTTTCGATCGGTCAGATCTACGTGCCGTGGATCAACTGGTTCCTGATGATCGCCGTGCTGACGCTGATCTTTGCCTTCAAGTCTTCGGCGGCATTGGGCTTCGCCTACGGGATGGCTGTCACTGGCACCATCACCATCACCACGCTGCTGTTCTTCTACTACGCGCGGCAGAAATGGGACTGGCCGCTGTGGAGCGTCATCGGGGGCGGCGCGCTGCTGATCGCTTTCGATCTCCTGTTCTTCGCCGCCAACCTGACGAAGGTCTTCCACGGCGCGTGGCTGCCGCTGCTGATCGGCCTGCTCACCTTCACGATTCTCGTCACCTGGCACCGCGGTCGCATCGAGGTCTCCGAGCGGCGCAAAGTCTTCGAGGGGCCACTGCGCGACTTCGTCAAGGAAGTTGACGATATGGGACCAGCGCTGTCGCGCGTCAAGGGCACGGCAGTCTTTCTCGACCGCAATCCGGACACCACGCCGCTGGCGATGCGCGCCTGCGTGGAGCGACTGCATACCTTGCACGAACATGTCGTGATTCTCACGATCACGACGGCGACAATCCCCCATCTCACCGTCGAAGAGAGCCTCATCATCGACGACTTGGGGTATGCGGGCGACGGCATCACACACGTGACAGCGTGCTTCGGCTACATGGACGAAGTCAACGTCCCGAGCGTCTTGCGGATGATCGAGAAGCGCCCGGAAGTCGAGTGCCCGATCGAGGTGAGCACTGCCAACTACTTCCTCTCCGAGATCGAGCTGCGACGCGGACACGTTCCCGGAATGTCGCGCTGGCGCAAGGGTCTGTTTGTGGCCACCTCGCGGATCGCCGCCGACCCGGTCGAGTACTTCGGACTCCCGCTCGATCGCACCATCGTGATGGGCTCGAAGGTCGAGGTTTGAGCGCCGCGCGACTCGCGACTGCGGCCGACGTTCCGCAACTGGCCCGCGCGCTTGCGCGAGCGTTCGCGGACGATCCCGTCGCCGCGTGGTCGTGCCCGCCGGCCAGTCTGCGGCCATATGTGCTCGAGCGCTTCCATGGTGCGCGACTGCGGCAGCTGCTCGATCGCGGAGAAGTCTGGACGACGGACGAGCTCGCAAGCGCTGCGCTCTGGGCGCAGCCCGGCGAATGGAAGACCACGGCGCGTGAAGATCTCGAACTCGCTTCGGCGCTGTTTCAGCGGCGCTCGCTCGCGCGCCCGTCCGTGCTCATGCGCAGCCCGATGGTCGGGATCGGACTCACTTCCGTTGAGCGCAAGCATCCGGCTCAGCCCCAGCACTGGTACCTCGCCGTGGTCGGGACCGATCCTGCCGCGCAGGGCCGCGGCCTCGGCAGCAAGGTGCTTTCTCCGATCCTCGAGCAGTGCGATCGCGACGGCGTCGCCGCCTACCTCGAGTCCTCGAAGGAGACCAACCTCGACTACTACGCCAGGCACGGCTTCCGCGTCACCCAGGAACACCGCCTGCCGCGCGGCCCCACAGTCTGGGCGATGTGGCGCGATCCCGCCTGAGAGCGGTACGCGACGCCGGGAACCGATCGGACTACCCCGGTTCCCAGCGCCAGGGGCTGAGCCCCCTCGTCGATCGGCGCCGCTTGGCAGACAGTCATCCACTATGCGCCTCGGGGGGCTACAAACGCGGACTTGCGGCTCGACCGTTGGTGACGTGCGTACCTGTACCGGTACTTGGCGCACAGGCTTGACTTGTGACAGCGAAACCGAGATCAGGGTTGCGGCGCAGTCGGAGTTGCCTTCGACTCGAGCAGCTCGAACTGCTCAATGGTGTCTCCGATCTGTACATCCGGACCGCGGTGTCCGTCGAGCTCAGCGACAACCACATTGGAGTAGCTGAGCGCAGAGGTCGACCTGTCGAACCAGACGGTGCTGCGAGTGTCCTCATCCAGGAACGCAAGGCCGACCGCGCGGCGCCCGAGCGGATCGCGATCTGCGTCCAGGACGGTCACGCCGCGTATGGTCCCCAGTTCGGCGATGAGCGTCGCGCGCAGCGTTGCCGGCAACGGCGGCGAGAGATCGCGAAGCGCCTCGGTGATGATCATCCACTTGGTCGAATCGCCCTCGCCGCGACCGACGCTCGCGGCCTCTACGTCGATCTGGCGCACCAGCGCCTGCGGGTTGGCTGCGAGCGCGTCGATTTCGCGACGGGTGTAGGTCCGATCGCCGATGCGGTACCTGCCGTAGGCCGGATACGCGAAGACCGTCGGTGCCTCAGCCGGGGTCCTCAGCGGCCTGATCTCGATCGTGCCGCGGCGCGCGACGCTGAGCCAGGCCCTGCGCTCCGTGCGCTCGAGCAACGGCTTGTGGTCCCGAACTGACAGGTGCTGTTGGGTCTGCCTCGAGCGGCTGTAGGTGAACCAGTCATCCGGCGGGTAGTTGGCAGCGAGGGCGGTCTTCGCGACGTCCGCGGTCGCCTCCGCGACAGTCGGCGTACCGCTCCATGGGATCGTGGAGATGGCAATCGCGACAACGGCGATCGCGAGCGCGATCGCCGGGACCGCAAAGGCGCGCCGCCACTCGAAGCGGGTGCGGCGTGCCACCCTCGCCGGCGCTGCCGTGACCACGTCGGCCTCAAGAGCTTGCACGAACTGCGCGCGCAGATCGTTCAGTGCTGTCACCTGGAAGTTCATGTCTCCGTGCTCAGACATTGCTGTCCTCCATTGACCCTCTGATCTGCTCAAGTTCCTTCTTGAGCTTCTTCAGTCCGCGGCTCACCCGCGCGCGAACCACGTCCTCTGACGTGCCCATCTCTCTCGCGACATCCGCGTACGATTTCTGCTGAAGAATCCGCGCGCGAACGGCATCGCGGTACTCAGGCTTCAGCGAGCCGAGCGCGCGCTCCACGGCGGCGCGCATCTCGGCCATCTGCGCGAGTTCCTCGATCTGCTCGGCATCGTCCTTCCCGATCTCCACCGGCTCGAAGCGGAGCCGCTGCATGGCGCGCTGCTCGACGTGACCGCGCCGGAAATAGTTGTTCATCAGATTGCGCGCGATCCCGAAGAGCCATCGCCTGCCGTCCTCCGAGGAGTTGCCCTTGAACGAGCCTCGACTGGCGATCGCTTCCGCGAACGTTTCACTGACCAGATCGAATGCGAGCTGGCTGTCCACCGTGCGGCGGGCAAAGTACCTGAGGAGATCCTCGGCGTTTTCGTCATAGAGACGGGTCATATCTTCATTTGTGAGATTCAACTCGTCTGCGCCCGAATGCACTTGGTACGGGAGGGCAAATTGTGACCGCCCGCTTTCGGAGTGTCACAACTTGAGGCCAGGCGCCATGTAGTGATGACATCGCTCACACGGAGTCGCAATCTCGGTGGTTCCTGTTCGCGGTGTCCTGAGTCGGGCTGATCCATTTCTCAGCGAGGCTCCAATGGCCGCCGACCGGAAGCGGACGCCACTCCTGCGCCCCCGCATAAGCGGGTGGCGACCGCGCGCCGCCATTCGCCCGGCACCCCTCATCCCGGGCGAATACGGCGCGAAGAAACTTGGGGTTTTGTGTCACAGGTCACCCATTCGCGCCATGTATTCGTAGAACCGGCGCCTCAATGCCGGCCAATTGCTCGCACATCGACAACTCATGAGGGGTGAGTCATATGTCTCGAGTTCTTCACACCATGTCCGCAAGGCTGCGCGGTGCCATCTGCATCTTCGGTGCAACCATCGCCGTATTCGCCTGTTCGACTGTTGCGGTCGCCGAGGCGGCCACGTACCACTACTGCAACAGCTGCTTCATTCGCTCCTACACGCTCTTCGAAGCAAGTCAGGCCAAATACATAACCCAGGACTACGTGCATCGATTGGCCGGACCAGCGGGGGTCACGATCGGCGCTGTGGCCCAGTACGCCGACAACTACGCGTGGGGCAGTTACGTCTACTCGACCTCAACCGAGGTCATACACGGCTACACGGGCAACCGTCCGGCGTGGGGCGCTGCTGCGAACTTCGGCGGTGGCAACTATTCCTTCAACGCGCACGTGACGTACTAGGAGCCGGCGATGAACACGCGAACATTCACACTCCTGCTCGTGGCCTGCGGGACTCTGCTCGTATCAGCAATCGGGGTCGCCGGCGCGCGCGTCGGCAAGGATCGGCCCGCTGCTCCGCCCCCGGCCAGGGTTTCCGTACTCAAGCAACCATTTCAACCGACTCGCCGCCAGCGCCGCGAACTCTTGAAGCTACGCCGACAAGTGGCCAAATCGCCGCACGCCTCGATCGCTTCCACCGCGAGCGTTCCTGACGCGCGACCGATCGAGTTGCCGGAAGGCCTTGGTGACGCCTGGGTCTCGATGGCTGACGACGGGGCCGTCTGCACGTTCATCCCGGATCCGCTCGGTGGCTATGGATCGAGCTGCGCAACGCAGGAGGACCTGCGCACCGGCGGTGCCGTGACGGTTCTCGGGGGTGCAGGTCAGCTCAACAACAAGGCGATCGCAGTCATCGTCGTGCCGGATGGCGGACAGGATCCAGTCGTGACCGAACCAGACGGCCGCCAGGAGCACCCGCAGGTCGACGGAATCGGTGCGACGGTCGTCCCGGAGCGCTCCAGAGTCTCGGTCGGCGCAGTCAGCCTCGAGATTCCCGAGTTCGATCCGCACTGCTCGACCAGCCCGAACGAAGACTTCCGGAGGTGCGGCCTCTAGGTCCGGATATCGTGGTCCTGCGATGCAGGGCGATCGATGACACCGAACTTCGGGGACTTCCAGCTGGAGATCTATCTGGCCGGGCTCAACGGTGCCACGCCTGAGCATCCGATGACGTTTCCAGAGCTCGAGGCGCTCGCTGAGGCCTCGCTGTCGAAGGAGATCTTCTCCTACGTCGCCGGAGGCGCGGGAAACGAGTACACGCAGCGACACAACGTCGAGGCCTTCGACCGCTACGCCCTGATCCCGCGGATGCTCGCCGGCGCCGCTGAGCGTGACCTCTCGATTGAGCTCTTCGGAATCAAGTTCCCTACGCCGCTGCTGCTTGCGCCCGTGGGCGTGATCGGTTTGTGCGATCCCGATGGGCACGGCGACCAGGTGACGGCGCGCGCCTCTGCGGCGACCGGAGTCCCCATGATCGCTTCCACCCTGTCTGCCGATCCGATGGAAGACGTCGCGCCGCTGGCCGGCGAGACTCCCGGCTTTTTTCAGCTCTACACCCCCGCGGACCGCGACCTTGCTGAGAGCTTTGTGAAGCGCGCCGAAGCGGCCGGATACAAGGGGATCGTGGTCACGCTGGACACGCAGATTCTCGGCTGGCGACCGCGTGACCTTGGTCTCGGATCATTCCCCCAGCTGCGCGGGCTGTGCCTTGAGAACTACTTCTCCGACCCGATCTTCCAGGCCAAACTTGAGAAGTCGCCCGAGGAGGACCCGATGGCCGCCGCGCTGCACTGGGCGCTCGGATTCTCGGACGCTTCACTTGACTGGGACGATCTCGAGTGGTTGCGATCACTGACCGACCTACCGCTGCTGCTCAAAGGAATCTGCCACCCGGACGACGTGCGGCGCGCGATCGACGGCGGCGTCGACGGCATCTACTGCTCAAACCACGGCGGCCGACAGGCCAACGGAGGTCTCGCGGCGATCGACGTGCTTGCAGATGTCGTGGAAGCTGCCGGAGACACACCATTCATCTTTGATTCAGGGGTGCGCACCGGGGAGCATGTCGTGAAGGCCCTGGCGCTGGGTGCCGCAGCTGTCGGAGTTGGTCGGCCTTACGCCTACGGCTTGGCAACCGGAGGTGAAGCGGGCATCGTCCATGTGCTGCGGTCACTTCTCGCTGAGACCGACCTGCTGATGGCGGTCGACGGATACGTATCGATCGCCGATCTCACACCGGACTCACTCGTCAGAGGTTGAGGCCGCGCATCCCGGCCTCGCTGTAGCGCGTCCCGGAGACCTCGGGCAGTTCCGCATCGATTCGGGCGAGGTCTTCGGGGGTGAGCGCCAGAGCAACCGCACCAGCGTTCTCATCGAGGTACCTACGTCGCTTGGTCCCAGGAATCGGGACGATGTCATCGCCCTGAGCCAGGACCCAGGCAAGTGCCAGCTGCGCGGGCGTGGCGCCCTTTTCGGCGGCGATCTCACGAATCTTTTCCAGCAGGACCCGGTTTCGATCGAAGTTCTCCTCGCTGAAGCGCGGGTTGCCGGACCGGAAGTCGTCTGACGCGATCTCATCGCGCGAATCGAAGCGGCCCGCGAGGAACCCTCTTCCAAGCGGTGAGTAGGCGACGAAGCCGATGCCGAGTTCACGAATCGTGGGAATCAGCTCCTCCTCCGGCTCGCGCGACCAGAGTGAGTACTCGGTCTGAACGGCGGCAATCGGATGAACCGACTGAGCGCGACGGATTGTCTCTGGCGCGGCCTCGCTCAATCCAATATTCCGGACCTTGCCCTCGGCGACCAGTTCGGCAAGCGCTCCAACGGTCTCCTCGATTGGCGTCTCCGGATCGATGCGGTGCTGAAAGTAGAGATCAACGTGGTCAGTTCCCAGCCGCGTGAGCGAACCCTCGATCGAGCGCCGTATTGCCTCGGGCCGACCGTCAGGCGACCTTTCGACGTCAGGACCGAAGTAGACACCGAACTTGGTGGCGATCTGAACCTGATCACGCCTTCCGGCAAGCGCCTTCCCGAGGAGCTCTTCGTTCAGATACGGCCCATACATCTCGGCGGTGTCGAAAAAGGTCACGCCCAGATCGATCGCGTGGTGAATCGTCGCGATCGACTCGGCCTCGTCAGTGGGACCGTAGAACGCGGACATCCCCATGCATCCGAGCCCGATCGCCGAAACGTCAAGCCCGCCGGACCCCAGGATGCGCCGCTGTATTCCCATTCAGGTGATTGTATGGATGCGGCGGTGGCGCCGGTCCGACCGTGACCGCGGACCGGCGCAGATACCAGCCGCTAGTAGTTCTCGGACGGAGCCGACTTCGAGAGCTCGTAGAGAATCACGATCGAGAGCAGGAACATGCAGAGCGACCAGAACGGTGCTGACGGAATTGTCAGCAAGTAGGCGATCGCGTTGAGCGCAGCGGCGATGATTCCGACGAACCTGCCCCACCCGCCGCCTACGAACAACGACAGGCCGGCAGTCAACTGAATGACCCCGATCAGCAGAATCGCCCAGCCGTATGACTTCAGGTCGGTTGCGATCAGCGTGACGTTCTCAGTGAAGAACTTCGAATCCCCGATCGCGGCGATTCCGTAGATGATGTCGGCGATACCCGCGACTGTGAGCAGGACGCCGGCGAAAAGCCACCAACCGGTGACTCTGTCTGGATTTGCAGCCATAACTCCTCCTAGGTGGATGGACCTGCCTATGAGCTTCGCGGTCAAACGGTGCGATCCTGCCCCAGATGGGGGACGCGCGCGGGTTGGGGCATCGGGCTGAAGTCGTATTCGGCTTATTGTTATATCGTCATATCCATGTATCGCGATATTCCCCAACTCAAGGCGGAGTTCTTCAAGGCCATGGGCCACCCCATGCGCATCCGAGTCCTGGAGCTACTCACCGAACGTGAGCGCCCCGTGTCGGAGATGCTGGAGGTCATCGACATCGAACAGTCTCACCTCTCGCAACAGCTCGGAGTGCTGCGCCGCGCGGGTCTCGTGGATTCGCGACGCGACGGGTCCTCGGTGACCTACGCGATGGCTGACGAGCGCGTCGCCCAGCTTCTGATCCTCTCAAAAGAGATGATGATCGACCGCTACCAAGCCTCACAGGACGGCTTGATCAGGCGGTGACCGGGGTCGCCGCCGGCGACTTGCTCTCAAATTTCATCACGCCGTCCGCGATCTCGGCCTTACGGAACAGCTTCACGTCACGCGGATAGTTCTGGTAGACGCGCCACGGCACCGCGTCGCCCTGTTTGGGAAGGTCGGCGATCTTGCGCGTGATGTATCCCGACGAAAGGTCGAGGAACGGCAACTCTTCCTTGAACCGCGCTGGCGCCACCGGCGTGAAGCTCGTGTATCCGCCCTGCTTCATGTGGTTGATGACGCGGCAGAGGTATTCCGAGACAAGGTCGGCCTTCAGGGTCCAGGACGCGTTCGTGTAGCCGAGCGTGTACGTGAAGTTCGGCACTCCGCTGAGGCCGACGCCCTTGTAGGCGAACGTTTCCTTGAGCACCAGCGGCTCGCCGTTGAGCGTCATGTCGAGTCCACCGAAGCTTTCCATCAGCTCAAGTCCTGTCGCGGTGATGATCAGGTCGGCTTCGAGCTCCTTGCCCGATTTGAGCCTGATCCCTTGCGGGGTGAAGGTCTCGATCTGGTCCGTCTCGATCGAGACGTCGCCCTCGCGGATCGCACGGAAGAAGTCCCCATCAGGAACGACGCAGAGTCGCTGATCCCACGGACCGTACGGTGGGTTGAAGTGCTTGTCGACATCGAATCCCTCGGGCAACTGGCGGGCGGCCATCCAACGAATCAGCTTGCTCACCTGGCCCGGTGCGATGCGACTGAGCTGGAAGGTCGCCATGAACTGGAACACGTTCTTCCAGCGCACGACCTTGTACGCGAGCCTCTCCGGCAGTTTGCGCCGCAGGAAGGCGGCGATCGGGTCGACGGCGGGCAGGGTCATGATGTAGGTCGGCGTGCGCTGCAGCATCGTCACGTGCTCGGCCTCGTCGCTCATCGCGGGCACGAGCGTCACGGCGGTGGCGCCGCTTCCGATCACGACGATCTTCTTGCCCGCGTAGTCGAGGTTGTCGGGCCAGTGCTGCGGGTGGACGATCTCTCCCTCGAAGCTTTCTGAACCGGGAAACTCCGGCGTGTGGCCGGCTTCGTACTGGTAGTAGCCGGCCGCCGAGTGCAGCACACGCGCATTGATCTGTGATTGCTCACCGGTGGTGCGGTCCTCCAGCGTCACGAGCCAGCGCGCCGACTCATCCGACCAGTCGGCCGACTTCACTTGCGTGTTGAAGGTGATCTTCTCACGGAGCTTGAACTCGTCGGCGGTCTCATTGATGTAGTTGCGGATCGATTCACCGTCGGCAAGCGTCTTCTCGCCGAGCCACGGCTTGAAGCGAAAGCCGAACGTGAACATGTCCGAATCCGAGCGCACGCCGGGGTAGCGGAAGAGATCCCAGGTGCCACCGATGTTCTCGCGCCCCTCGACGATCTGAAAAGTGGTTCCGGGACACTCCGTGACGAGGTGCGCGCCCATACCGATTCCGGACAATCCCGCGCCGACCACAAGAACGTCGACCTCGGGGACTGCCCCGCTGGCTGCGTTGGATGACATGCTCAAACTCTCCCTAGGAACTCCCGCGGCGCCCCCCGACACCAACTGTTTGGCGATCATACGTGAACCGTGCTTGGGGGGCCGACGCACGTTGTCCAGCGATCTGTAATCTGGGTTGACCATGTGTCGCGTCTTCGGAGCCGTAGCGTCGGATCCAATTTCGATCCGTCATGAATTGGTCGAATCGTCCAATCCGATGATTCGACTCTCCGAAAGTCACGACTCCGGCTGGGGCGTCTGCGCGTATCCCGACGTCGGTTGCGCTGCGCCGCTCTCGGAACGCTTCCCCAGCGCGGCGTTCTCGGACAGTCGCTTCGACGCCGCGACCGAGATGCGTGGCCGGATCTTCAACGCGCACGTTCGGCGCGCGACGCTCGGCGGCCTCGCGGACGAGAACACCCACCCCTTCGAGTTCGGGCCCTACAGCTTCGCCCACAACGGAACGATCCTCGGGTACCGCAACATGTTGCGACCGGGGATGGGCGAACCGGTCGGCCAGACGGACTCCGAGTGCTTCTTCATGCGACTGATGAACGACTTCGATCCCACGGATCCGATTCGCTCGATACGCGCCACTGTGGCCGCGCTCGTGGCCGGACACACCTTTTCGGGTCTCAATTTCGTCTTCAGCGACGGCCTGAAGCTCTACGCATACAAGCTGGGCATCTTCGAACTGCACTGGGTCACCCGGCGGGGCGTCGCGATGGTCGCGAGCGAGCCCCTGACCGATGAGCGCTGGCACGCCGTGCAACAGGACGTTCTCCTGATACTCGACCCGGAGGACCCAGAAGAGATGTACGGCGAGCGTCTGCTGGGAGACCAGCTCGTCGAGGTGGCGCGGATCGAGAAGCTCGAACCCGACGCCTCGATGCGCGGAGATGAACGCGGCGAATGGGCGGCGAACTTCGCCATCGAGGTCGCCAGCCGGGCCGCAAGCACGCCTGCCTGACAAGAGACGCCGGGGCGAGCCGCGATAATCAGCGGCTCATGGAATCGGTCTCCAAGCTCAAACTCGGCGTAGCCAAGAGCGTCGGCGCCGCCAGCCGCCTGAGCGGCCGCGGCGGCGGTACCTCGCTTCCCGGCAAACTCCTGCTGCGACTGCAGGATGACGCGATCGCGCGGCTCTCCAGCGAGCTGCCGCGCGGCGCCGTTGTGATCTCGGCGACCAACGGAAAGACAACGACGGCTTCGCTGCTGGCGAGCGTGCTCGGGCGCTCGCGGATCCCCGTCGTGCACAACCGCGCGGGCGCGAACATGGCCGGCGGGATCGCCACCGCGCTGCTCGACGCGACAAAGCACGGGCAGGTCCAGGGCCAGCTGGGACTGTTCGAGGTGGACGAGGCGTGGACTGCGCGGATTGTCGAACAGACGCAGCCTTCAGTCCTGCTGCTTGCGAACCTCTTTCGCGATCAACTCGATCGCTACGGAGAGCTCGAGACGCTCGCCGACTCCTGGCAGCAGATGATCGCCCAGCTCCCCGCCGAAACGCGCGTCGTTCTGAACGCCGATGATCCACTGCTCGCGGGGCTGGGTGCGGATCGCCCGAACACGCTCTACTTCGGTCTCACCGACACCTCGCACGCTGAGCCGGTGCCGCGTCACGCCGCCGATTCCAAGTTCTGCCGTCGTTGCGGCGCGCCGCTCGAGTACGAAGCGGTGCAACTCGGGCACCTCGGGATCTACCGCTGCCCCAATGGCGACTTCGCGCGTCCGACTCCGCAGATCGCCGCGACGAAGATCACCACCCACGGCATGGAGGGCAGCGAGATCACGATCTCGACGCCGGACGGGCCGATTGACTGTGAGCTTCCGATCCCCGGTCTCTACAACGTCTACAACGCCGTGGCCGCCACCGCGGCGGCCCACGCACTCGATCTGACCGCGGGCGCCATCTCCGGCGGCCTCGCGGCCGCCCGAGCGGTGTTCGGCCGAGTGGAGACGCTCGAGATCGGCGGGCATTCCGTGGCGCTGATGCTGATCAAGAACCCGACGGGCGCAAACGAGGTGCTGCGCACGATCGCCGAGGAGTCAGCGCCGTTCGATCTCTGGATCGCGCTGAATGACAAAATCGCCGACGGGCGTGATGTCTCATGGATCTGGGATGCTGACTTCGAGATGCTCGCAGGCAAGGTGGGCCAGATCACGTGTTCGGGCACTCGCGCCGAAGAGATGGCTCTGCGCCTTGCCTACGCGGGGATCGACCGCAAGCGCCTGATCGTTGAACGCGCGGTCGAGAAGTCGTTCGACGCCGCCGTCGCCGACTCCGTGCGCGCCGCAACCCCGATCTTCGCTCTGCCCACCTACACCGCGTTGCTCGAGTTGCGCACGGCGATCGCCAAGCGCGGCGACGCACCGAGCTATTGGGGGAGCACATGAACGACTCCCCCACCCTGCGTATCTGTGCGCTCTATCCCTCGCGCATGAACATTTACGCCGACCGCGGCAACATGCTGCTGCTCCAGCACCGCTGCGAGGCGCGCGGGATCGGCTTCGAACTGACGGCATCAGAGGCCGGCGAGCACGTCGATCCGGACGCACACGACCTCTTCTACATCGGCGGCGGCCAGGACTCCGACCAGATCCAGATTGCCGGCGACATGTTGGAGACGAAGCAGGCCGCACTTGCCGAGGCGGCCGAGGGCGGCAAAGTCATCCTCGCCGTCTGCGGCGGATATCAGCTGCTGGGCGAGTACTACGAGCTGGCAGATCAGAAGGTCGAGGGCCTGGGGATCGTCGATCTGCGCACGGTGCGCGAGCCGGGTGAGCGTCTGATTGGAAATGTGATGATCGAGTTCGAGGTCGATGGCTCTCCCCGTGTGCTTGCCGGGTTTGAGAATCACGGCGGTCGCACCTATCTTGAGTCCGGCTGCCCGCCCCTTGGCAGAGTGCTCAAGGGCCACGGCAACAATGGGAAGGACGGATTCGAGGGCGTCCACGTGAACAACGTCTTCGGCACATACCTGCACGGCCCGCTGCTGCCGAAGAACGCATGGTTCGCCGACCATCTGACAAGGCTCGCGCTCGGTGGAGACATCGAGCTTGAGCCGCTCGATGACGACCTTGAGGATCTCGCCCACGAGAGTGCGATCCGGGCCGCCGGCGGTGGCTCCGGACTCATGAGGCTCACGCAGCGATGACGATCCCGCTCGCATCCGCCTCTGACGACGTCTCGAGCGCGCTGCTCGCGCTCTTCATCCTGCTGCTCGCGGCGAAGATCGGAGAAGAGATTTGTCGACGCATCGATCAGCCGGTCGTGATCGGCGAGATCCTGGCCGGAACGATCGTCGGCCCGTCCGTGCTCGGCCTGATCGAGCTCAACACGACACTTGATGTCTTCGCTGAACTCGGCGTGATCTTCCTGCTCTTCTGGGTGGGCCTTGAGACAAAGCTCGGCGACATTCGCTCCGTCGGAAAATCCGCCACCCTCGTCGGCGTATTCGGCGTCGTGCTTCCGGTGGCAGCAGGCGTCGGTGGCGCATTCGCACTGGGCGCTTCGACCGCGACGGCGGTCTTCATCGGCGCGGCGCTCGCCGCGACAAGCGTCGGGATCACCTCGGCGATCCTCGTCGAGCTCGACCTTCAATCCGGCCCCGCCGGCCGCACGATCCTCGGCGCCGCGGTGATCGATGACGTACTCGCGCTGCTGATCCTCGCCCTGGCCACCGGGATCGCGAGCGAGGGCGGCATCAGCATCGGCGAGATCGGCCTGCTGCTCGTGCTCTCGGTCGCGTTTCTGCTGCTCTTCGGTCTAGGTGGGTCCAAACTGCTCAGCAGCCGCCCGGCGATGCTCGAAGCCCCGCGCTTTGCTGATTCTCCTTTGATGCCAGCAGTGCTGATCTGCCTGGGTCTCGCCGTGCTCGCGGCGCAGATCGGGCTTGCCGCAGTCATCGGTGCCTTCCTCGCCGGCATGATCATCGCCGAAACGCGTGACCAGAACACGATTGAGATTGAGGTCGCCCCGCTCTACGCCTTCTTCGCGCCGTTCTTCTTCGCCGTGATCGGCGCGCAGCTCGATGTCGAGCGACTGCTCGACTACACGAACCTGCTCCTGCTGCTGGGAATCACCTTCGTCGCGGTCATCACCAAGTATGTCGGTTCGTGGATCGGCGCCGCGTCACTCGGAAAGCGCGACCGTTCGATCGTCAGCGTCGGCATGGTTCCGCGCGGCGAGGTCGGCGTGATCGTTGCGGGTCTCGGCTACTCGAAGGGCGCGATCGACGCGGACATCTTCGCGGTGGTCGTCGGCATGGCGATTCTCACCACGCTCATTGCGCCGTACCTGATCCGCGCGGCCGCGCGCAAGCGGCCAGCGCCCTCAGGAACCTGACGAACCGAAACCGCCGTCACCGCGCGTGGTCTCGTCGAACTCATCGACCTCAGACCACTCAGGCGCCGCGAACGCCACGATCATAAGTTGGGCGATCCGGTCGCCGGGCCTGACCTCATATGCAGCGTCGCGATCGGTGTTGAGCATCAGAACCTGAAGCTCGCCGCGGTAACCCGAGTCGATCAATCCAGGTGTGTTCGTGAGCGTGATTCCGCGTTTGTGCGCGAGTCCTGAGCGCGGAAGCACAAGTCCGGCGTGCCCCTCGGGGATCGCGACCGCAACGCCGGTCGGCACCTTGGCGCGTGCGCCTGGTTCCAGGACGGCGCCCTCGACCGCGTAGAGGTCACTGCCTGCGTCGCCGGCGTGCGCCTGGGTCGGAACGATCGCGTCATCGCGGAGCTTTTTGAAGCGCAACTGCAAGGTGCCGGGAGACTACTCAGACGGCCGCGGGAACGCGAAAGCGTTCAAGGCGGGCGGCCAACGGCGCCGGCAGCTTTGCGAGCACGCGCACGCCGTCGGCGCGGTCGTCGCGGTGAAGATCTGCGGCTTGCTGGTGCAGCGTGTCGAGAATGTCGCCGTCCGTGTAGGGAACGAGCAGATCGACCGGAACCAGGCGGGCGGCGAGCTTCGTGGCGATCGCCTCGCGCAGTTCGTCGAGCCCCTCCCCGCTGACAGCGGACACCAGCGAGGCGCCGGGGAAGCGATACTGGAGCTCTTCTTTTCGCTCGGCCGTCACGAGGTCGATCTTGTTCAGCACCAGGTGCGAGTCGTTCTCGATCACGCCCGTCTCGACCAGCACGTCATCCACGGCCTGGATCATCTCTTTCAGGTCGGCCTCCTCCATCGAGGCGTCGACCACGTGCAGAACGAGCTCGGCCGAGAGCGCCTCCTCCAGCGTGGACGCGAACGCGTCGACCAACTGATGCGGAAGCTTGCGGATGAATCCCACGGTGTCGGTGAGCAGAACGGTGCGACCGTCGACTTCGAGTGTGCGGGTCGTCGGGTCAAGCGTCTCGAACAAGCGGTCTTTGACGGTGACGTCTGCGCCGGTCAGCTTGTTCAGAAGACTCGACTTGCCGGCGTTCGTGTAGCCCGCCAGGGCCACGGTTCCGATGCTCTTGCGCTCGCGTTCGCGACGGCGCGTCTCGCGGGCCGAGCTGACCAGTGCGAGCTTGCGGCGCAGGGCCGTGATGCGGTCGCGTGCGAGTCGACGGTCGGTTTCGATCTGGGATTCACCCGGCCCCCTGGTGCCGATGCCGGCTCCGAGGCGCTCGAGGTGGGTCCAGAGTCCGCGCATGCGTGAAAGGTTGTATTCCAGCTGGGCGAGTTCGACCTGCAGCTTGCCTTCGGCGCTCTTCGCGTGTCCGGCGAAGATGTCGAGAATGATCTCCGTGCGGTCCACGACCGAGATTCCGACCTCTTTCTCGAGGTTGCGCGCCTGGCGGGGCAGCAGTTCGTCGTCGCAGGCGATGACGTTGGCGTTCGCCTCCTTGGCGGCCGCCTTCAGCTCCGCGATCTTTCCACTGCCGAAGTACGTGTTGGGATCGGGCTCCTCGCGGCGCTGATACATCTCGCCGGCGACGGCGACGCCGGCGGTCCGCAGCAGTTCGCGAAGCTCGGCGAGGTCTGGTTCTGTTGGGGCAGAAGCAATGCAGAACGCGCGCTGCTTTGCGCGCGGATTGACAATGCCTTCCCCATAACGTGACTCGCGGCGTTCCTGCACTGCCTCTAAGCCTACCGGCGCAGTGCGCGGACGGATCTACTTCGCCAACGTGTCGCGGAGGCGCTCGACGGCCTCGGCGAGGCGCTCGTCGGGCGTCGTGAGCGAAATGCGGAAGAAGCCTTCGCCGCTTGCGCCGTACGCGCCGCCGGGCGAGATCACGACCGCGGACTCCTCGAGCACATGCTCGCAGTAGGCCGCGGCGGTGTCGAAGCCCTCGGGCACCGGAGCCCAGATATAGATCGTCGCCTTCGGGCGCTTGACGTCCACACCGATCTCCGCGAGCGCGTCGCAGACGAGATCGCGGCGGCGCGCATAGATTTCGTTCATTGAGGCGACCGAAGCATCGGTCCGGACACTGAGTGCCTCGATCGCGGCCACCTGGACGGCCTCGAAGTTGCCGGAGTCGATGTTGGTCTTCAGACGCCAGTACGTGGCGATCGCCTCGGCGTTGCCGACGACCGCCGCCGCGCGCCAGCCGGTCATGTTGTAGCCCTTGCTCAGCGAGAAGACCTCGATGCCGACTTCCTTGGCACCGGGCGTCTCGAGGAAGCTCGGCGGCCGGTAGCCGTCATAGGCGGTCTCGGTGTAGGAGGCGTCGTGCACGACGAGGATGTCATTGGCCTTGGCGAACTCGACAACCTCCTCAAAGAACCCATCCGGCACGATCGCGCCAGTCGGATTGTTCGGGTAGTTGATGAACATCAGCTTGGCCTTGGCGAGCTTGTCCGCCGGGATCGCCGAGAGGTCCGGCGTGAAATCGCGCTCCGGCAGCAGCGGCATGAGAACCGGCTCCGCGCCGACAAGAATCGGGCCTGCCGTGTACACCGGGTAGCCCGGATCAGATGCCAGGGCAACGTCGCCCGGGTCAAGGAATGCGAGGTTGAGGTTGAAGATCGTCTCCTTGGCGCCGATTCCCGGCATCACTTCCGACGCGGGATCGAGCTCCACGCCGAAGCGGCGCTTGTAGAAGTCGACGACGCCGTTGCGGAAGTCATCGCGGCCGCGGTTGGACGGGTACTGGTGCGTGCCGGGATCCTCCACGGCAGCCTGCATGGCGGCGACGACGTTCGGCGGCGTCGGGCTGTCGGGGTCACCGATACCGAGTGAGATGACGTCGATGCCGGCGGCCTTCTTGTCGGCGATCTTGCGCTCGAGTTCGGCGAAGAGGTACGGCGGGATCTGCGAAAGACGTTTGCTCGGCTGCATTGCTCTAGAGCTGCTCCAGTTCTGCGATGAATTCGGTGGTCAGTTCGCCGTCGAAAACGGGCACGGCCCACCCGGTAAGCGTGATGTTCAGGTCCTCGTCGATGCCGACGAGGAGTTCGCCGCCGTCGAGCTCAACGGAGATCGGCGCGGGCATGCCGCGCAGGTACGCGGCGACGGCAGCGCCGGTGGCGCCGGTTCCGGACGAAAGCGTCTCCCCCACGCCGCGCTCGAAGATTCGCGCGACGATCGTGGAGTCGCCGGTCTTCTGCCAGAAGGAGACGTTGGTGCGGTTGGGGAAGCGAGGGTCGTTCTCCAGCGCCGGACCGATCTCGGGAAGATTCAGCGACAGCAGCTCGTCACTCCCGCCGGCGATCTCAATCGCGCACTGCGGGTTCCCGATCGACACGTGCTGGAACTCCTTGAGCACGTTGTAGACCTCGATCGTGCCGCGACCGTCGTCGGGGCCGCCCGGGAAGTCCTTGGAGGTTGTGCTCGCCCGGCCCATGTCGACTTCACACTCGGTGTCGGAGACGATCTTGGGGCGGATCACTCCGGCTGCGGTGCTGACCGCAAACTCGTCCTTGTCGGTCGCGCCCGAACGACGCAGGTACATGACCGCCTCGCGCACGCCGTTGCCGGAGAGCTCGGCCTCCGACCCGTCGGGATTGAAAATCTTCACGTTGGCGACGAGCTCTGGATCCTCGCTCGGCGAGATCAGAAGGATCCCGTCCGCGCCGGCCCCGAAGTGGTACCTGCAGATGTGCTCGATGCGCTTTGGCGTGAGCTCGAATGAGGCCGCGTCATGCTCGACGACCATGTAGTCGTTGCCCAGCGCCTGCCACTTCTGAAACTTCATTTGATCCCTCTCATCGGCGCGCCAGTCTACCCGGTGACCTGGGTGGAGATTTCGGCCGCGACGTCTCCCGGCGCGCGGTCTGTCACGTCAATCAGGGTCGCTCCGGCGAGCTTGTTCAACCACGTCAGCTGACGCTTGGCGTAGCGACGGGTGTTGATCTTCATCTGGTCGACGTCATCGTTCAGGAGCTCCTCGAATCCGAGCGCCTGACGCGCCGTACGTCCAGCGAGCGGCTCTGCACCGCGGACTTCATCGGCCGCGCCGTTGTCGACCATCCAGTCCACGCGCTGCTCAATCCGCGCGTAGAGCGCCTCGCGATCCATCACCAGGGCGAAGAGGCGGGTCGGGACGCGCGTCTCTTCGGTCCAGAGCCGGTTCTCGTCGCGCGCGGCTGGATTGAGCCCCTGTTCGAGGGTTTCGAGGGCGCGCACCACGCGCCTTGCGTTGTTCGGATCGACCTCGGCTGCGAGATCCGGGGCTTCACGCTCCAGGCGGGCGTACAGCGCCTCCAGGCCGTCCTGGTCGAGCACGACGGCCAGGCGCTCGCGCACGCCCTCGCGTGGTTTGGGCATCAGGTCGAGTTCGGTGAGCGCGGCGCGGAGATAGAGCCCGGTTCCCCCCACGACGATCGGTCGGCGGCCTTCACCCCGGAGCTGGTCGATCTCTGCGTGCGCCAGTTTCGCGTGTGTCGCGACGTCGTACTGGTCGGCGACCGAAACGTTCCCGATCAGCCGGTGCTCCAACGCCGCGCGCTCTTCGGCATCGGCTGCGCCCGTGAGGATCGGCAGCTCGCGGTAGACCTGCATCGAATCCACGGAGACCGCGACCGGGTCCTCCCCGCCCTCGCGCAGGAGCTCCGCGAGGGCGATGGCGATCGAGGTCTTCCCGATCCCGGTGGGACCGAAGATCGCGACGACGTCAGGCGAGGGCACGTGCGAGCAACTTCTCGCTGCCGCCGAGCGTTTGCGAGGTCGCGCGCTCGATGTGCACGGTGGTGAGCTCGCCGGCTTCCGCGAGACCGTCGAAGTTGACGACCTTGTTGTGGCGGGTGCGACCGCGGACCTTGGACGGGTCCTTGCGTGAGCGCCCCTCGACCAGCACCTCGACATCGCGGCCGACGAAACGCTGCGCGCGCTCAAGCGCGTGCTTCTGCACGAGATCCACAAGGCGCTCCATGCGTTCGCGCTTGACCGCGTGCTCGAGCTGATCGGGCATGTCGGCGGCCTCGGTGCCGCGGCGGGGCGAGTAGTTGAAGGTGAAGGCGGAGTCGAACGCGACCTCGTCGACGACTTCGAGCGTTTCCTCGAACTCGGCCTCGGTTTCGCCGGGGAAGCCGACGATGATGTCGGTGGAGAGCGAGATGTCGGGCACGTGCTCGCGAATCAGCTTCACGCGGTCAAGGAAGCGCTCGCGCGTATACGTGCGGCGCATCGCCTTCAGAACGCGTGACGATCCCGCCTGCAGCGGCAGGTGGATGTGCTCACAGAGGCTCGCCAGTTCGGCGTGCGCCTCGATCACGTCAATCTTGATGTCCTTCGGGTGCGGGCTGGTGTACCGGATGCGGTCGATGCCGTCGATCGCGTCGACCTCCCGCAGCAGCTGAGCGAAGGTGATGCGCTGTTCTTTGGGTAGCGAGCGTCCGTATGAGTTGACGTTCTGGCCCAGCAGCGTGACTTCGCGCACCCCATCCTCGGCCATCGTGGCGATGTCCGCGATGATCGCGTTCGGATTACGGCTGACCTCTCGCCCACGGGTCGAGGGGACGATGCAGTACGCGCAGACCTCTTGGCATCCGATCGAGATCTGCGTCCAGCCGAAGAACTCGCGCTCGCGGCGCGCCGGCAGGTCGCCGGTGAACCCCTCGAACTCGAAGTAGCCCTGAGCGGTCAATGAATCGCTGTTCAGGAATTCCGCGAGCTTGTGCACCTGTCCGGGGCCGAACGCCACGTCAACGAACGGGAACTGCTCGAAGACCTCTTCCTTGACCGACTGCGCCCAGCACCCACCAACACCAATCACAGTCCCTGGCTTCTCATTCTTGATCCGCTTCGCGTGACCAAGGTGCGCCGCGAACTTCGTGTCGGCCGCCTCACGAATCGAGCAGGTGTTGAAGAGGATCAGATCGGCCTGATCCTGCTCGGGAGCAGCGTCGTAGCCGAGCGACTCGAGCATGCCCTTCATGCGCTCCGAGTCGTGCTCGTTCATCTGACAGCCAAACGTTGTGACGTGGTACTTCGGCATCGCTTCAGGTTAGTTGTAGGCGCTCGACCCGCGCGACTATCGCCCTTCGCCGCTGTTACCGATAACTGTGGAGTTGCTGACTCGACTGACAACCCGTACCTTCTTCACGACCCTCGCTATCACGATCGTCCTGACGACCGCGCTTGCCTACGCGGGCACCGGCCCGTCCGGCGCGCCGGATCCGACATTTGGAGCGGGTGGACTCGCAACGGCCGAGCTAGCTGACGTCGGCAAGAGCGGTGGCGACAACTTCGGAAACGATGCTGTCGTCGACGCGCGTGGCCGGATCCTCGTCGCAGGCGGTAGGTCCAAGCCCGGTAGCCGCAATCCAAGCGATTTCGCCGTAGTCGCCTTCGACCGCACGGGACGCAGAGACCCGACCTGGGGGAAGAACGGCGCTGTCATTGAGCGGTTTCCGCGTCGAGGCAGCATGCCGTGGATGCCAGCTGTCGCAAACTCCATTGCCACAGCTCCAGACGGGCGAGTCTACGTTGCGGGGCGCGTTGACTTCGCCTCGGATCGAGACATTTCAAAGGGTTACGAGATCGAAGGGGACGACGGCGGTGAATTGAACATAAACCGGTTTCACTTCGTCGTTCACGCATACTCGGAACATGGGCGGGCGATCAAAAGCTTCGGGGATGACGGAAAGCTCCTGATCAAAGCACCCACTGACTGGTCGGGTCTCGACGCGCCCGCGGAACTGCTTGATATTGGCGTGGCCCCTGATGGTTCCCTCTACGTCCTTTACGAGGACAACGAGTGGAAATACCGGCTGGTTCACCTCGATCGCCGCGGACACCGCGTGCGCGGCTTCGGCGGCTCCGGAGTTGTGCGTTTGAATCTTCCCAAAGGCGCCGGCACAGACGAACTGACTGGTGCACGAGTCTTCCCCGACGTCAATGGCGCTGTGGTGACCTACACCACCACAAGCTACAAGAAGAAAGCCGGTCGGGCGCTCTGGGGGGCCCAACGGTTTGATCGTTACGGAAGACGGGACCGCGGCTACGGGACGAACGGCGCCTTCAGCAAGACCTGGCCGCTCGTCGGCAAGCTGAGAGGATCGGACTTGGCCGTCGAGAGCGTGCTCGACGCATCCGGTCGAATCGTGTTCGCGGGCACAAACGCCGAAGAAAGCGAGTCGAGGACGATTCGGCGCGGCGCCGTCATTCGCGTCCTCACAAACGGTCGACTTGATCGCTCGTTCGGAAATGCTGGCATCTTTTCACCGGTGAATCACGACGGCACGCCAAAGTACGTGGAGAGCATCACGTCGGGCAGTGACGGGCGCTACGTGCTTGCGGCCGCGAGATGCATTCCGGACCCCGATGAAGAGTCCCCATGTACCTCCGAATGGTCAACCATGCAAATTGATTCCGACGGGAAGCCGCTGCTCAGCTGGGGGGCGAACGGCGAAGCGCCAATTTCGGGTGACTTCGGCGGCATCAAAGCAATGCTCTCGGCCAAGCGGCGCGTCTACATAGCGTTCGGTCGAGTCTATTCAGCCAACGAGAGGAATCCTCGCTTCGGCGTCACCGCCCTTTTCGAGTGACGGCATTCGCAGGGATGTCGGTTCGCGCCTTGCGAGCAGAATGCGACATCCGGTTCAACCATCACAGTGCGCGTCAGGCGCCTTGAGCTGAAACACGCTTTCCAGATCGAACTCAATGCTCAGCCGGTCTTTCGCCGCGGCCCTGTCTTCACTCGCGGGTGGATAGTTGTACATGACGAGCATCTCCGCGCAACCCGCCTGGGCTTCGAACGCCTCGCACGGACCAGGCGTTGGAGCGCGTGAGCCACTTTTCGCAGGAACCAGGCAGAATCGGAGGCTCTGACCAGCCCGCGACGCCGTTCCAACGAAGTACGTGCGGAGATCGTTCGCCTCGGCCTCGGTGTAATCCACCTCCAAGCCGCGAGGGTTGCTGGCCAGGAACGAATCGGCTTCGTTGGCTGACACCGTGTAGTCGGACGACTTGGAGCCGCAACCCGCCGCGAGAAGCGCGAAGCAGAGGAGCGCGAGATTGACGTAGGTGGATCTGGACTTCACTGACAGGAGTATGTCCGTTCTACTCCTGGCAGGGAAGTCCAGATACGCCGTGACTGCTTACGCAGCAGCAGACGCCTTGGCCGAGACTTCAGGCTCGACGTCCGCCTCAATCACCTCACCAGTCTCCTTGTCCACCTTGATGTGGATCGGACGACCGGTGGTGTCGAGGCCGAGCTCGGAGAAGACCTTTTGCTCGACTTCCTTGGCGATCTCGGGGTTGTCGCGCAGGAACTGCTTGACGTTGTTGCGGCCCTGGCCGAGCTTGATCTCTCCGTAGGAGAAGAACGAGCCGGACTTCTGCAGGACGTTGTGCTCGATGCCGAGGTCCACGAGGCAACCCTCAGAGGAGATGCCCTGGCCGAACTCGATGTCGAACTCGGCCTGGCGGAACGGCGGAGCGACCTTGTTCTTGACGACCTTGACGCGGACGCGGTTACCGACGACCTCGGTGCCCTCCTTGAGGGACTCGATGCGGCGGATGTCGAGGCGCTGGGAGGAGAAGAACTTCAGCGCGCGACCACCGGGCTGGGTCTCCGGTGAGCCGAACATGACGCCGATCTTCTCGCGGATCTGGTTGATGAAGATGCACGTGGTGTCGGTGCGGTTCAGGTTTCCGGCGATCTTGCGCATGGCCTGGCTCATCATGCGGGCCTGGAGGCCGACCGTCTGGTCGCCCATGGCGCCCTCAAGCTCGGTCTTCGGGGTCAACGCGGCAACCGAGTCGATTGCGACGACGGACATCGCGCCCGAGCGGACGAGCATGTCGGCGATCTCGAGCGCCTGCTCGCCGTAGTCGGGCTGTGAGACGAGGAGGTTGTCGATGTCCACGCCGATACGCGCTGCGTACTCCGGGTCCATCGCGTGTTCTGCGTCGATGAAGGCGCAGGTTCCGCCGGCCTTCTGGGCCTGGGCGATGATCTCGTACACGAGCGTGGTCTTACCGGAGGACTCAGGGCCGTAGATCTCGACGATCCTGCCCTTCGGGACTCCACCGATGCCGAGGGCGAGGTCCAGGGAGAGCACGCCGGTCGGGATTGAAGCGATCTTTTGACGCGCATCGTCATCGCCCATGCGCATGACGGTGCCCTTGCCGAACTGGCGCTCGATCTGGGTCAGCGCGCCTTCGAGTGCTGCGCCCTTCTGCTTGTCGGTCAAATCAAGATGCTCCACGGAGTGCTCCTGTCGTTCATTTCTTTTTGCTCGCATGCCCCATTTGACCGGAATAGCGAGTGACGTTTCAAGACCGAAATCAAAAGACTTCGGCAAAGTTCAATGACAGAAGACTTACTTGTGGTCCGGACGGAAAAATACGAACAAGCGTTCGTAGCCACTCAAAGTTTCTTCAGCGTGATCGTGAACTTCCGCGTGACATCGTCTGTGACGGAGCCGGGACCGTTCTCCGAACGCGGTCCCGACGCGGTTTCGTGATTTGACCGCGTGAGGGTGATGGTGCGCTTACGACGCACCGAGCTGGCGCTGGGCATCTTGAAGATGAAATCGCCAAAGCGGTTGTCCCCGCCGGAGATGTCGAACGGATGTATCCACGAGGTCAGTCGACCGATTTCGCAGAGCGTCGTTGACCGGAACTCGCCGAGCGTGTAGCTCGAATAGAGATTTTTCGGATCGTAACCACCAACCTTCACCAACGCCGGTTTGATCTGCTGGGTGCCGCAGCCCTTGGTGTTGTTGGGACTGCATTCGAACGTCGGGGGGATCGGAACTGGAACGCGTGCGTCGGACGTGGTCATCGTGGCGTCCACCTTGACGGGTGGAGCGTGGGTGTGGCCAGCACCGCCAGGGACCGCGAGCGCCCACAGTCCAACGCCCTTCGTGCGCGGGCGACTCCCGACCTTGTCGCGGAACACGCGGACCTTGACCGGACGGGTCGTCTTGAAACTCACCTTGAGCGATCCGTTGCCGTTCAGACCGCAGTCCTCCGGGTCGACCTCGGACCAGTTGTCGGTCAGCTCTCCGGAAACATACAGCCGGTGCGTGTACTTGAAAGCCTCTGCGCCAGCTGGCGAGAGCACAAGTGCGAACGAAGCGACAAGCATCGCGAGGAGCAGGCGCATGCCTCCACCCTACTGCCTACTAATAAGTAGTTGGAGCTACTCGGAAACCAAGGAGCGCAGCAGGTGCAGCGCAACCGTCGCGGCGCGTTCCTGGACGTCCTGGCGGCGCCCGGGGAGCACCAGACTGAGTGCGCGATTGCGCCCGTCGGCGGTCACGGCGTAGAACTCAACCGTCCCCACCGGCTTCTCCTTGGAGCCGCCGTCAGGTCCCGCGATGCCCGTGATCGAGACCGCGAAATCGGCTTGGAACACATCGAGCGCGCCTTCGGCCATCGACTTTGCGACCTGCGGCGACACTGCGCCGAACTCCTCAAGCTCGGACTCTGGAACCGAAAGCACACGGGCCTTTGCCGCATTTGTGTAGGTGACCGCGCTGCCCTGGAAGTACTTCGACGCGCCGGCGGGAACTGTCAGGCGTTGGGCAAGTAGGCCACCGGTGCAGGACTCCGCAAGTGCGATCGTGCGCCCATCCAGAAGCCGCACAATCTGCTCGTCCACGGTCTCAGCACTCTGAGAGAAGATTGCGCCGGAATACTGCGCGTTGAAGGCGGCGATCAGCGACTCGCGCTTGGCCCGGTCCTCGGGACGATGGCTGACGAGGATCTCCATCTCCCCCTTACGCAGGCACGTCGTGATCTCGAGATCGCCCAGGCCTTCGGCCTCGTCAAACTCGCGCAACGTCTTGGCGATGTCGCTCTCAGGCACGCCGATCATCCGGATCATCTGTTCCTCAAAGACGACCGTGCGGTCCTGAAGCGCCTTGAAGGTTTCCGTCTCGATCGCCTCGTTCCAGATCGCCTGGAGCTCGCCCGGCGGTCCGGGCAGCACGAACACGATCGGTTTGTCGCTGCCCTCCGGCGG
This sequence comes from Thermoleophilaceae bacterium, assembly GCA_016462645.1. Taxonomy (GTDB): domain Bacteria; phylum Actinomycetota; class Thermoleophilia; order Solirubrobacterales; family JACPNS01; genus JACPNS01. Next base: position 72,647 of record JAEMSX010000006.1, read on the forward strand.
CCTAACGACAAGGCCCGGCGCAGTGCCGGCCGGACCAAGAATGTCCGCGCCACGCGGAACCACAGCCTGCTTGCGCGAACCGGCGTCCAGCGCCTCGGTGTCCCAGTTCATGCGCCGCGTGAAGTTGGCGATGATCTCGCGGATCTTCTCGAGCGTCGGCTCATCGAGGTACATCTCGCGCTCGCAGAACTCACCAACGATCGTCGCGGTCAAGTCATCAGCGGTCGGGCCGAGCCCGCCGGTCGTGCAGACGAGTTCGACGCCCTGCGAATGCATGAACTCGAGCTGCGCGCGGATGTCCTCGGGCCGATCGCGGCAGATCGTGATGTGCACGACGTCAAAGCCCAGTTCGCGAAGGCGTTCCGAGAGCCACGGGCCATTGCGATCGACGATGCGCGCCGTCAGCACCTCGGTCCCCGTAACGACGATGCCGGCTCTGATCTGATCCATTCGCGGGAGCTTAGGTCGTGTGCGCTCAGCTACTGCCAGAGCCGCCGAGAACGCCGACAAAGAACAGCAGCACGACAACGAGTGCGATCACGCCGAGCACCATCAGCCAGCGCCCATAACCCCGCGTACGACCCACCGGGGCGGGCGTGTAGACCATCGGTTCTTCTTCGGTGTGGTGATTGAGGCTGCGGTATTCGTCCACGAGCGCACGAGAATCCAGCTCCAGGTAGTCCGCGTAAGTGCGCAGGAAGCTCTTGACGTACGCGCTGCCCGGAAGCAGGTCGTACTCCTCGTTCTCAAGAGCGCGCAGGTACTTCGCGCGGATCTTGGTCGCCTCTTCAACCTCGTGAACATCGATCTTCAACGCCATTCGGCGCTCACGCAGGGTCTCACCAATTTCACCCATTGCGAAGAATCTAAGCGAACTGGCCCGACAACTTCAGAATGAATTCAGTCGCCCTCGATCGACGGCTGCTCCAAAGTGTGCTCAGCTGTCGTCTGCATCAGGACTTCTGCGGCCTCAGGAAGCTCCGGCTGACCGCTCAATGCGGCGAGCACGCGCGGGAGATCGGCCTCGGTGATCAGCACCTGACGGGCCTTTGAACCCTCGTAACCGCTGATCACGAGGCGGCGCTCCATCATGTCGATCAGGCGCCCGGCGCGGGTGTAGCCGACGCGCAGGCGGCGCTGGATCATCGACGTCGAAGCCGTGCCCATCTCGACCACCGTGCGGATCGCTTCCGCGAGCAGATCGTCGGTGTCGGGGTCAAGTCCGTCGCGGTCCTCCGCTGCCTCTTCTTCAGGTGCCTCGAGCAGTTCCTCGTGGAACTCGGGCTCGCCCTGCGCGCGCCAGAAGTCGGTCAGCTTGATGATCTCTTCCTCGGTCACGTACGCACCCTGGATGCGCTGGAGCTTCGATGACCCGATCGGCGCGAACAGCATGTCGCCCTGCCCGAGCAACGATTCCGCGCCGTTCTGGTCGAGGATCACACGTGAGTCGGTCTGCGAGGAGACTGCGAACGCGATGCGCGACGGAACGTTTGCCTTGATCATTCCGGTGATGATGTCGGCGCTCGGGCGCTGCGTCGCGAGCAGCAGGTGGATACCGATTGCGCGGGCCTTCTGAGCGAGGCGGATGATCGCGTCCTCGACCTCACCCGGGGCGACCATCATCAGGTCGGCAAGCTCGTCGATCACGCAGAGGATGTAGGGCAGCGTGCTCTCCCCCTCCTTCTTGCGCTTCTCGTTGAGCTCGATGAGATTGCGGCACTTGTACGCGCTCATCAGCGTGTAGCGCTGCTCCATTTCGCGGATCAGGTTGTTCAGCACGTTGGCGGCCATGCGCGGGCTGGTCACCACGGGCGTGAGCAGATGCGGGATCTGCTCGTAGAGGTTGAGTTCGACCTGCTTGGGATCGATCAGCACGAGCTTCACCTCGTTGGGCGTGGAGCCGAGGAGGATCGAGCAGAGCAGCGTGTTGATGCAGCCCGACTTACCGGCGCCGGTCGTGCCCGCGACGAGCAGGTGCGGCATCTTCGCGATGTCTGTGCCGATCGCCTTGCCACCGATGTCCTTGCCCAGCCAGACAGACACTGGAGACCATTCCTTGGGCAGCGGCTGGTAGACGTCGCCCAGGCGCACCATTGCGCGGTTGATGTTCGGGACCTCGACTCCCACGGCCTGTTTGCCCGGGATCGGGGCGAGGATGCGGATGTCGGTGCTGGCGAGTGCGTAGGCGAGATCGTCACGCAGGCCGGAGACCTTTGACATCTTGGTGCCCGGCGCGAGACGCAGCTCGAAGCGGGTGACGTGCGGTCCGGCGACGGTGCCGACGAGCGTGGACTCGATCCCGAAGTGCCGCAGCGCCTCCGTGAGCTGAGTTGCCACCTTGTCCTGGGCAGCTTTGTTGTCCCCCTTGGGCGCACTCTTCGAGCGCTCGAGCACCTTGGGGCTCGGCATCTTGTAGGTGACTTCCTCCGATTCGGTGACATTTGCGGCGCGACCGACACGGATCGGAACCTCTGTGTCCGGGACGACGACTGGTTCGGGCTCGACACTGGGCTCGATCAGCTCGACCTCATGCTCATCAAACTCGGGTTCGTCGTCGATCTCCGGCAGCTCCTCCTGAACCGGAGCCATCTCGACGTGCGTGGCGCGAACGACCGGCTCAACGCCGGCGGGCTCGGGCGGAAGGACGTCCTCGGCCTTCTTCTTCGCGGCCTGGCTCATCTTGCGTGCTGCCGGAGTCTCGGCGCGCGGGTTGGCAACCGGGTGGCGGAAACGATCGATCGCGCCCAGGATGCGCTCACCGATCTCAACGATCGGGATGCCCGTCAGCTGCAGCAGGCCGATCACGCTGAGCGTGAGCGCCGTGACGCTGGCACCGGCCATGCCCGTGAGCTTTGCGACCGGCCAGTAGAGAATCTCGCCGATCAAGCCGCCGTGGCCCTTGTACCAAGCTGGATCGAAGACGACGTGCCTGGCCGGCACTGAAGCGCCGAGACCGAGCAGACCTGCGCTCAGCGCGATCAAGATTCCGGCGCAGAGCATCGCGACCGCGGGCCAGCGGAAAGCGCGCTCGGGAAGCACCGTCCGAAAGACTGCGACAAACCCGCCTGTGGCGAGCGCCAGCGGCACGAGATACGCGCCCTGACCGATCAGGTACTGCATCCCGGTCACGATCCCGTCTCCGAGCTTGCCGCCCTGGCCGCCGAAATAGAGGATGAAGGCGAAGAACACCGCGGCGGCCATCAGGCCGAGCCCGATCGCGTCCAGTCGCTGCTGGTCGGTCAGTCCCGGAGCACTGCGGGGAGCCGGCTTGCTTCTGGGACGGGCGCTCGCAGGCTTGCGCGGAGCCGCCTTTGTTTTTGCCGTCGCACGCGGCTTACTGGTGTTTTTCTTCACTTTTGTCGCCATATGAGTTCTTGGCGACTGCTTCGACGGTGAGGGTTCTAAACCTCCACGATCACCGGCAGGACCATCGGCCGGCGCTTCGTGCGTTCGTAGACGAATCGTGCAACGTCGTTGTGAAGCTTCTCGCGCAGCTCGGACTCTGCGACGCCCTCACTGTTCTTGACCTTCTTGGCGAGATCGGCAATCGATGTGCCGACGGTGATCTTTAGATCGTCCAGCATGTCGTCGGCGTCGTCCATGAACGGGACGCCGCGGAAGATCACCTCCGGGTCCCCGATCGCTTCGCCGGACTGCTCAGACACGGTCGCGACGACGATGAAGACGCCGTCATTGCTGAGCATGCGACGGTCGCGCAGGGCGACATCCTCGACGTCACCGACCTCGAGGCCGTCGACGAAGATCATGCCGCTCTTCACGCGGTCGCCGACACGGGCACCGTTCTCGTCGATCTCGAGCGGCAGACCGTTTTCCATGCGGAAGATGTCATCGGGGTCGATCCCGACCTCTTCGGCGAGGCGCGAGTGCAGCACCAGGCGCTGGAAGTCGCCGTGGATCGGCATCACGTACTTCGGTTTGGTGAGGTTGATCATCATCTTCAGCTCTTCGCGATAGCCGTGACCTGAAGCGTGGATCGGAGCGTCCTTGGCCGTGACGACCGTTGCACCGATGTGGAACAGACGGTCGATTGTCTCGTTCACGGCCCGTTCGTTGCCCGGCACCGGCGAGGCGGAGAACATCACGGTGTCGCCCGAGTGCAGCGTGATCTGGCCGTGGTCGTTGTTGGCCATGCGACGCAGCGCTGAAAGCGGCTCGCCCTGGCTGCCGGTGCAGATGACGCAGACCTCGTCGTCCGGGTAGTCGTCGATCTCCTTGGGCTTGATCACCATGCCGTCGGGCGCGTAGATGTGGCCGAGCTTGCGGCCGATCGCGAAGTTGCGGCGCATCGAGCGGCCGATCAGCGCGATCTTGCGACCGTGCACGACCGAGGCGTCGATCACCTGCTGCACGCGGTGGATGTTCGAGGCGAAACTGGTGACGAGGATGCGTCCCTCGCAGCGTGCAAATGCTTCCTCGAGGTGCGGACCGATCGAGGACTCGCTCGGGGCGATGCCGGCACGATCCGCGTTGGTGGAGTCGCCGCAGAGCAGGAGCAGCCCCTCGGAACCGAGTTCAGCGAGCCGCGACATGTCCGTCGGCTGGCCGTCGACCGGAGTCTGGTCGAACTTGTAGTCACCGGTCAGGAAGATCGAGCCGTGATCTGTCCCGACCACGACGCCGCAGGCGTCGGGGATCGAATGCGACACATGGACGAGCTCAAGGCTGAACGGTCCGGCGTCCCAGGGCTCAAGGCAGTCGCGCTCGATCACTTCGACGGCGTCGAGCAGCTTGTGCTCTTCAAGCTTGGAGCGCGCCATCTCTGCGGTCAGAGGCGCGGCGTAGACAGGCGGGGTCTCCTCCGGGAAGAGCTCGCGGATCACGTACGGGAGCGCGCCGATGTGGTCCTCGTGGCCGTGCGTGATGACGATCGCCTCGACGTCGTCGGCGCGGCCGCGCAGGTAATCAAAGTCGGGAAGCACGAGGTCGATGCCCAGCATGTCGGCGGTCGGGAACATCAGGCCGGTGTCGATCACGACGATCTTGCCGTCCTGCTCGATCACCGTCATGTTCTTGCCGATCTCGCCAAGCCCGCCGAGCGGCAGTACGCGCAGTTTTCCGCTCATGAAGTGGCCACCCCGACAAGTCCGCGATCTTCAAGCATGGCGCGGATCGTCGCGGTCTCGGACTCGTCGCAGTCGACGTACGGCAGGCGCACGTGCCCGCCGGGAAGTCCCATCAAGTTGAGGGCAGCCTTGTTCGCGCTGGCGGCCGGAGCCACGGCGAGCGCGTCGTACACCGGCTGCAACGACTCATGAATCGCCGCGCGGTTCTCTGGCTCGTTGACCATGCGCTTGAACTCCTCGCCCACGACGTGCGTCGCGGTGAGGATTCCTCCGCTGCCGCCGAGGTCCAGAACCTTGGCGAAGACGTCGTCGTTGCCTGCGTAGAGCTGAAGTCCGTCGATCATCGCGAGGTTGTCGTCGTTGGACTGCTTGACGCCGACGATGTTCTCGATCTGACCCAGTTCCGCGAGCAGATCGTTGGGCATGTCGGTGCCGGTGCGGACGGGGATGTTGTAGACGAGGATCGGAAGCTCGGTGGACTTGGCGACCTCCTCGAAGTGGCGGATGATTCCGCGACGCGGCGGGCGGTTGTAATACGGGGTGACCGAAAGGATGCCGTCCACGCCGAGCGCGGAGGCCTTCGATGTCAGGGTGCAGGCGTGATGCGTGTCGTTCGAGCCCGTTCCGGCGATGATCGTGAAGCCGTCGGGACGTTCATTCACGGCAAGCTCAATCACGGCGAGGTGTTCCTCGTCGGAGAGCGTCGAGGCTTCGCCCGTGGTGCCGCAGACGACTGCGCCGTCACTGCCGGTGGCGGCCAGGTGCTCGAGGATGCGAACGAACGCAACCTCGTCCACGGCGCCATTGGCGTCGAACGGGGTGACCGCGGCGGTCAGGACAGTTCCGAATTCAGGCATGCACACAAGCATACGCGCCGAGCTTTGAGGCAGAATCTTCGCCATGACTGAACGTGACTATTCCCATCGCACGCTCGCCGACAAACTCGGCATCAAGCCCGGAATGCGGGTGCGGATCTCCGGCGATGTCGGCGACGAACTGCCACGCAGCGCATTGCGCGCAGACCTCGACATCATCATCGAGAGCGCCGCGAGCGTGGAAGCTGCAGAGGATCTGTTCGAGCGCGTCCGCCCCACCCTGCGCGACGACGCCGCGATCTGGATTGTCACGCGCAAGAAGGGTCACGCGGACTACGTCAAACAGGAAGACCTGATGCCGCTCGCAAAATCGTTCGATCGCGTGGACAACAAGATCTGTTCGGTCGACGCCGAACACTCAGCAATCCGCTTCGTTGTGCCGAAACAACTGCGTAAGAGCTAACCAATTTTGCGCTGGACCGATGGACGATGCGAATCCCACGCGGTCCGTTCGGGTTGGTTCAATGAGGATCCGAGCAGCTTGCTCGATCAAACACACGGGAGCTTCCGCAGTTGGCCCGGAAAAAGAAGAAGTCAAAGTCAAAGAGCGTCAAGATCCCGGTCTACACGGGCAAGTTCGGCCAGAAAGAGGTCGAGCGACTGCTGTGGCGCGCCGGCTTCGGTCCGCGCCCCGGTGACATCAAGCGGTACAAGCGACTCGGGATGAAGCGCGCGGTCGCCTCCATCGTCAGCCCGAAACGCAAAGCTCAGCTCGTCGGCCCCAGCCCCCAGCTGGAGGACCCGCTCAAGCCCAACGACATCTGGGGCCACGATCACATCTGGTGGCTCGATCGCATGGTGCGCAGCAACCATCAGCTCGAAGAGCGGATGACACTGATCTGGCACGACTGGTTCGCGACGTCGAACGACGGTGTCGGAAACCAGAAGCTGATGATCGCCCAGAACGAGATGCTGCGCCAGAAGTGCCTGGGCAGTTTTCGAGGACTGCTCTACAACGTCACCGTCGACCCGGCCATGTTGATCTGGCTCTCGGGCGACGGCAGCGACAAGCGCTCGCCGAACGAGAACTACGGCCGCGAGATGATGGAGCTCTTCACGCTTGGCGCGGGAGCCCGCTACACCGAGGACGACGTGCGCGAACATGCGCGCGCTCTCACCGGATTCACGAGCGACTGGAACGAGGACGACGGCCAGCACAACTTCCGTTTCGAGGAGAAACGCCACGACAACGACCCGAAGACGATCTTCGGCAAGACCGGCAACTTCGGCTGGCAGGACAGCTGCAACCTGTGCATTGACCATCCTGACCATGCCGCCTTTTTCGTGCAGAAACTCTGGAGCTACTTCGTGCCGGTGCCGCTCAAGGGAAAGAACCTCAAAGCCTTCATCAGCCTCTACAAACGCAAGGGCTATCGCGTCCGCCCCGTCGTGCAGGCGATCCTGATGCACCCCGCCTTCTACAAGGGCCCGGCGATGATCAAGCCGCCGATCGTCTTCACCGCCGGCCTGCTTCGCGCCCAGAACGCCGGGATCACCAGCGACGCGTGGGCGTGGCTCTCCGAGCAGACCGGCCAGCGACTGTTCTTCCCGCCGAACGTCTCCGGTTGGGACGACGACGCGTGGCTCGACACCGGCCGCTTTCGTGGGCGCTGGAACGTCGCGCGATACGCGACCGATGAAGCCCTGCTCGACCCCAGCGACAACAAGGACGCGAAGAACTGGGACCCGGAAGAGACGCCGGAACAGGCCTACAAGAACGTCATGAACTTCTGGGGAAACCCGACCGTGAACGGCCCCACGCGCGCGGTCCTGATGGACTTCGCGCGCAAGTCGGGCCAGCAGGCCGACAGCGCGAAATGGAAGAAGAAGCCCTACCGCGTGATGCGCCAGAACGCTATGCGCACCCTCCTTGCGATGAGCCCCGACCATCAGACGTCATGAGTGACATGAACCGAAACAACGCCTGCGAAGAATTCAACCGCGCCCAGCTGCTGCGAGACGCCGCCGCTACGGCAGGCAACGGCCTGCCCGCAATCGAAGCGGGAATGCCGGCTCCGGCCGGCACGGGCCTCTCGAGGCGTCAGTTCCTGCTGCGCAGCGGCGCGTTCTCGCTCACGATCTACGGCGCCATGCACCTCAACGCGCTGGGAATCGGGGAAGCGATCGCAAACGCCGCTGCCGGGCCGCCGAACCCGATCCTCGTTTCCGTGTTCCTCGACGGCGGCGCTGACTCGCTGTCAATCCTCGCCCCGGTCGAAGATCCGATCTACCGCAAGCTCCGCCCCACCCTCGCGCTGCCGGCTGACGGCGGAACCGCCTTCGCTGACGACACGCGACTGCGTTGGAATCCGGCGGCCGATGGCCTGCGCGTGCTCCACGAGGAGAACAAGCTCTCGGTCGCGCCCTCGGTCGGGTATGACCACCCCGACCAGTCCCACTTCACTTCCCGCCACTACTGGGAAGTCGGAGCGCTCGACACGCGTCTCCAGACGGGCTGGCTCGGTCGCTACCTCGATGTCGTCGGCAGCCCGGACAATCCGCTTCAGGGGCTGTCGCTCGACTACAGCCTGGCTCCGTCACTCGCGCCACTGAAGGCGCCGGTCTCAGCGCTGTCACAGCCGAGCTCGTACCGCTTCGAACACCAGAACGTCTGGGGCGAACTCGGCGACACGATGATCAATTCGCTGAACGACCTCGGAGTGTCGAACGCAAAATCCAAGGACCCCGCTGTGAAGTTGGCCGCCGCCGCCTCGGCGCAGTCGATGAAGCTGCGCCAGCAACTCCTCCCGTTCGCGGTCGACGAGGACCAGCAGCCGAGCGGCATCAAGCCCCCCGCAGGCGTCGTCTATCCGGCCGACGGCGGCGAATTCCCCGAGCGCATGCAGGCACTCGCCGCGATGATCGGCATCGGGCTGCCGCTCAAGTGCGTTGCCGTGCGCGGCGTCGGCGGCTACGACACGCACGACGCGCAGAAGGACGATTTCGACAAGAACATCAAGGTGACCGCCGACACGCTGCTCGCCTTTCAGCGCGACCTCGAGGCGCGCGGACTGCAGGACCGTGTGCTCGTCGAGGTCTGGAGCGAGTTCGGCCGTCGTCCTGAGGAGAACGGCTCGGCGGGCACCGACCACGGTGCCGCGGGCGCGGCGATCCTGATCGGCTCCCGCGTCAAGCGCCAGCTGCTCGGTGAATGGACGGGTCTCGCACAGCTCGACGAGGACGAGAACATGCGCGCAAGCATGGACTACCGCGCGCTGCACGGGGCGATCCTCGATCAGTGGTTCGGCTTCGACTCCGCTCGGATCATTCCGGGCGTACGCAGCTTCCCGATCCCGAGCCTCCTGACCTGATGCGCCATTGCGCGAAGACTCTGACGGTTGCCGTTTTACTGGCCATCGGTATCGCGAGTGGCGCGCTCGCATCCGGCATGACTTCGTCAGCATCCAGCGCGGTACAGGCCAGCGGCAGCGAGTTCCGCATCGGGCTTTCACGCAATCAGGTCGCGCCGAGCCGGCTGCGACTCGAGTTCGTCAACTACGGCGAAGACGATCACGACCTGGCGGTTCGCCGCGTCGGCACGAGCCTCGTGCGCAATCTCGGAACCACGCGGCCAGGCGATCGGGCGGTCAAGCGTTTCACGGTCCGCCGCGGCACCTACCTGCTGTGGTGCACGCTCAGCGATCACCGCGCTCGTGGCATGAAAGCCACACTGAAGGTCAGAAAGAGCAGCTAGCGCGCGAGCGGCCGCGCGGCCGCCTCTTCGCGAAAACGCTGGACCCAGTCCTCGGAGACGCCGTCGGCCTGGCGCGTCATCCGGCCCTTCTCATGCTCGGGTTCCGGAGGGTCGATCCCGAGATCGTCGAGAACCCTTCCGATCGTGGCGGCGCGCGATTGGGCGAAGTCCTCGTAGATCACCCGGATCGGCTCACGCCCGGTCGCGTGGAACCAGTCCTCCCAATGCGCGTCCCAACGATGAAGCTCGTCCACCAGAAAGCTGAGCGCGCGGAAGTCGTAGTTGACGTCGCGTTCGTCGAGGGTGCTTTCCTGCGCGCCGCGCCACTGCTGTGTCTGAATCGCTTTCCAGAGCGAGACGGCCTGCGACACCTTGTCGCGGCGGCGCACGAAGATCAGCTTGAGCTTCGGGAACACTTCATCGAGCGCCGCGTTGAATGTCTTTCCTTCGAGACCGGGCAGCTCAAGGATCCGCGCGCGGAAATCATCGAAGTAGTTCCACATCATCTTCGCGCCGAAGACGCCGTTGACACCGGTGCCCCGCTGCAGCACGTACGGAAACCAGCCTTCAAAATCTCCGGGGCGTTCCGGCTGACCGACCTCGGTCGGAGCCAGTCGTTCGGCGATGTCGGCGTACTCGGGAAGCTCGAAGTACTCGCGCGGCTGACGCGGATGACCGGTCGCTCTGAGACCCTCGAAGAACTCGTCAGGGACGCCGGCGACCTCGGTGCCCTTGAGCAGCTCGCAAAGTAGAGTGCTGCCACTTCTCTGTGTCGCGCAGACGAAGTATGAAATGCCTTCTGCACGCGGGAAGGAGTTCGTCATATATTCAGCACCATATCAGTCCGGTTTTCGTACAAAATGAGCACCCAAACGCCAAACATCTTGTACCTGAATTCGCACGACACAGGTCGTTACGTTCAGCCGTACGGATACCCGGTTCCGACGCCGAACATTCAACACCTCGCAGATCAGGGCGTGCTTTTTCGGCAGGCATTCTGCGCTGCGCCTGTGTGTTCGGGGTCGCGGGCCGCGCTGCTCACCGGGCAGTCGGCGCACGGCGCCGGAATGCTCGGCCTAGCCCATCGCGGCTACCGCCTGGCTCATCCCGAGCGGCACCTCGTCCACGTGCTGCGCCAGCGCGGCTACTGGTCCGGCCTGATCGGAGAGCAGCACGTCTCGGCATCACCGCACACGGTCGGGTACGACCACGTCGTCGAACTCGACAGCTCGAAGGTTCGCGACGTCGCGCCCGCCGCGACCAAGCTGATCGCAGAGCGCGCGGCTGAAGCGGCGCCGTTCTTTCTCTCGGTGGGCTTCTTCGAGACCCATCGCGAGTACTTCGAGCCTTCATCGGTGCGCGACGCGCTCTACTCGCGCCCGCCCGAGAACATCCCTGACGCCCCGGCAACACGTCGTGACATGGCCTCATTCAAGGCCAGCGCGCGCTCGCTCGACCAGGGCGTCGGTGCCGTGCTGAACGCACTTGACGAAAACAATCTCAACGACAACACGCTCGTGATCCTCACAACTGACCACGGCCTCGCATTCCCCGGGGCCAAGTGCACGATGTTCGACCGCGGGCTCGGAGTGATGTTGATGCTGCGTGGCCCCGGGGGCTTCTCCGGCGGACGCGTGATCGACGGCATGGTCAGCCACCTCGACCTCTTCCCCACGATCTGCGAGCTCGCCGGCATCGATGAGCCCGCGTGGCTTGAGGGCTCATCGCTCACGCCGCTGGTCAACGGCCGGAGCGACTCGATCCACGAGGAGCTTTTCGCCGAGGTCACCTACCACGCCGCATATGAGCCCCAGCGCGCCGTGCGAACGGCTCGATACAAGTACGTCCGCCGCTTCGATCAAGAGCACTCCGGCCCCGTCCTCGCGAATCTCGATGACGGTCCGACGAAGGAGCTGATCCTGTCGCTCGGCTGGGCGGACATCGAACCTCCGACCGAGGCGCTCTATGACCTTCTGCTCGACCCGACCGAGGGGCGCAATCGGATTGACGATCCAGCCCTTGCGACGGTTCTGGCAGAGCTGAGGCAGCGCCTCGCCGCCTGGATGGAACGCACCGATGACCCGCTCCGCAACGGGCCCGTGGCGCCTGCCCCGGGGGCGATCGTCAACACGGTCGACCAGATCTCCGCCGACGAGCCGACCGTTCCGCGATCGAGCCACAGCCAGACCCACACGCATCGCGAGCGCCAGGGCACACCGCGGTTCGACGGCGCGGCCTAGAAGAGGTTCTCGAGCCCGACCGTGATGCGGTCCGGCAGTCCGCCCACCTGGCGGACGGCGAGCAGCACGCCGGGCATGAACGATTCGCGCGAGTAGGTCTCGTGGCGGATGCTCAGTGTCTGGCCGGTCTCGCCGAATACGACTTCCTGGCTCGCGATGACGCCGGGCAGGCGAATCGAGTGAATCGGCTCGTGGACGTTGCCGCCGGCCTCCTCGATCAGGTTCTTGGTGCGGATCGCGGTTCCGCTGGGAGCGTCGAGCTTTGCGGGGTGGTGCAGCTCGATGATCTCGCATTCGGGCATGTACTTGGCGGCGGTCTTCGAGAGCTCCATCAGCATCACGGCGCCGATTGCGAAGTTCGGGGCGAAGAAGAGATTGCCGGTGCCCGCACCCTCGAGCCGACTGAAGTCCGCGCCGGTCGTTCCCATCACGCAGTGCGTACCCGAGGCGATGATCGTGCGCGCGTTCTCGAGCGCCGTGTCCGGGCGCGTGAAGTCGACGACGACGTCCGCGTTCTCGAGCACATCCGCCAGCGCGACGCCGAGCGCGGGATCGGCCTGGCCGGTCAGCTCCATGTCGTCCGCGCCGTTCACGGCGGCGACCACGGCCTGGCCCATCTTCCCGGCGGCGCCGGAGACAGCTACGCGGATCACGGCGTCGCTACGCGGCCAGCGGGGCTGCGGCCAGGTCGGAGTTCAAGACCTCAAGTGCCTTGCGAATCGTGGCCTCGTCAGAGCCGACAGCGGCGACGTTGAAGCGTTGGGGCGCATAGAACTCGGAGGCAATCGTGTGCAGATCGTCCATCGTGACCTCCTCGATGCGCTGCTCGATCTCGTCCAAGGAGAGAATCGGCACGTCAAAGAGAACAGATCCCCCGAGCTGCATCATGCGGCCCATCGGAGATTCCATCGAGAGCGCGGTACGGCCCTTGAGGTTCTCCTTGGCGCGCACGAATTCCGCCGGCGTCGCGGGCTCGTCACAGAGACGCTGCAGCTCGCGCGCGAAAATTTCAATCGACTCGGAGATGCGATCGGGGCGCGTGCCGACGTACAGGCCGATCTCGCCGGTGTCGCGGTACATCTGGTTGTAGCTGTAGACCGAGTACGCGAGGCCG
>JAEMSX010000138.1 GCA_016462645.1 Thermoleophilaceae bacterium
GAGGCCGAGCGCGAGCGCGCGAATCGACAGGTCGCGGACAAGAACATGACGATCGAGGAACAGAACGTTCGCCTCGTCAAGGAGAAGGCCGACGCCCTCAGGAGCGCGACGGAGGCGATCGCCCAGAAGCAGAACGCCGAGCGTGCGATGGCCGACGCGAAACGGATCGCAGAGAAGCTCGAGATCGCGCGCAAGGAGCTCGAGGGCAAGCTCGCGATCGAGAAGAAGATGCGCGAGGACGCCGAGCGCAGAGCGAAGGGCCTCTCGAAGGAGCTCAAGTAGTCAGTTCCCCATCTCCGGTTCTTGCGTCACGAGTCCGAGGCGCAACACCGGTTGGAGGAACGGGCACGTGCATGCCCGTTCGTCGTTCGGCGTAAGGTGGCGGCCTCGTGCCGCGCAGGCGCTCGGAGAACCCGACGAATGAAACCGGTGTAGCGTAGGGTCTGCGCTGGCACCGAGGTTGGCATTCGCCTGGTGCGGTTGAGCCCGATAGTCAGTTGAACCCGGAACTCCGCGAGCACCCCAGACTGTCCGCGACGGACCGCAAGGTCCCGAACGACGTAATCTAGATTTCGACGACGCGAGTTCCCCGCCGGCGCGCATTCCGACGAGGAGATGGACATGGAAGTGCTGTATCCGAGATGCGCCGGCCTCGACGTACACAAGGACGTCGTGGTCGCCTGCGTGCGAATCGCGCAGGACAATGGCAAGGCCAACCAAGAAGTGAAGTCGTTCGCGACGACGACGACCGAGCTGTGCAGCCTCGCCGACTGGTTGAACGAGCACGAAGTCACACACGCCGTGATGGAGTCCTCGGGCGTCTACTGGAAGCCGGTGTGGCACGTGCTGGAGGAGTCGCTCGAGCTCGTGCTCGCCAACGCACAACACGTGAAGAACGTGCCGGGTCGCAAGTCCGATGTGAACGACGCCGTGTGGCTCTCTGACCTGCTCGCGCACGGCTTGGTCCGCGGCAGCTTCGTGCCGCCGACCCACATCCAAGAAGTGCGCGACCTTTCGCGTACGCGTAAGCAGCTCACGCGAGAGATCATCCAGCACACCAATCGCATCCAGAAGACACTCGAGGATGCGAACATCAAGCTGTCCAGCGCGATCAGCGACGTGATGGGCAAGAGCGGGCGCATGATCCTCGAAGCGATCATTGCCGGCCAGACCGATCCCGGGAAGCTCGTCGACCTTTGCAGCGGTCGGCTCAAGGCCACTCGGAAGGAATTGATCGAGGCGCTGCGTGGTCGAGTGACATCGCACCACCGATTTCTTCTCAAGCTCCACCTTGCCCAGGTGGATCAACTGAAGCAGGGCATGCGCGATCTGGAGGCGCGCATGGGCGAGGTCCTCGCCCCGTTTCAAGAACACGTCGACAACCTGACGACGATCCCCGGGGTGAACGACACGACCGCTCGTGTGCTCGCCGGCGAGATCGGACTCGACATGAGCCGCTTCCCAACAGCGGGCCACCTCATCTCGTGGGCGGGTCTCTGTCCCCGCCTCGATGAAAGTGCCGGCAAGCATCGATCCCGTCGTATCCGGAAGGGCGCACCCTGGCTCAAGACCGCGCTGATCAGCGCAGCGTGGGGTGGGATCCGAACCAAGGGCTCGTACCTCCGGGCTCAGTTTGCGCGCCTCAAGTCACGACGTGGCGCGAAGAAGGCCATCGTGGCTGTCGCGGCATCGATGCTGACCGCGGCCTTCTACATCATCCGCGACCGGGTCGTGTACCAGGACCTTGGAGGCGATCACTTCACGAAGCGCAATCCCGAGCTCGCTGCAAAGCGCTTGATCAAACGTCTGGAAGGCCTTGGATTCGCAGTCGAAGCACGTCCCACGACCGCTCGTGTTTCAATCTAG
>JAEMSX010000139.1 GCA_016462645.1 Thermoleophilaceae bacterium
GCAGGTCCATCGCCTCTGGCCAGAGGTCGCCCTTGGCGGCGGTGGTGATGATCGAGGCGATGCGCTCGTCGGACTGAGGCTTCAGCGCTGCTGAGATGCGGTCTTTGTCCTCGGCTACGAACGCCGTGCGCAGGAGCGCTTCATCGGAAGCGAAGTTGAATGAGCTGCGCAGGATCGCGTCAGTCGCGAAACCGACGAACTGGCCCATCGTGACGTACTCGTGCCGCTTGATCAGTTCAAGCGAGACGCGCTCGACCGTGACGTCGTCGAGACGGCCGATCACCGGTCCGACGCGGCGTGGGTCGATCGCCGTCGCGATGTCCACGACGAACCCCGGCGGCAGCTTTGCGACAACGGCCGCAGCCTGCTTGGGATCGACAAAGCCGGCGATGCGTGCAGCGAGCACGGGCCCGACGGCTTCCTTGGTCAGCGACGCGATCACCGACGACGGCAGAAGGTTTCCGACTTTGGCAAAGCGCTTCAAAGTTGAGGACTCATCGCCGTAGTAGATCTCGACGAGTTGGAGGCGGAGCGCGACCAGCGTGTCGGGGTCACATGCGGCGAGGTATTCGATCTCGATCGGCTCGACCTGGAGGAGGTGGGCGATCTTGACGATCTCCGCGTGGGTCTGGAGCTGCGCGCTCATGACTTCACCCCGAGGATCTTGCGCACGGTGCCGCGCAGGGCGCGCGGTGCCTGGTCGACGATCGAGAGCTCAGCCTGGACCATCGCCTCCTGGTGCTGGACCAGAGCGGCCTCGACCTTGGTGGTCAGGTCCTGCAGGTCCCTTGCCGGCAGCTCATCCAGAGCTTTCGGCGGCTTCGCTCCCAGCGTCTTTGAGAGCTGCTGGAAAGCGATTGACGTCTTGTTTGTTGCTGCGGTGGCCATCTGCCTTTGTTCCTCGGTCCTTCAAGGATTAGTAGAGCATGTTTGGCGGATATACCCGGCGACAAAAAGGCCCAGTTTCCGCCTTCAATACAGCATCGGCCTTTTGTCCACGGTGGTCAACCTCAAAATTGATGGTCGGAGCACAGATCCCATGAACAGGGGACTTTCTGCCCCAACCAGGCCGGCCCCATTGCGCGCTGGACCGGTCAAGTGCCTGCCGTAGGGCGTCGATAACCCGGAAATGACTCGACGACTGCTGTGCTTTGCGCCCCTGGCCATTTTCTGTGTGTTGCTGTTCGGGGGAGGCAGCGCGAGCGCGAATGTCGGCCCGCAACTGACGGCGCCGGCGTCGTCGTCGGTGCAGGGGAGTTCGATCCACGTCGCCTTCAGTCTGCCTGCGACCCCGCAGTTCGGATCGACCACGCTCACCTTCACGCCGGCAGTCGGCTCGCCGATCGTCTACGGGATCATGGACGATTCCGCGTCCAAGGACTTCAGCTTTCCCGCATCCTTCCCGGGCTCATCTGCGCAGATCACGACCGGCGGCGGAACGCCGCTTCCTGACGGCACCTACTCGGTCAAATTGACGTGGACAGCGAGCGCGGTTCAGAACGAGCTGACCAACACAAACGTCGTGGTCAAAACGACGAGCACGCCCCCCGTCCTGATCTCTCCGACCGACACCTACCGGGCGCAGACGCTTTCGATCAGTTACAGCCTGCCCGACACGCCGCTCTCCGGCAGCACGGCTCTGCGGTTCGATGAAATTGGCGGACCAACCAGATGCACCCTTCATCTGACGGACCTCGCTGCGTCCACCGTCCGCACCTTCACGATCAACCCGGCCTCGCCGGCGTCATCTCCTGAAGTCGCATCGACTTCCTCCAGTTGCACCTTCCCGGACGCCAGCTACGACGTCATCCTGAGCTATCAGGACAGCGCGGGGAACAGCCCTGCGACCGACTGGGCCA